>NZ_JACIAZ010000003.1:0-971062 GCF_014195045.1 Rhizobium sp. BK591
ATGGCGCCGCTGATCGTCATCGTGCCCTTTGGGCCGATGCTTTCCTGGAAGCGCGGCGATCTGCTCGGCGCCCTGCAGCGGCTCTATGTCGTCGCAGCTCTCGCCTTCCTGGCCGCCGTGGCCTTCTTCTATGTCCAACATGGCGGACCGGTGCTGTCAGTGCTCGGGCTGGCGGCCGGCCTGTTCCTCATCCTCGGCGCCATCGCCGATCTCTGGTATCGCGCCGGTATCGGCAAGGTTTCCGCCAGTATCGCCTGGCGCCGGCTTTCCGGCCTGCCGCGTTCGGCCTTTGGCACCGCTCTTGCCCATGCCGGGCTCGGCGTCACCGTGCTCGGCATCGTCGCCGTCACGACCTTCCAGAGCGAATACGTCATCGAGATGAAGCCCGGCGCGATCACCGAGGCCGGCGGTTACAGCCTGCATTTCGACGGCATGCAGCCGGCGACCGGGCCGAACTATACCGAGGAGCGCGGCCACTTCACCATCCGGCGCGCCGGTGTCGCGGTGGCCGATACCTGGTCGGCCAAGCGTCTTTACACCGCCCGGCAGATGCCGACGACGGAGGCCGGCATTCTGACCTTTGGGTTCAGCCAGCTCTATGTCTCGCTCGGCGACGCCACCAAGGACGGCGGCATCGTCGTGCGCATCTGGTGGAAGCCGTTCATTCTCTGCATCTGGGGCGGAACGGTGATCATGGCCTTCGGCGGCCTCGTCTCGCTCACCGACCGCCGCCTGCGCGTCGGCGCCCCGCGTAGGAAGGCGAAAGCCGCGAAGCCTGCTGCTGCAATGGAGCCGGCGGAATGATGCGGCGTCTCTTGCTGGCTTTCGCTTTGCTGCTGATGGCGGCCCCCGCCTTTGCGGTCAATCCGGACGAGGTGCTGGCCGATCCGGCGCTTGAGGCGCGCGCCCGCGCCCTGTCGGCGGAACTGCGCTGCATGGTCTGCCAGAACCAGTCGATCGACGATTCCAATGCCGATCTGGCCAAGGATCTGCGCCTGCTGGTGCGCGAGCGCATCAACGATGGCGACAGCGACGAGGCGGTGCTGAACTATATCGTCTCGCGCTATGGCGAGTTCGTGCTGTTGAAGCCGCGTGTCGGCATGAAGACGGTGCTGCTCTGGGGCGCACCAGTGCTGCTGGTGATCGCCGGCGGGCTGTCATTGCTGGTCTTTGCGCGCAACAGGGCCGGTAAGCCGACCGGCAGCAAGCTGACAGCCGACGAACAGGCGAAGCTGAGTGAGCTTCTGAAGAAATAACCGACCGGGCTGAGCCGGCGGACGAGCATATCTGGCCGCGTCCGCGCTACCCGGGAAGCTGGCGGCACGTTTGGCCAAAAGCAAACATTACAAACATTACCAACTTTTCATTGGCCGGACAGTTCGCAGTAAGGTGCGGCGTCCTATATCTTCATTCATCGACTGATCCGGCGTCGCCGGTCTGAAGATTTAAGAACAAGAGAAGGTGCTCCAATGCTCAAGAATTTCAACGGACGTCCGTCCCTCGCCACTGTGCTCAAGGCTTCTACCGTCGCCGGTATCGCAGCCGCTGTGCTCGCAACCGGCGTTCCGCTCGAAATCACCCGGTCTTATGCCGAAGCTGTCAAGGTTCAGGCGCCTGCCGTTCCGAGCTTCGCCAATGTGGTCGACGCCGTCTCGCCGGCTGTCGTTTCCGTCCGGGTCGAAAACCGCGTCAATCCCGTCTCCGACAACAATGACGGCTTCTCCTTCGATTTCAACGGCCGCGGCTTCGACGACCTTCCCGACGATCACCCGCTGAAGCGGTTCTTCAAGCAGTTCGGCCAGGATCCGAATGACCAGCAGGGTCATCCCAGGCGCTTCGGCCAGAACGGCCCGAATGGCGGCCCGAACGGTCCGGGCGGCAAGGGTCGTCTGCGCCCCGTCGCCCAGGGCTCCGGCTTCTTCATCTCCGAAGACGGCTATATCGTCACCAACAACCACGTCGTGTCCGATGGCCAGGCCTTCGTCGCCGTGATGAATGACGGCACCGAGCTCGATGCCAAGCTGATCGGCAAGGATCCGCGCACCGACCTCGCCGTCCTGAAGGTCGACGGCAAGGGCAAGAAGTTCACCTACGTCAACTGGGCCGACGACAACAATGTCCGCGTCGGCGACTGGGTCGTTGCCGTCGGCAACCCCTTTGGTCTCGGCGGCACGGTCACAGCAGGCATCGTCTCGGCCCGTGGCCGCGATATCGGCTCCGGCCCTTATGACGATTACCTGCAGGTGGATGCTGCCGTGAACCGTGGCAACTCCGGCGGTCCGACCTTCAACCTCAGCGGCGAAGTCGTCGGCATCAATACCGCGATCTTCTCGCCGTCGGGCGGCAGCGTCGGCATCGCCTTCGCCATTCCCGCCTCGACCGCCAAGGATGTCGTTGCCGATCTGATGAAGGACGGCCAGGTGTCGCGCGGCTGGCTGGGCGTGCAGATCCAGCCGGTGACCAAGGATATCGCCGAGTCCATCGGCCTGTCCGAGCCGAGCGGCGCCCTTGTCGTGGCCCCGCAGGCCGGATCGCCGGGTGACAAGGCCGGCATGAAGGCGGGCGACGTTGTCACTGCGCTGAATGGCGAAACGATCAAGGATGCACGTGATCTCAGCCGCCGCATCGGTGCGATGCAGCCGGGCAGCAAGGTCGAGCTTTCGGTCTGGCGTGCCGGCAAGGCCCAGTCTCTCACCGTCGAGCTCGGCACGCTGCCGATCGATCAGAAGGATGCGTCGGCCGATGACAACAACCAGCCGCAGCAGCCTGAGGCACCGGCTTCCGAGAAGGCGCTTGCCGATCTCGGCCTGACGGTCGGTCCTTCCGACGACGGCAAGGGCCTGGCGATCACCGGCATCGACCCGGATTCCGACGCTGCCGACAAGGGCATCAAGGAAGGCGAGAAGATCACTTCGGTCAACAACCAGGAGGTCTCCAGCCCCGAAGATATCGTCAAGGTGCTGAACCAGGCCAAGAAGGACGGCCGCACCCGTGCGCTGTTCCAGATCCAGTCCGGTGAAGGAAGCCGTTTCGTTGCGCTTCCGATCAACGGCCAGGGCTGATCCTTAAGAAAACGAGAGCCGTGCGGACGAAAGTCCGCGCGGCTCGATTCTTCTGAGCTTTGAAGGATGATCGCCATGAGCGCCGCCCCGCAGGAAAATGCTTTGAGCCTTGCCGAAACGCAGCCGGTGGGTAATGTCGGCCGCATGAAGATTCTCATCATCGAAGATGATCTCGAAGCCGCGGTCTACCTCACGAAAGCCTTTCGTGAGGCGGGCATCGTCGCCGATCACGCCAGCGACGGCGAGAGCGGCCTGTTCATGGGGTCGGAAAATACCTACGACGTCATCGTCATCGACCGCATGTTGCCGCGCCGCGACGGGCTCTCCGTCATCAGCGAGCTGCGCCGCAAGGCCATCCATACGCCTGTCCTCATCCTCTCTGCACTCGGTCAGGTCGATGATCGCGTCACCGGTCTTCGCGCCGGCGGCGACGACTACCTGCCGAAGCCCTATGCCTTCAGCGAACTTTTGGCGCGCGTCGAAGTGCTCGGCCGCCGCAAGGGCACGCCGGATCAGGACGTCGTCTATCGCGTCGGTGATCTCGAACTCGACCGGCTCTCCCATGAGGTGCGCCGCAGCGGCAAGGAGATCCTGCTGCAGCCGCGCGAATTTCGCCTGCTCGAATATCTGATGAAGAATGCCGGCCAGGTGGTGACCCGCACCATGCTGCTCGAAAATGTCTGGGACTACCATTTCGACCCGCAGACCAACGTCATCGACGTACATGTCTCACGCCTGCGCTCGAAGATCGAGAAGGACTACAACCAGCCCCTCCTGAAGACCATCCGGGGCGCGGGGTACATGATCAAGGATGAGGGATGAGCCGTTTCAGGGTTCTCTTCAAGTCCACCGCAGTCCGCCTTTCGGCACTCTATATCCTGCTTTTCGCCATCTGCGCCGCGACGCTGGTCTTCTATGTGACGGCGATGTCGGAACGGCTGCTGACCGGCCAGATCCGCGACGCCGTCCGCCAGGAGGTGGAGCAGGTGCAGCGCGCCTATGACACCGGCGGCATGAACCTTCTCCTGCGCACCATGGAGCGGCGTGCCCGCCAGCCGGGCGCCAATCTCTACATCATCGCCGGTCCCTCGGGCGATATTCTCGCCGGCAACGTCGCGTCGGTGCAGCCGGGTGTCTTCGAGGAGATCGGCTGGACCTCCGCGCCCTTCATCTATCAGCGCTATACCGACAGCGGTATCGAGCGCCGCCACAAGGCGATCGCCAATATCTTCGTGCTCGACAACGGTCTCAGAATCCTGATCGGCCGCGACCTCGGCGATCCCGAGCGTTTCCGTCTGCTGGTGCGCCAGGCGCTGATGGTGGCCCTGGCGATCATGGGGCTCGGCGCCATCATCATCTGGTTCGCCATCGGCCGCAACGCGCTGAAACGCATCGACCGCATGTCCGATGCCAGCAAGAAGATCATGGCCGGCGACCTGTCGCAGCGCCTGCCCGTCGGCGGCTCGGGCGATGAATTCGACCGTTTGTCGATGTCTTTGAACACCATGCTGGAGCGTATAGAGAAGCTGAACGAGGGTCTGCGGCAGGTGTCCGACAACATCGCCCACGATCTCAAGACGCCGCTGACGCGGCTGCGCAACAAGGCGGCCGATGCGCTCGATATCAGCGATGGCGATACGCGGCGCGCAGCACTGGAAGGGATTATTTCCGAATCGGATCAGCTGATCCGCACCTTCAACGCCCTGTTGATGATCTCCCGCGTCGAGGCCGGATCGGTCGCCGCCGAGATGTCGCCCGTGGAGCTTTCGGCGATCGTCTCCGATAGCGCCGAGCTTTACGAACCGGCGGCGGAAGAAGCCGGGCTTGGCCTCAGTTCGAGCATCGAACCGGATGTCGAGGTGCAGGGCAATCGCGAGCTGATCGGCCAGGCGATCTTCAATCTGCTCGACAATGCGATCAAATATTCCTCCGATACCGAAGGCGCGGGCAAAGTATCGCTGAAGCTTTCCCGCCGCCCTGATGGTATCTGCCTGTCGGTCGCCGACCACGGACCGGGCGTTCCGGCCGACCGGCGCGACGATGTGGTGAAGCGCTTCGTCCGCCTCGACGAAAGCCGGTCGAAACCCGGGACAGGCCTCGGGCTTTCGCTGGTGGAAGCGGTGATGGAGCTGCACAACGGCCGGCTGGAACTCTCCGATACCGATCCCGACAAACCCGAACAGCGCGGATTGACCGTCAGCATGATCTTCCCGGCCAAGGCTGCCTGATCTCTTCCGCCGAAATACGATCGGTTGAATCGCGTATTGGCGGTTTTCGGCCAAGACCCTAGTTTAATCTCGATCGAAGGCGCGGACTGCGATTCTGCGTCGTCGTTTCCTGAGGTGCCAAAGCAGGGAGAGCGCATGCTGACGAAATCGACGCATGGCCTGAAGGATGTCGCCGAAGGGCTGCTGCGTCCGCTGAACCAGACGGAATTGAAGTTGGCGCTGGCCGACCTTCAAGAGGCCGGCAAAAGCGAGCCGTCGGTGGCGACGATGCTGAAGACGGAAGGGCCGCTTCGCGATTTCATTGCGGCGGTGCTGACGCTGTCGCCCTTCCTGCGCGAAATCGCCAATCTCGACCCCGCCATCCTCGCCGGCGCCGTCACCGAGCCGCTGGAGCCGCAGATCGAGGCGCTGGTCGCCGAGGCCAGGGGGTGCTGGCGACCGGAAGGCGAGGGGGCGGCACCCGCCGAATCCGTGGTGATGAGCAGGCTGCGCATCATCAAGCGCAAGGTGGCCTTCCTCGTGGCGCTCGCCGATCTCTCGCGCATCTTCGACGGCCGTGCGACGACGGCCTGGCTGAGCGAGCTTGCCGAGGCTTCGGTCGCTGCTGCCATCGACCATCTGCTGCTTGCTGCGCATGAGGGCGGGAAGCTGCGGCTGCGGGATCCGGCGGCACCGAGCAACGGCTCAGGGCTGATCGTGCTCGGCATGGGCAAACTCGGCGCATCCGAACTCAACTATTCCTCCGATATCGACCTCGTCGTCTTCTTCGACGAAGAAGCAGGCATGGTACCCGACCCGGATGACGCGATCGAGGTCTTCCCGAGAATGATGCGCCGGCTGGTGCGCATCCTGCAGGAGCGCACGGCCGACGGCTACGTCTTCCGCACCGATCTCAGACTGCGCCCCGATCCCGGCTCGACGCCGCTGGCGATCCCGGTCGATGCGGCGATGATCTATTACGAGGGCAGGGGCCAGAACTGGGAGCGGGCAGCCTTCATCAAGGCGCGCGCGGTTGCCGGCGACTTGGCGGCGGGCGGCGATTTCCTGCGCGGACTCGCCCCTTTCGTCTTCCGCAAATATCTCGATTACGCGGCGATCGCCGATATCCATTCGATCAAGCGGCAAATCCACGCGCATAAGGGCCACGGCGCGATCGCGGTCAAGGGCCACAATGTCAAGCTCGGCCGCGGCGGCATTCGCGAAATCGAATTCTTCGTCCAGACCCAGCAGCTGATCGCCGGCGGCCGCATGCCGGCCTTGCGCGGCCGGGCGACGGAAGAAACGCTCTGTGAACTCACCAAGGCGAAATGGATCGACGCGGAAACCCGTGACGAACTGACGGAGGCCTACTGGTTCCTGCGCGATGTCGAGCACCGCATCCAGATGGTGCGCGACGAGCAGACCCATCTGTTGCCGGAGACGGATGCCGACCTGAAGCGCATTGCCTTCATGATGGGATTCACCGACACGCCGAGCTTCTCCGAGCGGCTGGTCGGCGTGCTGAAAACGGTCGAGCGGCGTTATGCCCACCTGTTCGAGCAGGAGAGCAGGCTTTCCACCGATACCGGCAACCTGGTCTTCACCGGCCAGGGCGACGACCCCGATACGCTGGAGACGCTGAAGAAACTCGGTTTCACCAGGCCGTCCGACATTTCCCGCATCATCCGCACCTGGCATTATGGCCGCTACCGCGCGACGCAATCGGTGGAAGCGCGCGAAAGGCTGACGGAATTGGCACCGGAGCTCTTGCGGGTCTTCGGCGAAAGCAAGCGCGCCGACGAGGCGCTGCTGCGCTTCGACAGCTTCATCTCGGGCCTTCCCTCCGGCATCCAGCTTTTCTCGCTGCTCGGCAGTAATCCGGCGCTCTTGTCGCTGATCGTCAACATCATGTCCTCGGCCCCCCGGCTTGCCGAGGTGATCGCCGCCAAGCCGCATGTCTTCGACGGCATGCTCGACCCCGGCCTGATGGCCGAACTGCCGACCCGCGATTATCTCGGCGAACGGCTGAAGGGCTCGCTCGCCCAGGCGCGCCACTATGAGGAGGTACTCGACCGGCTGCGCATTTTTGCCGCCGAGCAGCGTTTCCTGATCGGCATCCGCCTGCTGACCGGCGCGATCAACGGTGCGATGGCCGCACGCGCCTTCACCCATCTGGCCGATCTCATCATCGCGGCGGCACTCGATGCCGTGGTGAGCGAAATGCGGGCCGCCCATGGCGACTATCCCGGCGGCCGCATCGCGATCGCCGGCATGGGCAAACTCGGCAGTTTCGAGCTGACGGCCGGTTCCGACATCGACCTGATCCTGCTCTATGATTACGACGATGCGGCCTCTGAATCCGATGGACCGAAGCCGCTCGACGCGACGCGTTATTTCACCCGCATCACCCAGAGGCTGATCGCCGCCTTCTCGGCGCCCACCGCAGAAGGTGTGCTCTATGAGGTGGACATGCGGCTGCGCCCGTCCGGCAACAAGGGGCCGGTCGCCACCCGCATCAATGCTTTCGGCAAGTACCAGCGCGAGGAGGCATGGACCTGGGAGCATATGGCGCTCAGCCGCGCCCGACTGATCTGCGGCAATGAAAGCCTGATCGCCGAAGCCGAGCATATCGTCCAGGAGGTGTTGTCGGCCGATCGCGACGTTGCCAAGGTGGCGCATGACGTCGCCGAGATGCGCGAAATGGTCGACAAGGAAAAGCCGCCATCCGGCCCGTGGGATCTGAAGCTCATCTCCGGCGGCGTCATCGATCTCGAATTCATCGCCCAATATCTGGCGCTGATTGCGCCGACCAGAGGCGTCGGCATTGCCGTGAACGGGATGAGTACCGGCGAGGCCCTGAAGGTGCTTGGCGACCGGCTGATGGCGACAGCCGATCTCGACACATGCCTTGAGGCCTTCGCGCTTTATACCGGCCTCTCGCAACTGATCCGCCTGTCCATTGACGGTCCGTTCGATCCGAAGGAGGCGCCGTCGGGTCTCGTCGAACTCGTCTGCCGCGCCGGCGACTGCCCTGACATCAAGACCCTGGAAGCCGAGGTAAAGCGGCTTTCGAAAGCGGTTCGGAAAATATTCCAGAATGTCGTGAAGCCCGGTAATTCAGGCGCATGATTTCACATCAGCTGGAATGACCGCGAGGATTATCTCGAACATGGGCTGTCGGAATCTCGTTTAGCCGGTCGTCTTCAAGGCAGGCACGCTCGGGAGAACACCAATGACGATTACCATTACCGCCTTTGAACACTCGCCCGATCGCGGCAAGGGGCTGGCGCGTGACATGCGCGTTCGCTGGGCACTCGAAGAAGTGGGGCTGCCTTACGACGTTCGCCTTGTTTCGTTCAAGGCGATGAGAGAACCCGCGCATCTCAGACTTCAACCGTTCGGACAGATTCCGACCTATGAGGAAGGCGATCTCGCGCTGTTCGAGTCCGGAGCAATCGTCTTCCATATCGCCGAGCGTCATGCGGGCCTGCTGCCGGAGGATGCGAATGCCCGGGCGCGCGCGATCGCATGGATGTTTGCCGCGCTCAACACCATAGAGCCGCCGATCTTCGACCGCGCTCTCGCCAGAATCCTGGAGCGCGACGAGCCTTGGTATGAGCAGCGCCTGCATGCCCTCGAGGTCAGCATCCGGAAACGGCTGGACGATCTTTCCCGTCGCCTTGGCGATGCCGACTGGCTGGACGGCGCCTTCAGCGCCGGTGATCTTCTGATGGTGACGGTGCTGCTCAGGCTGAAGGGATCGGATATATTGGACGATCATCCGAACCTCTCCGCCTATGTCGCCCGCGGCGAAGCGCGGCCCGCATACAACAGTGCTTTCGCCGCTCAGTTGGCGGTTTTCACCGCCGCATCGGCCGGCTGACAACGGTCGGATTTTGACGTGGCCTTTAAATATCGTCGGGGATGCGCAGCGAGATCACGGTGCCCACAGCTTCGCGTGAGCGGATTTTCATGCGGCCGCCATGCAGCGAGGTCAGCGAGCGGGAGATGGCGAGCCCGAGGCCGGAGCCGCCCTTGCTCTTGGCATACTGGCTTTGCACCTGTTCGAAGGGCTGGCCGATTTTTGCCAGCGCCGAGCGGGGAATGCCGATGCCGGTGTCGGCGATGGTGACGAGGACGGCGCCGTCGACGCGGCGGGTGCGCACCGCGACGCGGCCGCCATTGTCGGTGAACTTCACCGCATTGGAGAGCAGGTTGAGCAGCACCTGTTTCATTGCCCGGCGGTCGGCCATCAGCGTCAGGCCGGAGCAGATGCGTTGTTCGATGACGATGTTCTTTTCGGCCGCGGGCATGGCGGTGAAGCGCAGGCTTTCCTCGATCAGCGGCACGAGGTCGATGCGCTCGCGGTGCAGCCGGAGGTGGCCGGCCTCGATCTTCGACATGTCGAGAATGTCGTTGATGACGTTGAGCAGATGTTTGCCGCTGTCATGGATATCGCGGGCATATTCGTCGTATTTCAGCGAGCCGAGCGGCCCGAACATCTGGTTCTGCAGGATTTCCGAGAAGCCGAGGATGGCGTTGAGCGGCGTGCGCAGCTCATGCGACATATTGGCGAGGAATTCCGATTTCGCCTGGTTGGCAGCCTCGGCGCGTTCCTTCTCCGCCTGATAGTTGGCGTTGGCCGTCGAAAGCTCGGATTTCTGGATCTCCAGCGTCTGGCGCGAGGCCGAGAGATCGCCGATCGTCGCCATCAGCCGGCGTTCGGATTCGCGCAGCCGCTCCTGATGGCGCTTCATCAGCGTGATGTCGGTTCCGACCGAGACCCTGCCGCCATCGCGGGTGCGCCGCTCGTTGATCTGCAGCCAGCGCTCGTCGGCAAGCTGCACTTCCGTTGTGCGCGAATAGCCCGAACCGTCGGCATCGGCGATCCGCCGCTCGATGACGGGACGGGCGGCGGCGGCATTGACCACCGAGCGCTCGGTGCCGGGCACCAGCACACTGTCCGGCAGACCATAGGCCTGCTGGAAATGCGTGTTGCACATGACGAGGCGATCGTTCTTGTCCCAGAGCACGAAGGCTTCCGAGGTGCATTCGATGGCGTCGGCCAGGCGCTGGTCGGCTTCCGCGTAGCGCTGGGCGAGCCGATGCTGTTCGGTCACGTCCATGGCGATGCCGATCAGGTGCATGCGGCCGGAATTGCTGCGGATCACCTGGGCGCGGGCGCGCATCCAGACATAATGGCCGCCGGCGTGGCGCATGCGGAAGATCTGATCGACCTGGCCGGAATCACCCTTGGCGATGGCGCGGGCGATCTCGTAGAGCCCGCCGTCATCGGGATGCATCAGCCGCGCGGCTTCGCCGAAGCCCATCGTCTTGTCGGAACCCGGCAGGCCGAGCATGTCGTACATCGAACGCGACCAGAAGAATTCGCGATTCTCGAAATCGAAATCCCAGAGGCCGCAGCGACCGCGCGACAGCGCCGTCTCGACGCGCAGGTTCGATTCCAGGAAGATGTCGTCGGCATCGCGGGCGCGCTTCACCTGGGTGTAATAGGCGTAGAGGATGACCAGCAGGATCGAGGAGATGCCGGCAAACAGCGTGACGTTAAGCGCCAGTTGCTCGCGCCAGAGCCGGCCGATCTCGTCGAGCGAGGTGGCGGCGACGATATAGCCGCCGGCATTGCCCATCAGCGTGATCTCGGCATAATGCGGCACGCCGCCGATCGTCGTTTCGATGACGCCGGCGCGATCGCCGAAACGCCGGATCGCCGAGACCTCGGGGAAGAAATCGCCGACATTGCTGCCCACATGCGAAAGCCCGGCGGTGGTCGAGGCAAAAACCTTGCCGCTTGCCTGGACGAGCAGCACGAAGGCGCCGTTGTCCAGCCGGTCCTGCGGCAGGAATTTGGCAAGCCGGGCCTGCGCTTGGCCGACGTCGCCGCTATCGAAGATGTCGGCTGCATCGGCAAACACGGCAGAGGCGGTTGCCGCCGAAAGGGCCGTGGCATGGCGGGCCGAGGACTCCAACCGTCCATATTCGCTCATCATGCCGAAGAAATGCGAGGCGGCGACGACGGAGAGGAAAGCGACGATCAGCGCCGGAATGGCCCGCTTCAGCACGAGCTCGGCTTTCGGCAGATGCCGAAGCAGCGGTTCCGATGTCGCGCGGCCTGAAAGGCTGTCTCGCCAGGCTTTCAGCCCGTCAAAATCGACACGCAGCCGTCCTTCGGCCACGGTTGCCCGTCGCACGTCCATCATCTCTTCGCCTTGTCCCTCGTGTGATTCGCGCGCCGCTCGCTCGAACCTGACTTAGAGAATCATGGGTGATTCGCCTTGTCCAGAGGCAAAGGTAAAAATCCGTTAACTATTTATAATTTTGTGCTTTTCAGACGATTCGAACCGATCGGCGACCGGCCGCCGAGTTTTCGTCGGCGGCCAGTCGAATCAAAACTACCCTTTAAGCGTGCGCTCGACGATATCGCGCACGTCGGTCGAAAGATCGGCCGACTGCTCGATCTCGGTCAGCGCCGAGCGGGCGTGATCGGCCCGCACCCGTTCCAGCGAGCGCCAGGAGCGCATCGAAGTGAGAATGCGGGCGGCAAGCTGGGGGTTGCGCTCGTCGATATCGAGAATCTGGCCGGCGAGGAAGCGATAGCCTTCGCCGTCGGCGCGGCCGAAACCGGTCGGATTGGTAAAGGCGAAGGTGCCGACCAGCGAACGCACCCGGTTCGGATTGGTCCGCTTGAACAGCGGGTCGTCCATCAGGGCGAGGACCCGCTCCAGGGTTTTTGCGCCAGGAATGCCGGCCTGGATCGCGAACCATTTGTCGATGACCAGGGCATTGTCCGCGAAGCGGTCGCGGAAAGTTGCCAGCGCCTCGCTGGTCTCCGCGCTGTCAGGGAAACGATGGGCGAGGATCGTCAGCGCATGGCTGAGATCGGTCATGTTGTTGGCCGCATCGAAGGCGGCCTTGGCGCGGGCCGGAGTCTGTTCGGCATGCGAGAGGTAGGTGAGGGCGGTATTGCGCAGCGCCCGCAGGCCGGCGCTTTTCGCATCCGGGCTGAAATCGCCTGACGTCGTCATCGCCGCGTAAAGGCCGGCAAAGACGTCCTTTCCGGCATCGGCGATCTGGTTCAGGATCGCCTGCCGGCCGGCATGGATGGCATCGGGATCGTTGTTGCCGCCGAGTTCGCGGGCGATATCGGATTCGCTCGGCAGAGCCAGCGCCTGGGCGCGGAAGGCAGGTTCGAGGCTCTCGTCGGCCGCTGCCGCAATCAGCGCCTCGATGAAAGTCGCCTCGCAGACGACTGGCTTGCCCTCGCGGGCGTCGCGTGCCGCTTTCAGGAGGTTCGGCAGCGCCAGATCGGTCAGCGCCTGCCAGCGAGCGAAATGATCGGTCTCATTGCGGGCGAGACGGGCGAGGTCGGCCGGGCTCTGATCGAAATGGAGGTTGATCGGCGCCGAGAAGCTGCGGTTGATCGAAACGACCGGCCGCGAGCCAACACCATGGAATACCGCCGTCTGGGTGCGGCCGGTGAGATGCAGCACCTCGCCGGCATATTCCGCACCGTCGACCGCGGTCGGTTCGATCTTGCCGCCGTTTTCGCCAAACAGCGCCAGGCTGAGCGGAATATGCATCGGCTCCTTGCTCGGCTGGCCGGGCGTTGCCGGGATCATCTGTTCGAGCGACAGGGAGAAGCTGCCGGCTGCCGCATCATAGCTGCCCGATGCGGTGACGAGCGGCGTGCCGGCCTGATGGTACCAGAGCGAGAATTGCGTGAGATCGCGCCCGCTCGCATCCTCGAAGCATTTGACGAAATCCTCGATCGTCACCGCCTGGCCGTCATGGCGGTCGAAGTAGAGATCCATTCCCTTCTTGAAGCCGTCCTTGCCGAGCAAAGTCGCGATCATGCGCGTGACTTCGCTGCCCTTTTCATAGACGGTCGTCGTGTAGAAATTGTTGATCTCGCGATATTTCGTCGGCCGCACCGGATGAGCGAGCGGGCCGCTATCTTCCGGGAACTGCTCCGATTTGAGATGGCGCACTTCGGCAATGCGCTTGACCGGGCGCGAGCGCTGGTCGGACGAGAATTCGTGGTCGCGATAGACCGTCAGGCCTTCCTTGAGGCACAGCTGGAACCAGTCGCGGCAGGTGATGCGGTTGCCGGTCCAGTTGTGGAAATATTCATGCGCGATGATCGCCTCGATATTGGCATAGTCGGCATCGGTCGCGGTCTCGGGATCGGCAAGCACGTATTTGGCGTTGAAGACGTTGAGGCCCTTGTTCTCCATTGCCCCCATGTTGAAGTCGGAGACGGCGACGATCATGAAGATGTCGAGGTCGTATTCACGTCCGAACCGCTCTTCGTCCCACTTCATCGAGCGTTTCAGCGCGTCCATGGCATAGGCCGCGCGCGGCTCCTTGCCGTGCTCGACATAGATCTTCAGCACCACCTCGCGGCCGGACATGGTGTTGAACGTGTCTTCGACGACGCCGAGATCGCCGGCGACGAGGGCGAAGAGATAGCTCGGCTTCGGATGCGGGTCGAACCAGGCGGCGAAATGTTTGCCGGGGCCATAGCCGGCGCCGCCGAGGAAGTTGCCGTTCGACAGAAGCAGCGGGTTGGCGTCCTTGTCGGCGATGATGTTGACGGTGAACGGCGCCAGCACGTCGGGCCGGTCGGGGAAATAGGTGATGCGGCGGAAACCCTCCGCCTCGCATTGCGTGCAGTAGATGCCGCCGGTGCGGTAAAGGCCCATCAACTGGGTATTGGCTTCGGGGTTGATGATCGTGGTGATCGTCAGTTCGAAGGGCGTGCTCTCCGGCAGGTCGCGCACCGTCAGGCTTTCCGGTGTTGCGTCGTAGCGCGAAGGCTCCAGCTCCACCTGGTCGAACAGCAGTCCCGACAGAGCCAGCTCATCGCCGTCGAGGACGATCGGCGCTTTGAGATCGGCGCCCGGACGACGATGAAAGATCAGTCGCGCCTCGACCTTTGTCTCCGTCGGGTCGAGCTCGAAAGTGAGGTCCACGCGTTCCAGCACGAAGTCGGTGGGACGGTAATCTGCCAGATGAATGACCTGGCCGGTATCTGTTCGCATGGTGTTTCCTGAAGACCGTTATTAGACAACCGCGGAATACAGAGGCGGGCGCACTCTGCCATAAATTTTGCCGGGCATGATTACATTAAAGTCTGAACTAAAGTTAAAGCAAATTGCCCGCGAACGCGAAGTTCGCGGGCAAAATACCTTGTTGGGGCTGATGAACGTGGTCGCCAGGGGGAGGGACTCTACTTAAGATTGAGCGCAGCCTTGATTGTCGCGTCGTTTTCGGTCTGCTGCACGACGACGCCGTACCAGCCGAGCCCGTCATAATCCTCATAGCCGAGCGTACGCGCGAAGGCGACGATCGAACCGTTATTATCGTAGTAGCTGCCTTTTGACTGGCCGGACGGGTTGGCGAGCACGAAATGGGAAAACAGCACGGCAGGATTGGTGGTGGCGATGACCCGGCTCTTGCCGTCGAGCAGCATGACCGTCGTTCTTTCCGCCAACTGCGGCGGCAGGTTCGCCTCTTTCTCGACGATCGCCTGGCCCTGGTTCTGCCAGTCGAAATAGACGCCGAGCGTGCCGATCAGCCGTCCGTCGAGCTTGCCCTCTTCGCGGATACCTGTGGCGTAGACGAGCGCATGCCTGTTGTCGTGCAGCGGGCTCGCTTTGACCTCGTCGACAATGTAGGCGTCGCCGGAAGCGCAGCCCGATGCGGCGCGGAACCACGGATCGGTGGCCAGGCTCGTGCCGGCGATCTTGCGCTGGAACTTGGGATTGGCCGACGCGATCACCTTGCCCGAGAGATCGGTCATGACGAGATCGAGATAGACGGTGTAGAAGCGGTTGATGGCGCCGAGACGCTCCGCCGCAAAGGCGACGGTTTCCCGGTCCGGGTTGTGCAGCGCCTGCCAGAGCGCCGGGTCCGTCGCCCACCAGCGCACATCGGCCGTGCGCTCGAAGAGATTGCGGACGATGAGCTGCACCAGCGTCTGCGCCAGATCGGTGAGGCGAACGCCCTCCATCTCCTCGACCAGCGAATCCGCCATGGCGCGGCTGAGGCCGATGCGGCCGAGCACGTTGCTCTCGAACCGGCCGGTAATGTCGGTTGCGATCTGCGCCAGCCGCTGCACTTCGTTGGCAACGACGGCAAAGCCCTTTCCGGTCTCGCCGGCGCGTGCCGCCTCGATCAGCGCATTGATCGCCAGCAGCTTGATCTGCTTGACGATATGCGTGTTGTCGGCGCTGAAGCGCTCGAGGTCGGTGCTGATGCCGTCGGTGACGACGCGCATCGAGCGCGGAGTCGCATTCTGCGACTGGGCAATGGTTTCGGCGCTAAGCGGCTTCATCAAAATGATCCTGGCAGGAACGGGCAATTGTTTGTGGCGAAGAAAATTTCGGGATAAGCCACAAACGATGCTTGCCTATGGTTTTCAATTGGTTAACGCCGAGCGGTCAGCGGTGAACATTTTAGGGTGAAACGGCTCAAGACAGAAAGATTTAAGGGCGGTGGCGCGGTTGAGGCACGGTTGCGCCTGTGGCCGAACGCGATTTTATGATTCTCATGCGTGGCTTGCGGTTTTTTCGCCCATCGGGATTTTCTTTCGCTACGATGGCAGATGTCATCCATTGCGTTCCCGAGTCGAACGCGTCTCCCCATTCCGCTTAAGTCGATATAAGAGCCAGGATCATGCACTCGGTTCTCAGAAACCCGATGAGAGGCATTGCGCTGAAAGTCTCGTCGGTCGTGGTCTTCCTGGCCATGCAGACCTTCATCAAGCTGGCCGGCTCAGACATCCCGCCGGGTCAGGTCACCTTCTGCAGGTCCTTCTTCGCGCTCTTTCCGATCATGGCCTATCTCGCCTATATCGGACAGTTGCGCGCCGCCTTCTACACGTCCAATCCGATCGGTCACCTCAAGCGCGGCACGATCGGCATCATGTCGATGGCTTTCGGTTTCTATGGCCTGCTGCATCTGCCGCTGCCGGAGGCGATTGCGCTCGGCTACGCCCTGCCGCTCGTCGCCGTCGTCTTCGCTGCGGTTTTTCTCGGCGAGACCGTGCGTATCTATCGCTGGAGTGCCGTCCTGGTCGGCATCGTCGGCGTCGCCATCATCTCCTGGCCGAAACTCACACTGTTTCGCAACGGCGGCATGGAAGCGGAACAGGCCGTCGGCGCGCTCTGCGTGCTGCTCTCGGCCGTTCTCGGCGGCATGGCGATGATCCAGGTGCGCCGCCTCGTCGAGGAGGAGAAGACGGCAACGATCGTGCTGTATTTCTCGATCACCGCATCGGTCTTCTCGCTGGCTTCTCTTCCCTTCGGCTGGCTCCTCCTGCCGTGGCCCTCGGCGCTCTACCTGATCGCCGCCGGCTTTTGCGGCGGTGTCGCGCAGATCCTGCTGACGGAAAGTTACCGCCATGCCGACGTCTCCACCATCGCGCCGTTCGAATATACCTCGATCCTGCTCGGCGGCATCGTCGCCTATTTCGTCTTCGGCGATGTGCCGAGTGTGACCATGCTGATCGGCACCGCGATCGTCATCGGCGCCGGCATCTTCATCATCTATCGCGAGCATCAGCTCGGCATCGAACAGAGAGAGGCGCGCAAGGCCTCGACGCCGCAAGCCTGACACCTGCAAGCACATGATATCGAAGGTTTTAACGCGGGGATTGTCCACGCTTGATGCTTGCTCTCAAAGCATGAAAAGAATGGTGAATTCTTGGGATACCACCGGCCTGCGGAATGTGATTGTTGAAGATGAGAGAGTATCATTTATTCCAAGCTGTGCATGTTTGAATGGCCGCTGATGCCGGAGGAGCTCTCGGTGTCGTTGCTCCGAACGCTGGCCTGCGAGCGGAGGTGGAGAAAAGCATAATGACATTCACAGCGGCGCAATTGGCGGGGAACCCTTCCTTTCTGATGAGCATCCGCTTTTTGGCTGGGCAGATGCGCGGCATGTTCGATGCCGGTCCGCGGTTGGCGCGACTGCTCGCCTCGCATCAGCGCTGGCTTCTGACCCAGACGGCCTATGCCCTCAACCTGGAATATGATCCGCGCGACCCGACGTCGGGTTTCACCGCCGTCCGGCTGACAGCACGCATCACCGGGCACAAGGTGGCAAGCCGCAACACCGTGCTGGCCTTCATCGAAGAGCTCTTTACCTACCGCTTCATTGTCCACACGCCCGGCGACGAGCGGCGGCGGCCTCGTCATTTCGAGCCGGCCGATGTCAGCCATCAGGCGATGTTTGCCTGGATTCTCGGCAATCTCGCTGCGCTCGACCTGCTCGACGGTGGTCAAAGGGCGGTCTTTTTCCAGGCAAACCCATCCTTGATGCGGCTCGTTCAGCCGCGCATCGCCCGCCATTGCCTGGAAGATGCCGCCTGGCGCGAGCCGCCGGAGCAGGTGGCACTGTTCCTTTGGACGGAAGCCGGCGGCCTCGTCGTCGACAACTTCATCGCCCGGATGGATATAGAAAGCCGCGAGCCGGACAGGTTTTCGGTCGGCCGCGTCGAAACCCGGGCGCTCGCTGCCGATTTCATGATGTCGCGCACCCATCTGCAGCGAGTGCTGGCGAAGGCGGCGCAGCGCGGCTGCGTCGGTTGGTATGACGAGCCGCGCAAGACGCACCTTTGGATATCGCGGGATTTCGTCGAGGAATATTGCGCCTGGCAGTCGGTCAAGTTCGCCTACGTCGACGAAGCTTTCGAATGGGCGAAAGCCCAGATCGAGGATATGGCCGTCTGATCAGAGGACGATCGCCGCAGCGCCTGCGCCAATACGCTCGCCGCCATCAGCCGGATTGACGGAAAGCTCCCGCTCATATTCCCGCGCGGCGCAGACGGCGACGCGGATATGCTCGAAGGTTTCGATGTTGCGCAAAAGCGATATCAGGATTGTCGACATTGGCGTTACTCTTGATACGAAAGGGCAGCAATTCAACGTGCGACAGCGTCCTTTGCGCGTCCGAAGACGCGCAGCGGCTGTCGGCGGCTGCCGCTCAATATTGCTGGAAGTCCGAGAAAATCGCGTCGGGGCGCGCCGTGCGGCTGTTGATGCCGGTGCCGCGGGCAATCATCTGTTCGTTCGTGGCAAAGCCGTAACGGCTGTAGCCCTGAGTGGAGCGAACATGGTCGCCGGCGAGGCGAAGGGTTTCAAACCCGCAATGGATAGGACGAAAACGCTTGTTCATGGCCTTGGTTCCTGTGATTCCTCCCAAGACACATCTTCATATTGCGATGCAGCATTGATTTCGCAATGCGTCACGGCGGGATGCAGCCATGCGAAGGGTGCATGGCTTGATTCATAAAATATTCAACATTGGCTAATTTCTAAGCAAAGAGAGGGACTTAAGCTTTGCTTGAAAGGCGAGCAGGTCGTTCCAGGCCAGCCGCTTGTTGACAGGTGCGGTTAATAGATCCTGCGGATGCAGGCTGGCTATGGCAGGAATGACACAGTCCGCAACCGCAATCTCCTTCCAACGGCCGCGCAGGCCGTGAATCGTGTCGTTTTCGCCGAAGAAGAAACGCGCCGAAAAATTGCCGAGCAGCAGGATCGCCTTGGGTTCGGCAAGCGCGATCTGCCGTTCGATGAACGGGCGGCATATGTCCATTTCCGCCGCCGACGGCGCACGATTGCCAGGTGGCCGCCAGGGGATGACCTGCGTCAGCAGAACGGTCGAGCGCGTCAGCCCGATCGCCGCCAGCATCTTGTCGAACAGCTGGCCGGATTTTCCCGAGAAAGGCGCACCTTCGCGATCGTCTTCGGCGCTCGGCGCCGAGCCGATCACCATGATCCCGCTTTCGACATCGCCGCTGGCAAAAATCGTCGAGCGGGCGCTGTGCTTGAGATTGCAGCCGTTGAAGGCTTCGATCGCGGTCTTGAGCTCCGCGAGCGATCGCGCAGTTTCGGCGACGAAACGCGCCTGCTGCACCGCCTCGCCATCCGGAATGGCAGGCTGCGGGCCGGACGCTGCGCGTTCGGCAGGCGCCGGGCGCGCCGCTGCATTCGGACGCGGCGGTGTCTGGCGTTCGCCGGCGGGCGGCTGTTGCTGCTGCGCCTGTGTCGCCGCCGGGCGGCGGGCGGCCTTCATCGCCTCGAACTCGGCGAAGCGGTCGATCGCCTCTTCTTCCAGCAGCCATTCCACGCCGGCATCCGCATGGAAATGCAGAAGTGCCGCAAGCTCGGCGGGGGAAAGGTCGTTGGCGGAGATCATGCGACAGGTTTAGCGGAGAGACAGTGGCATTGAAAGGGCAGGCGACGGATTGCAGGCCCTTGTCAGCGCTATTGCACAGTCCATTGCCCGATGTCGTCGCGTTCGCCGATCAGCGCCAGGCCATGGGCGATCGACAACAACTCGCCGCCGCTTTCGATCCGGTCGCGCTCGAAGCGTTCGGTGAAGATGCGGCGCACCGCCGGTACGAAGGAGGTACCGCCGGTCAGGAACACCTTGTCGATCTCCGAGGGCTTCGTCTCGGTCTTCTCGAGCACGTCGTCGAGTGCACCTTCGATGCGGGCGAGATCCTCGGCGATCCAGCCTTCGAAGTCGCTGCGCTTGATGCTGCGACGCCCGCCGCGACCGAGCGGTGCGAAATCGAAAGGCGCCTCTTCCGAGGCCGAGAGCGCCATCTTCGTCGCCGACACCGCCTGATAGAGCGGGTAACCCTCGTCATGGTCGATGAGGTCGATGAAGATTTCGAGCTTTTCCGGTTCCAGGCTGGTGCGCACCAGCTTCTTCAGATCCTCGAATTCGCGCGTGGTCTTGAAGATCGACAGCTGGTTCCAGCGGCCGAAGCTGGAATAGTAGTTGGACGGCACTTCGAGAATCTTGTCGAAGCTCTTGAAATGGCTGCCCTTGCCGATCAGCGGCGCGACGATGTTGTCGATCATCCTGTAGTCGAAATGGTCGCCGGCGACGCCGACGCCGGAATGGCCGATCGGCGTTGCCGTCAGCCTGCCGGCAACGGTCTCGAAGCGGATCAGCGAATAGTCGGTCGTACCGCCGCCGAAATCGGCGACCAGCACGGTGGCATCCTGCTTCAGGTTCTGCGCGAAGTAGAAGGCGGCGGCGACCGGCTCATAGACATAGTGGATTTCGGGAAAGCCGAAGCGCGACAGCGCCTCGTTGTAGCGCTCGGTCGCCAGCGCCGGGTCGGGGCTGGCGCCGGCAAAATGCACCGGCCGGCCGGTGACGATGCGGCTGACGTCAGAGGGCCAGTTGTCGCCGGCATAGTTGCGCAGGCGCCTGACAAAGACCTCCATCAGATCTTCGAAATTATGCCGCTTGGCGAAGATCAGCGTGCCCTGGAACAGGGCGCTCGCCGCAAAGGTCTTGATCGATTGCAGGAAGCGGCATTCGCCGGGATTGTCGATGAACTGCCGGATCGCCGCATGGCCCGCCTCCACCTTCAGCGCTGATGCGCCGAGCTGTGCATCCTTCATGAAGGAAAGCGCCGTGCGCATGCTGTCGGCCGTGCCTTCCGTGCTCGTGAACGCCATCGAGCGCGTCGCCCCGCCATCTGCCAGGGCGAGAACCGTATTCGTCGTGCCGAAGTCGAAACCCAGCGCCTGAGCCATGCCCGCACCTCTTCATGCCGATTGTTGTTGGAGACGGAGCTTTGCTCCGCAAGGGCGAACGAACGCCCGGATCAAGGAGGGCGGGTGATGCCACAGAGGCGTGATACATTCAAGAGGAGTGGAAGTTGATGTGATCGCGGCGCACTTCCTCTCCCGGTTGGAAGAAGAAGTGCGCCGCAAGGGCTGATCGGCAATGCCGAACTCAGAGGGCCGTCATCACTCGGCAGCCATCGCCCTTACCTCCTGCACCTTCGGCTCCTCGACCTTCTTCTGGCCGATCAGCCGGCCGAGGTGGTTTCCGAAGCGGTCCATCTCGACGAAGATGACGGGGGTGATGAACAGTGTCAGCATCTGCGAGACAACAAGGCCGCCGACGACGGCGATGCCGAGAGGCTGGCGCAGCTCCGAGCTTGCGCCGGTGCCGAGCGCGATTGGCAGGGCGCCGAGCAGGGCGCAGAAGGTGGTCATCATGATTGGTCGGAAGCGTCGCACGCAGGCCTCGTGGATCGCCGCCGTCGCCTTTTCTCCGGTCGTGCGCATGGTCTCCACCGCCACGTCGATCATCATGATCGCGTTCTTCTTGACGATGCCGATCAGCATCAACAGGCCGATAAGGGCGATGATCGACAGGTCGAAGCCCATGATCTTCAGAGCCAGCAGCGCACCGAAGGCCGCGGCCGGCAGGCCGGAGAGGATGGTGAGCGGATGGATGAAGCTTTCATAGAGCACGCCGAGCACGACATAGATGGTCAGAATGGCCGCCAGGATCAGATAGGGCGTATTGCCCTGCGACTGCTCGAAGATCTCAGCCGTGCCGCCATAGGAGGTGAAGACGTCGGCCGGCGTGGCGATGTCCTTCTTGATCTGATCGATCGCCGCCGTCGCATCGCTGAGCGAGACGCCTTCCGGCAGGTTGAAGGAAACGGTGGTCGAGACCAACTGGCCGGTCTGGTTGATGGTGACCGGGCCGGTGGTGCGCTGGACATGCGCGAAGTTCGAAAGCGGCACCAGGCTGCCATTGGACGAGGCGACACGGATCTCCGACAGCTTCTGGTCGTCCCAGGGTTTGCTGGTGTCGTATTCGACGATGACGTCGTAGCTGTCGCCGGTCGACTGGATTTCCGCCGCTGAATAGCCGCTGAAGGATTCCTGCAGCGTCGTACGCAGCGTGTCGTTGTCGATACCGTAGGCTGCTGCCCGCTCGGTATCGATGACGATATTGGCCTGCAGCGCGTTGTTCTGGGCGTCCGACGTCACGTCGGTGAACAGCCGGTCCTTGCGCATCGCCGCCTGGATCTTGCCGGCCCAGAGGTTGGTCTGATCGGCACTCAGCGCCTGCACCACCAGCTGATACTGGCTGGCGGTCTGGCGGCCGCCGAAGCGCAGGCTCTGGTTCGGCGTCACGAAGGCCTGCAGTCCGGGGATCTTGTTGATCGCCGTGCGCAACTCGCGCAGCGTCTGGTCAAGCGGCGGGCGCTCTTTCTTGTCTTTGAGTTCGACGAACATCGAGCCGTTGTTCTGCGGTTTGTTCGGGTTGCCGCCGATCGTCGACATCACGTGATTGACCGCCGGGTTGGCCTTGACGGCCGCTGCCGCCTGCTGCTGCAGCGCCTCCATGGCGGAATAGGAAATATCCTGGCGGGCCTGCGTGCTGATCGTCAGGCGGCCGATATCTTCCTGCGGGAAAAAGCTCGTCGGCAGCGTCATGAAGAAATAGACCGTCAGCGCCACCGAGCCGAGGAAAATCCCGAGGATCGTCAGGCGATGTCGAAGGCACCAGCCGACCGCCCGGTCATAGCCGTTGAGCGTCCGCTCGAAGCCGGCATCGAAGATGCGGATGAGCAGCGGCGGGCGGCTGTGATTGTTGGACAGGCGCGAACCGAGCATGGGTGTCACGGTCAGCGAGACCACGGCCGACGAGATGATGGCGATGGCGACCACCATGCCGAATTCGTTGAACACGCGGCCGACGACGCCGCCCATCAGCAGGATCGGGATGAAGACGGCGATGAGCGAAACCGACATGGAAATGATGGTGTAGCTGACTTCGCCCGCCCCCTTGATCGCCGCTTCCCGCACCGGCATGCCTTCCTCGACATGGCGCAGAATGTTCTCGAGCATGACGATCGCGTCGTCCACCACCAGCCCCACCGCGAGCGTCAGCCCCAGGAGCGAAATGTTGTCGATGCTGTAGCCGAGCACATACATCATGCCGAAGGTCGAGATCAGCGACAACGGAACGGCAAGTCCCGGAATGATCGTTGCCGTGGCGTGGCCGGTGAAGAGGTAGATGACGAGAACGACGAGACCGATCGTCAGGAGCAGCGTGAACTTCACGTCGGCAATGGCGGCGCGAATGGGTTTTGCCGCGTCGTTCATGACCACGGTGTTGACCGAAGGCGGAATTTCGGCGTGAAGCTGCGGCAGCTTGGCGTTGATCGCATCGACCACATCGACCGTGTTGGCATCCGGCTGACGCTGGATGGCGAGGATGATGCCGCGCTGGCCATCATACCAGCTGCCGGTATACTGGTTCTCGACGCTGTCCTGCACATCGGCGATGTCGCCAAGGTGGATCGGCGCGCCGTTCGGATTGGCAATGACCAGCGAGCGGAACTGTTCGGCGTTAATGCGCTGCGTATTCGCCGTGATCGTCATGCTCTGCGAATTGTTCTGCAGCGTTCCCACGGGCTGCTGGCTGTTGGCGGCAGCAAGCGCCTTGTTGACGGTGTCGATGCCGATGCCGCGGGTCAAAAGCTTGTTGGGGTCGACCTCGACGCGCACGGCGTAGGTCTGGGCGCCATAGACGCTGACCTGGGCAACGCCGGGAAGTGTGGAAAGCGATGGCGAGATGATGTCCTCGGCGATCTCGTCGAGCTTGCTGCGCGGCATGGTGTTGCTCTGCACCGAGAGCAACATGACCGGCGCATCGGCCGGGTTCGTCTTGCGATAGCTCGGCGGCGTCGTCAGGTTGTCGGGCAGTTGCCGGGTCGCATGCGAGATTGCCGCCTGCACGTCGGCTGCGGCCGCGTCGATATCGCGGTTGAGGTCGAACTGCAGCACGATGCTGGTGCTGCCGAGCGAACTGGAGGCGCTGATTTCGCTGATCCCGGGAATGGTCTCGAACTGCTTGATCAGCGGCGTCGCAACCGAGGTCGCCATCGTCTGTGGGGAGGCGCCGCTCAACTGCGCCGAAACGTTGATCGTGGGAAAGTCGACCTGCGGCAGGGCCGCGACCGGCACGAGTTGGTAACCGGCAAGGCCGGCCAGAATGGCGCCAATGGCAAGCAGCGTCGTCGCGACAGGGCGCTGGATACAGAAATTGGGGATCATTGCTGAGCTCCGACCGTGATCGTCTCGGACTGCTGCTGCCGAGGCTCTTCGGCGGAGGCGACATCAAGCGTCTTTTCGTCGAACTGCTCGTTGATCGCCTGCTGGTCGCTCAACTGGCCCTGGCCCTCGACGACGACATGGTCGCCAGCCTGAAGGCCGGATTCTATGGCGGTGAAGCCGCCATTTGCGCGGGCGATGGTGACGGGAGTCAGATGCGATTTGCCGTCCTTGGCGACGAAGGCGAAGAAACCCTCGGGACCGGGGCTGACGGCAACCGTCGGCACCACCACCTGCTGTTCGTCGTTGTTGAAATGCACCACGATGTTGACCGACTGGCCGGGCCAGAGAGCGCCGGAAGCATTCTCGAATTTCGCCTTGGCGAGGATCGTGCCCGATGCCGTGTCGACGGTGTTGTCGTAGAAGCTGATCTCGCCCTTCCTGACCTGGCCCTTGGCGGAACTGGGCGCGGTGCTGACCTCGACCGGACCGGCTGCCAGAGCTTTCTTCAGCTCACGCAGATAGCGCTCCTGCAGGTGGAATTTCACATTGATCGGATCGTATTTCGCGATGGTGACGATTGCCGAGCCGGCATTGAGGAAGGCGCCCTTGCTGATGGCGATATCGCCGAGCCGGCCGTCGAAGGGAGCGCGGATGTCGGTGTTCTCGAGGATGATCTGATCGGAGGCAAGCGCGGCCTTGTCGGCATCGACGGTGGCAGCGGCGGTGTCGCGGGCGGCGACCGCCTGGTCGAGGCTCTGCTGGGTCCCGGCCTTCTGGTTGAAGAGATCCTGCGCGCGCGTCAATGCGGTCTCGGATTC
Source organism: Rhizobium sp. BK591 (assembly GCF_014195045.1). Lineage (NCBI taxonomy): Bacteria > Pseudomonadati > Pseudomonadota > Alphaproteobacteria > Hyphomicrobiales > Rhizobiaceae > Rhizobium > Rhizobium sp. BK591. The sequence goes on from NZ_JACIAZ010000003.1 coordinate 25,002, forward strand.
CGACAGGGTTGCCCTGTCGCGCACGATCATCGCATTGTCCTTGTCGACAGCCGCCTTGGCCGTCCGGTCGTCCAGCTTGGCGATCAGGTCGCCGGCTTTGACGGTTGCCCCATCCTGCGCATGGATGCTGACGATCAGGCCCTGTTCCTGGGCAGCGATGGTCGTATTGTCATCGGCATCGGCCCAGCCGGAAGCGGTCACATCCGTCGGCAGCGTCGTTTTCACCGCTGCGACTGTTTTGACGACGGTCGGGCCACCACCGCCGCGTCTGCGCCCACCGCCCTGATGTTGCCCACCGTTCTGCGCTTGATCGGTTTGCGCCTGATCGGCCTGCTGCCCGCCGCCATTGCCGGCTGCCGGCTGCTTGATGAACTGCGAGAGGTAGGGGATGCGGGAGGCATAAGGGATCAGATTCCCGAATTGCCAGACGCCGACGGCGGCAACTGCGATAACGCTGACGGTGATCCAAAATTTCTTCATGGGCGAGACCGGTCTTTGGGCAAGGTTGCGGGGGGCAAGGTTGCGAATTTTATGCTCTGATTGAGCCGCTTATATTGCGGCGCAAAAAAGACATAATTCCCGGAGCGCGATCACTAAGTGGTTATAACGGCTTAAATTTTTGTAATGAATATTCCGTAATATTCAAACTATACTAATATAGATCCAGTGTAACCCGATGGCCGATGCGCAGGCGGTTTGCCCGGCGATAATGTCGATCTGCATGCCGTCCATCGCGCGGGAAGAACACGGGGAAAAAACCAGAGAAGGCAGGTCGTCATGACTGAGTTGGATGCCAGCGAGTTTCGCTCCCTCATCACAAGCGTATTTCCTGAACTCACGGCCTCCGTCTTCAAGCTGGCGGCGAAGGGCTGGGATTCGATGGCGGTCGACGTCGATGACACGCTGATCTTCAAGTTTCCCCGCAATCTCGGCGCGGAGAGAGCGCTTCAGAAGGAAGCCGCCTTGCTCGACATCGTTCGTCCGTCGCTGTCGATGGCGGTTCCAGACATGCGCATTCATGACGGGCCGCCGATCTTCTCCAGCCATGCCAAGCTAGACGGCGAGCATCTCATTGCCGAAGATTACGACGCGCTTCGCGAAGGCGATCGTCAGCACCTCGCAGAAGATCTCGCCCGTTTTTACGCCGAGTTGCACGTGCTCGATGCCGATCGGCTGCGCTCGGCCGGTGCCGGCCCCATTCAGCCATGGCAATCGCCGGAGGCGGTGCGAACGAGGGCCTTGCCGCTGCTGCCGCCGGACATCAAGAGCTTTGCCCAGGCCATCATTTCCGATTTCGAAGCCTTGCCGCCCGATCCTTTTGGCAGCATCTACGGCTTCTTCGACGGCCATGGCTGGAACATGGCCTTCGACCATAGGCAAAAGCGGCTGAACGGCATTTATGATTTTGCCGATTCAGGCTTTGGCCCGTTGCACCAGGAATTCATCTATTCGAACTTCATCTCGCCCGATCTGACCGCCCGCATCGTATCGGCATATGAAATGCTGACCGGACGCAGGCTCGACCGGCGGCGCATTGCGATCCTGACGGGTTTCCATCGCCTTTCCGAACTCGCCGAACTGGCGGACGATCCGGCGAACGTCGAACAGATGATCCGAAGTGTGGCGACATGGGCGGCGGCCGCCCGCGTCGGCTGAGAGCCGATGGTCAGACGGACCGTGCCGCGCCGCCGTCGCAGCGGATGAGCGAGCCGGTGATGTAGCTTGCCGGCTGGCTGCACAGGAAGGCAGCCGTTGCGGCAAATTCCTCCACCTTGCCGTAGCGGCCGACCGGAATGCGCGCTTCCTTGTCGGCGCGGATTTCCTCGAGGCTCTTGCCCGTTCGCTTAGCCGCAGCCCCATCGAGATCGTCTAGCCGTGCCGTCAGGATGCTACCCGGCAGGAGCAGGTTGGTGGTGATGCCGAAGCCTGCGACTTCGGAGGCAAGCGTCTTGCTCCAGCCGGCAAGGGCGGGGCGCAGCGTATTCGACAGCGCCAGATTGGCGATCGGTTCGATCACGCCGGATGAGGCAACCGTCAGGATGCGGCCCCAGCCCTGCGCCTTCATGCCGGGCAGCAGCGCGTTGGTGAGCGTGATCACGCGGGCGACCATGGATAAGAAATAGGTCTCGAGCTTTTCGCTCGTCATCTCCTCCGTCGTGCCCGGCGTCGGTCCGCCGGTATTGTTGACGAGGATATCGAGCCCGCCGAACTTTTCCTTCACCGCCGTCGTCGCCATCTCGACGAAGCGTTCGTCGCCGAGATCGGCCCAGATCCAGTCGGCCCGGCCTTTGCCTTCGCTGTTGATCGCCTTGCAATTGGCTTCCAGCTGTTCGCCGCTGCGCCCGCAGAGCAGCACGTTCGCGCCTTCCCGCGCCAGCGCCACGGCGATGCCGAGGCCGAGGCCGCGCGAGGAGGCGAGGACAAGCGCCCGTTTGCCTGTGATGCCGAGATCCATGATATCCTCCGATATTTTTCCAGCGATGTATAAGGCGCAGGCGGCGGAAAAGGAAAGGGAATGTCGCCGGGTTGGTGGCGTTTGATAATTGACGTTGACGTAAACGTTATATAATTCTGACTGGTGGGGCATATCATTGTGCGAATTGGAAGATTGGCTGTCGTATCCCGGCTCGACAATGCTTTCTCGTTTTGACAAGAAAGTGCCATGACGGGGATGACGGCCGCGTGCGGCCAAGCGGAGACGAGTGAATGACCGAGACGACTGATCTGCCCGAACGCGAGAGCATGGAATTCGACGTTGTGATCGTCGGCGCCGGTCCGGCCGGTCTTGCGGCGGCGATCCGGCTGAAGCAGGTCAATCCGGAACTCTCGGTCGTGGTGCTGGAAAAAGGCTCTGAGGTCGGGGCGCATATCCTCTCGGGTGCGGTCGTCGATCCGATCGGCATCGACCGGCTGCTGCCCGGCTGGCGTGAGGAGGAGGGGCACCCGTTCAAGACCGAGGTCAGCGCCGATCACTTCCTGCTGCTCGGCCCGGCCGGCTCTATTCGCCTGCCGAATGTGCTGATGCCGCCGCTGATGAACAATCATGGCAATTACATCGTCTCGCTCGGAAACGTCTGTCGCTGGCTGGCGACCAAGGCCGAAGAACTCGGCGTCGAGATCTATCCGGGCTTTGCCGCAGCGGAAGTGCTCTACAATGACGAGGGCGCGGTGATCGGCGTTGCCACCGGCGACATGGGTATCGAGAAGAACGGCGAGCCTGGCCCGAATTTCACCCGCGGCATGGAACTGCTCGGCAAATATACCCTGATCGGCGAGGGCGTGCGCGGCTCGCTCGCCAAGCAGTTGATTGCCAAGTTCGATCTCCAGAAGGACCGTGAGCCGCAGAAATTCGGCATCGGCATCAAGGAACTCTGGCAGGTCAAGCCGGAGAACCATCGGCAGGGTCTGGTGCAGCACTCCTTCGGCTGGCCGCTGGGCATGAAGACCGGCGGCGGTTCCTTCCTCTATCACCTCGAGGACAATCTGGTGGCGGTCGGCTTCGTCGTTCACCTGAACTACAAGAACCCCTATCTCTATCCTTTCGAGGAATTCCAGCGCTTCAAGACGCATCCGGCGATCCGCACCACTTTCGAGGGCGGCAAGCGGCTGTCCTATGGGGCGCGCGCCATCACCGAGGGCGGCTACCAGTCGGTGCCGAAGCTCACCTTCCCCGGCGGCGCGCTGATCGGCTGTTCGGCCGGTCTGGTCAACGTGCCGCGCATCAAGGGCAGCCACAATGCGGTGCTGTCGGGCATGCTGGCGGCCGAGAAGCTGGCGGCGGCGATCGAAGCCGGCCGCAGCCATGACGAGGTCGCCGAGATCGAGAACGAATGGCGCAAGGGCGACATCGGCCGCGACCTGAAGCGGGTGAGGAACGTCAAGCCGCTGTGGTCCAAGTTCGGCACCGCCCTTGGCGTGGCGCTCGGCGGCTTCGATATGTGGACCAATACGCTGTTCGGCTTTTCCGTCTTCGGCACGCTGAAACACGGCAAGACCGATGCGCAGTCGCTGGAGCCGGCATCGCAGCACAAGCCGATCGCCTATCCGAAACCGGACGGCGTCCTGACCTTCGACCGGCTGTCCTCGGTGTTCCTGTCGAACACCAATCACGAGGAAGACCAGCCGGTGCATCTCAAGGTCAAGGACATGGGCCTGCAGAAGCGTTCCGAGCACGATATCTATGCCGGCCCGTCGACACGCTACTGTCCGGCCGGCGTCTATGAGTGGGTGGAGAAGGACGGGCAGGACACCTTCGTCATCAACGCCCAGAACTGCGTGCACTGCAAGACCTGCGACATCAAGGACCCCAACCAGAACATCAACTGGGTGCCGCCGCAGGGCGGCGAGGGGCCGGTCTATCCGAATATGTGAGGCGGATTATCCCCGCTGCCGACAATTTTCACGTGCTGACGCCTTCGTGATCGCTTATTGCGGGCCGTCGTTAGTCGTTCGTTAACCATAATTTCCTTAGCTTGCGACATCATGTTGACGCACTAAGGACACATTCATGACGATCTCCCGCCGGGGCTTTCTGATCGCTCTGCCGCTTTTTGTCGCCGGCTGCTCTTCGACCGGCCTGAACAGCCAGACCAATTACGCCGCACTTCCGGAAGAAAAATTTCCGCTGAAGCAGGTGCCGATCGACAAGATCAAGCCGGAGCTCCGCCGCCAGGAAGTGGCCTATGAAACCACACACGCTGCCGGCACAGTGGTGGTCGATACCCCGGCGCGCCGCGCCTACTATGTCCTCGGCGACGGCAGGGCAGTGCGTTATGGGGTGGGCGTCGGCCGCGAGGGGCTGGCCTTTGCCGGCGACGCCTATATCGGCCGCAAGGCCGAGTGGCCGAGCTGGACGCCGACCGAAAACATGCAGCGCCGCGAAGAACGCTATCGCAAGCTTGCCGGCGGTATGCCTGGCGGCCCGAACAACCCGCTCGGTGCGCGGGCGATGTATCTCTACCGCGGCGGCGGCGACACGCATTTCCGCATTCACGGCACCAACCAGCCGCAATCGATCGGTCTTGCCATGTCGAGCGGCTGTATCCGCATGATGAACCACGACGTGATCGACCTCTATAGCCGCGTCGAAGTCGGTGCCAGGGTCGTTGTCATCCAGGCTTGAGCGACTAAAATCTGGTTCATTGAAAAAGCCGCCGCAGCGATCGCTGTCGACGGCTGTTGACGTGTTGGTTCCCGCTGATGGTCAATGGCGCGGCGCGGCAATACCCGTCGAAAGCGCCACCCCGATGCCGGTGATCACCGCGGCGCTGATTTCGGTGATGCCGATCGCTTCGCCGAGCAGGAATCCGCCGCCGAGGGTTGCGAGCACCGGTGTCAGCGCCGTGAAGGCGGCGGCCTGCGTTCCGCCGAGTGTTCTGACGGCGGTGCCATAAGCCAGCATGGCGATCAGGCCGGACAGAATGCCCTGGCTCAGCACCTGCAGGCCGATATCCGGGAGAGAAGCCTGCGGCAGTGAGATGCCGAAGACAAGGGCAAGCGCGCCCATGATCAGGAAGGACCAGACGGCGATCAGGGCGCTCGCCTGTACGGCGGTCAGGCCGGAGCGGCGGAAGGCATGTGTATAGCTTGCCCACAAAACGGCGCCGGCCGGCAGCAACACGAAGCTCGTCCAGGGCAGCGAGGCGTCCGCAAGGCTCTGCGTCAGCAGGATCAGTACTCCGGCGATGATCGCGGCGAGCCCGGCGATGCGCGTGCTGTCAGGTCTTTCGCGAAACAGCGCAATGCCGATCAGCGCCGCAGCGAGCGGCATCGAGCCGCCGAGCAGAATGCCTGAAGAGGCGGCGGGCGTCGAATGGATTGCCAGCGTGGTCAGCAGGAAGAAGACGGCGCCGGAACCGGCGACCATGATCGCCAGCAGGTGGAGCGGCAGGGCCTTCGGCAGCAGTCCCGTCTTCAGCCAGACGGGTGCAAGCACCAGCGCCGGAATTCCGAAGCGGATCAGTCCGATGTCGATCGAGCCGAGTGGCGTTGCGGCGCTGTGGCGGGTGACGAGAAACCATGTCGCCCAGATCAACACGGTCAGAGTGCCGCTGGCATAGCCCAACGCCTGCGACGGCGACTTGTCGTTCGTAAATGCAATGGTGGTCATCGTCCTGTCCTTTCTCTCGTCCGGAGCCTCTCCGGTTGAGAAAAGACTAGCGCTAGAGGGCAGGGCATGTCCTTGCTATCTCTGGCTCTAAAATCATGCTAGACGCAATCTTCTGCCAATCCGTGCCGACAGGGATCGCGAAAATGCCAAATCTCGATAAATTCGATATTGCCATCCTGAAGTGCCTGCAGGAGGATGCGCGCGCCACCAATGTCGAGATCGCCGAGAAGGTGAACCTTTCACCGTCGCCCTGCCTGCGCCGCATCCGCAATCTCGAACGCTCCGGCGTCATCCGCGGCTATACGGCCGATATCGATCGCAAGGAGGTCGGTCTCGGCTTGACCGTCTTCGTCGAATTCAAGGTCGTCCATCACAGCCGCGAAAATTCCGAGGCGCAGCAGAAGGCGCTGCTCGCCATCCCCGAGATCGTCTCCTGCTTCCTGATTTCGGGCACGGCCGATTTCCTCGCCGAAGTGGTGGTGGAGGATCTCGCCGCCTACGAACGGCTTCTGACGGAAACGCTGCTGACGCTGCCGAATGTCAGCGACATCCGCTCCAACTTCGCCATCCGCAGCATCAAGACGCATGGGCCGTTGAAGCTGCCCGAGGGGAAATAATTCTCCTCGGGCTTGCCGTTTTGGGCGCTACAGCAGCGTTCCGCTGAGGATGAGTAGCGCCACCGAGAAGTAGATGACGAGCCCGGTGACGTCGACCAGCGTGGCGACGAAGGGGGCCGAGGCGCTGGCCGGATCGAGCCGGAGTTTCTGCAGCACGAAGGGCAGCATCGAGCCGCAGATCGAGCCGAAGGTGACGATCCCGATCAAGGCGGCGAATACCGTGACGGCGACCATCTGCCAGTGCGGGCCGTAATCGTAGAGCCCGGCCGACTGCCAGAAGACGATGCGGACGAAGCCGACCAGGCCGAGGATCGCGCCGAGCACGATGCCGGTCGGCAGCTCGCGCAACAGCACCTTCCACCAGTCGGAAAGCTTCAGCTCGCCGAGCGCCAGGGCCCGGATGATCAGCGAGGTCGCCTGCGAACCGGAATTGCCGCCGGAGCTCATGATCAGCGGGATGAACAGCGTCAGCACCACGGCCTTTTCCAGCTCGCCTTCGAAATGCTGCATGGCGCTTGCCGTCAGCATTTCGCCGAGGAAGAGCGCGGCGAGCCAGCCGGCTCGCTTGCGGATCATGCCGGCGAAGCTGATCTTCATGTAGGGCTGGCCGAGGGCTTCCATGCCGCCGAACTTCTGCGCGGCTTCCGTCGTGTCCGATATCATCGTGTCGATCACGTCGTCGACGGTGACGATGCCGAGCACCTGCCCATGTTCGTCAATGACGGGCAGGGCGAGCAGGTCGTGCTTGCGGATCAGCCGGGCGACATCTTCCTGCTTCATCAGCGGGTCGGCCGAAACCGGCGCACCCTTCTGCGCCACCGTGAGGATCGAAGCCTCCGGCTCGCCGGTGATGAGCCGGCGCAGCGTCACCACATGCATGAGCGCGTGGCTGATCTCGTCGAGCACGTAGATGGCATAGACGGTCTCGCGCGAGCGTTCGACCTGCCGCACATGGTCGAGCGTCTGGGCAACGGTCCAGCTGTCAGGCACGCTGACGAACTCGGTCGTCATGATGCCGCCGGCCGTGCGTGGCGGATAGCCCATCAGGTGCTGGATCGCGATGCGCACCGGCTCGTCGAGGCTGGAGAACAGCCGGGCGCGAGTCTCGCCGTCGAGTTCGAGCAGCACGTCGGCGACGCGGTCGTTGGACATGCCGTGCAGCAGCCGTGCGGCGTCCTCCGCGCTGATCAGTGCAAGGATCTGTGCAGCGTTGCGAAGCTCCGGCCGGTCGAGAATGTTGACGGCATAGTCCAGCGGCATGCCGGTGAGCACACGCCCGGCATCCTGGACGGCGAGCGCGTTCAACGCATCGACGCGTTCGGCGATCGTTGCGCCGCGGCTGTTGTTGATGAAGGCACGGGCGGCATGGCCTGCCCGAAGAGGGAAGCGATTGATATTCATGTGAGGCTCGCCTTTCCGTCGATCCGCCGTAGCGTCCGATCGGGCGAGCCGACAGGAGTCGGTCAGCGCACGAGGGCCGCCTACGGCAAAGGCAATCGACTGCTACTGTCGCTTGGCATCGTGAAGATGGCTCCGTTGAAATCCGTGGCCGACAGGTGTCGGTCACGTGTTTGCTAGGTGGTCCCGAACGCGGAAAAAGTCAAGCGGGGTCAATGCTTAACGCCAGAATGTCGCACCCCGCGATGCGGCACTCCGGACGGGGATGGTTTGTACGACCTTGCGGAACCGAAACATCGGCCCTGCTGGCGATCTCAGAATCCTGCAAGCACCGCCTTGCCCTTCATCCTGCCGCTTTCGACCATGGCATGCGCCTTCTTGAGATTGGCAGCACTGATCGGCCCGACGATCTCCGAAAGCGTAGTGCGAATCTTTCCGGCGTCGACGAGTTCGGAAACCTTGTTCAGCAGCTTGTGCTGCTCGATCATGTCAGGCGTGCCGTAGAGCGGGCGGGTGAACATCAGTTCCCAATGAACGGAGATGGCTTTGCGCTTTAAGGGCACGATGTCGAGCGTCTTCGGGTCGTCGATCAGCGCGAAGCGGCCCTGCGGCGCAATCGCTTCGACGATGTCGCCGATATGGCTGTCGGTATTGGTGGTCGAGAAGATGAATCCCGGCGCGCCGATGCCGAGCGCTGCCACCTGAGGCGCGATCGGTTTGGAATGGTCGACGACGTGATGCGCGCCGAGTTCCTTCACCCAACCCTGCGTTTCCGGCCGCGACGCGGTCGCGATCACGGTGAGATCGGTCAGGGCCCGGGCGATCTGGATGGCGATCGAGCCGACGCCGCCAGCGCCACCGACGATCAGGATGGAGCGTGCCGCTCCCGACACTGCGTCCTGTACCTTCAGCCGGTCGAACAGGGCTTCGTAGGCTGTGATCGAGGTCAGCGGCAGGGCGGCCGCGGCCGCGAAATCCAGGCTCTTCGGTTTGGCGCCGACGATGCGCTCGTCGACGAGATGGAATTCGGCATTGCTGCCCGGGCGGCTGATGACGCCGGAGTAGAATACTTCGTCGCCTGGCCGGAACAGCGTGACCTCTGCGCCAACAGCCTTGACGATACCGGCGGCGTCCCAGCCGAGCACCTTAAGCTCGTCAGCGGGTGGTGCGGAATGGGCGCGGACCTTCACATCGACGGGATTGACCGAAATGGCCTTTATTTCGACGAGCAGATCGTGACCCTTGGCCTCCGGCATCGGCAGTTCGACATCGATCAGCGAGGTCTCGGCGGAAATCGGTTGGGGCGTTTTATAAGCGACGGCGCGCATGGGAGACTCCTGTGTTAATTGCACGGAAGCTAGATGCGCACTATGTTCTGACAACGCAAGAATGCACAAATTCTGTACGTAGTACCCAAAAGGATACCGTAAAATGTCATTGCCGCGCGCCAAGCTCGTCACGAACTTTCCCGGGTGCCCGGTCGAGGCGACGCTGACTTACCTCGATGGGAAGTGGAAGGGCGTGATCCTCTTTCATCTGATGGAAGGAACCCTGCGTTTCAACGAACTGCGCCGCAAACTGCCGGCCGTGACCCAGCGCATGCTGACCAAGCAACTGCGCGAACTGGAAGAGTCCGGTCTGGTGTCGCGCACCGTCTTTCCGGTGGTGCCGCCGCGCGTCGAATATGCAATGACGCCGCTCGGCATGACGCTGAAGCCGGTCATTCGAGCGCTCGCAGCATGGGGCGATGATTATGTCTTCTGCAGCCCGGAAGGCCGCGAGTTGCGCATGGCCTCAGACGGCCTGCGCGCTCCGGCTGCGGCGCTCGAGGTGGAACGAGGCTGCAAACACGAAGAGGCCGAGGAATGAGAGCGCTGCGCCGACATAACCGGTTGCCGCAAAACCGTAACCCCAGGCGATGACGAGGCCGCCGAGCCAGGCGCCGATCGCATTGGCGATGTTGAAGGCGGAATGGTTGGAAGCGGCGGCAAGCGTCTGCGCATCGGCGGCGACATCCATCAGCCGCGTCTGCAGCGCCGGGCCGGCGGCAAAACCGCAGCCGACGAGGAAGACGCAAAGGCCGAGCATATAGGGGTTGGCGGCGGTCAGCGAAAAGGTGGTCAGCACGACAATGTTATAGACCAACGACCCGCCGATCGTGCCGAGCAGCGACTTGTCGGCGAGCCACGAGCCGATGAAATTGCCTGCGTTCATGCCGACGCCGAAGAGAACAAGCATGATCGGGACCGCACTTTCCGGCAGCATCGCCACTGCAGTCGTCGTCGAGGCGATATAGCTGAACATCGCGAACATGCCGCCATAACCGACGGCGGCGATGCCGAGCGTCAGCCACACTTGCGGCCGGCGGAAGGCGCCGAGTTCGCGCAGGAACCCCGCTTCCTCGGAAACCTGGTCCTTCGGAACGTAGAACCAGATCAGCGCCACAGTGAGCAGGCCGAGCACGCCGACCGACAAAAACGCCACCTGCCAGTCGAGCGACTGGCCAAAGAACGTCGTCAGCGGCGTGCCGAGGAGGGTAGCGACCGTCAGGCCGAGCATGACGCGGCCGACGGCACGGGCGCGGCGGTGCACCGGCACCATCGAGGCGGCCACAAGAGCCGCGACGCCGAAATAGGCGCCATGCGGCAGGCCGCTGATGAAACGCAGCAGGGTGAAGGTCTCGAAGGTCGGCGCCATGGCGCTTGATATATTGCCGGCGGCAAAGATCAGCATCAGGGTCAGGAGCAGCGTGCGGCGCGCCATCTTCGCGGCGAGCACGGCGATGACGGGTGCGCCGACGACGACGCCGAGCGCATAGGCGCTGATGACGTAGCCGGCCTGCGGTGTGGTGACCGAGAAAGTCTCGGCGACATTGGGCAGCAGCCCCATGATCGCAAACTCGCCGGTGCCGATGCCGAAGCCGCCGCAGGCGAGCGCCAGTTGCACCAGCGCCACGGTCGTTGCCGACGGCAGCTCTTCATCGCGGCTATCGACGGAAATATTGACGGCAATCTCACTCACGAGAGCTCCTCGAGGCGGTTTCTGCTTGGAAATGGCCCTTGGCGCAGGCGCGGCCGCGAGCCGATCGTAAAATGGCGGGAGGTGGAGACCCATGTCCCCGATACTTCATCTATCCCTAACGTTCAGGCTGGCGTCGAGTGCATTTTTTGCAGTGCAGCGTCCTGCTATGTGCATACGTCTATTGCAAATTTTGCATTTCTGTCATTTCTGCGGGGAAGCGGTGGCGCTTGAAATCGCCATGATCGCAACCATCTGATGGACAAAGGCAGGATTATCTCCACGCCAGGGACTGGAGCCCTTATGAAGCTTGTAGGCTTTTTCAATCGCGACGGCGGTACCTTCAAGACCACCGACATGCTGGCCTACGAAAAGAGGGCAGAGGCGGCTTTCCGCGAAGCGGGGCACGATTTCGATGCTATCGTCTTCTCCGGAAAGGAAATCATTCCCGCCATGGAGCGAGCGGCCAAGCGGGACGATATCGACGGGATCGTCGCCGGCGGCGGCGATGGCACGATTTCGGCGGCGGCCTCGATCGCCTGGAAAAACGGCATTGCGCTCGGTGTCGTGCCTGCGGGCACGATGAACCTCTTTGCCCGCTCGTTGCGTGTGCCTCTCGACATCTGGCAGGCGCTCGATGTGCTCGCCACCGGCGAGATCGACAATGTCGATATCGCCAGCGCCAACGGCCGGCCCTTCATCCACCAGTTTTCCGCCGGCCTGCATGCCCGCATGGTGCGCTACCGCAACGCTTACAGCTATCGCTCGCGGCTCGGCAAGATCCGGGCGAGCACGAAGGCGGCCTTGGGCGTCGTGTTCAATCCGCCGGAATTCGAGGTCGATTTCGAGGCGGCCGGCATGAGGGAGCGTCGCAGGGTGTCGGCGATTTCAGTCTCCAACAACCCCTTCGGCGAGAATGCGCTGCTCTATGCCGATAATCTCACAAGCGGCGAACTCGGCTTCTACACGGCAAATCCGCTGAAGCCTCTGGGTGTCGCCCGTCTCGCCATCGATATGCTGCGCGGCAAGTTCCGCGAGAATGCCGACGTCATGGTGATGCACCCGGCCGAAGTGCACCTGCATTTCCCGAAACTGCGCTTCAAGGCCAATTGCGTCATGGACGGTGAGTTGCTGCCACTCGAACGCGATGTCTCGATCCGGCTGCATCCGGGCGAATTGAAGGTTCTCGTCAAGCAGGGTCTTGCGGCGCAGGTGCACGCCAGCGAACGCCGCGAGCCCGCCGCGTAAGTCGGCGGCCGCGTAGATTTCAGAGCCGCGGCAGGTAGGTGCGATAGTCGAAATCCGAGACGGTGCGCAGATGCGCCAGCGCTTCCTTGCGCTTGGTGTCGCCATAGAGCGCCTGATACCGGGCGCCGAAGATATCGGCGATGAAGGGCGAGGTGCGGAAGCTTTCGACGGCGCTCAGGAAATCATGCGTCAGGCGTGCGGTATTCGCCGGCATGTGCGACGGCGTCGTCTCTTCGCCGGGGTCGAGTTCGTCGTCGAGACCGGTGAGCATGCCGCCAAGGATCGCCGCGAGCAGCAGATAGGGATTGGCGTCGGCGCCGGCGACGCGATGTTCGATGCGTGCAGCCGGCCCGTCCTTGTCGGGTATGCGGATCGCCGTGCCGCGATGGCCGCTGCCCCAGGTCAGATCGACCGGTGCGAACGAGCCCGGCTGGAACCGCCGGTAGGAATTGGCGAAGGGCGCGAAGATCAGCTGCGCCTCGCGCATGGTGTTAAGCAGGCCTGCCGTCACCGATTTGAGCCGCTTCGGCTCGCCGCCTTCGGCATCGAGGATGTTGCGGCCCTGGCCGTCGATGATGCTCGCATGCACATGCAGGCCGGAGCCGGCATGTTCGGAATAGGGCTTGGCCATGCAAGTCGATTTCAGCCCGTGCCGGCGCGCCGCCTGCTCGGCGATGCGCTTGAGATAGAGGCAATCGTCGGCGGCTGCCAGCGCATCGGGGCGGTGCAGCAGGTTGACCTCGAACTGGCCCGGGCCGAACTCCGCCGTCGTCGCATCCGCCGGCAGCCCCTGCGCCCTCGCATAGGCCCTCAGCGTTTTGAGATAATCGTCGAGCGCGTCGACGGCGCTCATGTCGTAAAGTTGGAAACCGTTCGGCTCGCCGCGATAGGTCAGGCTTTCGGGCGGGGCGGGGCGTCCGGTCTCGCGCCAGTCTCCCGCCATCACGTAGAATTCCAGCTCGGTCGCCACCACTGGCGTCAGGCCGCGCGAGGCATAGCGCTCCAGCACCGAGGCGAGGATGGCGCGCGGGTCCATGAAGCTCGGGCTGCCGTCGAATTCGTGCATGCTGGCGAGCACCTGCATCGAGCCTTCGGGCGCCCAGGGCATCGGCGCCAGGCTGCGCCGGTCGGCAACGAGCATGCCGTCGGGATCGCCGATCGTCAGCGACAGGCCGGTGATGTCGTCATTGTCGTCGCCCCAGATGTCGAGCGATTGCGTCGAGGTCGGCAGGCGGATGTCTCCGGACCAGATCTTGCTTTCGGCGCCGATCGGAAGCTGCTTGCCGCGCAGGTCGCCGTTCATGCCGACGATCAGGACCTCGAAACGCGGGTCGCCGCCTTCGGCCGTGCCGTCCATCCTGTCGCTCGCCATGACCTTGAAAATCCTCCGGGACAAGGCCAAGCTCCTAACCCATCGACATCAGCCTTTCAATCCGCGAGGGTCTTTACCACCATGCCTGATAGCTACCCGCCCTCGAACCTTGCGGCGATCGACGCCGCGCACCACCTGCATCCCTTCGCCGACATGAAGAAGCTGAATGCCGAAGGCACGCGCATCATCCAGCGCGGCGAGGGCGTCCACATCTTCGACAATCACGGCAGGAAATATCTCGACGGCTTCGCCGGCCTCTGGTGTGTCAATATCGGCTATGGCCGCCGGGAGATCACTGACGCCGTCGCCAGACAGATGAACGAGCTGCCCTATTACAACACCTTCTTCGGCACGACCTCGACGCCGACGACGCTGCTGGCGCAGAAGGTCGCCTCCCATGCCGGCGCCCGTTTCAACCATATCTTCTTCACCGGCTCCGGCTCGGAGGCCAACGACACCTGGTTCCGCATGGCCCGGGTCTATTGGAGCGCCGTCGGTAAGCCGTCGAAGAAGATCGTGATCTCGAGGAAGAACGGCTATCACGGCTCGACCGTCGCCGGTGCCAGCCTCGGCGGCATGAAATACATGCACGAACAGGGCGACCTGCCGATATCAGGCATCGTCCATATCGGCCAGCCCTACTGGTACGGCGAGGGCGGCGATCTCTCGCCCGCCGAATTCGGTCTCAAAGTCGCGCGCGAGCTCGAAGCGAAGATCGACGAGCTGGGCGAGGAGAATGTCGCAGCCTTCGTCGCCGAGCCGGTGCAGGGCGCCGCCGGCGTCATCATCCCGCCCGAGACTTACTGGCCGGAGATCGATCGGATCTGCAAGGCGCGCAATATTCTGTTGGTGACCGACGAGGTGATCTGCGGCTTCGGCCGGCTGGGCGCCTGGTTCGGCCACCAGTATTTCGGCGTCGAGCCCGATCTGGCGCCGATTGCCAAGGGGCTCTCCTCCGGTTACCTGCCGATCGGTGGCGTGCTCGTCAGCGACCGCATCGCCGATGTGCTGATCAACGAGGTCGGCGAGTTCAATCACGGCTTCACCTATTCCGGTCACCCGGTCTGTGCGGCCGCCGCACTCGAAAACCTGCGCATCATCGAGGAGGAAAGACTGGTCGAACGCGTGCGCGACGATATCGGTCCCTATTTCGGCACGGCCTGGGCAGTGCTCGCCGAACATGATCTCGTCGGAGAAGCCGTCAGCATCGGCCTGATGGGCGGCCTGCAGCTTGCCGCCGAGAAAAGCACGCGCACCCGTTATGCCAAGCCCGATCAGGTCGGTGCGCTGGTGCGCAACCACGCGCTGGCGAACGGCCTCGTGCTGCGCGCCACCGGCGACCGCATGCTGGCCTCGCCGCCGCTCGTCATCAGCCATGCGGAGGTGGACGAGATAGCAAGGATTACCAAGCTGGCGCTGGACGCGGCCTGGAAGGAGCTGAAGTCCTGATGCCGTTCAGCCCCGCTGGTTGACCCAGGCTTAACCGAAACGGTAGCTGCCGCCGCCACGCCCATAGAAATAGGGCAAGTCGACCACTGAGAGCTCAGGTGCGGCTACGCCGAGATTGCCTAGAGCCATTGAATCATGGCTGGTGGCGGCGCTTCGCTTCGACCCACCGGTCGAAGATCCGTGGCCGCAGGCGCGCAACATCCTGCTTTGGCAATGGGGCGGTTGCGAGGAAGCGGCTGTGCCGATGCCAGGTCACTGCTGTCGGATAATGGGCAAAGCCAAGGTGAGGAGCGCGGCGAAAACCATGACGACGCCATAGGGCACCTTCCGGCTCGCCCGGATTTCCTCCACGCGCATGAAAAAGGCGAGATGTGCGACGGGCAGCGGCACCGGCAGCCGCAGGACCAGGAGCGTCACGATGCCGAGGACGAGGAGCAGAAACGAAAACGGCAGCATTCCGTGCCATCCGATAAAAAGGCCGATCGGCAGGAAAAGCTTGGCGTCTCCTGCGCCAAACAGCCGGAACGCCCAGAGCATCACCCCCAGCATGAACATCAGCAGGCCGGCCCCGACGTCGCCGCCAATTCCGCTCGAAGCAAATAGCGCAGCGCCGACGTCCTGTGAGCCAAGTATCACGACCACCGCGCGCAATGCATAAAGTACAATCAATGCGAGCACGATCGAGTTGGGGATCTTCCATGTGCGGAAATCGGTCCATGCGGCATAGAGAAAAAGAAATACCGAAAGCGAGCTAATGACATCGATTATGTGCAGCATGGTATTCAACCCTTTGGGCTACTATAGTCGGATCTTTAAGTCGTATTCCAATAAATCCAGACGAGCGTGTCAGTTTTTACAAATGACGACCGGACTTTGGTCTTAACCATAAAGTATAGATGCCGAACGCCTCCGTATAAAACAATTGACTAAATTAGGCTTAAGAGATTATTAATATTCCCAGTCGAAGAGGCGGTCTCGACGACAAGGTGGCCGGGGGAAATTACGGCGCACAACTTATCTGGGAGGAAATTCTCGATGAAAGCCTTTGTAAATAGCGTACGCGCTTTCGCGCGGGAAGAAGACGGCGTCGCACTCACGGAATACCTCATTCTGCTTGCCTTGCTGATTGGCGGCGTGATCACGGCGGTGACATTGGCCGGCGACAATCTGACCGCGGTTTGGAATGCATGGGCAGGGTGGTTCACGACTGCGCTGGCTGTTCCAGCCTGATATTGGCGTTCGAAGAAGCGAGGGGTTTTTGTTAACCCCTCTCTCCTAAATTAGCATCAATGAATGGATGCGTTCCGTCCAGTGTAGCGAGTAGCCGCGATGCGTTCTTCAACGATTTTAAGTCTCGTTATTGCGTTTGTTCTCGCAGCAGCAGCAGTTTTCGGCATGCGCGAGTATCTCTCCGATCAGAAGGCCCGGCTGCTGGCGATGAACGGCATGAAGGCCGAGGAACGGACACTCGTTGTCGCCGCCAAGGCGATGCGCTTCGGCGATCGGATCCGATCCGAAAATCTCAGAGCCATTCCGTGGCCCTCCAATGAAACACCTACAGGCTCGTTCGTCAGCATCGAGACGGTCGTCGGTAGCGATGCCCAGCCGCGTTATGCCATGGCGGCGATCGACCCCGGCGAGCCGGTGCTATCCTCGAAAATCACTGGTACCGGCGAACGCGCCACGCTGTCGGCGGCCCTCGACCAGGGCATGAAGGCGGTTTCCATCCGCGTCAACGACGTGCTCGGCGTTGCCGGCTTCGTCAGGCCTTCCGATCGCGTCGACGTACTTCTGACGCGAGTCGTGCGCGGGCCGGCCGGCAACGATCAGACCTTCGTCGACGTGTTGCTGCAAGGCGTCAAGGTGCTGGCGGTGGACCAGACGGCAGACGAGCGCAAGGACGAGCCATCCGTCGTGAAAACCGTGACCTTTGAGGTCACGACCGATGAGGCGCAGCGCCTGACCCTCGGCTCCAGTATCGGCACGCTCTCACTGGCGCTTCGCAATATTGCCTCTTCCTCTGTCGAGCAAACCCGACCGATCACCGTCGCCGACCTCGGTGGCGGGGCGATGGCGACGGAACTCGGCAATGATCTGGAAAAGAATAAGTTGCCAGAACCCGAAAAACAAGTGCAGATTGTGGAGGAAAAGGTCGAACCGGTGTTGCCGGTCGAGCCGAAGTGGGTGACGGTGGGGGTCTGGAACACGACGAAGCGCGAGGAGCACCGAGTCGGCCTGATCCAGTGATGTTTATGCGGCCTGCCGCGGCGCGGCCAGCCGAATGAGGGGGGCTAAAGCAGGCATGGCGAACGACAAGAGACGAATCGCAAGGACCAAAAGCCTTGCGGCACTGGCGGCAGTGTTTTCGGCCTGTGTGTGTTTGGGGCCCGGATTTGCCGGCTGCGCCAACGCACAGGAAAAGTCGGTCACCCTCGGCAAATCGGTCCAGCATGTGACGTTGCCTCCGAACGAGACGCTGACGCTCAATACCGGCCAGCCCTTCGGTGATCTCGTCATCGGTAGCGCCGATATGATCGACGTGGTGCCGCTTTCCGATCGATCGCTGTTCATTCGCGGCAAGAAGACCGGCGCCACCAATATCTCGGTCTATGGCGACGACAAATCGCTTCTCGGCGTCATCGACATCCGCGTTGCCAGCGATTTCACCGAAGTCGCCGCCGCCATTCGCTCTGCCGCACCCTCGGCCCGGGTCAGAGTGGTCAACTCCAACGATCGTATTCGCCTGACAGGCATCGTCCGCGACGGCATCGAATTGCAGCGGGTGATGGAAATCGCCCAGTCCTATTCCGAGCAGCCGGTGCTGAACCAGTTGCGCGTCAGCGACAGCCAGCAGGTGATGCTGGAGGTCCGTGTCATCGAAGCCTCGCGTCAGACGGGTCGTGATCTCGGGATCGGTTGGTCCGGGCATGGCAACAACGGCATCGGCAAGGCAACGACCAGCCAGGGTATCACCGTGGACGATAACGGCAACCTGGCCCGTAGCCTCCTTGACCCCAAGGGTGCGGCAACGGGTATGCTGCCCTTCGGCCAGTTGATCGCCAAGGTGCTGGAAATCTCCGGCGGCCGCATCGACGTGGTCATCAATGCGCTCGAGCAGAAGGGATTGGTGCGTCGCCTGGCTCAGCCGAACCTCATCGCAATGAGCGGCTCGACCGCCAGCTTCCATGCCGGCGGTGAAGTGCCGATCCTGAAGACGACGAACAACGGCACGACAGTCGCCACCGAGACGGACTATCGCCCCTTCGGTGTGCGGCTGACCTTCAAGCCGGTGGTGCTTGACGACGGCGTCATCAATCTGGAGATCGAGCCGGAGGTTTCCGAGCTTGATCCGTCGATCAACGTCAACGGCAATCCAGGTTTCATCTCGCGTGCTGCGAGCACCACGGTAGCGCTTCGCGACGGCCAGAGCTTTGCCATGGCAGGCCTGCTGCAGTCGATCAATGCCAAAGACATCCAGCAACTGCCGGGCCTCGGGAAGATACCGATCCTCGGCGCACTGTTCCGTTCGACGAGTTTCCAGAAGAAGGAATCCGACCTCGTCATCGTCGTCACCCCGCACATAGTGCGACCGGCTCGCCCGGGCGAGGACCTCTACAGTCCGCTCGACCAGACGCGTTCGTCCAACGACGTCGAGCTTTTTGCGCTCGGTGTCCTGGAAGTCGACAAGGACATGCTCCGACGCTTTCGCAATGGCGTAGGCGTGACTGGGCCCTATGGCCATCGTCTCGACCTGAACCAGGGAGTCCAAGCCGTTGCTACAAAACGCTAAACGCGTCCTTTTCGTCCTTGCAGCCGCCGGCCTGGCTTCCGGCTGTGCCGACTACATGAACCATCGCGACACGATCACCTTCGGGGCCGGCAACGCCATGGAAGCAAACAAGGCCATCCATACCGAGGAGCCGTTCCCACCGGAAGCTCAGCGAACCCGCATCGCAAGCGACGGCAAGGTAATCCGCAGGGCGGTCACTCAGTATCAGAACGGCGGGGTGGGCGTTATTCAGCCGTCGCCGGCAATGGGGGCGAATGGGGCGGCGAGTGGGGCCACCGTCAGCCAGTAGCTGATCGAAAGGCATGAACGGCGGCAGCGCGCCGGAAGGGGAAATGCACGAAACAGGGTCGTCACGGCGATAGCGCCGCGATGGGGGTATGCCAATGCTGAGCAGGGTTATCAGACGGTTCTGGAACGATCATCGTGGCTATGTCATCGCCTTGACGCTCATCGCCATGCCGATGCTTCTCGGCTTTTCGCTGCTGATCATCGATGTCGGCCGCAGCAGCAACCTGCATACCGATCTCCAGAACGCGGTCGATGCGATGGCGCTAGCCGGAGCCCGCGAACTCGATGGCCGTGATGATGCCATTTCGAGGGCGCAGACGGCGATCGAGAAAATCGCCAATAGCGCGGCTTTTTCCGGGGGCGGGACCGGCATGTCGCTTGGCTCGCATATTACTGTGGCCTACCACGCCGGCAACGATGCCGGGAGCACGGTCGCCGTACATTTTCTGAAGAGCATTCCGGCCAACGACGACACGCCCATCCCGTCTTCAATGCAAACGACCACGGCCAGCGAAGCGTCCTACGCCTGGGTCATCGCCAAGCCGCAGGCGATGACGACGATCTTTCCGATCCCGGTTGGCTTCACCCGCGATACGATCAATATCGCCGCCGACGCCGTGGCGGTATACCACGCCAGCGCCTGCGACGTGACGCCGATCTTTATCTGCAATCCGTTCGAGCCGGCGGGCAACACGAGTGAAAGCGCCAGCGAAGTTGCAGCCGCGGCCCTGCACACCAATTTTGCCGCCGGCAATCTCTACGGGCGACAGATCGAGCTTCACAGCACCTCGGCGTCCAATCCCGGTCCCGGCAATTTCGGGTTCCTGCGGACCCCCTTGGGCAATGGTGCGTCCGTGCTGGCGGAGGCTCTCGCCACCGGCAATCCGGGTACCTGCTACACGCAGGACAGCCTCGATACGGAGACCGGCGCAAAGGCGGGGCCAGTCGAGGACGGCGTGAATACGCGCTTCGGTTTTTACTCCTCGTCGTTCAACAAGGCGAACGGCGACTATCGTTACCGACCGGCCCAAAACATACGCTCCGCCCAGTCGATCAGCGGCAAGGGAAAGAAGGGCTGCGATACTTATGATCCGGTCACGGTCGGAGCCGTTGTCGGCGATGCCACCAAGGCTTTGCCGCTCGGCTACGGAGCGTCCATGACCTCGCTTGCCGGCGGCAAGATCAGCAGCAGCAACAATTGGCAGTACATGACATATTGGAATGTCGCGCAGGGAACGGCCGCGCCCTCGGTGAGCACCGTCCTCGGCAGCCACTCCAGTTATCCGGCGCCGACCGGAACGCCAAGCCAACCCTCTGCTTACGATGTTTATCGTTACGAGCTCGCAAACCCGTCTCTCATCAGCCATGCCTCGGCCAATGGTGAGACCGGGACACCGGCAACCGGCGGCCAGTGCTACACCGGCCCGGACCTTTCGAACTATACGGCGGCCGAATACGGTGATCGCCGCGAGATCTTCTCAGCCATCGTCAATTGCGGCTATGAAGCCTCGGTCGGCCATTTGAACGGTCATAAGGCCACGCGCGCTGTGGCCTTCGCGCGCATGTTCCTGACCAAGCCGGCGATAAAGGATGCCGGCGAACGATACCTTTCCCTGGAGATGATCGACATCACCGGCAAGGGTGGTCGCGGTACGCTCGACGAATTCCTGCGGGAAGAAGCGGAGCTGGTCAGATGATGGCGCTCCGCAACTTTATCCGGCATCGGCTTTGCCTCGGCTTCTGGCGGCGGGAGGAAGGCGCGGTGCTTGCCGAAGCGCTACTCGCCATCCCCTTTGTGACGCTCTTTGCGGCGGGGATACTGGAGTTTGGCAGCATCTTCTGGGAGCGGATGCAGATCGACGCAGGCTTGCGCGATGCGGGGCGTTACCTTTCGCGATGCCGGCCGGTGTCGGGAACCTATGTGCCGACATGCAATCAGGCGACTGCGAAGACGATCGCCTTTTACGGAACGCAAACACCTGCGGCGGGCGCTATACCCCGTGTCCCCGGCTGGAAGGATGCTGCCGACATCACCATCACTGCACCCGATGCGGATGGGAATATCACCATTTCCACTGCTCATCTCTACGAGACCTCGCCGGTGTTCGGCTTTCTCGGAATCGACGCCATCACGATCAGCTCATTCCATGAAGAGAGGTACATCGGATGGTGACCTCTAGGGCGATCAAGACCTTCTGGCAGGATAGCAGCGGCGCCAGCCTTGTCGAAGCATTGCTGACCTTTCCGATCGTCATGCTGGTATTCGCCGCCTTCATCGAGTTCGGCTATGCCATGTCGCAGTGGAACCAGACGGTCAAGGCACTGCAATATGGTGCCCGTTTGGCCGCTGTATCCGATCCGCTGACGACGAATTTCACTGCCGTTTTCCCAATCGAAGCTGCCAATCCGCTCAACAATGGCAAAGCGGCCCCGAACGATGCCACGATATCCTCAACCTGCGGACCGGCTCTAGCGAACTGCAGCACGGCGGCATTGAACCGGATCGTCCTGGGAAGCGACGGCGTTTGCAACGCGGGAACTGATCCTCACCCCGGCATTTGCGACCTCAATTGGCGCATCACGCCGGATAAGCTGATGGTCACCTATCAGCGATCCGGGCTCGGCTATTGGGGCCGGCCGGACGGGCCCGTGCTGACGATGCGGTTGGAGGTGCGCAATATCACCTTCGATCTGCCGATCCTCGGCGGGCTGTTGGGACTGAACGACGTCACCATCCCGGCCCATCCGGTGACGATCACGACGGAAGATCTAAAGACGTGCTCAACCTGCTGACTCCTTAAATTATGCGTAGGAAAGCGAAATGACAGCTCACATGAACATTGCCGCATCCACCAAGATCCTGGTTCTCTCCGACGACGCGGCTGCAGCGAGCTTCATGCTCGATACGTTCGGGTCGCTTTCGCGTTACGATGTCCGCCATCTCTCGCTGAAGGCGCTCTCAGAAAAGGGCCGTTTCGATCCGACGCAATTCAACCTGATCGTTCTCGACGTCGACAATGGGAACTTGCTGCACCAGCCGGAGCTTTTCGCGTTTCGCGCCAGCTATCGGGACATTCCGCTCGTCGTCGTTTCCGAAGACCTAGCGGACGATATGCTGCGGCTGCTCTTCCGTCTTAACGGCAATGACTGGCTGAAGAAGCCGCTCGAGCGCCGCGCCTTGATCGACATGATTTCGACCCATGCGCCAGGCACCGGGGCCAGCGACAGCCGGGTGCATGCCGTGGTCTCGGCCGTCGGCGGCGCGGGCGCCAGCATGATCGCTTCGTCGCTTGCGCATGTGCTGGCCCAGCCGACCAAGAATTCCACGCCGCGGATCGACTTGTTCGACACGGATTTCTGCTCCGGGGCGCTTGGCTATTATCTCAACCTCGTCAACGACTACGACTTGAAACCCGTCATCGCCAATCCTTCCCGGGTCGATCTGGAATTCATCGATCTGGTGCGAAAGCGTCATTCGGGGGGCTTTTCACTGCTGTCCTTCAAGCAGCCATCAGTCCTTCTGGCGCCGAAGGGGCGGGAACTCGTGCTGCGTATGCTCGACGTGGCCGCCTTCGAGAGCGATCACACGATCATCGACGTTCCCTATTATGACACGCCGTGGAAATACGAGGTGCTCGCGTCAGTCAACAGCATCTGCATCGTCACCGAAATGACGGTCCCTGCGCTTTCTCAAGCCAAGGATTTGTTTGCCAATCTGGTTCGGCTGCGTGGCAGTTCGGATCAGATATTCATCGTCATCAACAAATACCGCAGCAAGCTTTTCGGGCTCGGCCTGCGCCGACAACAAACGGAAAAGATCTTCAAGGAGATCCCGACGCACGTCATTGCGGATGACTGGGATACTCTGAGCGAGGCGGTCAACCGCGGCGTGCTGCCATTTCAGGTGAATTCCCGGGCGCGCTTCTGCGGCGCGGTCGGTAAGCTTGGAGCGCTGGTGCGATGAAGGCGATCGTCGGCCTTGCAGTTTTGGCAATTCTGGCCGCTGTCGGCGACGCCGCGGCAGCCGGGCTTGTGCCGCGAAGCCTTGGGCCGACGACAAGCGCCCTGGTGACGATCGAAAAGAACTACGCGGCCGGGACAATCGTGATCGTCACCGCAAACCGTACGCTCGATCTCGTCATCTCCGATGGACGCGCGATCCGTTACAAAATCGGAGTCGGACGAGACGGATTTCGCTGGAGCGGTACCGTCAAGGTTGGACGCAAGGCAGAGTGGCCTGACTGGCGCCCGCCTGCCGAGATGAAGGCGCGCGCAGCCGGACTTCCGGACCTGGTACCGGCCGGTCCGCTCAATCCGTTGGGTGCTCGCGGGATCTATCTCTACAAGGGCGGGACCGACACGCTCTACCGCATTCATGGAACGAACGAGCAGTCGACGGTCGGCGGTTTCGCGTCATCGGGCTGTTTTCGCATGAGCAATGCCGACGTCATCGATCTCTATGAGAGAGTGAAAGTCGGTTCCACGGTCATTGTAAAATAAGAGTTCAGGGGCGGGAAACATGGCGAACGGTATCATCGGGCGTTTCTACAAGCAGCGGGAGCCGGAAAGCCGCGAAGATCTGGAGGCGGCCGAACTGTCTTTGGTCGGCGCAGTTGAGAACATGCCTGCCCAACCGGCCTCCGACAGTGCCACGGCGAGTGGCGAAGAGGCTTCGTTCGGGCCGGACATGGTTTCCGAGCGGGTCAATCTGCACCGCTACCTGCTCGATCGCATCAACCTCGGGATCCTCGACACGCTCGACAACGAGGAGATCGCGACCGAGATCCGGCCGTTGGTCAAGGACTATATCCGGAACAACAACTTTCCGCTGAATGCCAAGGAAATCAATGATCTGATCCGCGATATCACCGACGAGATGCTCGGGCTTGGACCGATCGAGCCGCTGCTGGCCGATGATACAATCGCAGATATTCTCATCAACGGCTACAACAGCGTCTATGTCGAGCGGAGCGGCAAGCTCGAGGGCACCGCCGTGCGGTTCAAAGACGAGGACCACCTGCTTCGGGTGATCAACAAGATCGTCTCGGCGGTCGGCCGCCGCGTGGACGAGGCAACGCCGATGGTTGACGCCCGCCTCAAGGATGGCTCGCGTGTCAACGTCGCCATCCGGCCAATCTCGGTCGATGGACCGCTCGTTTCCATTCGCAAATTCACACGCAAGCCGCTGACGATGGAGCGCCTGGTGCAATATGGCGCCATGGCCGATGCGATGCGCGTCCTTCTCAGTGCCGCGGTCAAGGGCAAGGTGTCCATGGTCATTTCAGGCGGCACGGGTTCCGGCAAGACCACGTTGCTCAACGCTCTCTCGTCGCAGATTTCTCCAAGGGAGCGCCTGATCACCATCGAGGATGCGGCCGAGCTTCAACTGCAGCAGCCACATGTCGGGCGTCTGGAAACCCGGCCGCCGACGCTCGACGGGCGCAACGAGATCCGGCAACGCGAGCTTTTGAAAAACGCCCTGCGCATGCGCCCCGACCGCATCATCGTCGGCGAAGTGCGCGGCGACGAGGCGTTCGACATGCTGCAGGCGATGAATACCGGTCACGAGGGGTCGATGACAACAATTCACGCCAACACGCCGCGCGACGCCGTCGGTCGGCTTGAGCAGATGGTCGGCATGGCAGGGATGCCGATGTCGCAGTTGAGCATTCGCTCGCAGATCTCCTCCGCCATCACCATGATCGTACAGGTCCAGCGCCTGAGCGACGGCAGCCGCAAGGTCGTCTCGATTTCCGAGATCACCGGCATGGAGGGCGAAGTCGTGCAGATGCAGGAGATTATGAAATTCAAGAAAACCGGCACCGACGAAGGCGGGCGGATCCATGGAGAATTCCGCGCCACCGGCATCCGGCCGCGGTTCGTTGAGGAATTTGCCGAACTCGGGATCGAGATCCCTGTGGCGATTTTTGATCCCGGCAAACCGCTGCAGACGGGACCTGTCCAATGACCCTGACGCTCCTTTACGCCGCCGTTTTCACCGCTGCCCTTGTTGCGGTCGAAGCAATCATGCGCAACTACTTCAAGAGCACGGAACGACACCGCGCCGTGAACCATCGGCTGAGCTTGCTCGAGGTCAGCGATGATCATCGCAAGACCTATAGCGATATGCTGAAGGAGCGCGGGGCCGGCGGCGGTTGGCGGCAAACCCCTATCATGCAGCGGCTGCTGCAGTTCTACGCCCAGTCGGGAATCAAGTTCGATGCCAGGCGATTTGCTCTCTTCGCGATCGCGGGCGCCCTTTTGACGTGGCTGGCCGCGGGGTTCCTCGTGCCGAGCACTCTGTTCAGGATCCCTGTCTTTCTCCTGATCTGTCTCCTCATCCCGGCGCTCATCGTCTGGCGCGCCCGGGCGCGCCGCATGAGAAAATTCGAACTGAAGCTTCCTGAAGCGCTCGATGTCGCCAATCGCAGCTTGGCCGCCGGCCACCCGCTGCCGGCGGCGATTTCTTTGGTGGCACGCGAGATGCCTGATCCGATCGGCACCGAGTTCGGCCTGCTCTCGGATGAACTCACCTACGGCGTGACGCTGGACGATGCCCTTGTGAACTTGGCGGACCGGGTCGGCGTCGAGGATCTGAACCTGCTTGCGATATCGCTGAGCGTACAGGCCGGAACCGGCGGAAACCTCGTGGAGATCCTGCAGAACCTTTCGAAGACGCTGCGCGACCGGTATATGCTGAAGGCAAAGGTCAAGGCGATTTCCTCGGAAGGACGCATCACCGCGATCTTCATGTCGCTCTATCCGTTCCTGCTTTACGCGATGATCAAGGCGTTGTCGCCGACCTACTTCGATCCCGTCTGGGATAGCGGCCACGGAACCATGGTGGTGAGCGTGCTGCTGGCCGTCATGGCGATCGGGAATGTCATTCTCTACAAGATGGTCAACTTCGAGTACTGAGGCTGTTATGTCGAGTGAGTATGGAATTTACCTCATCGTCTTCTTCGCAGTGCTGATCTTTTCCGCAGCAGCATCGGAATTGTTTTTTCGACAGCGCGAGGTCTCGGTCCGGGTGTCGAAGAGCTCGGCGGCAGCAGGCGATGAGTTCCACCTTGGCGATACGACGATTGCCGATCTCGGCGAGGCGGAAAACCGCCTGATCCGTCGCTATTTCGAGATTACGCGACGTGACACCAATGTGAACTCCACCCAGAACCGGCTGATCCGGGCGGGCTATTTCGCTGCCGGCGCCGTGACCACCTTCCAGATGGTCCGCGCGGTGGTCTGTATCGGCATGCTGGTCGCAGCGGTCTGGGCCCTGAACCGGTTCGCGCCTGATATGTCGCAGATGGTGACGCTGATCCTTGGCATGTTTGCTGCGGGTGCGACCTTTATTCTGGTCAACATCTATATCGACCGGCGCGGCGCCGCCAAGGAGAGGGAGTACCGCCGCCTCTTTCCCGATTTCATGGATATGCTGATCGTCTGCCTCGATGCGGGCATGAGCATCGAGGCGGCGGCGAACCGCGTTGCCCGGGAATTCGTTGCCAAGCGGCAGGACTTCGGCCTGCATCTCTCGATCATGATGCTGGAGGTGCGGGGCGGCCGGCGATTGCGCGAGGCACTCGCCAACCTTGCCGTCCGCCTGAGGATCGACGAGGCCCGGGCCCTTTCCGTTCTGTTCCGCCAATCGGAGGAACTCGGGACCAGCGTAACGCAGACGTTGCGGGTCTACTGCAAGGAAATGCGCGACCTCCGTATCGTGCGCGCGGAGGAAAAGGCAAACGCCCTGCCGGTCAAGATGCTGTTGCCGCTCGGCGCGTTCCTTTTTCCGGTAAGCCTCGTCATCGTTCTTGTACCCGTTGTTATCCGTGTCGTCAGTCTTCTCATCGGCATGAAACCCGGCGGTTGAGCCAAGCGAGGTCCTATGCAGTATTCGTTCGAACAGAATCGTAACGAGGCCATCATTTCCCTCGATCCGCGTATGCCCATGGCACCGGCAAGCATCGAACAAGCCGGACTGGATCCGTCGTTCCTGCTTCGGCTGGCCTCAAAATGTGCGGCCGAGCAGGATACGACCACGGCATCTCATCTGGCTGACCGCATGAAATTGCCGAAAGTGATCGTCAATATCCTGATCAAGGAGCTCGTGAAACTCGCCTATCTCGAGGCTCGCGGCTTGGCTGGTGAGGATGTGCGATCCGATATTCGATATGCGCTTTCCATGAAGGGGTTCGAATATGCCCACGCGGCGTCGCGTCAATGCCAATATGTCGGGCCGGCGCCGGTGTCGCTCGACGCGTTCTGCCGGCAAGTCGGTTTGCAGTCCATCCATTACGAGCGCGTGACCCCGGAGCGGCTGACCGACAGCCTTGACGGGCTGGTGCTCTCGCACGCCCTGGTCGAAAAACTCGGCCCGGCCATCAACTCCGGTCGCTCCATCCTGCTTTATGGACCGCCCGGCAACGGAAAGACGAGCATCGCCGAGCGGACGTCGCAACTGTTTCGCCAAACGATCTGGGTGCCCTATGCCATCGAGGTCGGCGGCCATGTCATCAATTTCTATGACGAAGCGGTGCATCACCCCGTATCGGAGGCTGACACGGAATCTCATCCGAAAGCGGATCAACGATGGATCGAATGCCGCCGTCCGGTGATCAAGACGGGCGGGGAATTGACCCTCGATCAGCTCGATCTCACCTTCAACGAAGGACCAAATGTCTATGAAGCGCCCATACACTTAAAGGCATCAGGCGGCGTTTTCATCATCGACGACTTCGGACGCCAACAAGTGGCACCGCAGGCGCTCATCAATCGCTGGATTGTGCCGCTCGAGCGCGGATATGACTTCCTGACGCTGCACACCGGCAAGAAGTTCAAGGTTCCCTTTGACGAGCTGGTGGTATTTTCGACGAATATCGCACCGAAGGACCTTTCCGACGAGGCGGGCTTGCGGCGACTCAAGTACAAGATCTTTGTGAACACGCCGTCGCGCGACGAATATATCAGAATCTTCAAATCCTATGCCAGCGGCACCGGATTGGCTGTCTGCGATCCTGACCTGAACCTGTTCTATGATCGCAAGTACAACAGCGATGTGCCGGCGTCTTGCTATCATCCGAAATACCTTCTGGATTTTGTCGGTTCTTACTGTGATTTCAATGGCATAGATAGAAATGCATCGCTCGAAATGCTCGAACGGGCATGGGAAGGCGTGTTTACATCGGAATGATTGCGCACTTGCCGCCGATCGCGGCCAGGTAGATTTGATGACTTACGGGGGAGTAAACGAATGACCAGCATTCCGAGTATCGAGGTCGAAGCAGAACGCCCAAAACCAGGCAATTTGCGAACAGTAGAGCAGAGGGGCTCAAAAAGCCCGCTGCTCATCGGTTTGCTCCTGATGCTCCTGCCGGTGAATGCCGGCGTTCTCATCTATACCGCCAAAAACTCGGCGGATGTTCGCGAGAGCCGCGAGACCATCGCCGCGCTGAAAAGGTCCATCGACGGCCTGAAAGGACAGATTGAAAAGCAGTCGCGCAAGATCGACGACAATGCCAAGGCCGACGACGTCGCGCTGATCCGCCAGGGGATGGATGAGCTGCAAAAAGCCGTGGTCAACGAACGGCACAACGACACAGACGGTCTTCGCATGGGTTCCGCTTTGGTCCTGAGCGCGCCCGGCAAGGAACCGGCACAATATTTCGCACCCCGTGCTGCGCCGGCGGAAACTCTGATGCCGGATAGCAGTCTTGCGTCGATCGCAGCCGGGGGCATTGCCGTCAGCGACCTGCCGCGTTACGAACGAACACTCTCGCCGGAAGGCCAGCTCATCCTTCGCAAGGCACGGTAGATAAAGGCTTCACCTGCAAAGCACGTGGCATCAAACGTGCTTCATGTGACGTGCTTCAGCTCTTTGCTTTTACATGATCTCCCTGCCGCAAGCCGCCGCACAGTTTTGCGCGACAGTTTTAAGGCAATCGCCGGACGCTGCCAGGGGCGCCGCGCCGATGCTCGCAACGCGGCAAGGGCGCTCTCATCTCGACACAGATTGCCGATCGCCGAAGGGCCGATCACCGCTGAGCGTAATTGACGCTGTTCTTCATCAATTCGAGATTACGGGCAGTGACTTCGTTTCCGGGATCAAGCTCATAGGCTTTCAGGAAATACCCTCTGGCAGTGCGCAAATCGCCGCGTAAAAGGTGAGAATATCCAATATTGTTGTAGTAGACCGGGGTGTTGCCGATCATGCGCGAGAGTTGCTGGTAGGCGCGGTCGGAGGTGTCGAAGCGGGCAACCATGTCGGCTGAGGCTGCTAAGCCTAGCCAAGCGGCCGGATCCTGCGGAAAAACGTCAACTGCTCGCTTGTAAATGGCGTAAGATTTTCCGTAGTTCTTTTCCTGAAACTGCAGTTTGCCGGTGGTTATCAACTCGTCGTTCTTATAGAAGGCGACGGCTGAGTCATCCTCGAGGGTCTTTGCACTATCGCCATAAGCAGCCAGACCATCGCTGGATGACTGGCAACCAGCTAAAATCGCTCCGGTCGCTATCAAAAGCGCGATGCATTTCGTTCCAACTCTGATCTGCAACATTGGCAATTTGATCCCCATCAGACATTCTTACCCAAGACTCGGATGTGTTCACCTGAGATCATCGTGAAAAAAAGCTAACAACTCAAGAATTTAAGCATATACTCACAAAAAAGCGAGAGAGGCGGTCTTCGCCGGAATGCGACAGTGTGATAAAAATGCCTACTATCCAAGGTAGGCATCATCTGCCTCGTGACTCCTGAGTAGAAATCAAATCGACGTCGCCTATCCTGCTCGTCAGGTCAACGGATGGAACGCCGCATGTGGATCGCGATTTTCACGCTGATGCGACTTGGGCCATCGCTGGCTTACGCGATAGCATCGATCTTCGTACTCAGCATACCGCTCCTGGAAAGCCACCCCTCAAGTGCCTCCGCCTGGTGGCTTTACATGACAATACTTCCGGTCATGCGCGAGCCCATCTATCTGCTTTTGGCGATACCCGGCATTGGAATTTGGAGCGCCACGGTCCTGTTGATGCTTGCATCGATTTTCGGGGTCAGAGTGGCCATGCAGCCACAAAGACACCCCCGTTCAGGCTTCATCCATGCCCATATCGCGCTGATCGCGACCGGTCTGCCTATGGGGCGGGGAGCCGTTGCGCAAGCCGGCCTTTCCGAGTTTGCGTTGCCTCAATTTCAACGAGGCGACTGGTCGTTCCTGCCGCTATCCCAACCGCTTGGGACCTTCCTTTTCATATCCGTGTTTTTGGCTTGCATTTGCTGCCATTTGACAGTCATCAAGCGTGCAATATCGGCGTGATAGAAAAGGGTCAAAATCCTGATTTCGTTCAGCCCGGCTGGTTGACCCAGGCATAACCGAAACGATAGCGGTCGTCGCCGCGCTGATAGAAATAGGGCTTGTCGATCACCAATGCCTCAGGCGTGGATGCGCCGAGATTGGTCTGTAGCCATTGCGCCATATCAGGCGGCAGTGCTTCGCTGCCGTCCTTGGGGAGGAGCCACACCAGGAGAAGCGGTCGCCGGCCGGAGAGATCCGGGCTGAAACCGGGATAATCCACCGAGAGGACCGGCACGCCGGGAATATCCTGCCTGAGATTGCCGGCGAGCAGACTGTCGCCGGCAAGGATCGCCGCCGGTTCGGCCTGCTGGCGCAGGGTTTCCAGCATCGGGGCATAAGGCCTGTTCAGCCGCTCGTAATGGCCGGTGAAACGTGCGGCCGCGACGCTGCCGTAAAGGGCCGCCGGTACGCCGATCATGATGATGGCGACGACAGCCATGAAACGCCGGAATGCCTTGGCGGTCGTGACACCTGCGGCCTCGATCTTCAGGCAGACATAGAGCGGCAAGATGAAGAGCATCGGCACCAGCCAGCGATCCTTGATGCCGGCAGCACCCCCGAAGACGATCAGAAGCAGAATGCCGATGAGGAAGACGAGCATCATCCGCTCGAGCAACTGCGTCCATTGCGAGCCGGAGCCGAGCGCCGGACGAAGGCTTTTGCCGAAAATGATCGCGAATATCGCCACGGTCAATCCGGCAAAGCTGATGACGGCGAGGGCGAGCGAGCTGACGCCCATCGCCACCTGCGCGGGATAGCTCGCATGGCCGCTGGCGGTCATCTTCTCCAGGGTGCGTGCTGTGGCGAAATCGAGATTGTCCTTCAGCCAGAACAGATGTGGCAGGATGATGATGAGCGCCACCACCGCCGTCAGTACCAGCCGCCTATCGAAGATCCGCGGCCGCAGACGCGCATCCGCCAGTGCGGCGATGAGGGCTGCCGCCGGCAGGATCGCAAAATTATATTTGGCAAGCAGGCCGAAACCGATGCCGACGCCTGCTATCAGATAGGAGGCAAGACTCGGCTGTTTCAGGCTGCGGATGAAGCCGTAGAAGAAGATGCCCGCCGAGAAGAACACGGCGACCGTATGCGTCAGGTCGCGCTGCATCTCGAAAACCATCTGCGGGATGGTGAGCAGGCCGAGCGTGGCGATCGCCACCAGCGCCTTGTCGCGCAGGACGAGCCGCGCTGTCAGGCCGTAGAGCAGGTAGGAGATGAACAGCAGAAGATTCTTGACCACCGAAAGGGCGGCAAGCGAGACGCCTGTCAATTGGAAGACGGTGTATTGCAGCCAGTTGTAGAAGGGCGGCTGCGGGCCGTAGCCGGCGGCAAGCCATTGCGAGCGGAAGACCTGTTCGGCCTCGTCGAGATCGAGCGAATGCGAGGTTGCGAGCCGTACGCCGACCTGAAGCATGAAATAGGCGGCCAGCAGGGCGAAAATCCAACTGATGTCGCGACGATTGGTCTCGGTCATCCTATCTGGTCTCCGGCCGAACCCAGCCATAACCGAGCGCGAAATTGTCGCCCGGTCGGCCGAAATAATAGGGAAGCGACAGCGAGCCGATCTCCTGCGGTGCGATGCCCGCCGCCGTCAGCGCCGATGAAAACCGCTCCGGCATGACGGCATCCGCAGCCGTCGCCGTTTTCTTGCCGCGCCAGACGATCAGCACCGGCCCCTTGGCCTCGGCATAGGCCGGAATGCCCGGTGCCGGAAAATCCGGGATCACCACCGGCACGTCGGGAAGCTGCAGCCGCATGTTGCCGCCGATATAGGGATCGGAAGCGATCACCAGCGCCGGTTCAGCCTGTCGCGTCATATCGCGCGAAAAACCCGCCATCGGCACATTCGGCCTGCTGTAGATGCCGATCAGCCCGGCGCCGACGACACGGAAACCGAGCGCGATCAGCACGCAGGCCATCAGCACCGGCAGCACCGGCCGGAAGCGGCGCAGCCCGGCGGCAAGGTCGAGGTCGGCAGCCTGCATCTTCGCCAGGAAATAGAGCGGCAGCACCAGCAGGAACGGGTCGAGCCAGCGTTCGCGCACGGTGGTGGAGCCGGTGAACAGCACGATCAAAGCTATGCCGGCAAGACTTGCGAGCATCATCCGCTCCATCATCCCGGTCCAGCGGTTTCCGGCCGAAAGCGCCCGGACGAAATCCCGGCGGAAGGTGGCGGCGAAGATTGCGACCGGCAGCGCCGCAAAGGCGATGATGGCGACGAGAAAGGCGAGAAGGCCTTTGCCGATCCGTACAATGCCGGCCGGTTCGCTGCCGGCGGCCATCTTGACCAGAGTGTCGGAGGAGGCGAATGCAAGATTGCCCTGCAGCCAGATCGCGTGCGGCAGGACGATGACGAGCGCAACGGCGACTGCGGCCAGCATGCGCCAGTCGAGCGCCCTGCGCCGCCATTCGGCATCGGGCAGGATGGCGATCAAGGCGGCGACGGGCATCAGCGCGAAATTATACTTCGAGATCAGTCCGATGCCGGTCGCAAGCCCGAGCACGAGATAGCTGCCGATATCGGGTCGGTCGAGCGTGCGGAAGAAGCCGTAGAGAAACAGCGAACTGGCAAAGAGCAGCGCCGTCGTGTGGGTCAGATCCTGCTGGGCCATGTAGGAGACCTGGGGCAGGGTGATCAGCGCCAGCATGGCGACGGCGGCAAGCGCCTGGTCCTTCAGCACGCGCTGCCCGGCAAGGCCATAGAAGAGATAGGACAGGAACAAGAGGATGTTCTTCGGGACAATAAGCGCGCCGATCGACATGCCCGTCACCGAAACGACGGCATATTGCATCCAGTTGTAGAAGGGCGGCTGCGGGCCGTAGCCGGCCAGCAGATATTGCGAGAAGAAGGATTGCTCGGCCTCGTCGAGCTCCAGTGAATGCGGAAGCACGATGCGCAGCACGATGTTGAGCACGAAATAGGCTGCAAGCAGCAGGCCCGCGGTCTTGATCGTCCTCGTTGCGCGCTCCAGCATCGGGCTGCCGGCTTAGGCTTGGCTGTGATCGTCGAAGATCTGTCGCACGATGTAGTTCGGAGAGGCGTCGTCGCGATAATAGGTGCGCGCAATCATCTCAGCCAGAATGCCGGTGGTGATCATCTGCACCGACGACAGCAGCAGCACGACGCCGACCATCAGCATCGG
Source organism: Rhizobium sp. BK591 (assembly GCF_014195045.1). Taxonomy (NCBI): domain Bacteria; kingdom Pseudomonadati; phylum Pseudomonadota; class Alphaproteobacteria; order Hyphomicrobiales; family Rhizobiaceae; genus Rhizobium; species Rhizobium sp. BK591. The sequence goes on from NZ_JACIAZ010000003.1 coordinate 58,782, forward strand.
TCGCGTTCCGATATCGTTGCCCAGGATGAACTTGTCGAAGCCGAGATAGAGCAGGATCAGCATGGCGACCGCGCCGAGGCCAAGACCCAGAGAGCCGAAGAAATGCCCGGGCCGTGCCTTGTAGCGCATGAAGAACATCACCGACAGCAGGTCGAGGATGACGCGGAAGGTGCGCGAAATGCCGTATTTCGAAACACCGTGCTCGCGGGCATGATGGGTGACGGCCATCTCGCCGATGCGCGAGCTCGGGACGACACCGGCGACCCAGGCCGGGATGAAGCGGTGCATTTCGCCCATCAGCTTCACCTGCTTGATGATCGAGGCACGGTAGATCTTCAGGCTGCAGCCGTAATCGTGCAACTTGACGCCGGTGATACGGCCGATCAGGTAATTGGCGCACCACGACGGGATCTTGCGCAAGAACAGACCGTCCTTACGGTTCTTGCGCCAGCCGACCAAAAGGTCGAGTTCGCGCCGTTCCAGTTCGGCGACCATCGAAGGAATGTCCTTCGGATCGTTCTGGAGGTCGCCGTCCATCGTCGCGATCAGCCGGCCTCGCGCGGTGTCGATACCGGCCTGCATGGCGGCGGTCTGGCCGAAGTTGCGCTGCAGCTCGACGATTCTGAGCGCCAGCCCCTCGCGTCCGACAAACTTGCGGGCGTTGACGAGCGTCGCATCGGTGCTGCCGTCATCGACGAGGATCAGCTCCCAGCGATGCGGGTAGCCGGCCATCGCGGCCGCGACACGCTCAACAAGCGGACCGACGCTTTCCTCTTCGTTGAAAATGGGCACGACCAGCGACAGTTCGAGCGATTGTACCGGATCATTCGTGTCGCGAATGGGCTCTACCGTTGTCTGCAACTTTCATCTCCAAAAGGCCGGGCGGCCGAGTATTCTTTACTGCTGCCGCCGCGCTTGCGGAAGGCTACTACATGAAGTGTCCGCCGGTTGCCAGCGGCAATGGCGGTTTCCCAGCAATCGGCTGCGCTGCCGGCGCGCTATTTCGCGCCTCCCTCCACCCAGGAGTAACCGATGGAGAAGCTACGTTTGCCGTCACCGAAGAGATAGGGCAGCGTCAGCGTGTTCAACTCTTGCAGATGAATGCCCGATTTGACGAGATCGCGGGCGAAACCGGGGGCAATTGTCGGGTCGTCTGCGGTCTCACCGCGCCAGATTACCAGCACCGGCCCCTTCGCCGTCGCATATTCGGGAACCCCGACACCCGGGAAGAACGGTATCACGACGGGAACATCGGGAAAGGCCAGCCTCAGATTGCCGGCCACGAACTTGGTCCCCGCCACGATGAGAACCGGCTTGCGGGTCGCGGTCAATTCAGCGACGTAACCGGAGAAGGGTACGTTCGTTCTCGTATAGGTGCCGATGTAGTGAATGCCGACGATCCGAAAAAGAAGGATCGACAGGATGACGACCATGAAGACCGGCACCACGGGCCGGAAGCGGGCGAGGCCGGCAGAAAGATCGAGATCGGCGGTTTCCAGTTTCAGGAACAGATAAAGCGGCAGGACGAGCAGGCACGGGTCGAGCCAGCGCTCGTGGATATCACTGGCGCCGGCAAAAAGGACCACGCCGACGAAGGCGACCAGGCTGATGACCATCATCCGCTCGATCACCCGGATCATCGGGCTGGACGAGGAGAGCGCGCGAAAGAAATCGCGCCGGAAGGCGGCCGCGAGGAGAACGATCGGCAATGCGACGAAGCCGAGGACGGCGATGACGAGAGACAGCAACCCCTGTCCGATGCGCGGCAGGCCGGCGGGGGCCAGGTCTTCGGCGGTCATCCGCTCCAGTGTCGGCGCAGAGGCGCTGGCGAGATTGTCAGGCAGCCAGAGCGCATGCGGCAGCACGATCAGAATGGCGAGGACGACCGCCGGCAGCAAACGCCAGTCGATCAGACGGCCGCGCCATTTCCGGTCCGGCAGCACGGCGATCAGGGCGGCAGCCGGCAGGATGGCGAAATTGTATTTCGAGATCAGCCCGATGCCGGTGGCGATGCCGATGATCAGGTAGCTCCCGATCGTCGGCTGGCGCAGCGTGCGGAAAAAGCCGAAGAGGAAAAGCGAGGTTGCAAACAGCAGCGCGACGGTATGCGTCAATTCGCGCTGCGCCATCAAACCCACTTGCGGCAGAGTGATCAGGCTCAGCATGGCGACGGCTGCGAGCGAGCGGCCCTTTAGCACCTCGCGGGCTGCAAGCCCGTAGAACAGATAGCAGCCGAAGAGAATGATGTTCTTCGGCACCGACAGCACCCACATCGATATGCCGGTCACCGAAACGATGGCATATTGTATCCAGTTATAGAAAGGCGGCTGCGGGCCATAGCCGGCAAGCAGGTATTGTGAGTAGAAAGATTGCTCCGCCTCGTCGAGATCGAGCGTATGAGGCAAGGCGATGCGCAGCGCGATGTTCAGCAGGAAATAGACTGCCAGAAACATGCTGGCGCTCGTAATGCTTCTGGTAATCCGCTCCAACATCGATCTCCACGTCAAGCCGGCAAGGCGTATCATATACCGGTCAGCGCCCGGATCGTCGGCGGGAAGGCGCCTTCGCCTCCATCGCCATCAACTCCGCCGTTGTGCGCAACCTGCATTTCTCTTAAAAGGCCTGGCGACGGGACCGGTCCCATGCCGACCCAAGCGAGGAATGCCTACTACATGAAGAGCTCGATCGTTGAAAGCCGGCAATCCTGGTTTATGCGCAATCGCATGACCATTCTGACGGTCGTCATCGTCGCAGCCTATGCGCTCTTCATCCAATGGTTCTGGGGGTGGCCCGTCATCATCAGGCAATGGGCCGATGTCGGCGCCGGTCCGGTGATCGGCGCGCTCGTGCTTTTGACGAGCACCTATTTCCTGCGCACCTGGCGCATCTATGATTATTTTCCAAAGGAAACGGCCGGCCGGTTCGCCGTCCTCTTCCGCGTCACGCAGATCCACAACCTCTTGAACATCATGCTGCCCTTCCGCACCGGCGAGACCAGCTTTCCGCTGCTGATGCGCACCGAATTCGGCATTCCGCTGACGCGCGGAACCTCGGCGCTCTTCGTCATGCGGCTGCTCGACCTGCACGCGCTTCTGGCCGCCGCCGGCATCGGCTTTGCCGTCGCCGCCGCCAATGCGGCTGTTGCCTGGTCGCTCTGGACCGCCTTTCTGCTGTTGCCGGTCGCAGCCTTTGCCGCCCGCAAGCCGCTGCTGCGCCTCGCCGCCCGGCTGCTGCCTAATAAGGCGCAGAAATTCGTCGCCGAGATCGAAAACGGTTTGCCGCTCGATGCCGTGGCCTTTGCGCGCGCCTGGGCGATGACCATCGTCAACTGGCTGGTGAAGGTGATGGTGCTTGCCTGGGCGCTCGGCCTGATGGGCGTGTCGCCGATGGCGGCAAGCTTCGGCGGCGCGCTCGGCGGCGAGCTCTCCTCCGTGTTGCCGATGCATGCGCCGGGCGGCGTCGGCACCTATCCGGCCGGCATCACCGCCGGCGCCATCGCTCTCGGTGCCTCGAGCGAGCGGATGGCTCTGGCCGCGCTGGCGCAGGCGAGCATCAATGCCCACCTGCTGATCATCGTCTCGGCGCTCACCGGCACGGCGATCTCACTGCCGCTCGGACGCCGCGGCAAGCTCTGAAATCCGTTTTCTCAGAAACGCCTGCTCCGGCTCCTGCCGGCAGAGCGACAGCGCCGTTTCATAGGCGGCGATCGCCTCTTGTCTCCGGCCGAGACGGCGCAGGAAATCGGCGCGCGCCGAATGGGCGAGGTGATAGGCCTGCAGCTCCCGGCGGGCCAGAATGGCATCGATCAGTTCCAGCCCCTTTGCCGGCCCGTCCGCCATCGCGATCGCCACGGCGCGGTTGAGCTCGACGATCGGGGAGGGCTGGGCCGCCAGAAGCAGATCGTAATAAAAGGCGATCCGCCGCCAGTCGGTCTCTTCGGCAGCCGGCGCCCTGGCATGCTCGGCGGCGATCGCCGCCTGCAGCGTATAGGTGCCGATCTCTCCCGCCCGCATCGCCTCCTTGAGTAGCGCCAGGCCTTCCCTAATCTTCGCATGATCCCAGAGCGAGCGGTCCTGATCGGCAAGCAGCACCAGCGATCCCTCTTCGCCGCGGCGGGCGGCGCGGCGGGAGTCCTGCAGCAGCATCAAAGCCAGCAGGCCGGAGACGTCGGGATGCGGCAGCAGCGCCAGAAGCAGCCGCGCCAGACGTATCGCCTCTGCGGTCAGGTCGGCGCGGACCACGTCTTCGCCCGAAGAGGCGGAATAGCCCTCGTTGAAGACGAGGTAGATGACGTGTAGCACCCGGTCGAGCCGCGGCGGCAGCGCTTCGCGGCCCGGCACCTCGTAGGGGATTTTCGCCGCGCGGATCTTGCCCTTGGCGCGCACGATCCGCTGCGCCACCGTCGGCGCCGGAATGAGGAAGGCATGGGCGATCTCTTCGGTGGTCAGTCCGCAGATTTCTCTGAGTGCCATCGCCATCTGCGCATCGGCCGGAATGAGCGGATGGCAGCAGGTGAAGATCAGCCGCAGCATGTCGTCCTCGATCGGTTCCATGTCGCCGATCTCCGTTGCGTCGGGGGAGTAGAGGCTGTCTTCGATGTGATGCTGCGAAGCATCGAAACGCGCCCGCCGCCGGATCGTGTCGATCGCCTTGAAGCGTCCCGTCGAAACGAGCCAGGCGAAGGGATTGCCGGGAATGCCGTCCGTTGGCCATGTCCGGGCGGCCGCAGCGAAGGCGTCGTGCAGCGCTTCCTCCGCCCGGTCGAAATCGCCGAGCAGGCGGATCAGCGTCGCCAGCACCCGGCGCGACTGCGTTCGATAGATCTCCTCGATCACGCGTTCCAACGGGCCACCTCAGTCCGGCAGGGTCAGCATTCGCACGGGCCTCAGTTCGACCGCGCCGAAACGTGCCGATGGGATCCGCCCGGCAATCTCCCTGGCTTTCACCATGTCAGGCGCCTCGATGACGTAAAAGCCGGCCAGATGCTCCTTGGTTTCGACATAGGGGCCGTCGGTGGCTGACAGGCTGTTGTTTCGAACACGCAGCACGGTCGCCTTATCAGGCATCTCAAGCGCATCGGCATGGATCATGATGCCGTCGCGGCGCAGCTCCTCGTCGAAGGCGAAATGCGCTTTGACGAGTTCATCGGTTTCCGCCGCGGTCAGCCTGCCGTCGGTGTCGGCACTGTTATAAATCAGGCAGATGTAGCGCATGGCTATTTCCCATCCTGGATGGAGTAAGTCGGGCGCACTTCGATTGAGCAATATTTGAGGATCGGAAAACTCGACACGATCGTCTTCGCCTCCTCGATGTTCTCGGCTTCGATCAGCACAAAACCGCCGAGGTGCTCTTTGATTTCGGCAAATGGGCCATCGGTCGCAAAGGCCTCGCCATTGCGCAGGCGGACCGTGATCGCCGTTGACGGTTCATGCAAGGCGAGCGCCACCTGCAGATGACCGCTCTCGCGCCAGCGATTGTCGCTGGTGATGCACTCCTGTGTGAGCGCATCCCATTCGGTCTGAGGGACCAGCTTGCTTTTTTCCGTGTCGAACCAGATCTGGCATAGAAATTTCATCGGTCTCTCCTCATTTAGCTCCGAATTCGTGGATTGGCCGCACTTCGATCGCACCGAGCCTGGCGAGCGGAATGCCGGCGGCGATGCGGATCGCCTCGTTGAGATCCTTTGCCTCGATCAGGATAAAGCCGCCGAGCGCCTCCTTCGTCTCGGCGAAGGGACCGTCCGTCACCGACATCTCGCCGCCCCGCACCCGCACGGTCACCGCCGATGTCGGCGGCTGCAGCGCCTGCGCGACAATCATATGCCCGTTTTCGGCAAGGTCCTTGTCATAGGCCAGGGAATTGGTGTCGAGTTCGGCCTTCTCCTCTTTCGTCATGGCGTCGAGCACACCGCCATCGAACCAGACCTGACAGAGATATTTCATCGCAGGCAGCCTCCTTGTGAGTATTCAATAACCCTGGACGACCGAGCTCCACGCATTTCGACAGCGGCGGAAAAAATCTTTGTTCCGGCCGGCTGTCGAAATCGCCAGACAGCACTCGACAAGGCTTCATCGAAACCTGTCGAGGAGAACGACAATGAGCATTCTTGAAATCGCCCTGGCAAGCCAGATCTGGGCACGCCGCCGCGAGAAGCGTCAATTGGGGCTGGACGATGCCGATGCGCTGAAGGCTCTTCTGCGCATCGCCTTCGTCATCGTCGCCTTCACCCTGCTGATTTCAGGGCTGAACCTTGCCGCCGGCAGGCCGCAGATGCTGGCCGACGGCTCGGCGTCGGTTGCGGCAGGCAGATGAGCAAACGGCCTATTGGAAGGCCGTTTCGAAGAAGCTGCGCAGCTTGCGCGAATGCAGCGCTTCCTTCGGCATGGCGGCCAGCTTCTGGACGGCGCGGATGCCGATCTGCAGATGCTGGTTGACCTGCGTGCGGTAGAAGGCCGTCGCCATGCCCGGCAGCTTCAATTCGCCGTGCAGCGGCTTGTCGGAGACGCAGAGCAGCGTGCCATAGGGCACACGGAAGCGGAAGCCGTTGGCGGCGATCGTCGCCGATTCCATGTCGAGTGCGATGGCGCGCGCCTGGGAGAGCCGCTTCACCGGCCCGCGCTGGTCGCGCAGTTCCCAGTTGCGGTTGTCGATCGTGCCGACGGTGCCGGTGCGCATGATGCGCTTCAGCTCGAAACCCTCATAGCCGGTGATTTCGGCAACGGCCGCTTCCAGCGCCACCTGCACTTCGGCCAGCGCCGGGATCGGCACCCAGACCGGCAGGTCGTCGTCGAGAACATGGTCCTCGCGCATATAGGCATGGGCAAGCACATAGTCGCCAAGCCGCTGGCTGTTGCGAAGACCGGCGCAGTGGCCGAGCATCAGCCAGGCATGCGGGCGCAGCACGGCGACGTGGTCAGTGATCGTCTTGGCGTTGGAGGGGCCGACGCCGATATTGATCATGGTAATCCCGGCATGGCCCTTCTTCTTCAGATGGTAGGCCGGCATCTGCGGCAGGCGGGTAAGCGCCGCATCCGTTTCCGGCGCGTTCGAGCCGGGCAGGGTGACGACATTGCCGGGCTCGACGAAGGCGGTATAGCCATCGCCGCCGCCCTCGGCCATCAGCTTGCGCGCCCAGCCGCAGAATTCGTCGATATAGAACTGGTAGTTCGTAAACAGCACGAAATTCTGAAAATGCTCGGCATGCGTCGCCGTATAATGCGACAGTCGGGCGAGCGAATAGTCGATGCGTTGCGCGGTAAACGGCGCAAGCGGCGAGGGCTCTCCCGGCGGCGGGATATATTCGCCGTTGGCGATCTCGTCGTCGGTGGTGTTGAGATCTGGCGTGTCGAAGATATCGCGCATCGGAACGTCGATGAAGGCGTTGGTCGATGCCTCCACATGCGCACCCTCGCCGAAGGCGAAGTGCAAGGGGATCGGCGTCGTCGATTCCGAGACGATGACAGGAACATTGTGGCTCTTCATCAGCAGCGCCAGCTGCTCCTTCAGGTAATGCTTGAAGAGCTTCGGCCGGGTGACCGTCGTCGTATAGATGCCGGGTGCTGTGACATGACCATAGGAAAGCCGGGAATCGACATGGCCGAAGCTTGTTGTCTCGATGCTGACCTGCGGATAAAAAGCGCGGTAGCGCGAGGAGATCGGCGCGCCCTGTGCGAGTTCGGTGAAGTTCTGGATCAGAAAAGCCGTATTGCGCTCGTAAAGCGCCGTCAGCGCCTCGACCGCCTTGGCGGGATCATCGAAACTCTCGGGCTGGAAAGGAGGTGGAGAGGATGTGTCGAGGGGCGACAAAGGGGAGATTCGTTTGTTCATGACGCATTATAGAGAGTTGTTTTTGACAAGCAAACGACGCGCGCCGACGGATTCCGATTTTTTATCCTCTTCCGCGTCTGGTGCCTATCATCGCACCGCAGGCGCGCAGAAGGTGCCGTTTCTCTCCAGGCAGGTATAGCTCGCCCCGAAATGCGATTGGGCACCGCCACCGCCTTCGTGCACCACGACCGCCGAAAATGTGACCGCGAAGATCGCCGCAAACAGGGTGATGATGCTAAAGCGTCTTGCCAGAATATAGAGGTCCATTGCCTTGTCCCCGATACGCAACTCTATCGTGACAAGAGTTTTGTCATGCCGCGGCTGAACGAGTGCTGAGATGCCGGTTCATCCGCCGTTCAGCTTGCGGGGCAGGCTCCGGAGGGGTGCGGAGAGGATTTATAAGGGGTCGTCAGTCGGATCGGCCCCATTCGGCCATCGCCGGACGGCTGACCGAATGGGGCCGCAAAGGGCATCGAAGCATACCGGTGTGCCGGCATGCTTCTGTATTGGGGATGATCTGTCGATGGATCAGAGCCGCGTCCAGGTCTGCGACTTGCAGAGGATCTTCATCACGCAGCCCTGCATTCTCAGCGAATTGCCGGAAACCTTGCCCGAGCCGCTATAGGTCTTTTCGGCGGCCGGGTCGGTGATCTCGCCCGCATAGCTGCCGTCGGTTCCCGCAAGCGTGCCGATCTTCCGGCCGGCATATTTACCGGTCTTCAGCGTCACGCAATAACTGCCGCCGCAGGATGCGATCACCGCCGTATCACCGGCGGCCGTCTTCCAATTGCCGACGATCGGCTCCTCGGCATGCGCGATGCCCGCAATCATTGCAATAGTGCCGGCGAGAACGAAGCTGCGGATCATCTTTTCCTCCATGATGTCCCTTGATCGGCCGCGAAAATAACTGACGCGAACGTAAAGGTAAATAAGCCCGATCGTTGTTCTGCGGATCGAGTGAAAAACCGGAGAAAAAAGCCATGCGGCGAGCTTGCAAAGATATCGCCTGCTGATTTCATGATGAACGATCCCTTTATTTTCAAATCTGAATCTTTCGTAAAATTGGCGCGAAAATCCTTAATTCGCAAGGAATCTGATGTTTAACAAAAACCCAAATTTACCAAGCATTTGCACTTTGTTTGTCTAGAATTAATCATGCATTTTAGGCGTTTTTTGAAGGCCGTTCGGCATAGTGAAGCCATCAAACGAGCGGGGCAAACCCGCCGGACCGGAAGGGCCGCCAAGCCGCGATAGACGGCAAGGCCCGGAGGTAAAACAGGGTAAGTCATAAACAGGCTAACAGGGATAAAACCGATGGCACGCTTTGAAATGCACAATGCTGAAACGGCCACCATGGGTGGCGACAACAACGCCGATGTCTTCTGCGAAATGGGTCTGATGTATGCGACCGGCCGCGGCTGTGAAGTCGATCTCGTCGCCGCCCACAAATGGCTGAACATCGCTGCCATCAAGGGCAACGATCGCGCCGCCGAGCTTCGTGCCGACGTGGCCGCCGCCATGGACAAGATGCAGCTCGTGGCAGCGCTGCGCGCCGCCCGCGAGTGGATGACGGTTCACTGACACCCACCTGCCGGCAATTCGGTAGGAACGATATAACAACCTCGGAAAGAGGGAGCTGGCGGGGCGCTTTGGACGGGGCCGACGCCGGGAGAAGGGAACCGCGACCGGATCCTCCACCGGCCGCGGTTCTTGCCCTTATCGGCCGATCTTTTTCAGCACCTGCGGCAGCGCGTTTTCGAGGAGCGCCATATCCGCCTCCGGCCCGACGCTGATGCGAATGCAGCGATTGAGCGGCGCCACGCCAGGCATGCGGATGAAGACGCCATGCTCCATCAGCCCGTCGACGATCGCGCGGGCATAAACGCCGTCGCGTCCGGCGTCGATCGCCACGAAATTGGTCGCCGAGGGCAGGGGCTCGAGACCGTTCGCCCGGGCGATAGCGCCGATCCGCTCCCGCGCCGCATGGATTTTCCCGACCACCTCGACGAGATAGGCCTGGTCCTTGAGGGCGGCCAGCGCTGCTGCCGTCGCCAGCCGGTTCATGCCGAAATGATTGCGGATTTTGTCGAAGGCCTGCGCCGTGCCTGGCGTCGAGATCACATAGCCGATGCGTGCGCCGGCAAGTCCGTAGGCCTTGGAGAAGGTGCGGGTGCGAACGACGTTCGGCAGCTCGATCAGCGAGGAGATCGACGGCAGCGACCCTGCCGGCCCCGTCTCGCTATAGGCCTCGTCGAGCACCATCAGCGTCGTCTCGGGCAGCGCCCGGGCGAAAGCGACGATGCTCTTGGCATCCCACCAGCTTCCCATCGGATTGTCGGGATTGGCAAAATAGACGAGCGGCGCATTCTCCCGCTTCACGGCATCGAGCAGGCCGTCGAGGTCCTCGCGGTCGTTGGCGTAGGGAACGGTCACCAGCCGGCCGCCGAAACCGGCGACGTGGAAATTGAAGGTCGGATAGGCGCCGAGCGAGGTGACGACGGGCGCGCCCGGTTCGATCACCAGCCGGACGATCTGGCCGAGCAATTCGTCGATGCCGCTGCCGATGGCGATGTTGCCGGCCGAGACGCCGAGATGGGCGGCAAGCGCTTCCCTGAGCGCGAAATTCTCCGGATCATTGTATTTCCAGATATTGCCGGCCTCCTCGCGCATCGCGGCAAACACGGAAGCGGCTGGGCCGAAACCGTTCTCATTGGCGCCGATGCGCGCCGAAACGGCAAGTCCGCGCTGGCGTTCGATCGCCTCGGGGCCGACAAAGGGAACTGTGGAGGGCAGGGCGCTGGCAAGGGGGGTGAAGCGCGAAAAGGCGGACATGCGAAAGCGGGTTCCCGGGCATATTGACAATTGACGAAACAATAGGCCCGGGCACGGCCAACGCAAGCAAGATTATTTCTGCAACAAGCCTGTTATGGGACGGTTCACGCCCTGAAGATCGGCGCACGTCGGGCGGCGATCGCTTCCATGTTGCCCACGAGGAAATCGGTGCGCACGACGCGGCGTAGAACCTCGGGGTCCATGATGTTGATGAACCGGACGCCGATGCGTTCCTTGTGGCGATAGACCTCGGCGCAGCCGATGCGATAGGCGAGGCCGAGAATGTTGAGATAATAATGCTTCGGCAGGCCGGCCGTGGTCGAGACGATGAAGGTGGCGCCGCCTTGGGATATATCGATGATCTCGGCGCTTCGCATCGAGACGCCGGTCAGGCATGGCCGGACGGCGACGATGCGGGCCGGCCGCTTGACGATGAATTCTTCCCAGCGCTGGTCGTAGACGGCGGACTTGACCGTGGCAAGGTGTGTAGCGCGGAGCATAGTCATTCACATTCTCCGTCAGTCAGGACACATTGGGGGTTTATCTCAATCAAGCTGACCTTGATCTCATTCAGGCTGGCTTGATCGAGCAACTGGTCTTGATCCCAACCAAGGTCACATGAATGTTTTGCACATTCGTCAAATATAAAATTACAATTTTAACGAGTTCAAACTTTGTTCCCAAGCGGGACGCCTTCATGTTCATTATCGGGACGCGGTTTTGTGGTTTCAGCCCAGAAATCTGACGGCAAGATATCCGCCGGCGGCGGTCAGCGCCGTCAGAGCCGTGCCCCAGGCCATGTCGACCAGGCTCATGACGACTGGCCAGTTGCGAAGCGTGGCAAGATTGGTGATGTCATAGGTGCCATAGGCCGCCAGTCCCAGAATGGCACCGTGGAGAAATGCGGTGACGATCGAGCCTTCCGACAGCGCCGGCAGCACGGCGAGCACGACCACGGCCGCGGCAAAGAGCAGGTAGAACAAGGCGGCGATCGCAAGATTGGGCGAGGGAAGCATCAGCGCGCCCAGCTGGTCGCGATAAAAATTGCGGGCGATGAGGCCGAGCCAGATTCCGTCGCAGACGAGAAGGGTGAGAACGGCGCCGGCATAGGCGAGCAGTGATGTCTTCATCGTCAGTCTCCCGAACTTGGCCCTTTTTACGCAGCAAAGGCCGGCCGGATCGCTGCCCGTTCGATTTCGTTGCAATTTTCCCGAACTCTTTCAATGGCCAGGCGTTCTGCCTTGAACGATGAAGCATGGCGCGCTTCGAATGACGACAGTGAGGAATTGAAAATGACTGATGTCAAAGTCCCTTGGAAATCATGGGTCGTGGTCTGCAATGGAGCCAAGGCTCTGATCATGCAGAATGCCGGCGATGCCCAACTGATGAACCTGAAGGTGCTGGAAACCCTGACGCAGCCGAGCGCGCCCGATCGCGAGATTGGCGCCGATAAGCCCGGCCGCAGCCATGCCGCCAACGGCTTCAGCGGCAGCGCCGTCGAGGAGACCAACTGGCAGGATCAGGCCGAAGCCCAGTTTCTGAAACAATTGGCCGAAAGGCTGGACGAATTGGCGCAGGAAAAGGATGCCCGCCGCATCATCCTCGTTGCGCCGCCGAAGGCGCTCGGCGCGTTGCGGCCGGCCCTCAGCGCCGATACGCAGGCAGCGATCTCCGCGGAATTGGCGAAGGACTATACCAATATGCCGGTCGACGAGATCGAGCGGCATCTCGCGGCCTGAGCCCGTTCGCAGTAACTTGAGGAAACGCGGGTCGAGAGGCCCGCGTTTTCGCGTCATACCAATGGCATCCGCCCAGCAAACAGCTCTTCACGATCGGCAAAGAGCGCCGCCAGGCGGTCGATGACGATCCTGACCTCCGGCCGTTGCCGCTCGTCATCATGCGCAACAATCCACATCTCATACGTCAGCTCGTCGATCACAGGCCCGGCGCGGACGAGCCTGCGCTCGTGATCGCCGATAAAACAGGGAAGCACGCCACGGCCGGCACCGCCGCGGATCAGGTGAAACAGCATATGCGGCGTGTTCGTCCAGCTGGTGATCCAGTAATCCGGCTGTTCGAAAGTCCATTTGTCGGCCGGCGTGATGGCGGTATCGGTGCCGAGCGAGATCCAGTTGCAATTGGCCTCGTCATAATCTGCCGCCTGATAGGCCGCATGTGCCACCTTGACCGAACGGCGGATCGCGACGTTGCCGCTCTCCGGCCGGCTGTGGCCAACGGCGATATGCGCTTGCCGATAGGTGAAATCAACACTCGCATCTGAGGTTTTGTAGCACATGCGGAAGCTGTCCTTCGGCGTCCAGACGCTGGCCAGATGATCGGCGATGAAGCGCAAGGTCCAGCTGTCGGCGGCCGTCGAGACGATCGGTAGTGTCAGCACCTCACCGCGCCAGTCCGAGATCGCACGCGCGGCATCCTGCATCAGCCGGACGCGATCGAGCAGTTCCTGCCCATCCTTGGCGAGCAGATAACCGGTGGGGCCGCGGCTGAACAGCGAGCGGCCCGTCACCCGTTCGAGCGCCAGCATGCGCCGGCCGATGGTCGGGGCGCTGAGCCCGGTGCGCTGAGCCGCCGCCGAAAGCCCGCCGCCGGTCGCGACATGGAAGAAAAGCTGCAGGTCGTCCCAGCTGGCATCTTTCATGGATGAAAACCCCCTTTCCCCCACGCCTCTACATCGGATGGGCGCGAAGGCTTAGCTCAAGTGCACGAGCCAATAGATGGAGGACGAAGCAATGGATCTCAACTGGGTTACTCTCTTTAAGGAAGTCGAAACCCGCAATCGCCGGATCCGCCGCGATCGTTTTGCCGATCCGCTTGATAGGCCGGAATGGCGCGGATTTCTCTGGGTCGTTCCGATCATCGCGCGTCTCGCTGCACGGCGGGGCGCCGAAACAAAGGCGATGCGCCGCGATGTTTCGCGGATCGCAAAAAGCCTCAGCTTTCGAAGCTCAGCCGCAGCACGTGGTGCAGGAATTCCGGATTGAGCAGCATGTTGAAGCTGATCGTCACCAATTCGCCTTCGCGCTTGACGACGGTCGAGCCGATCTCGTCATGGATGCCGAGGATTTCGAGGAAGAAATGGCTCGGCATTTCCAGGTTGGGGCTGACTTCGAGCAGGGCGCCGGCGAGCGTGATCGTGCGGATCAGGCAGCGCACCTGCGTTCCGGTGCTGAGATGATGGCCGACGAAGATGATGTTGCCCGGCCTGTCGAGATTGAATTCCCTGTAAGCACGTTCCGGCTTGGGATGTTCTGTGTCGAGGTGCATCTGAAAGGCCCTTTTAGCCTCCGCTGGTATAGGACAGGATATTAGCTTAGGAATGCTGACGCTTGCTGAAGAACATCGTTAGAATTGAATGCGTCCGCGAAATCTGCGGGAAAATCGCACCGATTTCGGGCAGGTTTGCTCCAAATTTGCTCATTTCCCAGCGCATCTGCGCCATTCTTGACATGCCTGCGTCCTTGCCGCATACAAGGGTCGGTTCGAGGCACCGGCCGCTCGCGGATGAAAATCCATGGTGAAGCCCTCGCGATCATGGTCACGGCCCCTTGTGCATGCTGACTGGCGGCAATGCGAGCTCCCATCCGCAGTCGAAGAGCATGCCTTGTGAAGGCTCACTCCATGACGACCTATCCTGCCATCGAAGAATTGAAGGTTCAGGCCAAGCGTCTGCGCCAGGCGATGAACGATCGCGGCACTCCGCTGACCCACAGTGCGGCGCTGGAAATGATCGCCCGCCAGCACGGCGTGCGCGACTGGAACACGCTCGCAGCCCTTGCGGCAAAACCCAATGCCGCTCCAAAGGCGCCGCTTTTCGTCGGCGCGCATATTCGCGGCCGTTATCTCAACCAGCCGTTCACCGGCGAGGTTCTGGCGCTTTCGGCCCTGCCGGGCGGCGATCTCCACAGGATCACCATCCATTTCGACGAGCCGGTGGATGTCGTCACCTTCGAGAGCTTCTCGGCCTTTCGCCGGCGCGTGAACGCGCAGATCGATGCCGACGGCGTGTCGCCGAGAAAGACCTCGAACGGTCTGCCGCATCTGGTGCTCGACCTGTAAGTTGCTTCTCTTTTTCTTTTGAGGCGGCCCGAATCCGCATGCTTACAAGCCGGGCTCGGGACTCGCCGATATGACACGGATTTCTCCATGACCGATCTTTCCCAGGGCAATGCGTTCCTCACCGGCGGGCTGCCGGGCGTCTTCATCAAGACGGCGGCGCCGATCGTCGCGATCACCACCGTCAACGGCCTGTTCACCGTCGTCGACGCCTATTTCCTCGGTGCCTATGTCGGCCCGGACGCGCTCTCTGCCGTCAGCCTGATTTTCCCGGGGCTGATGCTGCTGATCGCCCTGCAATCGCTCGTCTCGAACGGCATGGCAAGCATCCTCGCCCGCCGGCTGGGTGCCGGCAATCGCGATGGTGCGCGTCGGGTCTTTGCCGGCGCGCATGCGCTGGCGCTCGCCGTTACCCTTATCCTCAATTTGGTCTACTGGACGGTGGGCCGGCAGATCATCGGTGCCGGTGCTGCCGGCAATTCCGCCGTAACCGATGGCGCAACGCTGTTCATGGGCGCGATGATCGCCTGTGGGCCGGTCAGCTTCTTTCTGTCGCTGCATCTCGACGGATTGCGCTGCGAAGGCAAGATCGGCTTCATGACGCTGGTGACGCTGTCGGCCTCGCTGCTCAACATCTTCGCCAACTGGCTGTTCATGGCGGTGATGCATTGGGGCGTGCTCGGTTCGGCAGCCGGCTCTATCGCCTCGCAATTCGTCTGTCTTGCAGCCGTGCTCGCCTACCGCTGGCGTCGGCCCACGGCACTCAGGCCGTCCTCTGGAGCAGCACTTGCCGAATGGCGTGGCATCGTCGCCTTCGGCGCGCCGATGAGCCTCGGCTTCATCGGCATATCGCTGGCCTCGGCCGCCATTCTGATCAATGTCTCGCTCTGGAGCGTGGCAGATCATGTCGCCACGATTGCCGCCTACGGCATCATCACCCGGATCATGACCTTCACCTATCTGCCGCTGCTTGGCCTCAGCATCGCCCTGCAGACGATCGCCGGCAACAATCACGGTGCCGGCCTCGGGCTTCGCGTCGGCCGCAGCCTGCAGATCGCCATGCTCGCAGCACTCGTCTATTGCACTTTGGTGGAGGTTACCGTCGAGTTGCTGGCTGGCCGCCTTGGCGCCGTCTTCGTCGCCGATCCCGCCATAACAGCCGAGGTCAGGCGAATTCTGCCCTGGACGATCGCCGCCTATTTTCTCTTTGGGCAGATGCTGATCCTGTCGTCCTATTTCCAATCGATCGGCGATGCGCCGCGCGCCGCGATCTTCGGCCTGTCGCGGCCCTATCTGCTGACCCTGCCGCTCACCTTCCTGCTTCCCTTCATCTTCGGCGAGCAGGGAATCTGGATGGTGCCGGTCTTTGCCGAGGCAGGCATGGTCATCCTTGCCGTCCTGGTGCTGTCGCAGAACGCCAAACGCCGCGGCTGGCGCTATGGGCTTCTGCCCGCCTGATACGGCAAAGCCGTGCCGCCTCGTGAATTGACCCTCGAAGGTTAACATCAACCCTCGAGGTCAGTTCACTGGCGGCTCTATCTGATACCGTCATTCATTGGCGCTCGAAGCGGCCGATGTCGCAGCTTCCGCCTCGTTCAACGCCTCGGCGCATTCCTGGCAGCAGACCTCGACAGTCTTGCCCCCGAGCTTGACGGTGATGGTTTCCGGACCGAGTTCGCAGTCGCAGGCAGCGCATGTGGTCTTCTTCATCTGGTGATCCTCCGGTTATCGTCCCCAGATCGGGACAGGCTCATAAGATCATCGAAGACCGCATCGCCGCTGTCGAAATCTTTAGCGATTTACGGAGGCTTTTACCTCAGCCGTAGTTGCGTCGAGCGCTGGAATTCGGCCGGAGTCTGCCCGAAGGACTGCTTGAAGGACGCGCTGAAATGGCTGTGGCTGGAAAAGCCGAGATCGAGACCGAGCGCCGTCAGATCCTCATACTGGCCGAGCAGATCGAGCGCCCGGGCAAGCCGCAGCCGCAACTGGTAGCGATAAAGCGGTGTGGCCTCGACCTGCTGGAAGACCTGGGTGAGATAAACCGACGACACGCCGACTTCCGAGGCGATTTCCGCAAGCGTCCAGCGTCGTGCGAGATCGGAGGAGAGCACCAGCTTGGCCCGGTCGACAAGTTTCTGCCGGCCGGCGCTGGCGCCCGCTGCGTGCGATGTGCGCTCGCCGAGCGAGCGGCGCACCAGCGTCAGCGCCAGTATCTCCGCCTCCAGCGTTTCGGCGACGTTGCGGCGCAGACCATGACGCAGGAGCGCGACCAGCGCCTGGGCGCGCGGATCGATCCGCCGGCGCTGACGGCGGAAGGAAAAGGCCTGGCCGGGCTGCACCTGATCCTTCGGCGTGAGTTCTTCGAGCATGGATTCGTCGATCGCCAGATCGATGCAAGCATCGCCGCCCTCGATGGGGTGGCTGATCCGATATCCCTGGCCGGCATTGAAGAACACGACCTGATTGGCTTCGGCCACCGTGTCGTTGCGGCCGACATGCCGCATGAATACGCCGCGATAGGGATAGACGAGGCTCGTCCTGTGGGCGCATTCCTCGTCGCTCTTGTGGCGGCATTCGCCATTGCAGACAATGTCACGAATGGTGACCGTCTTCGTTTTCAGGAGCGGTGCTGTTGAAAACTGCGACATGGCATGTTCCGGGTCAGGCAGGTCGCCCGGTGAGGCGACCTGCCGGCACAATATCACGCTCAAGTTTCAGTAGCGACTGTAGACATGGACGTCGCTTTCGGTCTGCCCCCTGGAAAGGCCGATATCCTTCAGCTGCTCGTCGGACAGCTCCATCAGCGCATTGCAGTTGCGCCGTTCGTTCATCTTGCGCGCCAGCCAGTGTGCTGCGTTGATGATGGCAAGGAACAGGCCGGGCCGCATATTGCGGGCCGAGATTGGAATTCGAGCTATGCATGGTGATCCTCCATCCGTGTTTGGATGGAGCAGTGAACCATCAGCGGCGATTTTGCGCTGTCAGATTATTTAGCGATCTGAGACAGCCCTCACGCCTTCATCAGCCACTCATGTTCGGCGGCATTGTGGAATTTCCAGATCCGCTTCGGTCCGGCCATGACGTTGAGATAATAGAGATCATAGCCATGGCAGGCGGCACAGGGGTGATAGCCCTTCGGCACCAGCGTCACGTCACCGTCCTCGATCGCCATTGCCTCGTCGAGCGAGCGATCGTCGGTGTAGACGCGCTGGAAGCCGAAGCCCTGCGGCGGATTGAGGCGATGGTAATAGGTCTCTTCCAGGAAGCTCTCATTCGGCAGGTCGTCCTGGTCGTGCTTGTGCGGCGGATAGGAGGAGGTGTGGCCGCCCGGCGTGATCACCTCGACGACCAGCAGCGAATGGGCCGAGCTGTCGTCTTCCGGCATGATATTGTTGACGTAGCGCACATTCGTGCCCTTGCCGCGCGTTACCTGCGGATGCGTGCCGGGCGGGATGGCCTTTGCCTGATAGGTGCCGCCGCCGGGCGCCGAGCAGACGGCAAGCTCCAGATCGGTCTCCGCCGTCACCGACCATGTCGATTCCATCGGGATATAGAGTGCATGCGGGGCGCCTTCGAACGGGTTCATGCGGCCGCCGAGCGTGCCGAAATCCCTGGTGCCGGCCGATGCCTTGCCCTTGCCGGTCACCCAGACGAGGCAGACTTCGCGATCGCCCGTCTCTCCCGAAACGGTCTCGCCCGGCTTCAGCCGATGCAGATCGAAGCCGACATAGGTCCAGCCGGCATTTTCCGGGGTGACGTGCGTGACGCGGCCATGCGTGCCGGACGGTTTCACCTTGAGGTTTGGCATTGGTGTTTCTCCTCGTAAATTGGCGGATGCGGCCTCCCTCATCCGGCTGCCGCCACCTTCTCCCCGAGAGGAGAAGGGACATGCCTCGCCGTTTCCATTCGCCCTTCTCCCCAGTGGGGAGAAGGTGCCCGGAGGGGAGGGGTCTTTCGTTCTGTTACCCCTTTGGAAAACCTTCCGTTTCCACGGTATAACCCGCGGCCGTCATGACGCGCATCAATTCGGCATGGCCGATCTCGGCCATTTTCTGCGGCGGCGCCTTGCGCGGATCCTGTTCCGCCTCGACGACGAACCAGCCTTCATAGCCGTGATCGGCCAGCCGCTGGACGATGGCGCCGAAATCGAGCGAGCCGTCGCCAGGCACCGTGAAGGCGCCGAGCGCCACCGCATCGAGGAAGGACTGCCGGCTGCGGTCCAGCCCATCGACCACGGCCTTGCGGATGTCCTTGACGTGAACATGGTTGATGCGGGCGTGGTGGTTTTCGATGGCGCGCAGCACGTCGCCGCCGGCAAAGGCGAGATGCCCGGCATCGAGCAGCAGCGGAATGCCTTCACCCGACGAGCGCATGAAGGCGTCGAGTTCCGGCTCGGTTTCGACCACGGCAGCCATGTGGTGATGATAGGAAAGCGGCATGCCCTGCTCGGCGCACCATTCCCCGAATTCCGTGACGCGTCGCGCATAGGCCTTCATCTCGTCATCGGAGAGGCGCGGCTTGGTGGCGAGCGGCTTGGAGCGATCGCCCTGGATGGAGCGGCCGACTTCGCCATAAACGATGCAAGGCGCATTGACCGCCTTGAACAGCGCGATCATCGGCGCGATGCGGTCCTTGTTGGCGGCAAGCTCCTCATTGACAAGCGTGCCGGAGAACCAGCCGCCGCACAGCGTCACGTCGGCGGCGCGCAGAATCGGGAGCATCTCTTCCGGATTGCTGGGGAAACGGCGGCCTTGCTCCATGCCCGTGAAACCGGCGCTGCGCGATTGCCGCAGGCATTCCTCGAGGGACACATCGTCGCTGAGCTCAGGAAGATCGTCGTTCCACCACGCGATGGGCGACATGCCGAGTTTGGCCTTCATCAACATTCTCCTTAAAAGTATTGCGGAAGAGCCGGGACGCTCTTCCGAAAAAATGACAGCAGTCGGTCAGCCGATGCGTTGGGCGGCGCGTGCTTCGACATAGCCCTTGCGCGCTTCGTTGACCTGTTCGCGAGGACTGACCTCAGGCACCACGACATCCCACCAATGGCCGCCGGCTTCCGTGGTAATGAGCGGATCGGTGTCGATTAGGAAGACCGAGGTGCGGTCGTTCGTCTTCGAATCGATGATCGCCTGCTCGAGTTCCGCGATGGAACCGACCTTGACGGCGATGGCGCCCATGCTTTCGGCATGCGCGCGGAAATCGATCTCCGGCATCACCTCGTGATAGGAGTCCTTCAGCAGATTGTTGAAGTTGGCGCCGCCTGTTCCCATCTGCAATCGGTTGATGCAGCCATAACCGCGATTGTCGAGCACGACGATGTTGAGCTTGAGGCCGAGCATGACCGACGTCGCGATCTCGGAATTCATCATCATGTAGGAGCCGTCGCCGACCATGACGACGACATCCCGTTCGGGATGCGCCATCTTGGCGCCGAGACCGCCGGCAATCTCATAGCCCATGCAGGAGAAGCCGTATTCCATATGATAGCTGCCAGGCGCGGTCGCCGGCCAGAGCTTGTGCAATTCGCCGGGAAGGCCGCCTGCAGCGCAAAGAACCGTCGTATTCTCGCCGCCGATCGTGCGTGCCACCGCGCCGATCACCTGCGCATCGGAGGGCAGGGCGGCATTGCTCGTGGCCATCGCCCTGGCCGCAGCCTCCATCCAGACCTTCTTCTCCGCGGCCGCCTTCTCCGCGAGTGCTGCCGGCGCCTTCCAGCCGGAAAGCCCTGCCGAAAGCGCCTTCAGCCCTTCGCGGGCATCGGCCACCAGCGGATGGCTATCGTGCTTCACCGCGTCATAGGCGGCGATATTGAGGCCGACCATCTTGAGGCTGTCGTTCTTGAACAGCGCCCAGGAGCCGGTGGTGAAATCCTGGCAGCGGGTGCCAACGGCGATGACGAGGTCCGTCTCTTCCGCGATCGCATTTGCTGCCGAGGTGCCGGTGACGCCGACCGAGCCGAGCGCCAGCGGATGGGTCTCGTTGATCGATGACTTGCCGGCCTGGGTGACGACGACGGGAAGGCCGTGGGCTTCGGCAAAAGCGGCAAGCTCCTTTGTCGCCTGCGAATAGAGCACGCCGCCGCCGGCAACGATCACCGGCTTCCGCGAGGCCTTGATCAGCGCAATGGCATTTGCCAGCTCGTCCGCATCCGGCTGCGGCCGGCGGGTTGTCCAGACCTTTTCATCGAACAGGCTTTCCGGATAATCATAGGCTTCCGCCTGAACATCCTGGCAGAGCGACAGTGTCACCGGGCCGCAATCCAGGGGGTCGGTCAGGACCTGCATGGCGCGCTTCAGCGCCGTGATGATCTGCTCGGGCCGGGTGATGCGGTCGAAATAGCGCGAAACCGGACGGAAGGCATCATTGGCCGAAACCGTGCCATCGCCGAAATCCTCGATCTGCTGCAGCACCGGATCCGGCGCACGGTTGGCGAAGACGTCGCCCGGCAGGAAGAGAACGGGAATACGATTGACATGCGCGACGCCCGCGGCCGTCACCATGTTCAGTGCGCCGGGACCGATCGAGGTCGTGCAGGCCATGAAGCGCGTGCGGAAATTCGCCTTGGCATAGGCGATCGCGGCATGCGCCATGCCCTGTTCGTTGTGGGCGCGATAGGTCGTCAATTCGCCGCGCACCTGATAGAGCGCCTCGCCGATGCCGGCGACGTTGCCGTGACCGAAGATCGCCCAGACGCCGCCGAAGATCTGCACCTTCTTGCCGTCGACGATCGTCATCTGCTTCTTGAGGAAATGCGCGACGGCCTGCGCCATCGTCAACCGTATCGTCTTGCCCATCGGGTCCTCCCGCAATCTTTCTTTCACGTTTTTTCCTTCCCCAACCCTCCCCACAAGGGGAGGGGTTAACCTGGCGGGCTCTCACCATTCTCGCCGCAGGGTCTCGTCCAAAAGAACGTTCGCTCATGGCGTGAGGCGAGCCTCAAGTTAAGTCCCTCCCCCTTGCGGGGAGGGGTTGGGGAGGGTCTTAATTCTCAGTGACGCCCACGCGTCTTCAGCCACGCTTCGGTCAGTTGCCGGAAGCGGCCGGCCATGTCGGCGATCGCCTCCTCGTCGTTTATTTCGCCCGAAAGCCAGGCGCGCGCCGGATCGGCAAAGATCGTCCGGCCAACGGCGAAGCCCTTGACGGAGGGAGCCGCCAGCGTCGCCTCGAAGCAGGAGATCAGCTCGTCGGCGGGCGCCTCGAGGCCCAAGAGCACGATACCGCGGCACCATGGATCATTTTTGGCGATCACCGCATCGATTTTCTTCCAGGCTTGGCTCGATGCCTGCGGCTCGAGTTTCCACCAGTCCGGCTTGATGCCGAGCGCATAAAGCTCTTCCAGCGCGGTCGCGATCGTATCGTCGGTGAGCGGCCCGTTCTTGCCGGCGATGATCTCCACCAGCAACTCGCGGCCGACCTTGCGGGCGGCCTCGAATAGCGTGCGCAGTTTCTCCTGCTGCTCCGTCTTCAGGTCAGCCGGATCATCGGGATGATAGAAGCACAGGCACTTGATGCAATGACCGAGCGGCCATTCCACAAGCTGCGAGCCGATATCCTGGCTGAATTCGAAGCGCAGCGGCTTCGAGCCCGGCAATTCCACCGGTCGGCCGATCCAGGAGAAATTCTTCGTTGCCGCGTCGAAGAAGGCGTCGCGGCCGAAACGTTCGTCGATCAGCATGCCGTAGCCGTCGCGGCCGTTCGACACCCGTGCCGCCGCCGCGACCGCCAGCCGCTTGAAGGCGCCGATCTTCTCATGGCCGACGCCGAGCTCATCGGCGACGCTGACGAGCTGCGAGCGGTGGTCGATCGCCAGCGCCATCAGAAGCGGGACTTCGCCGCGCCGGGTCGAGGCCCAGTGGATATGGTTGATCGCCTCGTCCTTGCGCAGTGCCCGGTGTTTGCTGCCGTTCGTCAGGAAGAAGTCGAGTTCCGCCCATGTCGGATATTCCGGCGAGCAGAGCAGGCGGGAAACGGCGAAGGCGCCGCAGGCATTGGCCCAGGTGGCGCACGTCTTCAGCGGCTCGTCGCGCAGGAAGCCGCGCAGGAAGCCGGACATGAAGGCATCGCCGGCACCGAGCACGTTGAAGACTTCGATCGGGAAACCCTGGCCGACGATGCCGGCCTCGAGATCGTCGGCAATCGGCCCGTCATAGACGATGCAGCCCATCGCGCCGCGCTTCAGTACGATCGTTGCCGGCGACAGGCGGCGAATCTCCTTCAGCGCACCGAGCACGTCGTCGGCGCCGGAAGCGATCAGGATTTCCTCTTCTGTCCCGACGATGAGGTCGCAGTCCGGCAGCGTCTCCTTCATCTTCGAGGAGACCCGGTCGGATTTCACGTAGCGCTCGAAGCCTTCCGCATGGCCGGCAAGTCCCCACAGGTTCGGCCGGTAATCTATGTCGAAGATTACCTTGCGGCCGTTCGCCTTGGCGATACGGATCGCCTTGCGCTGCGCGGCCTCGGTATTCGGCCGCGAGAAATGCGTGCCGGAAACGAGAACGGCGCGCGACGATCTGATGAAATTTTCGTCGATATCGCCTTCATCGAGCGCCATATCGGCGCAGTCCGATCGATAGAAGATCATCGGCGAGACGCCCTCGGCCTCGACCGCAAGCAGCACCAGCGCCGTCAGCCGCTCCTTGTCGGTGATGATACCGTCTGTGGCGACACCTTCGCGCGCCGACTGCTCGCGGATGAAGCGTCCCATCTGCTCGTCGCCGACGCGGGTGATGAGGCCGGATTTGAGGCCGAGCCGCGCCGTGCCGATGGCGATATTGGCCGGGCAGCCACCGACGGACTTGGCGAAGGAGGCGATATCCTCCAGCCGTGAACCGATCTGCTGACCGTAAAGATCGACCGAGGAACGGCCGATGGTGATCACATCAAGCGCCGGCTCCGGCTGCGAACCCGGATTCGATTGTACCATGATGTCCTCCCGCTAGATTTTGCGCGGCTTCCAGTGCCTGCGAATTTTCAATAATGAAACATTGGTTCCGATATTTTGTCAATTCGGAATGTTTATTCCATTTTGCCTTTTACAGGTTTTGACTGCTGCCGCTTGCGCCGCCGCTCGGCAATTGCAACCGGCAGTGCCATGGTGAGCGCCATCGAGGCCGAAAGCGAGCGGAAGCCGGCGAAATCGGCCTCCGCCACCTCGAACCAGTGCGTGGCACAGGCGGCAAGCGGCGAGAAAGCCGAATCGGTGATCGCGATAACGGGCACGCCGCGGTCGGCAAGTTCCTGGCTCTGGCTGAGGCTGTCGGCCGCATAGGGCGAGAAGCTCGCCGCGATCGCCGCATCCCTGGGTGTTGCAAACTGCACCATCTCCGGATCGACGCCGTTCGGCGAGGCAACGATCTGGTGGCGGATGTTGAGCTTGGAAAAAGCGTAGGTCATGTGCGCCGTCAGCGGGTAGGAGCGCCGTTTGGCGATCAGATAGATCGTCTCGGCGCCGGCAAGGATATTCACCGCTTTCGTGAAAGTATCGCTCTGCACTGTCGCCGCCAACCGGTTGACTGACTGGTTTGCCGCGGCAATGAAGCCGGAGAGCAGATTGGCGTCCTCATCGTCGCCGCTCGATTGCTCCAGCGTGACGAGCCGCTCTTCGTAACTCAGCGTCCGGTCGCGCAATCTTTCGCGAAAGATGCTCTGCAGGTCGGAAAAGCCTCCATACCCCAGATGATGCGCCAAGCGCACCAGCGTCGAGGGCTGGACGTCCGAGGCGGCCGCGATGCTCGCCGTCGTGCCGAAGGCGATTTCGTCGGGATTGCCGAGCGCGAAGGCTGCGACCTGCGCCAGCCGCTTCGGCATGTTCGCCTTGCGCTCGATGATGGTGCTGCGCAGGCTTTCAAAATCGCGCGGCACACGTGCGTGCCTCTTGGGATCGTTATCCATGCTTGCGGCTCACGAGATGAAACAAATATTCCATATTGTCGAACATAGACGATTTCAAACGACACGCCTAATTGTTTTTAATCGCCTGTAATTGAAGGCTTTTGGACAATTGTGCGGGGAAGGGCGCGAGAAATGCCATGCGTAACTGTCTTGTCAAAATGATCCAAATATTCCAAAAATCTGCGCGCAGCTCTGGAGGAGACGGAAATGAAGCCACTCGGCATCGGTTTGATCGGCACCGGTTATATGGGCAAATGCCATGCGCTGGCGTGGAATGCGGTGAAGACTGTGTTCGGCGATGTCGAGCGTCCGCGTCTCGTGCATCTGGCCGAAGCCAATGCCGGGCTTGCTGAGGCCCGTGCCGGTGAATTCGGCTTCGAGAAGGCGACGGCGGACTGGCGGGCGCTGATCGCCGACCCCGAGGTCGACGTCGTCTCCGTCACGACGCCCAATCAGTTCCACCCCGAGATGGCGATTGCAGCCCTCGAAGCCGGCAAGCATGTCTGGTGCGAAAAGCCGATGGCGCCGGTCTATGCCGATGCCGAGCGCATGCTGGAAACCGCAAAGCGGTCCGGCAAGGTCGCCGCCCTTGGTTACAATTACATCCAGAATCCCGTCATGCGGCATATCAGGACGCTGATTGGGGAGGGCGCCATCGGTACGGTCAACCACATCCGCGTCGAGATGGACGAGGACTTCATGGCCGATCCCGATGTCTTCTTTTATTGGAAGAGCGAGCTTTCCGCCGGCTACGGCGCCCTCGACGATTTCGCCGTGCATCCGCTATCGCTGCTTTGGTATCTCTTCGGCCATGTCGAGGCCGTCATAACGGATATGGTGAAACCCTATGCCGATCGCCCTTTGACCGAAGGTGGTCGCCGTGCCGTCGAAAACCACGATGGCGCCAACGTGCTGATGCGGCTTGGCGGCGGCATCTCCGCCGTGTTGATGGCGAATCGCGCCGCCTGGGGCCGCAAGGGCCGCATCGCCCTGCAGATTTTCGGCTCGAAAGGCTCGATCGTCTACGACCAGGAGCGCATGAACGAATTCGAACTCTATCAGGCCGAGGGCCGCGGCTCCGAACAGGGCTTCCGCAAGATACTGGCGGCGCCCGCCCATCGGCCCTATGATCGCTTCATCCCGGCGCCCGGCCATGGCCTCGGCTTCAACGATCTGAAGATCATCGAATGCCGCGAGCTGATCCGGGCAATTTCAGGCGAGCCGTCGTCGATCGTGACATTCGAAGACGGTCTCAGGATAGAGAAGTCGGTGCATGCCATGGCACAGTCCTTCCATGAGCGCCGCTGGATCGAGATCGGCTGAATGTAAGAGGCCGCTTTCCGTTGACGGCGTATCAGGCCGCTGCATAATCCTTAAATCGGAATCGATTTGAAGAGTATGCGGCAAATTGAAAGTGCTACAGCGTCCTTTGCGCGTCTGAAAAACGTGCGGCGTTGGAGGGGATAGCCTCGGCGCGAGTGTCGGGCGCAGCTTCAGGAGTGAGATCGTGACGGATAGACTGGTGATCATCGGCGCGGGACAGGCCGGTTTCGCATTGGCGGCCAAGCTGCGTGCGTTGAAGGACACGCGCCCGATCACCCTTATCGGCGCGGAGGACGTGGCGCCCTATCAGCGCCCGCCGCTTTCGAAGAAATACCTGCTCGGCGAAATGGCATTCGACCGTCTGCTGTTCCGCGCCGAGCACTGGTATGCCGACAACGATGTCGACCTTCGCGTTTCGACCTGGGCCGAGCAGATCAAGCCTGACACCAAGCAGGTTCTCCTGCAGGACGGCTCCGTTCTCGATTACGGCACGCTGGCGCTGGCCACCGGCTCGACGCCGCGCCGGCTGCCGGCCGCAATCGGCGGTGATCTCGAAGGCGTCTATGTCGCCCGCGACAAGCGCGATGCCGATCTGCTCGCCGAAGAGATGCGTCCCGGTCGCCGCGTCCTCATCATCGGCGGCGGTTATATCGGTCTCGAGGCGGCAGCCGTCGCCCGCCATCGCGGCCTTGAGGTGACCGTCATCGAGATGGCCGACCGTATCCTGCAGCGCGTCGCGGCGAAGGAGACCGCCGACATCATGCGCGGGATCCATGAAAGCCATGACGTGATGATTCGGGAAAAGACGGGGCTCAAGCATCTGATCGGCACGGATGGCCGCGTCACCGGCGCCGCACTTTCCGACGGTTCGGTCATCGATATCGACTTCGCCGTCGTCGGCATCGGCGTTGCGCCGAACGACCAGCTCGCCAAGGAAGCCGGACTCGAAGTCGCCAACGGCATTGTCGTCGACGAATTCGCCCGCACCTCCGATCCGTCGATCTTTGCCGCCGGTGATTGCGCGGCCCTTCCCTGGCAGGGCGGCCGCATCAGGCTCGAATCGGTGCAGAACGCCGTCGACCAGGCCGAAGCGGCGGCTGCCGTCATCGCCGGCGGCAGCGAGCCTTATGAGCCGAAGCCATGGTTCTGGTCCGATCAGTATGACGTCAAGCTGCAGATCGCCGGCTTCAATCTCGGCTATGATGAGACGCTGCTGCGCCCCGGCGCCCGCGAAGGCGCCCACTCCGTCTGGTACTTCAGGGATGGCCTGCTGATTGCCGTCGATGCGATAAACGACGCGAAAGCCTATGTGACCGGAAAGAAACTGCTGGAATCCGGGATCAATCCCGACAGATCGATTCTCGCCGACCCCTCTGCCGACCTCAAGAGGCTGCTCGGCTAAATCAGCACCTGTTGGCGCCGGCGGTAACGCCGTCCTGGATTCGCTGATCCTGCCGGAGGCCGGGCGGCAAGGCTCGGCGTCTTTCGCCAAGACAACGAAGCGCGATTAATTTCTTCTGATCACGGCAGGAAATGCCGTTCTGTTTGCGCAGCCAGCCGAAAGGCTGCCTGCTGTATTTCTTCTGGTGAAAATTCAAAAAACTCTTGCATTCACAGGCCGGTCACCATAGTTAGGCCGCACCGGAGAGGTGGCCGAGTGGTCGAAGGCGCTCCCCTGCTAAGGGAGTATACGTCAAAAGCGTATCGTGGGTTCGAATCCCATCTTCTCCGCCATTCCGATTTTCCAAGAGTCTGCCGCTTCTTAGTTCCTGCCAGGAATCATATTCGCTTCGTCGATTACAGCGCCGCGCGTCTTTTCAGGCGGACAATGGACGCTGAAGCGACTTTGAGTCGCTGCGTAATTCCTTAAATCGGTTCCCGGTTTTATTGAATGATGCAGCGGGGCTTTGCGGCCACGCGACGGGAAGGTCTCTCCGCCTCGAGCGAGAGAATCGCTTTGCGGGAATCACTTCCCGCGCCCTGCATCGGCAGGTGACGAAAGCGGATTGGTGCACCTCCGGTTACGCTTCCCAGCGCTACGGTATCCCAGAAAGAACCGGATTTTGTCAAAAAAGTGTCGCGAATGTGTCACAAAGCGCATGTCCAATTCTTTGTCGATCAGAGCTAAGCAGCCGCAAAATCAGGGTTTTCTTAACAAAGCATAAAGGAAATCGGGGCTGGTTGCCCGACTTGTGTCCTTTCAGCAACAGAATGTCGGGAAGGCTCCCGCAAACCCCCCATCCGAGTAAGTTGGTGATTGCGTGACGGCTTCCGTCTTGTATTTTCAGCGTCGGAAGCAAGGGCGACTGATCGTCCACTTCTTGAAACACGGGGATGGGGCAGGGAACGCTGCTCAGCGAAAGATCCCAAACCCGATCGAAACTTTGAATTGGAGGTCATTTATGAACATCAAGAGCCTTCTTCTCGGCTCCGCTGCTGCTCTCGCAGTAGTTTCCGGTGCTCAGGCTGCTGACGCTATCGTTGCTGCCGAGCCGGAACCGGTTGAATACGTCCGCGTTTGCGACGCTTACGGCACCGGCTATTTCTACATCCCGGGCACCGAAACCTGCCTCAAGATCAACGGCTACATCCGTTTCCAGGTTAACGTCGGCGAAGATGTCGGCGGCGACTCTGACTGGGATGCCTTCAGCCGCGGTCAGGTTCAGTTCACGGCCAAGAGCGACACCGAATACGGTCCGCTGACCGGCGTCATCGTCATGCAGTTCAATGCTGACAACGCCACCGATCAGGGTGCCAAGCTCGACTCCGCTTACCTCGACATCGCCGGCTTCCGCGCTGGTCTGTTCTACAGCTGGTGGGACGATGGCCTCTCTGGCGAAACCGACGATATCGGCTCTCCGGTCACCCTGCATAACTCCATCCGTTATCAGTACGAAACCTCTGACTTCTACGCTGGCATCAGCGTCGATGAACTCGAAGACGGCTTCTACAAGACGGACGAAGAAGCCAACAACGTTGGTGTTGCAGTCGGTCTCGGCGGCAAGGCTGGCGCGTTCAGCTACCAGATCACTGCCGGCTACGACGTCGACAACGAAGAAGGTGCTGTCCGTGCAATGGGTACGGTTGACATCGGTCCCGGCACGCTCGGCCTCGCTGCCGTATACGCTACCGGCCCGAGCTCCTACTACACCAAGGCTGAATGGGCTGTTGCTGCCGAATACGCAATCAAGGCAACCGACAAGCTCAAGATCACCCCTGGCGTCCAGTACTACAGCGACTACTACGTTTCTGGCGACGACTTCGGCAACGGCGATGCCTGGAAGGCCGGTCTGACGGTTGATTACCAGATCGTCGACAACTTCTACGCCAAGGCTTCGGTTCAGTACCTCGATCCGGAAGATGCTGACGACTCCACGACGGGCTACTTCCGCCTGCAGCGTGCGTTCTAATCTGACCAGATTAGGCAATACGGAAAGCCCGGCTCTTGAGCCGGGCTTTCTGCTTTTGGTCACTGTCTCGATAGATGGAGATCAAAGCGCTTATCGGCAATTGGCGAGAAAAGCCTGAATCATTGCGGGGATTCTGCCGAGATGGAGGAGCGGTGCATGCCCTTGCTTCGCCGCGGTGTGCAGAACCAGTCCGGAATGGCGGCGTGCCATTTCGTCGGCCGTCTGCTTTGAGAGCAGCGACGTATTCTCGCCGCGGATCAACATGAGCGGCAACCGGCTCAGGCTTTCGAATTGCTCCCACAGATCGGGTAGCGGCTGGCTGAAATCGACCGATTTGAGTGCCTCTGCGATCGCCGGATCGAAATCGGCGACCGGCCTTCCGCCGACGTCGCGATAAAGCGCAAGCGCCATCTCGCGCCAGTCTTCCCCCGCAAGTGCGGTAAACGACGCCCCATGATTTTCCTTCAATATATCGGCCGCCTCGCTCCACTCCGCCGGCTGCCTGCCGTTGTTGAGGTAATCTCGGATTCGTGCCAGCCCCTCAGCTTCGATCACAGGCCCGATATCGTTGAGGATGACGGCTTCGAGGAGAGCCGGACGCGTCGCTGCGATCAGATGCAGGATCAGCCCGCCGCGCGATGTGCCGATGAAGATCGCCCGCTCGAAGCCGAGCGCCGCGCAGGCGGCTATGACGTCGCCGGCTTCGACGGCGAGATTGTAGTTCGCCTTATTCTCGTCCCATGCCGAGTTTCCCCGGCCGCGCGAATCGAGTGCGATGACCCTGCGCGGCGATGTTCTGTCGCGGGAGAGAAGCAGCGCCAGCCGATGAAAATCCCGCGTATTGCGGGTCAGCCCGGGCAGGCAGATTACCGGCAGCCGTCCGCCTGTTAGGGCCTCGTCGGGCCGGTAGTCGCGGGCATAAAGCCTCAGCCCGTCGGAAGATGTGTAAAACCGTTCCTGGAAATCGCCTGCGTAAGTATCCGGCATCGCATCCACTCGAGATCTGTTGATCCCGAAGATGTAGCCTGCTTTGCGAGCCGCACCAAACGGCTTCAGGAGGCGCTGCGTCCGCCGATCAGGTCGCGTTCGATATCGGTCGGCTGGCCAAGGCGGGCCTTGTAGACTTCGTAATTCTCCATCACCCGCTGCACATAGTTGCGCGTTTCGGGGAAGGGGATGCGCTCGATCCAGTCGACGATCTCGTCGATCGGCCTGCCGCGCGGATCGCCGTAGCGGCCGATCCATTCCGGCACCCGCTTCGGCCCGGCATTGTAGGCAATGAAGGTGAGGATATAGGAGCCGCCAAAGGCGTCTATCTGCTCGCCGAGATAATGCGCGCCGAGCGTCGCGTTGTAGCCGGCATCGGCCGTCAGTTTGTCTTTGGAATAGGTAATATTGTGGCGCTTGGCCACCGCCTGGGCTGTTCCCGGCAGAAGCTGCAGCAGGCCGCGCGCATTCGCCGCCGAAACGGCGGCCGGGTTGAAGGCGCTTTCCTGCCGGGCGATGGCATAGGCGAGTGCCTTGCCGGAGCCTGATATATTGGCGTTCGCTGGGATCACGCCGACCGGAAAGGCCAGCGCTGCGACATCGATGCCGCGCCCGTAAGCGATCTTGCCGATCTGCAACGAGAGATGATGATCGCCGGATTGCTCGGCCTTTGCTGCAAGGACGGCCAATTCACCGGGGCTCTGCAGCTGATCGGCGAGCGCGAGATAGAGAATATCGGCCCGCCATCCATGGCCTGCGGCTTCCAGCCGGGCGATCGCCTGCACGGCTTCGCGCGCCTGGAAGCGTTGCCGGTCGGCCGTGCTCGGTGAGGGATAGGCGACGTTCAGCGTCTTTCGCCCCAGCCGTTCGGCCGCGAGCTGACCGTAGAAGGTGCCGGGAAAACTCGCGGCTTTCGTATAGAATTCACTGGATTGGCCGGGGCCGCCGGCCTCCGCTGCCCGGCCCAGCCAATACCAGGCGCGTGAAACCGAGATCGGCCCGTTTGATGTCTGGAGGATCTTGCGGAAGTGTCTTTCCGCCGTTGTCGGGTCCTGCAGGCCGCGAAGCGCGTACCATCCGGCATGGAACTCGGCCTCGACGATATCCGTCGGGCTTGTTGCGGCGTAGTTTGCGACGATGCGATAGGCGGGCTTGAATTGCCCCTGGTCGACGAGGCCGCGGCTGATGATCCGCTGCTCGTTCCACCACTCGCCGGAATTGACGAGTTCGCTGCGCTCGGGCGGCATCTGCTCCAGCAGCGCCGCCGCTTCGGCATATTTGTCCTGCTTGCGCAGATATTCGATCCGGGCAAACAGCAGGCCGGCATCGCCGCGCCATCTCGCATCGACGGCGTTAAGCAGGGCGCCGGCATTGCCGGCCTTGGCGTCGACGGCAGCCCAGGCCTTGTAGAGCGACTGCGCCTGGCCCATGTCGCCGAAGCGCTTGGCCTGCGCCACCCGGCCGCGATACATCAGATAGTCCATCCGCGCCTTATGGTCGGCAGGCGTCAGCAGCGCGGAAAACTCGATGAGGATCTTGTCTTCCGTCGCCTTGTCGAGAGCCTCTCCGCGCCAGACCTTGCGGATATATTTTGCTGCCTGCGCCTGCTTGCCTGTCGCAACCAGCGCCCGGCCGAGGATGACGGCGCCCTGCATCGTCTCAGGCGCAGTATCGCCGAAGGCGGCGAGCACGGCGGAAGGGGCGGGATTTTCGTCATAGAGCGCGCGCTCGGAATAGGCGCGCAGCCGCGAAAGACCCGGCCAGCCCTTGAGCTCCTGCGCGGCGCTGGCGATTTCATAGGAGGGAACGCCCTTCAATCCAGAAACGGCGATCGCCCAGGTGAGGATATGGCGGTCAAGCGTATCGTCGCGCATGCTGTCGCGGATCGAAAGCGCCAGCTGCGGGTCCTTGTCGGAAAGCGCGTCGAGGCCGGTTTTCAGGTCGCTGTTGACAGGCGCCACTGCCGGATTGCGCGGGATGGCGCCTGTTGTGATCGCTTCCGGTATGGATGTCTCGGGGATGAAGCCGAGCGGCTTGACATCAGGCATGGCAGCGCTCTCGCCGGGAAGCGGCGACGCAACGCTGCCCCACGCGGCGGCAATGAAGCCGAAGGCGGACAGAATCAGGACAGCTTTCTTCATCCGGGATCTCGCACCGAAAACACGCCCTGCCATTAGGCTAGAGGCATCTTAACGAAACCTTACCGTACCAGGTAAAATTCATTCACATCTGCTATCGGAATTTGCCCTAAACCGAACTCTCCGCGCTTGTCGCGATGATTTCGGCGCTCTATGGTGCGCAACTCTTATTCATGGAATGCGGCCGAAGCAAGGATTTGGTCGTGAGGAGCTTTGCATGTTCAATGGGTCCATTCCCGCCCTCGTCACCCCCTTCACCGACGCCGGACTGATCGACGAAGATAGTTTCGCCGCTCATGTCGACTGGCAGATCAAGGAAGGCAGCGCCGGTCTCGTTCCGGTCGGCACGACGGGCGAATCCCCGACGCTGTCGCATGCCGAACACAAGCGGGTCGTGGAACTTTGCATCGAGGTTGCTGCAAAACGCGTCCCCGTCATGGCCGGCGCCGGCTCGAACAATACGCGTGAGGCGATCGAGCTTGCCCAGCATGCCGAAAAGGTCGGTGCGAACGCCGTTCTGGTCGTCACTCCCTATTACAACAAGCCGACGCAGAAGGGTTTGATCGCGCATTTTTCGGCGATCGCCGAGGCCGTCGATCTGCCGATCTATATCTATAACATCCCCGGCCGCTCGGTGGTCGACATGACGCCGGAAACGATGGGGGCGCTCGCCAAGGCGCACAGCAATATCGTCGGCGTCAAGGATGCAACGGGTAAGATCGAGCGCGTCTCCGAACAGCGCATCACCTGCGGCACGGATTTCCGGCAGTTGTCCGGCGAGGATGCGACGGCGCTCGGCTTCAACGCCCATGGCGGTGTCGGCTGTATTTCGGTAACGGCCAATGTCGCCCCGCGGCTCTGCGCCGAGTTCCAGGCGGCGACGCTCGCAGGCGATTATGCCCGCGCCCTGGAATATCAGGATCGGCTGATGCCGCTGCACAAGGCGATCTTCCTCGAGCCGGGTCTTTGCGGCGCCAAATACGGGCTCTCCAGGCTTGGCCGCATGAGCCGCAACGTCCGCTCGCCGCTGCTTTCGACGCTGGAGCCGGCCACGGAAACGGCAATCGACGCCGCGTTGCGCCATGCCGGCCTGCTGAACTGAAAAGACCGGCCATCTTCACAAGGCCGGGTCGCTCCCTTACATAAAGGGCAAGCCCTCACATAGAGGTCGGGAATGAGGGCGCGGCTTTTCGCGCTCTAAATGAATGGAATGTCGTCATGGCCCCCAAAGGCAGCCAGCGCGTGGTGAACAAGGTCGTGGCCGAAAACCGCAAGGCCCGCTTCAACTACGAGATCATCGATACCTACGAGGCCGGCCTCGTGCTGATGGGCACGGAGGTCAAATCGCTGCGCGAGGGCAAGGCCAATATCGCCGAATCCTATGCCTCGGATGAGGGGGGCGAGATCTGGCTGATCAATTCCTATCTGCCGGAATATCTGCAGGCCAACCGCTTCAATCACGAACCGCGCCGACGCCGCAAGCTGCTGCTGTCGGGCCGTGAGATTCATCGCCTGCGTTCTGCCGTCAACCGTGAAGGCATGACGCTGATCCCGCTGAAGATCTATTTCAACGATCGCGGTCGGGCGAAGATGGAACTGGCGCTCGCCAAGGGTAAAAAATTGCATGACAAGCGCGAGTCGGAGAAAGAACGCGATTGGAACCGGCAGAAGAGCCGCCTGCTGAAGGACAATGGCTGATCTAAGATCGGCCGCTGTCGTTCAGCACGCATGCCAAAGCATGGCGATGCGGGAAGGCGGCTGCCGTGCCGCTGAGCTTCGCAGCTCCGCTTCGAGATGGTGGAGGGATCACTCCTCGAAATCGCTGGCCGGGACGACTTCGACCGGACGGGGCGCCCGCTCGGAGGGATCACGACCGATTTCAGCCTTCAAAGACAAGAGATCGATGAAATGATCGGCCTGCCGACGCAGGTCGTCGGCGATCATCGGCGGCTGCGTCGCCATGGTTGAGATCACCGAGACCTTGCGGCCTCTGCGCTGCAGCGCCTCGACCAGATTGGTGAAATCGCCGTCGCCGGAGAAGATGACAAGATGATCGACCGTTTCGGACTGTTCCATGGCGTCGATCGCAAGCTCGATGTCCATGTTGCCCTTGATCTTCCGGCGACCCATGGAATCTGTGAATTCCTTGGCGGGCTTGGTGACGACTTTGTAGCCGTTGTAGTCGAGCCAGTCGATCAGCGGCCGGATCGATGAATATTCCTGATCCTCGATCAGAGCGGTATAATAATAAGCGCGCAGCAGATAACCGCGTTTCTGGAATGCTTTCAACAGCTTGCGGTAATCTATGTCGAAGCCGAGGCTCTTGGATGCAGCGTAGAGGTTGGCGCCGTCAATGAAGAGTGCAATTTTTTCGCGTGGGTCAAACATCGCTTACCAATCCAATGAGAGCAATCGAAATCCGCAGGTGACAAACTTCAATAAAAACAATATCTTGCGTTTCTATTTCGCTTTGATCCTTACTTTATGAATTATTCATATATGAAAGATTTAGGGCACGATTCGGCATATTCCAAGCAACCTTCGGTGGAATTATGACATTCTCCATGGAAATTTAGCTCAGTCGCGGATAAAGACGAGGGGCGCCGGAATGAAAAACTTGTATTTGCCCGGTTTTAATTGTATCGGGCGTGCTAATCCCGAAATGACGACCGCAAAGGACAGGCAATGGCCCGTGTCACAGTTGAAGATTGCATCGACAAGGTGGAGAACCGCTTCGAGCTGGTTCTGCTCGCCAGCCACCGCGCCCGGCTGATTTCCCAGGGTGCCTCGATCACCATCGATCGCGACAATGACAAGAATCCTGTCGTGGCCCTGCGCGAAATCGCCGACGAGACGCTTTCGCCCGATGACCTCAAGGAAGATCTGATCCATTCGCTGCAGAAGCATGTCGAAGTCGACGAGCCCGAGCCCGATCCGGCAAGCATGATCGCCGCCGGCGGCGTCGCCGCAGCCGACAGCGAGGAGCAGGACGACCTGCCGGAGACGATCACTTTCGACCAGATGTCGGAAGAAGAGCTGCTTGCCGGCATCGAAGGCCTGGTGCCGCCGGAAAAGAGCGACGACTACTAAGCGCATAGGCCGGATCCCGGTCACATCGGTCAGATGTGATACCGAAACAGCTTCATGCGATGCAAAAGAGCGATGATTACCAATCGTCAATCTTGCGCCTTTATTGCTTAGGCATATTATTGCCCATGTGTGCGCCAATCGTTGATTGGCGCGCTTTTATTTTTATCGGAGTGGCTTTGGAATGATGCGGCAGTACGAGCTCGTGGAGCGGGTTCAGCAATACAAGCCCGATGCCAATGAAGCACTGCTGAACAAAGCCTATGTCTACGCCATGCAGAAGCATGGCCAGCAAAAGCGCGCGAGCGGCGATCCCTATATTTCTCATCCGCTCGAAGTCGCCGCCATCCTCACCGACATGCACCTCGATGAATCGACGATCGCGGTTGCCCTTCTGCACGACACGATCGAGGATACGACGGCGACGCGCGCCGAGATCGACGAACTGTTCGGCGAGGATATCGGCCGCCTGGTCGAGGGGCTGACGAAGATCAAGAAGCTCGATCTCGTCACCAAGAAGGCCAAGCAGGCGGAAAACCTGCGTAAGCTGCTGCTCGCCATATCCGATGATGTGCGTGTGCTGCTCGTCAAGCTTGCCGATCGCCTGCACAATATGCGCACCCTCGATCACATGTCGGCCGACAAGCGCGCCCGCATCTCCGAGGAGACGATGGAAATCTATGCGCCGCTGGCCGGCCGCATGGGCATGCAGGACATGCGTGAGGAACTCGAGGAACTCTCCTTCCGGCATATGAACCCGGAAGCCTACGAGACCGTCACCAAAAGGCTGGAAGAGCTTTCGAAGCGCAACGAGGGCATCGTCAAGAAGATCGAGGCCGAACTGCGCGACCTGCTGGTCGCAAGCGGGTTGACGAGCGCCTATGTCAAGGGCCGACAGAAGAAGCCCTATTCGGTCTTTCGCAAGATGCAGTCGAAGTCTCTTTCCTTCGAGCAGCTTTCCGATGTCTACGGCTTCCGCCTGATCGTCGAGGACATCCCGTCCTGCTATCGGGCGCTCGGCATCGTCCACACGCGCTGGCGCGTCGTGCCCGGCCGCTTCAAGGACTATATTTCGACGCCAAAGCAGAATGATTACCGGTCGCTGCACACCACCATCGTCGGTCCGTCCAGCCAGCGCATCGAACTGCAGATCCGCACCAAGCGCATGCACGAAATCGCCGAATTCGGCATCGCCGCCCACGCGCTTTACAAGGACGGCGCCACCAATGCCGACGGCGACATCCTTTCGCGCGAATCCAACGCCTATTCCTGGCTGCGCCATACGATCGAGGCGCTCGCCGAGGGCGACAGCCCGGAAGAATTCCTCGAACACACCAAGCTCGAGCTCTTCCAGGACCAGGTCTTCTGCTTCACGCCGAAGGGCAAGCTGATTGCCCTGCCGCGTGGCGCCACCCCGATCGATTTCGCCTATGCGGTGCACACCAATATCGGCGACACCACGGTGGGCGCCAAGATCAACGGCCGTATCATGCCGCTGGTGACGCGGCTTGCCAATGGCGACGAGGTCGAGATCATCCGCTCCGGCGTGCAGGTTCCGCCCGCCGCCTGGGAAGAGATCGTCGTGACCGGCAAGGCGCGCGCCGCCATCCGCCGCGCCACCCGCATGGCGATCCGCAAGCAATATGCCGGCCTCGGTCACCGCATTCTCGAGCGTACCTTCGACAGGGCCGGCAAGATCTTCTCGCGCGAGGCGATGAAGCCGGCACTACACCGTCTCGGCCAGAAGGATGTCGAGGATGCGATTGCCGCCGTCGGCCGTGGCGAGATGTCCTCGCTCGATGTGCTGCGCGCCGTCTATCCCGATCATCAGGACGAGCGCGTCACCGTGAAACCATCAGGCGACGACGGCTGGTTCAACGTGCGCAGTGCGGCCGGCATGATCTTCAAGATCCCCGGCAAGACCAAGGCCGGGCCCGACGGCGGCCATTCGGAAGTCGACACGCATGCCGATATCGGTCCGATCCGCGGTCTGTCCGGCAATGTCGACGTCAAGTTCGCGCCGACTGGTGCTGTGCCTGGCGATCGCATCGTCGGCATCATGGACCAGGGCAACGGCATCACCATCTATCCGATCCAGTCGCCGAGCCTGCAGCGCTTCGACGATCAGCCCGACCGCTGGATCGACGTCCGCTGGGATCTCGACGAAGCCAACAAGTCGCGTTTCATGGCGCGCATCATGGTCAATGGGTTGAATGAGCCCGGCACGCTCGCCAAGGTCGCCCAGACGGTCGCAGGCCTCGACGTCAATATTCGCCTTCTGAACACGGTGCGGGTGGCGGCCGATTTCACCGAAATGATGCTCGAGGTCGAGGTCTGGGACTTGCGCCAGCTCAATCAGCTGCTCGCCCAGATGAAGGAACTGGATTGCATCGCCACCGTTCGGCGGCTTTACGAGTAAGCTTTTGTTAAGCCTGTCAGTGGGCTGGGCGAGAGATTGCATATTTTATGATCGTTTTGTGCGCAATGTGGAGCATCAAAAAGGCAAGCAATGCATTAGGCGCATGGCTGTCTCCATGTTGCGGCTGTAGTAATTAACCTGCGCCGGGCCTATCTTCTGATCATCGAAACGCAAACAGAAGATGAGACAAGATAATGTTTGACCCTATCAGGAAAATCGCTCGTGCCTTCCGCGCTCAGACCACGCAGGAACGTGAAATGGCATATCTCAATGGCTCGCTCGATCGTATCGATCTCGAATTTCGTCAGCGCCAGGTCGACCGTGGTCTATTCCGCAATCGCTAATACTGAGCTTTATACTTGAGGCGAGTGAGGGACGTTTTGCATAACGGACGCCCCTCGGCTGAAGAAGTTCCTCTCCGCTGAGAGAGCTGAGCTGTTTTTCGGGCGGTATCATTTGCCGCTCTTGTCATGGTCATGTGCGCTGCACTAAATACCGGCCATGTTGTTTCGCCGTCGCAAGCCTGCGGGATTCAAGGAAAAGATGCGAGAGCTTTTATGGCCCCGCAAAGGTTTCCTTCGCCCGATCCGTTACCTGACAATGCGCATCCTGCGCCTGAGCGCCTCGCCGCACGCGGTTGCGGCTGGCGTCGCCGCGGGTGTCTTCGTCTCGTGGACGCCGTTCATCGGCGTGCATTTCGTCATGGCCTTCGTCATCACCTATTTCCTCTCCGGCAGCATGGTGGCCGCCGCCCTTGGCTGCGCGGCCTTCGGCAATCCGCTGACCTATCCCTTCATCTGGGGCATCACCTGGGAGATCGGACATCTGCTGCTCAGCCGCGAGGATCATCTGGCCGGTCAGACGGTGGATCTGGCCGCGCTTTTCCATAAGCTGAATTTCACCGAGCTGTGGAAGCCGGTGCTGGAACCGATGCTGGTAGGCGCCATTCCGCCGGCGATCGTCACCTCCGTTGCGCTCTATGCGCTGACGTTCTACACCGTGAAGGGTTTTCAGACGCGCCGCCACATACGGCTGATCGAGCGGGCGCGCCTGCGCCTTGCCAGCCCGGCCGGCGACATGCCGAGCGTTTGAACCCGATCGAGAATTCTCAAGCGACGGAAGGTTCCGGCATGATCATCGGCATTGGCAGCGATCTGATCGACATTCGCCGCATCGAGAAATCCATCGAGCGCTTCGGCGAGCGCTTCACCCATCGCTGCTTCACCGAGGTCGAACGCGCGCGTTCCGACCGCCGGGCAAATCGCGCCGAATCCTATGCCAAGCGTTTCGCCGCCAAGGAGGCCTGTTCCAAAGCACTCGGCACCGGTATCGCCCAGGGCGTTTTCTGGAAGGACATGGGCGTCGTCAACCTGCCGAGCGGCAAGCCGACCATGGTTTTGTCAGGCGCCGCCGCCCTGATCCTCGAATCGCTGCTGCCCGCAGGCCACAAGCCCGCCATTCATTTGACAATAACCGATGATTATCCCTTGGCGCAGGCCTTCGTCATTATCGAGGCGTTGCCCGAGAACCTTTGATCCGGAGTGTTATCGCGACCCCCGTAAGCCTGTAGTCGCGACCTCTCGTCGCTTTTGACGTTGTCGCCATTGCCGCAATCGGCCGAAGCCGCTAGAGAGAACGACAGAAAGAATTGCGCCTCCGCGGCGTCTTGAAGGAATAAGACTGCGTGTCCGAAAAAGTCGAAGCCAAGCCGAACGCCCTCTGGGAAAATATCAAAGTCATCATCCAGGCGCTGATTTTGGCGATGGTGATCCGAACGGTGCTGTTCCAGCCCTTTACCATTCCGTCCGGTTCGATGATGCCGACGCTGCTCGTCGGCGATTATATCTTCGTCAACAAGTTCGCCTACGGCTATTCGAAATATTCGCTGCCCTTCTCCCCCGACATCTTCAGCGGCCGCCTGTTCGGCGCCGATCCGAAGCGTGGCGACATCGTCGTCTTCCGCTTCCCGCCAAACCCCGAGGTTGATTACATCAAGCGCTGCATCGGCCTGCCGGGCGATCACATCCAGGTGACCGACGGCGTGCTCTACGTCAACGGTAAGCCGGTTCCGAAGGTGGCGGACGGGACCTTCACGTCGGATTACAAGCTCGATCCGGGCGCCGATGTGCCGGTGTTCCGCGAAACGCTCGACAGCGGCAAGACCTACGACACGCTCGATCAGTCTCCGGTGTCGCGGGGTGACAACACCCGTGAATTCATCGTGCCGGAAGGCCATTATTTCATGATGGGCGACAACCGCGACAACTCGCTCGACAGCCGGTTCGACGTCGGCTTCGTGCCTGCCGAAAATCTTGTCGGCCGCGCCAGCGTCATCTTTTTCTCGCTCGGCAACGACACCTCCTTCCGAGAAATCTGGAAGTGGCCGACGAACATGCGTTGGGACCGCCTCTTCAAGGTTGTTGAATGAGCAAGGCGCAGACGCTTTCTGCGGCGGACCGCGCAAAGCTTGAAGGCCTGATCGGTCACGACTTCGCCGAAAAGGAACGCCTCGATCGGGCGCTGACCCATGCCAGCGCCCGCACGGAAAAGGGCGGCAATTACGAACGGCTGGAATTCCTCGGCGACAGGGTCCTCGGGCTCTGCATCGCCGAGCTTCTGTTCCGCACCTTCGGCACGGCAGGCGAAGGCGAGCTCTCGGTTCGCCTCAACCAGCTCGTCAGCGCCGAAACCTGCGCAGCGGTCGCCGACGAACTCAATCTTCACCTCTATATCCGCACCGGCGCCGATGTGAAGAAATTGACCGGCAAACGCATGATGAACGTGCGCGCCGATGTCGTTGAAAGCCTGATCGCCGCGATCTATCTCGACGGCGGCCTTGAGGTCGCCCGTCGGTTCATACTGCGCTATTGGCAGGGCAGGGCGGCGCGGGCCGATGGCGCCAAGCGCGACGCCAAGACCGAGCTGCAGGAATGGTCGCACGCGAAATTCGGCGTCACTCCGATCTACCGGGTTGATGAACGCAGCGGACCGGAT
This sequence comes from Rhizobium sp. BK591, assembly GCF_014195045.1. NCBI lineage: Bacteria > Pseudomonadati > Pseudomonadota > Alphaproteobacteria > Hyphomicrobiales > Rhizobiaceae > Rhizobium > Rhizobium sp. BK591. The sequence goes on from NZ_JACIAZ010000003.1 coordinate 99,767, forward strand.
CATGATCCGCGTTTCAAGGTGACGGTGGAAGTTGCTGGCATTAAGCCCGAAACCGGCGTAGAGCGGTCGAAGCGTGCCGCCGAACAGGTTGCGGCGACGAAGATGCTTGAGCGCGAAGGCATTTGGCAGCAATCGCCTGCCGGAAACTGACGGGACAATGACACAAGAAGAAGATATCGCGGCCGAAGCTGCCGCAGAAACCAGTGGTCCGACGCATTCGGGCTTCGTCGCGCTGATCGGGCCGACCAATGCCGGCAAGTCGACGTTGGTAAACCGCCTCGTCGGCGCCAAGGTCTCGATCGTCAGCCATAAGGTGCAGACGACGCGGGCGATCGTGCGCGGCATCGCCATCCACGACAATGCCCAGATCGTCTTCATGGACACGCCCGGTATCTTCAAGCCGCGTCGCCGGCTTGACCGCGCCATGGTGACCTCGGCCTGGGGCGGTGCCAAGGATGCCGATCTGATCGTGCTCTTGATCGACAGCGAGCGCGGTTTGCGCGGCGATGCCGAAGCCATCCTCGAAGGCCTCAAGGAGGTCCGGCAGCCGAAGATACTGTTGCTCAACAAGATCGACCGCGTCAATCGCGAGGATCTCCTGGCGCTGGCCGCTGCCGCCAACGAGAAGATCGCCTTCGAGCGCACCTTCATGATATCGGCCGAAAACGGCTCCGGTTGCGACGACGTCATGGACTATCTGGCGAAGACCCTCCCGGAGGGGCCGTGGTACTATCCGGAAGACCAGATCTCCGATTTGCCGATGCGTCAGCTCGCCGCCGAGATCACCCGCGAAAAACTGTTTCTGCGCCTCCATCAGGAGCTTCCCTATGCCTCGCACGTCGAAACGGAGAAGTGGGAAGAGCGCAAGGACGGCTCGGTGCGGATCGAGCAGGTGATCTATCTCGAGCGCGACAGCCAGAAGAAGATCGCCCTCGGCAAGGGTGGTGAAACCATCAAGGCGATCTCGACTGCCTCCCGCAAGGAACTGTCGGAAATCCTCGAACAGCCGGTCCATCTCTTCCTGTTCGTCAAGGTTCGTGAGAATTGGGGCGATGATCCCGAGCGGTTCCGCGAAATGGGCCTCGATTTCCCGAAATAAAGCATGGCAAAGATTTCATCGGGCACGCGCCAGCCCTTTGTTTTCGCATAAAAAACCTGCCTCGCTCGTGGAACAAATCCGTGGCCTGCGCATTCTTTGATGAGCGGCACGCCAACGTTGGCGCGCCGGTTTTGCGACGGCAAGGGCAAATATGGCGACGTCGAGACCCATCCATTCTTTCAAGACCCCTTGCGAGCAATGTCCTTTGCGCCCCTTGCCGCATTTCAGGGAGTTCAGCCGCGACGAGCTGGAATTCGTCTCGCGTTTCAAGAGGGGCGAGCTTGCCGTCGATGCCGGCTCCACCATCCTCGTCGAGGGCGCACACAGCGCTCATCTCTTCACGGTGCTTTCCGGCTGGGGCTTCCGCTACAAGATGCTGGAGGACGGGCGCCGCCAGATTCTGAATTATATCATGCCGGGCGACCTGATCGGCCTGCAGGGAACGATCGCCGGCGAGATGCAGCACTCCGTCGAAGCGCTTTCGCCCGTTTCCCTGTGTGTCTTCGAGCGTGACCGGTTGATGACGCTCTACAACAAACATGCCTCGCTCGCCTTCGACATCACCTGGATCGCCGCGCGCGAGGAACGCATCCTGGATGAGCATCTCCTGAGCATCGGCCGCCGCACGGCGCTGGAAAGAGCCGCCTACCTGATCGCTTTCCTGTTCGAGCGCGGCCGGAAGCTCAATATCTTCAACGGCCGCAAATTCATCCCCATCACCCAGCAGCACATTGCCGACACGCTTGGTCTTTCCATCGTCCACACCAACAAGACTCTGAAAAAGCTCGCCGAACGTGGGTTGATTCGCTGGCAGGAGCGCGGCTGCGAGGTGCTGAACGGCGAAGAGTTGATGGCGATCGCCGGTTGGGAAGGGCTCGGAGAGGGCAAACGCCCGTTCATCTAAATTCCATTCTCCGCGTCCCGGGCAAGCTCTATCGCTTTGTTTTGGCGTTATTGCGATCGATTTCGATCGCTTGCTACCATCCACATTTGATGGGCAAACTCTCGCATTTCTGTGAGATCGGTCCGCCTGCGACGACAAAACTGCCGGTAGCCGTCTTGGCTTCGCGCAAATCACAGTCATCCGTCTGAGGACACGATTATTTGTCGACAGACCCCTGGCCAACCAGCTTGGCTATGTCTTTTTTAAATGCAGATTAGCATCAGGGAAAATAAGGTCGGGCATCATCTTTCCTCCGATTTTGATTCTTATCGACCGGGCAGAAAAATGGTTTATTCAGACAAGGTGGCGGAATTCACCGATAGCGTGCCATGCGGGGCACCGGAGGGCAATGATGTTGGCGAAACGGCCGGGGCGCTGCGACAGGCGCTCGACGAGGGGCATCGAATCATGAGCGCAATCCGTGTTCTGGTTCTTGAGGACAGTCTGATCATCGCGATGGAGGCGGAGGATATTCTGCGCCTGGCCGGCGTCGAGAGCATCGATATCGTCGGCAGCGTCGAGCAGGCGAGGGCTGCCATCGCGGCGGAGACATATGATTTCGCCCTTCTCGACGTCAATCTCGGTGACGGCATGAGCTTCGGATTTGCCCGCCATCTTTTCGATATCGGCATCCCCTTCGGCTTCGTCAGTGGCTATTCCGATACGGGCGATTTCCCACCCGACCTGCAGCACATCCCGCTTTTGGTCAAGCCTTTCGACGAAACGGCGATGCGTGACTTCCTGCTGAGGCTTTTCCCGGCTGTCGCCTGACGCGGTCCATGACAGAAACCGGTCCTTGGATTAGGATGGATTCGTCATCCGCAAGGACTCTTTCGATGCAGTGGCAAGACCATGCGATCATTCTGGGCGTCAAGCGCCACGGTGAGACGAGCGTCATCGCCGAGGTGATGACGCGTGATCGCGGCCGCCATCTCGGCCTGGTGCGTTCCGGCCGCTCGCGCGCCATGCAGCCTGTGCTGCAGGCGGGCAATGCCGTCGAAGTCACCTGGCGCGCTCGGCTTGACGAGCATCTCGGAGATTTCCGCGTCGAGCCGGTGACGCTGCGCGCCGCCCGCCTGATGGAAACGGCGACCGCCGTCTACGGCGTCCAGGCCATGGGCGCGCTGCTGCGGCTGCTGCCGGAGCGTGACCCGCATCCGCATCTCTTCGATGCGCTTGAAGTAATCCTCGATCACCTGCACAACCCGGCCGATGCCGGCGAACTCTTCGTGCGTTTCGAGCTTGCGGTGCTGAATGATCTCGGCTTTGGACTCGATCTTGCCGAATGCGCCGCAACCGGCGCCCGTTCCGATCTCGTCTATGTCTCGCCGAAATCCGGGCGTGCCGTCAGCCGCACGGCCGGTGCCCCCTGGGCGGACAAGATGCTGCTCCTGCCGCCGTTCCTCAGTGCCGAAGGCAATCATGCGGCCGACTTCGATAGTCTCGCAGCAGCATTCCGGCTGACGGGGTTCTTTCTGCATCGCCACGTCTATGAGCCGCGTGGCATCGAGGCGGCGGCGGCCCGCGACGGTTTCGTTCAGGCCGCGCTCAAGGCGCTCAATCCAGCCTTGCGGACGCTTTCCCCTCCGAATGGTATTTCCGCCTGACCTCGTTTTTTACGGGTGCAAAACATCCTCCGGATTTGGCGGTTTACCTGCCGAAGAGCGCTTCCTATGTCTTCACAGGATTGCCAATCAAGGAGGACCTCATGCTGACCAAGACCGCATCACCGACGACGATCACGCTCTGGAACGGCCGCGAAATTCCGCGCCTCGGCATGGGATGCTGGGCGATCGGCGGTCCCTTCTTCGCCGGCGACACGCCACTCGGCTGGGGCGATGTCGACGACGATGAATCCGTCGAAGCGATCCATCGCGCCATCGAACTCGGCATCCGCTTCTTCGACACGGCGTCGAATTACGGCGCCGGCCACTCGGAGGACATGCTCGGCCGGGCGATCGGCAATCGCGACGATATCGTCATCGCCACCAAATTCGGCTTTGCCACCGATCCGGAAACCAAGCAGGCAACCGGTGCCTTTGCCGATGAGGCCTTCATTCGCCGTTCGGTCGAGACCTCGTTGTGCCGCCTGAAGCGCGACCGCCTCGATCTGCTGCAGTTCCACATCAATGATTTTCCGCTGGAACAGTCGGATGCCGTCTTCGATACGCTGGAGGCGCTGCGGGCCGAAGGCAAGATCGATGCGTTCGGCTGGAGCACCGATTCTCCCGATCGCGCCGCCCGTCATGCCGGCCGCCGGGGCTATGTCTCGATCCAGCATACGATGAACGTCTTCGAGCCGGTGCCGGAGATGATTGCGGTGATCGAGGGGAAGGGGTTGATCTCCATCAATCGCGGCCCGCTGGCCATGGGTCTCCTCACTGGCAAGTTCACCGCCGACAAGGCGGTGGGCGCGAAGGATGTCCGCGGTGCCGCCCTCGACTGGATGGTCTATTTCAAGGACGGGCGCATCGCCCCCGAATTCGCCGCAAGGCTCGATGCCGTCCGTGATCTCCTGACCTCAGGTGGCCGCACGCTGACGCAGGGCGCGCTTGCCTGGCTTTGGGCACGCTCGCCGCGCACGCTCCCCATTCCGGGTTTCCGCACCGTCGCCCAGGTGGAGGAAAATGCCGGCGCACTGGAAAAGGGACCGCTGCCGGCCGATGTCATGGCGGGAATCGATGCCGCGCTTGATCGCGTCTGAAAAGGCTAGAGCCTTTCCGGGTTAGATTGCAGCATTCTGCCGGAGCAGGTTTTCGTCAGGGCAGAGGCGATTGGCGAAGGGCGTACCTCCTGGTACGTTCGAGCCGATCGCCTTTGATCCTGGCGGAAAGATGCCCGGCCCTTCGGGTTGGCTGAAACGGGCCGTCTGATCGACCGGCCGGCTTGGCCGTAGAGCTGGGCTACGACGCGCGCCGGCCGGTCGACCATCCGACTCCGTTTGAGCCAACAGAATGTTTCAATCTAACCCGGAAAGGCTCTAGGCTGCGGCGCGACGTTTGAGCGCCCAGCCTTCCGGTCTCTCTTCAACGATGCTGACGGCGTCGCCGACCGTAATCCTGCCGCTGCCGCGCGGCGTGACGTTCCAGCCGAACAGTGGGCCGGGCACGCGCCGGTCGGCCGACATGCGGATGCGGCCCATGGCCGGCATCGGGTTTGGCCCCTCGCGTGAACCGGTCAGCTGGTCTTGCGTCGTCATGATGCAGCGGGAGCAGGGTTTGACGAGATCGAAGCGGATGCCGGCGATCTCGATTGCCGCCCAGCGGTCCTCTGGCCAGGCCTCGTCCGTATCGATGACGATGTTCGGACGGAAGCGTTCCATGCCGACACTGCCTTCGCCATGGGCGGCGAGATCGGCATTCAATGCCTTCAACGAGCCGGTTGTCGTCACAAGGATCTGATAGCCGTCGGTGAAGGTGACGGGCGTGCCTTCGCCAGCCCATTCGGCATTCGCCGTTCGCCGCGCCTGGCCATCGAAGAAGACCAGCCGCACCTCGCGGCCGAGCCACTCGGAAAGCTGCCGGTTGCTCTCCGGATCGGCGACGGCGGCACTGACGGCAGATTTCCACACGGTCACATCCATGCGATTTTCAGGCTGAGGCGGCTGAACCGATATGTCAGGCTTTCCCTGCATCAGCAGCCGAAAGGCGTTCGCTTCCGGTCGCACCTCGATACGTGCGAGGTCTGGCAGCTCGCGCTGGGTGATGAAGTGCCCCTGCGCATCGGTGATCATCGCCCGTCGGTCGCCGGGAAGCCCGTAGGCGTCGATGTCGGCGGCCGGCAGCGCAATGCCGCGGGCGCTCTTGAGCGGGTAGATGAAGAGGTCGCTGACACGCATGTTGTGCTCCTAGAGTCTTTCCGGGTTAGATTGCAGCATTCTGCCGGAGCAGGTTTTCGTCAGGGCAAAGGCGATTGGCGACGGGCATACCTTTTGGTACGTCCGAGCCGATCGCCTTTGCCCTGGCGGAAAGATGCCCGGCCCACCGGCCGCACTGGTTCGCCATGCGAAGCAACAGGTGCGTCCGGCGATTTTAAAGTCTTGCAGATTTGCCAGGCAAATCTGCGGGAGGGTTGGCTGAAACGGGCCGTCTGATCGACCGGCCGGCTTGGCCGTAGAACTGGGCTACGACGCGCGCCGGCCGGTCGACCATCCGACTCCGTTTGAGCCAACAGAATGCTGCAATCTAACCCGGAAAGACTCTAGATTTCATCCATGAAGGCCGAGAGGAAGTCGCGCAAGCTCTTGTCGCGCGCGGCCGCCAGCCTGCGGCCGGTCTCGGTCTGGAACCCTTCTGCCAGTTTGAACAGCTTCGTCTGGAAATGGTCAATGGCATAACGCTTGTCATCGAGCGGACGGTCCGCTGCCACCGGATCGAACGGATCGTAGAGCCCGGATCCTAGTCGCCCGGCGATATAGAAGCAGCGTGCGGCGCCGATCATGCCGATCGCGTCCAGCCGGTCGGCATCTTGCAGGATCTTCGCCTCCAGCGTCTGCGGCGCCAACCCGGCCGAGAAGCTGTGCGCGGTGATTGCATGGGCCGCGGCGTCAATATCCGCTTCGCTCCAGCCGAGTTCCGCCAGGATTGCCGATGCCTTCTCCGCCGCCAAAGCCGATGCTTTTGCCCGCAACGGCGAATTCTTCTCGACGGCGACACAGTCGTGCAGCAGCACGGAAGCGGCAAGAACCCGCCCGTCGCCGCCTTCGCCCGCATGGATGCGCATGGCATTCCTGAAGACGCGCAGGATATGCGCAAGGTCGTGCGAGCCGTCGTCGCCGTCGGTCGCATGCGCAATCAGCGCCGCCGCGAGCGTTTCGTGTGGGGAGAAGGCTTCGGCCTCGAACATTGCGCCACCTGTCATAAGGAAAATCGTTTCCGCCAACAGGGCATCGGGGCGGAAGTGATGCCGGCGGGTAAAGTATGCGACAACGAAGACACCGGGAATCGTAGCCGATTGTGTAGCGGCTTGCCGTGCGAGTCGCAATCGACGGCACTGCCCGTCTGAGAAGACGAGAGCGCCGCAACGCCCTGAATTGGGATCTCAGTGCTTGGCTTGAGGACGATGCGCCACGGCGCCGTTATTTGGCGGCAGGGAGAGAAGATGGGCCACGTCACCTGCAGGTCTTGGCGGGCTGATATGATAGCCCTGGATCTCGTCGCATTCCTCGCGTTCGAGCAGCGCCAACTGCGCTGCGGTCTCGACACCTTCGACCGTGACGCGCATGCCGAGCGCATCGCCGAGCAGGATGATCGCGTGCATGATCGCATGCGCTTCCTTGTTGTCGACGATGTCGTTGACGAAGGATTTGTCGATCTTGATCTTATCGAAGGGGAAGCTCGAGAGGTAACTCAGTGAGGAATAGCCGGTGCCGAAATCGTCCATCGAGATGCGGATGCCGCGCTCCTTCAGCGCATGCAGGATCGGCAGCACCTCGCCCAGATTTTCCATCAGCACGCTCTCGGTGATTTCGAGCTCTAGCCGCGACGGCGACAGCGATGCAGCGCCAAGCGCCTCGCTGACATCCTGCGTCAGGTCGCTGCTGCTGAACTGGATCGCCGAGACATTGACGGCGACCTTGATGCCCTCCGGCCATTGCGCCGCATCGCTGCAGGCCTGGCGCAAAACCCATCGGCCGATATCGACGACGAGGCCGACCTCTTCGGCAAGCGGAATGAAATCCATCGGCGGAACGCGGCCTCGGACGGGGTGGTTCCAGCGGATCAGAGCTTCGAAGCCGCAGATGCGCCGCTGCGAGAGATCATAGAGCGGCTGGTAGTGCAGCTCGAATTCCTCGTTCTCAACGGCGGCTTTGAGGTCTGCCTCCAGCGCGTGGCGCAGCTGCATCTGCGCTTCCATCTCGCCGGTAAAGAAGCGCTCGCGCTTGCGCCCATCTGCCTTGGCATGTGACAGCGCCACGCCGGCGTTCCTCAACAGGATGTCGGTTTCCTCGCCATCATCAGGGGCGACTGCGATGCCCATGGAGACGCTGAGTTCCACCTGTTTTTCGCCGTGGAAGAACGGTGCGGAAAGCTCTTGGCGGATCTGTTCTGCAAGCGCCGTCACGTTCCACGGCTGCTGCTTCCCCGTCTGCAGGATGGCAAATTCGTCCGAACCGAGGCGCGCCAGGGTGTTCTCCGAACCGGCCGAGATTCGGATACGCGCGGCGACCTGCTGCAGGATCGTGTCGCCGGCCGAAACGCCCATCGTGTTGTTGATCGATTTGAACCCGTCGAGATTGAGGTGGACGAGGGCTATCTGCTCATCCGGCTTGCGCTCGGTGAGCGTCGCATCGACCTGCTCGCGGAAATGGATGCGGTTCGGAAGGCCGGTCAGCGGGTCGTGGTGGGCGAGATAGGTGATGCGCTCGGCCGCCCTTCGATCCTCGGTAATATCGGCATGTATGGCGATGTTGCTGCCGTCGGCAAGAATGGTCACCATGCTCTGAATGATGCGGCCATCGTCCATCACCCATTCGCGCCGGCGGATGCTGCCGGTTCTTGCGGTTGCGGAGGAATGTCGCCCGCTCCGCCGGCCGGGCTTGACCCCGGCGCTCTCTGTACCGCGCATTTTGGCCGTGAGATCGGCGATTGCCGCGCCGGCAGTGACATCTTCCTGCGTCAGGCCGAAGAGTTGACGGAAGCGGATGTTGGAAAGCGTCAGCCGCTGGTCGGCGTCGAAGACGCTGAGACCGAGCGGCAGATTGTTGAGAATGATTTCGAAGAGCTTTGTCTGTCCGTCGAATGCCTGGCTGAGGGCGGAAATATTGCCTCGCAGCGCATGGTTTTCCCTGAGCAGCGTCTCCGCGCTTCTTTCGATTTCGTCATAATCGCTTTCATGGACGCGATAGGTCGCGATCACAAGTTCCATCAGTCGCTGCGCATCGATCGATCCATCGGCGGCGACGGCCTGGCTACATTGCTGCCAGAAGAGCGCTTCAGCTTTCATGCCGATACATCTTGCGAGACGGCTGCGACGGCATGGTCGTCTTCATTGATGAACGTACCTCATTGCGTTGGGAAACCTCTAAAATTGATTTTTTATAAGCTGAACGCCTGGGTGGTGCCTTGTGACGCCCATTTTGTACGGGCCGGATTAATATTCGGTTGCAGTGCAGCAGCGGCGTTGACGCGATAGACGTTTGTTTTTTATGTGAAAAATCGCTGAAATACGGAGAAAATCGGCCCGTTGACGCTGGCGGAAGCCTGTGCCGAGGCGTTCCGTTAACGTTTGTCAATCATCGTTAATGAGAAGTTAACAACTTATTGACGCACTGCGCAAATCAGTTTAACCACCGAGTCAACAGTGATTTTCCACCTTCGTATTGCGTACAAACACCACCGGCAAAAGGCGGTGAATGGAGGTTTGTATGACCAGCACCACATCCGTTTCAGACACCTCATATGCATATCTGGCGACGCTTTCGCGGCTCGATGCCAATGGCGATGGCGTACTCAGCCGCGGCGAACGTGCCGCCGACAAGAAGCCCGGCATCATCAAGGAGCTCCTCGAAGAGGACAAGGCCAGCGAGACGCAGCCGAAGTTTTCCGGCAGCCTGATTGCGCTGATGATGGACACGCGTGACAGTGGCACGGCAAGCAGCATCGCCGTTTCCTATCCGTTGCAGCAGACCGCGCCGACAACGGGCGATCAGCCCGAGGATCTCTACCGCAAGACCTACGGCCAGTTCGATTTCGACGCCGTCGCCTGAACGGCATCCCGATCCAGGTGATCTGCAAGCCGGCCGTTTGGCCGGCTTTTCTCGTCCCGTCTTCTTCGTTCGATCTTCCTCGGTCAGGAACACCTTCCGGTTTGACACGTTCAGGAGGACAACCGAATGGAAGGAGATCTTCATGAAAGCCATGCGCACCATCGCCGCCCTGAGCCTGCTTGCGGTTGCATTGCCGGCGGCGGCTCAGGACAAGCAGACGGCGGTCGCCAATTTCGTCGGCAAGGACGGCAAGGAAGACGGCCGCGCCCAGCTGACGGCCGCCGCCACTGGCGGTGTGCTGATCGAAGTCGAGATATCGGGACTGCCGGCGAACAAATGGGTGGCCTTCCATGTTCATGAGACCGGCCGCTGCGACGCCGCGACCCATCACGAGTCGGCAGGCGGCCACTTCAACCCTGGCAAGGCCGAGCACGGCATCCTTGCCGCCAAGGGGCCGCACGCCGGTGATATGCCCAATCAATATGTCGGGCAGGACGGGGTGCTCCGGGCGCAGATCTTCGACAGCATGGTCACGCTCGACGACAAGACCGACGGCATTCGCGGCCGCGCCTTGATGGTGCATGCCAATTCCGATGATTATCGCAGCCAGCCCTCGGGGGATGCCGGGGAAAGACTGTCCTGCGGCGTCATCCAATAATCCACGGGGCAACTCCTTGATCGGATCGATTCAAGGGCAAAATTATGCACAAATTCAAGGTGTTACATCGTTATTTGCACGTCTTGAACGACAAGGCGCGCTGTAACCTTTCATTGCCGTGTCGCCGCCTGCTTTTCGGCCGCCGTCCTGCCGTTGGACTTCTTTGTCGGTGTTGCGTCTGAGGTATCCGACAGCGTGGCCGGACGACCCTTCTCGTCGAAGGCGAGTTTCACGCGCTTCACCATGTCACGGCTGAGCGACCACCAGTCGCCGGTCTTTGCCCAGTAGCGCAGCGTTACGAAGATCGCGCCGTCAGCGATGCTGTCGATAAAGACGCTGGGAGCCGGTGATGGCAGCACCCGCGAATCGGCTTTGGCGAGGCCCATCAGCGTCCCCATCGCCAGATCGATATCATCCTCATAGGCGACCTTGATCTTCACATCGTTCTGCCGCGTGGGCTCGCGGCTGAAATTGGTAATCGGCGTGTTCCAGAGCGTCGAATTCGGCGCCAATCGGTAGAGCCCGTCGCCGGTCCTGAGTTCGGTCGCAAACAATCCGATTTCGCGCACCGTGCCGGCCACGCTGCTGGTTTCGATATATTCCCCGACGCGAAACGGCCTGAGGATCAACAGCATGATGCCCGCAGCGATATTCTGCAGCGTCCCTTGCAGCGCCAGTCCGATCGCGAGGCCGGCTGCGCCGAGTGCCGCGATGATCGAGGCGGTCTGGACGCCGAACTGGCCGAGGACGGTGATGAACACCAGGATGAGCAGCGCATAGCGCAGCACGTTGGTGAAGAATCGCGCCAACGTCTCGTCTATGCCACGGACACGCGACAGGCCTTCATAGGCCCAGCGGCTGGTAAAGCCGGCAAGCGCCCAGCCAAGAACAAGCAGGATCACCGCGCCGAGGACGGAGAAGGAATACTGCACCGCCAGCGCGCTTGCCTGGCTGAGTGCGGTTTGCGTGGCGAGGAGGACATCGGCTGCCTGTTGTTCCATGATCTGGCCCTGTCGTTGTGCTTGGTCGGGGGCTAGATGGAGCGGCTGGCGGCAGCGTCAACCGCAGGCGGTGTCCCGGATATCAAGCACGAAGGGCGCATTGCCGTCGGCATCGGCGCCGCGGCCGATCGCCCGCACCGCCGCGACCAACCGGCCGCCGCGGTTCAGCAGCGCGTCACCGATCTCGACCAGCCGGGTATTCGGTGTTGCGAAAGGCGAGGCGGCCCGCAGCCGGCGGGCAAGCGTTTCCTCGCTCTGATCCGGTGCCAGCGACAGGGCGGCGATCAGGGCTGCGGCCGGCGATCGCGACACGCCCATCCAGCAATGGATGAGCAGCGGCGTCTCCTGCCGCCACGAGGCGGCAAAGTCGATAATCCCGCGCACATGCGTCTCGTCAGGCGCTACGAGATTGCCGGTGCCCTTGAAGGCGATGTCGTTCATACCGAGCGTCAGATGGCGATCGGCTGCGATCACGCCCGGCCGGTGAAAGGCCTGCTCCTTGGCAATCAGGCTGATCATGTCGCGCGCCTTGTGGCGCACCGCCATTTCCGCGATGCGGGCCAGCGGCGAGACGACGATGAAGCTCACGATACCGTCTCCCGCTCGGCGTCGATCGCCGCGAAACGCTCGCAGAACAACCGCTGCGCTTCGATCGCCGGCAAGGGCTCGATCATCAGCATTTCCCTGCTGATGCCGCGTGGCTGGCCGAAGAATTTCTGCGCCTCGGCGGGCGTGAAGCCGGCAAGCACCGTCGCTTCGAAATAGGCGGCGATCGCGTCGGCCTTCTTGATCCGGTCCTTGAGGTCGCGCGAGGGGTGCGGTGGCAGGCCGAAGCGCAGGTGCACGGCGGCCTCCAATCGCTTTTCCACCGTCTTGTAGCCGCCGCCGACCACCGATTTGAACGGCGATATCATATCGCCGATCACGTATTCGGGTGCATCATGCAACAGTGCCATCAGGCACTCCTGCGGCCGCGCGTCGTTGAAGCGGCGGAAAATATCCTCGACGACGAGACTGTGCTGGGCCACCGAAAAAGCATGATCGCCTGAGGTCTGGCCGTTCCAGCGGGCGACGCGCGCAAGCCCATGGGCGATGTCGGCGAGTTCGACGTCGAGCGGTGAGGGGTCGAGCAGGTCGAGCCTGCGCCCGGACAGCATGCGCTGCCAGGCACGCGGAGTTTTCGCCGTTGTCACGCGCTGGCCTCGTCGGCGCTGGCGGGAAAGACAAGGCCGGACCATGCCGGCAGGACGAAGGAAACAGGCGTTTCGCCGGCGAGCAGCGGCGTGCCTGCCGCCATCGCGGCGCCGGCGCGGTCGATGCGCACGATCGCAAGCCCATGGCCGCCTTCGACGGAGCCGAGCGTTCCCACGGGCTTGCCGGCGGCGGTGATCTCCGTCCCGGTCTCCGGCAAGCCTGTTGCGGCGGACACCGTGACGACGCGCCGGCGCGCGGTGCCGCGGTGCTGCATGCGCGAGACGACCTCCTGGCCAACATAACAGCCTTTCCGGAAGGAGAGGCCGCCGTTGAAATCCATCAGCACGTCATGCGGGAAGGCGTCCTGCAGGGCGAAGTCCGATCCCGATGTGACGATGCCGTGGCTGATGCGCAGCGCGTCGTAGAGCGCTTCCTGGCCGTCGCCATGTTTGCCGGGCCGGCGGATCAGCGTGACGCCGGCCTTGGCAAAGCGGCTATCCCGGACGCCTTGGCTGTCCCGCACGCCTTGGCTGCCGTCGGCGTCCTCACCCCAGGAAACGGTGACGCCCTCTTCGGCACTCGGCGCAAGTGTGACGGCGGCGCGCAGCTTGTACATGGTCAGCCGCTTCAGCAGGCCGTCGCGCTGGCCTGCATCGGTTTCGATCCTGTAGCCGTCGCCGTCCTGCCAGATCATGAAGTCGAACAGGATCTTGCCCTGCGGTGTCAGCAGTGCCCCGGGCCGCGCCTCGTCGGCGCCGAGCGAGGTGATATCGGTGGTGATCAGGTTCTGCAGGAAGGATTGGGCTTCCGCACCGCTGACGAGAAGCAATGAGCGGTCTTTCAGGAATACGGCTGGCATGGCGGAACCTGTCGCGTTGGTCATCGCTCAGAGGTATGTCTTCATGAGGTGGATCGCAAGCGCCATGCGAGATGTGAAAGGCGCAAGTGAGACGGGGGTGTCAGTCGCCCGCCGTGAAGAATTTCCATTTGCCCGCAGGTGTGATGCCGAGGCGGTAGAAATTATATCCGCCGAACTCCTGCATGTCGGAGAGATCGCCGGCGGTGACGATGCGCAGCAGCTCGACGCGCTCCGGCGGCGTGAGCGACTTCAGATCCTTCTCGGCAAAATAGGGCCAGACATACATGTCGTCTGCGGTGCCCTGGCCGACATGCACGAAACCGGTCGAGACGATGTCGAGCATGATGGCAAGAATCTCGTCTCCGTCAGGATCGCCTGAAAGATCCTTCAGCGTGCCGATCGGATCGTCGGTCGGCTCGCCCACCGTCACCTGCGTCTGTTCGGCGCCGGTGCCCATCAGCGGCCGCAGCCGTTCGAGATCGCCGGAGGCGGCCGCCTCGACGATCTGCTCACGCATTTTGCGAACCGGCTCCGGCACCTTGCCGATATCGTAGATCACCTCGACAGGCTTGGAAGCATCCTGGGCGCCGGGCGTCTTGTCGACACCCTGATTGTTCTGGCTGTTGACCAGCGGATCAGCCATCGGAACACCGGGAGTGGTCCCGCCTTGCGGCTGGCTCTGTCCCTGAGCGTTTCCCTGCGCGGGCGGAGTGTCGTTGGCCGCCTGGCCCGGGATCTTGTGCAGTTCGGAAAGCGCATAGGCTGCCGGCGCGAGGAAAACATTGCCGGCGGCGAGGCTGAACGCAAGCAGCACCGGCGCGAGGGGAGTTCGCGAAATTTTCTCTTTACCGGGGCGCATCAATCTCTCTGATTGGTCGTTATTGCAGGGTGCGGTTCGCGGAGAATTCGCCGGCAAGCATGCGCTCACGCAGCGAATCCAGCAGGGCTTCGGCACTGTTTTCCCCATGCAATCTGATCGTCTCGCGCAGCGCATGCGCAATGGCGGCATCAGCGATGATTTCAGGCTCGATTCCGTCGGCCATGCCGTCGGCCCAAGCCTCGTTCTGGTACTCCAGAGCCGCCTGCATCTTTTCGTGGACGATCATGTCGTCGATGTCGTTGAGGCTTGCTTCCATTGTTTTTTCCTCAGAACTTCTCATGTCTTACTGCACCGTTAACAACACTAACAGCCTTTTCCCAAAACGACACGTCCGCATGCGAAAACAGGTTAATTTAAGGTTAATTTCCAAAGCGCGAGGTAATTTCTGTGGCGAGTGTTGCACCTTCGTTACGGTAGCGCTCTTCTGCCACGATGGCCGCCGGGGTGCAATCCGTATAGACCGAGGCGAAGGTGCGATAGCCGCGATTGAAGGCCGCTGTGAGCTTTTCCCGACGCTGCGGTTCGTTGCCGGTCTCCGAATCGAGCAGTTGCTGCATGCCGTCTCGCCACTCGTCGCCGCCCGCTGCCTTGCAGAGCGTTCTGAGATAATGCACCGATCCCAGCACTTCGGCGAGCCGCGCCAGCTTGTCATCATAGGGCACGGCTACAGCAGGCGGCGGCGCAATTTCCTCCTCCTGTGGAGGCGGCGTATTCTTGCCCTGCGCCATCGTGGGGCCGGCGAGCACGAGCAGGGCCAGGAAAACGCGTCGAACGGGAATCATGCTCGTAGTTGATACGCTGAGCATGACGGCAACAAGGCGTGCCTGAAAGTTTCCACTTCTATTCGCCGCCCGAAAGCCGCTCCGCGCATTCGAGCACGCTCTGCGGAACCGGCAGCCGCCGGATTTCCTCCACCGTGTACCAACCGAGGGCGGCCGCATCGTCGGCGGCTTCCGCCACCGCGTCGCGATCCGCGTCGACGCGAAAGACCGACAGCAGGAAATGGCTGTTGATGCTGCCGTCGGCCGCATGCGTCTTCAGGTCATAGGTCGAAAACAGCCGCGGATTGCGGGCGGAAATGCCGGTTTCCTCGCGGAATTCCCGCAATGCCGTTTCCTCCGGCGTTTCGCCGGGTTCGGCACGTCCGCCGGGAAAGGCATACATGTCGGCTGAAGGCGGGTTGCGTCGCAACACCAGAAGGAAGCGTCCGTCACGTTCGAGAATGGCGGCGGAGCCGGGTTTGGCGGTGGATGTCATCGGGCCTGCTCTTGCTGTGATCGCCCATCTTATCGGATGAAGAGTGCGACGGGGATTCGAAAGGTGCTTCCGTGACCTACATCATCTTTGCGTTTGCCGCTCTCTTCGAGATCGCTGGCTGCTTTGCCTTCTGGGCATGGCTGAAGCTCGAAAAGCCCGCTTGGTGGCTGGCGCCGGGCATGGTCTCCCTGGCGCTTTTCGCCTGGCTTCTGACGCTGGTTCCGAGCGAGGCTGCCGGCCGTACCTTCGCAGCCTATGGCGGCATCTACATCCTCGCCTCGCTGCTCTGGCTGTGGCTGGTTGAGAGCCGCGTGCCGGACCGTTACGACATCGGCGGCGCGCTGATCTGCCTTGCCGGCGCCAGCCTCATCCTCTTCGCGCCGAGAGGTTGAGGCGCCTTGACCGGACACGAGCTGGGTGCAAAAACAAGCCGATGTGTGGACGTTTCTCCCTGACAAGCTCCCGCGCCGACCTGCGCGATTTCTTCTCCGGTCTCGATCTCGACGATTTTCCGGCGCGCTACAATATTGCGCCGACGCAGCCGATCCTCGTCGTCATCGCGGGCGAGGGCAGGGAGCAGGGCAGCAATCTGCCCGACCGGCGCGCCGTGCTCGTGCGCTGGGGCCTCACGCCGGGCTGGGTCAAGGACCCGAAGGATTTCCCGCTGCTGATCAATGCGCGCTCCGAAACCGCGATCGGCAAAGCCTCCTTCCGCGCCGCCATGCGCCATCGCCGCGTGCTCATTCCGGCCTCCGGCTTCTATGAATGGCATCGCCCGTCCAAGGAAAGCGGCGAGCGGCCGCAGGCCTACTGGATCAGGCCGCGCCAGGGCGGGGTCATCGCCTTTGCCGGGCTGATGGAGACATGGTCCTCGGCCGACGGCTCCGAGGTCGATACCGGCGCGATCCTGACGACATCGGCCAATTCAGGCATATCGGCGATCCACGATCGCATGCCTGTCGTCATCAGACCTGAGGATTTCTCGCGCTGGCTCGATTGCAAGACGCAGGAACCACGCGACGTGGCCGACCTGATGCAGCCCGTTCAGGATGATTTTTTTGAGGCCGTCCCGGTCTCCGACAAGGTCAACAAGGTTGCCAATATGGGGCCGGACCTGCAGCAGCCGGTCGTCATCGAAAAGCCGCTGAGGGCGCCCGAGAAGCAAAAGCCGGAAGACGGCCAACTCAGCTTCTTCTGAACGATATCCTAAGATGTTCAGGGCCGCCGGCGGCCTATCGGCGCCGACGTCTCACATCAGCGGCGGCGTCGCGTCGGCCATCAGGTTTTTCGGGTTGTGCTTATGTCGCCAGAGCGTTGTTAGGAGATTTCCGGCGATCGCCTCGTCATTCACTTCGTCAGCGGTGCCTAACGCATGTAACCCGAAAGCACGCATGATCCCAATTTGAAGTCTTCCGCCTCAAGCGGATTTCTTGACGCTGGTCGGCTTATGCTTTGCCATCAGCGATGCTGCGGCAACAGCCTTCAGGCCGACGGGGCGATAGTTGGCGGCGAGGTCTGGCTTGGACGCCTGCTGTTCGCCGGTACTGCTCTTCTTCGAAGTCACGATACTCTCCTTACGTGGTTCTTCCCTGGGTATTTTATGGTTTGATGTTTGGTCACGAATAGCGACAAAACGGGGGCGTAGCTTATCAGGATTTGTAAACGCCGACCATAATTCGCGAGGCTTAACTGAAGCCTACGTTGGTTAATACTTACTGAAGGGAGCGGTTCCAATAAAAGCGCGAAAGCGGTTTTCTGGGGAAAAGCGCGCAACGGTTTTCACCGGGATAAAGCGCCTGCTTTCCCGGGGATAGCTGAGAATGAAGGAAAAGAAGCATTTCCGTCATTTGGAGAAATCCGGAAATGCTCGAAGATCAGATGTGCCGGCCGATATCGTCGTCGCCGACGCCGGGTTCCTCGATCGTCAGGGTCCCGTATTTCCGCTGCCATTTCCGTGCGCCGAAGGGAAGCGAAACGAGGTAGGCGGCAACGGTAAAGACCATTACCTCCCAGGTGTAGCTCATCAGCAGCGCCACATAGAGCACGACGCCGAGCATCATCGGCAGCACGAGATCGCGCCGCAGACGGTTGCCTTCCGATTTGCCCGACCAGACCGGCAGCCGGCTGATCAGCAGGAAGGCGATCAGCACCGTGTAGATCGACGAGAGATAGGCGAAGGTGCGGTCCGTTGCCAGTCCGAGGAAGCCGAGATAGACCGGCAGCAGCACCAGCATGGCGCCGGCCGGCGCCGGCACGCCGACGAAATATTCCGATTGCCAGCTCGCCTTGTTCTCGCGTTCTGACATGACGTTGAAGCGGGCAAGGCGAAGCCCGGCGGCGATCGCATAGATCAGGGCGGCGATCCAGCCGAGCGAACGCGCCTGGTCGAGGGCGAAGACATAGACGACGAGGGCGGGCGCGACGCCGAAATTGACGATGTCGGCAAGCGAATCCATCTGCGCGCCGAACTTCGAGGTCGCCTTCATCAGCCGCGCCACGCGCCCGTCGATGCCATCGAGGAAGGCGGCGAGCAGCACCATGGCGACGGCGAGCTCGTAACGATTCTCGAAAGCCAGCCGGATGCCGGTCAACCCGGCGCAGATCGCCAGAATGGTGATGAGGTTCGGAAAGACGAGCCGGAGCGGGATTTCGCGCAGACGCGGGCCGCGGGCGGAATCATCCGGCCCATTGGGCTCGAAAGGCGGAAAAGGCGTTTCCATATCGCGTTCCAATCGTTCCTAAAGCAATTCCAGCAAGGCTGCCCAGCGGTCGCTTCCGTGAAAAGCTGAACCGCTTTAGCTGCGGCGGCTGATGACAGGACCCTTGGCGGAGGCGAATTCGGCAATCACGGTTTCGCCGGCAACCGCCGTCTGGCCGAGCGAGACGCGTGGTGCCGCACCGGCGGGCAGGAACACGTCGAGTCGCGAGCCGAAACGGATCAGCCCGAAGCGCTCGCCGGCATCCACCGGCTCGTTCGGGTTCGCCCAGCAGAGGATGCGCCGCGCCACCAGGCCGGCAATCTGCACGACGCCGATCTGGCCGTGGCGGGTTTCGATCACCAGTCCGTTGCGCTCATTGTCCTCGCTCGCCTTGTCGA
The DNA here is from genome assembly GCF_014195045.1 of Rhizobium sp. BK591. Classification (NCBI taxonomy): domain Bacteria; kingdom Pseudomonadati; phylum Pseudomonadota; class Alphaproteobacteria; order Hyphomicrobiales; family Rhizobiaceae; genus Rhizobium; species Rhizobium sp. BK591. Next base: position 118,463 of record NZ_JACIAZ010000003.1, read on the forward strand.
GTTCGGCGTTGACGAAGCTGCCGGGGCGGTAGTTGATGCTGACGATCCGCCCCCGCATTGGCGCCCGGTTCACATGGCAATTGAAGACGTTCATGAAGACCGAGATGCGCAGCATCGGCTCGGAGCCGAGGTCGAGCTCGGCCGGCGGCGTCACCATCTGGATCGCCGAGACCTTGCCGTCGGCAGGAGAGATCACCAGATCGTCGTCCTGCGGGGTCACGCGCTCCGGATCGCGGAAGAAATAGGCGCACCACAGCGTGAAGATCAGGCCGATCCAGAAGAGCGGCTTGAAGATCCAGCCCAAGACCAGCGATGCGACGAAGAAGGCGGCAACGAAGGGATAACCCTCCTTGTGCACGGGGACGATCGTGTTGCGAACCGTGTTGAACAGGCTCATGCTGCCGGTCTCCTTGCGTTGTCGTTTTTTGCTGGTTAGCGAAAAACCGTCTCCGGGGCAATGCTGTGGCCCTGGCCCCGGTTCCCATGCCGGGGTTCTGAACAACAAAAGCCGGCCGGCGCCGGTTTCCAGGTTCAGCTTGCCGGAGCAAGCCGCGTGATCACGCCCATGTCGTCGCTTTCGCGCACTTGCTTCAGATGTTCCTCCGCCTGTGTCGCCTCGCGCTGGCGGTTCCACATCGAGGCATAGAGGCCGTTCCTTTCGAGGAGGGCGGCATGTGTGCCGCGCTCGGCGATCTCGCCGCTTTTGAGCACGATGATTTCATCGGCGCTGATGACCGTCGAAAGACGGTGGGCGATAACAAGCGTCGTGCGGTTCTTCGAGACCACGTCGAGCGCCGTCTGGATCTCCCGCTCCGTCGTCGTGTCGAGCGCCGACGTCGCCTCGTCGAGGATCAGGATCGGCGGCGCCTTGAGGATGGTGCGGGCGATTGCCACCCGCTGCTTCTCGCCGCCGGAAAGTTTGAGCCCACGCTCGCCGACCTTGGTTTCGAACCCCTCGGGCAGCGTTTCGATGAAATGCGCGATCTGCGCCACCTCGGCCGCCGCAAAGACCTCGCCGTCGCTGGCCGATGTGCGGCCGTAGCGGATGTTGTAGGCGACCGTGTCGTTGAAGAGCACCGTATCCTGCGGCACCATGCCGATATGAGAGCGCAGGCTCTTCTGCGTCACCGTGCGGATATCCTGGCCGTCGACGGTGATCGCGCCGCTCTGAATATCGTAGAAACGATAGAGCAGCCGTGACAGCGTCGATTTGCCGGCACCCGACGGACCGACGACGGCGACCGTCTTGCCGGCCGGCACCTCGAAGGAAATGCCCTTCAGGATCGGACGGGCCGGATCGTAGGCGAAGTGCACGTCCTTGAAAGAGATTGCGCCCTGGCCGATCCTGAGCTCGCTCGCATCGGGTGCGTCTTTGACCTCGGACTTCACCTCGAGCAGGTCGAACATCTGCTCGATGTCGGTCAGCCCCTGGCGAATTTCGCGGTAGACGAAGCCGATGAAGTTGAGCGGCACGGAAAGCTGCAGCAGCATCGAATTGACGAAGACGAAATCGCCGACCGTCTGCTCGCCGCGCTGCACCGCCAGTGCCGACAGCACCAGCATGATGGTCGTGCCGATGCCGAAGATGACGCCCTGGCCGAAGTTCAGCCAGCCGAGCGAGGTCCAGACATCGGTCGCCGCCTTCTCGTAGCGTTCCATCGATTTGTCGAAGCGCTTTGCCTCCATTTCCTCATTGCCGAAATATTTGACGGTCTCGAAATTGAGGAGGGAGTCGATCGCCTTGGTGTTGGCGTCGGTATCACTGTCGTTCATCGACCGGCGGATGGCGATGCGCCAGTCGGATGCGCGGATCGTGAACCAGATATAGGCCCAGACGGTGAAGGCGGTGACGGCGAGATAGGAGAAACCGTAACCCCACCAGAAGATCACCGCCGTCAGCAGGAATTCGATGACGGTCGGGACCGAATTGAGGATCGTGAAGCGTACGATCGTCTCGATGCCCTTGGTGCCGCGCTCGATGATGCGCGAAAGCCCGCCGGTCTTGCGCTCGAGATGGAAGCGCAGCGACAGTTCGTGCATGTGCACGAAGGTCCTGTAGGCGAGTTGGCGCACCGCATGTTGCCCGACGCTGGCAAAGAGCGCGTCGCGCAGTTGGTTGAGGCCGAGCTGGATCAGCCGGGTGATGTTGTAGGCGATGACAAGGGCGATGGCGCCGGCAAAGAGCGGCGGCACGGAGCCGGCAAGATCCATCCTGCCGTTCAGCGCATCGGTCGACCACTTGAAGAAATAGGGAACCAGCAGCAATACGAATTTGGAGATCAGCAGGTAGACCGAGGCCCAGACGACGCGCATCTTGAGGTCGCTTCGGCCGGCCGGCCACATATAGGGCCAGAGGTTGAGAAGTGTGCGCAGCAGATTGGATTCCGAGACTGTCTTGCCGTTTGCCATGCTTATCTCCAGCCCGGACGAAATGTACCGTCGTAGCGGCGCTTCGATGCCGGCAAAGCGCGGAATCGGAATGTGCCTGAAGGCGTTTCCCACAACCCGCAGCCGCCAGATAGGGTGCCGCGCGGACGAATACAACACGTGCGGGCTTCAGGAAAAGAGAAGCCGGGCGGGTTATCCCGCCCGGCCTCGTCATGTTGTTGTTGGAGCTTAGAGCCGCTGACCGGAAAGACGCTTGCGGTGCAGCTCTTCGGCATTCGGCAACACATCTTTCGGCAGGCCGAAGATCTGGCCGGGGCGGATGCGATCGGGATTGATGATCTTGTCTTCGTTGGCGATGTAGATCGTCGTGTAGCGCACGCCGAGGCCATAGGTGCGGCGTGAGATCTGCCACAGCGTGTCGCCGCGGCGAATGATGACCGCCGCGTTGTTTGCCGTCAGCGGCGCCTGTTCGATCGTCTTCGGCTCATTGCTGCCGATGTCGTTTGCAGTGGGTGCCGCCGGAGCGGGTGCAGCGGTGAGTTCGGCAATCATGCCGCCCAGCCTGTCGAGTGCGGCGCCGACAGACTTCGCATCCCCGGGCAGGCTTTGCAGCAGCTTCAGCGCATTGCCGGCGACCTGCGACGAAGAGCCGGAGGCTTGTTTGAAGGCGTCCGGGGCATCGGCCGCCGGGCGGAAGTCGGCGACGGAGCGCAACGCGAATTCCGTTGCCGAGCGCGCCGCCGCAAGCTGTTCGGCGCCAGGCAGCTTGCCGTCGGCAAACAGCCCCTTCAGCAGCCCGAACGCCTTGCCGGCCTCGGCCTGGAGCTTGCCGAGCTCGCCTTCGTCGAGCGGCACCATCGAGGAGGCGCCACTCGCATCGGCCGGGACCGATTGCGCCGCGACCCTCACCTGATCGCCGGCCGGGCGATTGAAATTCACCGCCGCGCGCACGATCACTTTGCCTGTGGGGTCGACGACGTCGACGCGGATTTTGTGGTCGCCGACCGAAAGCGCCACCACGCCGTCGATGACGAAATGACCGTCGGTGCCGGCCGTGTCCTGGCCGATGAGGTTGTCGTCTGCATAGCCGATGACCTTGGCATTGGAGCGCGTCGTGCCGGCAATGAAGATCTTGTTGCCCTCGATCTCGACGGCATTGACCATCACATCGGGCGCAGTCGTCTTGTCAGGTGCGGCCGTGGCGGGAGTGGCCGGTGCCGTATCCGTGCCGCCGGAGGTATCGGTGACACCAGGCGTCTGCAACGCCAGGTCGCCGGTCGGCGCAGCCGCGGTTTCGCCCGCCGGCTTGTCCGCAGGCGGCGCCGCCGGATTGGAGGCATCGGCGACTTCGGTTCCGGCCTTCGGCGCGGTGATGATCCGGCTCGCCGCGCCGGGTTTGGAGACCATGGCGAGCAGGTTGGCGCCATTGCCGTCCTTCGGCACGGATATGGTCGCGACCTCTTCGGAAAGCGTGCTCTTGCCGTCCTTGTCCGTGAATTTCAGCACGAGCTGGTGGTCGCCGGCTGGAAGCGGATCGTCGAGGACGGCGGCAAAATCGCCGCTCGCATCGACATTGGCCGTCGTCACCACCTTTTCGCCGTCGAGCACCTCGAGTTTGCCGTTCGGTTCGGCGGAGCCGGCAATCACCGTCGAGCCGTCGGGTTCGACGCGCAAGACGTCGAAAGCCGGAAGCTTCGGTCCGGTATTCGCAGCCGCATTATTCGCAGTAGGGGCGGGCTCGGGCGCACCGGTCAGCGCGGCCTCGGCCTTGGCGATCGCGGCAGACGCATCGGCGATGTTCTCTGGCAGCGACTGAACGATGGCGAGCGCCTTTGTGCCGCCGTCCTTGGCCTTGGCGGCAAGGGTCTGGGTCGCGGGATCGAGACCCTCGGGGATGGCAAAATCGGCAAGTGCCGTCAATGCGTTGACGGCCTTGGTCTTGGCGGCGGTGAAGGCATCGATGGCGGGGCCTTTGCCATCGGCGAACAGCGCCTTGAGCTCGCTGAGCGACACGCCGGCATCGGCCGAAAGACGACCCACCTTATCGGCGACCGCAGCCGTGTCGGCGATGGTGGAGCGTGATGTCTTTGCCGCCTCGTTGACCGTGTTCTTGAGCTCCGTGCTTGCCTGGTTGATGGCGTCGCCGACCTTGGTTGCATCGCCGCCGATGCGCGGCATGACGAAAAACACCATCAATAGGATTGCGATTACGAGGACTGCAAGAGCCAGCAAGCCGGCACGGTTCTTCATCATTATGTCTCCCAAGGCGGCAATTTGCCGTAGTAACCAAAATTGCTAGCGATTCCCGTTGCTTTTCACAAGCATTCAAAGCAATTAGGCAAGCTAGGCATGCTGCTTTTCAGTCAATTTTCTTGACTGCATTGAAATGGAATAGTTGTTTGCCTCTATGACCGAACAATCTGTATCGATTCGATCCATCTGCGTTTACTGCGGCTCAAGGCCGGGACGCGATCCTTCCCACATGGCGGCCGGGCGTGCTCTCGGAAGAGAGATCGCCGAATACGGCCTGCGCCTCGTCTATGGCGGGGGTACCAAAGGCATCATGGGCGCGGTTGCGAGCGGTGTTCTTTCAGGCGGCGGTCAGGTGACGGGCATCATTCCCGAATTCCTGATCGATATGGAAGCGACTCGCCACTCGCTCGGTCAGCTCAACGAACTCATTGTAACCCCTGACATGCACGCGCGCAAACACACCATGTTCGAGCGCTCCGATGCTTTCGTCGCACTGCCCGGCGGCATCGGTACGCTGGAGGAGATCGTCGAGATCATGACCTGGGCGCAGCTCGGCCGCCACGAGAAGCCGATGGTCTTCGCCAACATCAACGGTTTCTGGGATCCGATGATGGAACTGATGCGCCATATGACCGAAGAGGGCTTCCTGCACACCGCCCACCGGGTTCAGCCGCTCGTCGTCGACGAGATCTCCGGCATCATCCCGGCGATCATGGCCCAGGCAGCCCAGCTCGCCGCCGATCGTGACGGCGAGGAGGACGTGATTTCGAAGATGTAGGGTTTCAATGCAGGTCGCCCCAGCGGTTTTGGGACAACGGCATGCATAGAACAAAGACCTGAAGCGCGTCGCGTGACTCCGGTTTGACGCGACGCCCTTTGGCGCTTCAGCGTCCGCGGCTCCCCTTCAGCATCGACCAGCTATAGAGGAACAGCCCCGCCCAGATCAGCGGGAAGGCGATCATGCGCGCCGTGCCGAGTGGCTCGTGGAAGACGAAAACCGCGATCAGGAAGATCATTGTCGGCGCGATATACTGCATGATGCCGATCGTCGAGAGCTTCAGGAGCTTGGCGCCGTTCGCATAGATCATCAGCGGCACGGCGGTGATGACGCCGCAGCCGAGCAGCAGGGTCGTGTCGGCAAGGCCGGTGCGGTAGAGATGACCCTGGCCGCTGCCGAATTCGAGATAGAGGATGTAGAGCAGGGCCGGGCCGCTCAGGATCAGCACTTCGAGGAAGAAGCCCTGGTTCGGCCCGAGCGGCAGCGTCTTGCGCAGCAGGGCATAAAAACCCCAGCTGATTGCCAGCGTCAGCGCCACCCACGGGATGCCGCCGCTATCCAGCGCGAGAACGGCGACGGCGAGGGCTGCCAGTCCGATCGCCGCCATCTGCAGCGGCTGCAGCTTTTCCTTGAGGATCACCGCGCCGAGAAAGATGCTGAACAGCGGATTGATGAAATAGCCAAGCGCCGCATCGAGCGAATGGCCGGCGCCGATCGCCCAGACATAGGTGCCCCAGTTGACGGTGATCAGCGACGCCGTCAGCGCCCCCATCGCCAGCATGCGCGGCGAGCGGAGCGCGGCACGGATATCCCCGGTGCGTCCGAGCACGACCAGCACTAGGCCTGCCAGCGGCAGCGACCAGACGATGCGATGGGCGATCACCTCGGCCGGCGAAATATGCGCCACCGCCTTCATGTAGATCGGCAGGAAGCCCCAGAGCAGATAGGCCGTCAGCGCGAAGGCGAACCCGCGCGGACTGTCTTCGTTCTTGGCCAACGGAAGGGATGCATCGGTCGACATCGGTGTTTCCATCTTTGTTCTTCTTCTGATCCGGCCTAGCTTAAGCGCCGTGAATAGGCCAATTCATTTCGTTGAATGAAGGGTGAGAAGATCTGAAGCGCAAGACGCCGGCCGGCATCGGCCGCGGCGACGCCCGAAGGGGACGAACGGTATTTGGATGGGTCTTGTCGCCGAACCGGCGGAATAGACTTATTCCGCCGCGATCTTGCCCGCCAGCTGCCGGTTCTTCATCAGCTTATAGATGACTGAATCCATCAGCGCCTGGAACGAAGCGTCGATGATGTTCTCCGAGACGCCGACCGTCCACCAGCGCACGCCGTCGCTGTCGGTGGATTCGATCAGCACGCGGGTGATCGCCTCCGTGCCGCCATTGAGGATACGCACCTTGAAATCGGCGAGCACCAGATCGTCGATCTCGTGCTGGTACTTGCCGAAATCCTTGCGCAGCGCGAGGTCGAGCGCGTTGACGGGACCTTCGGCATCGGCAACCGACATCAGCGTTTGGCCGTCGATGGTAATCTTGACCACCGCTTCCGAGACGATCTTCACACGGCCAAGACTGTCGAAGCGGCGCTCGATCATGACGCGGAAGCCGTCGATGGTGAAGAATTCGGGGATCGTGCCGAGCGTGCGGCGCGCCAGCAGCTCGAAGCTCGCATCCGCGCCCTCATAGGCATAGCCCGTCGCCTCGCGTTCCTTGACGATCGAGATCAGCAGGTCGAGCTTCGGATCGTCCTTGGCGACCTCGATGCCGCGCCGTTTCAACGCATTGATGAAGTTTGCCTTGCCGCCCTGGTCCGACACCATGACCTTGCGGAAATTGCCGACGCTTTCCGGCGGCACATGTTCATAGGTGCGCGGATCCTTGAGCAGCGCCGAGGCGTGGATGCCGGCCTTGGTGGCGAAGGCGGAAGCGCCGACATAGGGCATCTGGTGATCGGGCGAGCGGTTGAGCAACTCGTCGAAGGCATGCGAGAGCCGGGTGAGGTTGAGCAGCCGCTCCTCGTCAATCGCCGTTTCGAAACGTGTATTGTAGGCGCTCTTCAGCGCCAAGGTCGGGATCAGTGTCACCAGATTGGCATTGCCGCAGCGCTCGCCGATGCCGTTCAGCGTGCCCTGGATCTGCCGGACGCCGGCTTCGACCGCGGCAAGCGAATTGGCGACCGCCTGGCCGGTGTCGTTATGTGCATGGATGCCAAGACAGTGGCCGGGAACACCCGAGGCGATCACCGCCTCGACGATCGCCCGCACCTCCGGGGGCTGCGTGCCGCCATTGGTATCGCAGAGCACGACCCAGCGTGCGCCGCTCTCATAGGCCGTCTTGGCGCAGGCGAGCGCATAGGCCGGATTGGCCTTGAAGCCGTCGAAGAAATGTTCGCAGTCGACGATCGCCTCCTTGCCGGCGCCGACCGCCGCTTTGACGCTTTCGCCAATGCATTCGAGGTTTTCTTCATTGGTGCAGCCGAGCGCCACCGCGACGTGATAGTCCCAGCTCTTGGCGACGAAACAGATGGCGTCGCTCTTGGCCTGCAAGAGCCCTGCAATGCCGGGATCGTTGGACACCGAAATGCCTGCCCGTTTCGTCATGCCGAAGGCGACGAAACTGGCCCGGCTGGTGCGCTTCTCGCCGAAGAAGGCAGTATCCGTCGGATTGGCGCCGGGATATCCGCCCTCGACATAATCAAGGCCGAACTCGTCCAGCATGGCGGCGATCGCAATCTTATCCTCGACGGAGAAATCGATGCCGGGCGTCTGCTGCCCGTCCCGGAGCGTCGTGTCAAAGAGATAGATGCGTTCTTTCATGTCGTTTCCTCCCGCCAAGCGGGTGTTGTTTCTGTCGTGCGGATGCCCCCTCATCCGCGCTACGGGCACCTTCTCTCCGAGGGGAGAGGGGTAGCCACGTCGTTCGCCTTGTCCCCTCTCCCCTCGGGGAGAGGGTTAGGGTGAGGGGGCTTTACGGTGTGGCTTATGCCTTCCCGGCAAACTGATCCGTCGCCCGGATCAGCCGATCGAGAATCCCGGGCTCCGAATAGGCATGGCCCGCACCCTCGATCAGGTGGAACTCCGCCTTCGGCCAGGCCTTGTGCAACTGCCAGGCATATCTAGCCGGGCAGGGCATGTCGTAGCGGCCATGCACGATGACGCCGGGAATATCCTTGAGCCTGCCGGCATCGCGGATCAGCTGTCCCTCGTCCATCCAGCCGGCATTGACGAAGAAATGGTTCTCGATGCGCGCAAAGGCATAGGCGAATTCCGGCTCCTCGAACTTGCCGCTCGTCGAAGGTTCGGGCAGCAGCGTGATCGTTTCGCCTTCCCAGATACTCCAGGCCTGCGCGGCCTCGAGGCGCACCTTCCTATCCTCGTGCGTCAGGCGGCGATGATAGGCATGCATCATCTCATGCCGCTCTTCCGGCGGAATGGGAGCGATGAAGCGCTCCCACTTATCCGGGAACATTTCTGAGACGCCGAATTGATAGTACCAGTCGAGCTCGGCCTTGGTCAGCGTGTAGATACCGCGCAGGATGAGCTCGGACACGTGCTGCGGATGCGTCTCGGCATAGGCGAGCGCCAGCGTAGAACCCCAGGAGCCGCCGAACACCTGCCAGCTGTCGACGCCGGCCATTTCGCGCAGCCGCTCGATATCGGCGACGAGGTGCCAGGTCGTGTTGGCATTGAGATCCGCATGCGGCGTCGACCTGCCGCAACCGCGCTGGTCGAACAGCATGACGTCGTAAAGCGCGGGATCGAAAAGCCGGCGGTGTGCGGGCGAAAAACCGCCGCCCGGACCGCCATGGAGGAAGACGGCGGGCTTGGCGCCAGGCGTACCGGAGCGCTCCCAATAGATCACATGGCCGTCGCCGACATCGAGATGGCCGGACGCATAGGGTTCGATTTCCGGATAGAGCGTGCGCAGGATCTCGGTCATATCTTCACGCCTTTCGCGGGCCAGACTTCTGTGTCGTGATCGGGATGCTGGAAGGAGATGATCGCCTCCTGCCGGGCGTAGAAATCCTGATCCTTCAGCACCGGCGCCTTGAAGATTTCCTCGACCCAGGGCAGGCGGGCCTCGTAGTTGACCTGGATCAGCGGTGCGAGGTCGCCGCGGTCGTCGAAGGTGCCGATCGCAAGCTCCAGTCCGCCCGGATGACGATAGGTCATCGGGGTGCCGCAATTGCTGCAGAAGCCGCGATCGATATTGACCGAGGACTGGAAGTAGCTCGGCTCGCCGCGCGTCCACTCCATGCCTTCCTCAGGCGCGGTGACGAGCGCCGAGAAAAAGCCGCCGAACTGCTTCTGGCACATGCGGCAATGGCAGATCGAGGGACGCCCCAACTTGCCTGAGATGCGGAAGCGCACGGCGCCGCACTGGCATCCGCCTGTCTTGATCGTGTCCGTCATGAGGTCTCTCCGAAAGGCCAGCTTTTCGTGTCGTGGTCGGGGTGCTGATGATTGCTCGCCGCGATCGCATTCTCGCGGTCGGGCGTCTCAGGCTCCGGTTCGAGCGGCAGGCCGTCCAGCGCATGAAACCAGGACATCTTCTGGCCGGTATTCGATTGCGCCACCGGCCTGACCGCGTCGGGCTCGTCGAGCGAGCCGAGCGTGAGGTTGATGAAGCCTTCGCCCGGAATGTCGTAGAACAGCGGCGTGCCGCAATCGCCGCAGAAACCGCGCCGCACCAGATCCGAGGACTGGAACCATTTTGGCGCGCCGCGCGTCATGGTGAAATCGCTGCGCTTCACGCCGGCCAGCGGCATGAAATAATTGCCGGCCGCCTTCTGACACATGCGGCAATGGCAAAGATGGGGATAGCCGAGTTCGCCTTTGGCGCGGTAACGCACCGCCCCGCATTGGCACCCGCCGCTTTTGTCCGTTTCCGTCGTCATTCGAGCTCCTTGGGGGGGCATGCCTGCGTCTCATGATCTGGATGCTGGTAGGAGACAAGCTCGAGCAGGAAGGGAGCGGCTTGCACATCCTCCTCCGTCCTGTGCCCCGGCAATTCGTGCAGATGATCGACGAAACCGATCTTGCCCTCGACGCCGAATCGGACCAGCGGCGGAAACGCCGAAGGATCGTCGAAGGCGCCCGCGGCAATCGCCATTCCATCCGGCGCTTCGTAGGTGAGCGGCGTGCCGCAATCGCCGCAGAAGCCGCGCTCGACGAAATTGGAAGAGCGAAATCTTTTCCGCTCTCCGCGGGTCCATTCGAAATCGGCACCGCGCACCGAGACCAGCGGCGCATAATAAGCCCCGAACGCCTTCTGGCACATGCGGCAATGACAGATCGACGAATCCTTGATGTCCCCGCTGACCCGGAAACGGATCGTCCCGCATTGGCAGCCGCCGGTGTAGGTGGTCATCTCTTGACCTCCCACGTCGTCACGCGCTCGCCTGTCACCGGATCCTTGCCGTCTTTCAGCTGGATACCCTTTGCCGTCAGTTCGTCGCGGATCTTGTCGGCCTCGGTGAAGTTCTTCGCCTTCAGCATTTCGAGACGCATGGCGACCAGCGCATCGATCGCCGATGCGACGGCTTCGTCGATCTCCATCTTTTTCGGCAGCAGGCCCAGAAGGTCGGCCGTTGCCGCAAAGGTGGCGCCCACGGCGGGATCCGTATGGGCGGCCTGCGCCAGTGCATGCAATGCCTGCACCGCCGCCACCGTGTTGAGATCGTCCGCCAGCGCATTCAGCACGCTTTCATCGGGCGCCGCGTCGCCGGCTTCTGTGGCCGGCCATTTGGCGAGCAGACGTTCGGCCTCTTCCAGTCGCTTGATCGAGAAATCGATCGGCTCGCGGTAATGCGTCATCAGCATGGCAAGGCGCAGCACCTGGCCCGGCCATTGGCGGCCGCCGAAAGTATCCGTGTGCAGCAATTCGTGGATGGTGACGAAATTGCCTTCGGATTTCGACATCTTGCGGCCTTCGACCTGCAGGAACCCGTTATGCATCCAGACATTCGCCATCACTTGGGTACCATGGGCGCAGCGCGACTGGGCGATCTCGTTTTCATGGTGCGGGAAGATCAGGTCCAGCCCGCCGCCGTGAATGTCGAAGACATCGCCGAGATAACGCTTGCTCATCGCAGAGCATTCGATGTGCCATCCAGGCCGGCCGCGGCCCCACGGGCTCTCCCAGCCGGGCTCGTTGTGGCTCGACAGTTTCCAGAGCACGAAATCGCCCGGGTTCTTCTTATGCGCGTCGACGGCGATGCGCGCACCTGCCTGCTGCTCGTCGAGCGGACGCTTCGAAAGCTGACCGTAATCCGCCATGGATTTGGTGTCGAACAGCACTTCGCCCGATGCGACATAGGCATGGCCGTTACCGATCAGCTTCTCGATGATCTCGATCATCTCGGCGATGTTGTCGGTGGCGCGCGGTTCGAAATCCGGCTCCAGGCAGCCGAGTTCGGCGACATCGGCGTGAAATTGCGTTTCGGTTTTTTCGGTGACCGCGCGGATCGCCTCATTGAGTGGCAGGCCCGGGTGGTCCCGAAGTGCGCGCGCATTGATCTTGTCATCGACGTCGGTGATGTTGCGGGCGTAAATGACGTGGTCTTTGCCGTAGACATGACGCAGCAGCCGGAACAGCACATCGAAGACGATGACCGGCCGGGCATTGCCGATATGAGCGAAGTCGTAGACGGTCGGCCCGCAGACATACATGCGGACAGCGTCGGGATCGATCGGCGAAAACACCGATTTTTCCCGTGTCAGCGTGTTGTACAGCTTCAGTTCCGGCGTCGCGTCCATTCCACTCTCCCAAAGGCACGATCAGAAAAATAATGCGACCGGCGGACCGGGGCGTTTCGCATCTTGACTATTTGGGAGACGAAAACGGCCGGGCCAGCGCTCGCGCTAGCGAATAATCTTCCGGCAGATAATGCAGATAACCGTTTTCATGGCGGGTTTTATGGCCCGGTTCGCGCTTCCGGTCAAGGGGGACGAAGAGCGATCGGCGGCAACAGGATCCATCCATCCGATTCTGCCATTTTCGCGGCGCAAATCTCGCATAGCCAGATGAGAAGCTGTCGAAAATTGGGGGGAAGGGATGCGGAAACTGGCTCGATCGACGATCGGAGCAACTGCAATTCTGGTGGTCGCATTCGCGGCATATCTGGCATACGATTTCGGGATGCTTCGCTTCAACAATCCCTCTCTCGACAGCTATCCGATCCAAGGCATCGATGTCAGCCATCACCAGGGTGATATCGATTGGAAGGCGGTCGCTACGCAGGCGAATGTCCGCTTCGCCTTCATGAAGGCGACCGAAGGGGGAGATCATCGGGATTCCAAATTCGCCGACAACTGGCAGCGCGCCAGAGATGCCGGCGTGGTCAGGGGCGCTTATCATTTCTTCACCTTCTGCCGCCCGGGCAGGGATCAGGCGCAGAATGTCCTGGCGACCGTGCCGAAGGAGCAGGGAACCCTGCCCATCGCCGTCGATCTGGAGTTTGTCGGCAATTGCAACAGAGTCCCGACGCTCGAGGAAATGGCGGCCGAGGTGAGCGCCTTCTTCGCCGAACTGAAAGTCACCTTTCCCGAAAAGCCTATCTTTTACGTCACGCAGGAATTCTTCGATCAATATCTGAAAGGCAATGAATCCCGCTTCCCCGATCATTACCTGTGGCTGCGAAGCGTGTTCAGGGAGCCGAGGCAGGAAGAATGCAGCCGTTGGTCGATCTGGCAATTTGCCGATAACGGCACATTGGACGGCATTCAGGGACCGGTGGATCTCAACGTCCTATGCCCGTCGGAAACGGGCCTGGCGCATCTGTTCCCGGCCGTTGCTGCGAAGTGAGACGTCTATAGCGCCGCGCGTCTTTCTATTCCGGCAGCCGGTAATCGACGAGCTTGTTTTCCCGCACCATAAACAGTTTGCCCGTCTCCGTTACTCCGGGACCGAGCAACGGCAGGATCGCCTTCGCCACTTCGGATGGATGCGGCAATGTCTGCGGATCTTCGCCGGGGACCGCCTGCGCCCGCATCGCGGTGCGTGTCGCGCCGGGATCGACGCTGGTGATCCGCAGCGGTGTGCTTTGACTTTCGCCCGCCCATGTGCGCGCCAGCGCCTCGACGGCGGCCTTGGAGGCAGAATAGGCGCCCCAGAAGGGGCGGCATTTATGGGCAGCGCCTGAAGACAGGATGACCGCTCGGCCGGCATCGGAACGGGCGAGCAGCGGATCGACCGAGCGGATCAGCCGCCATGTCGCGGTGACGTTGATGCTCATCACCTTCTCGAACACTTTCGCTTCGATATGGCCGATCGGCGAAATGACGCCGAGCACGCCGGCATTGGCGACGAGGATGTCGAGCTTGCCCCAGCGCTCGAAGATCGAGCCGCCGAGCGCATCGATCGCATTCATGTCGGCAAGGTCGAAGGGCACGAGCGTCGCCGTGCCGCCGACGGCCTTGATCGCATCGTCGAGATCCTCGAGCCCGCCGACCGTGCGGGCGCAGGCAATCACATGGGCGCCGGCTTTGGCCAGTTCCAGCGCCGTGAAATAGCCGATGCCGCGCGACGCGCCGGTGACGAGTGCGATCTTGCCCTCAAGATTGATGTTCATGATGTCGTATTCCCCGACGAAGGGAGAGGGGTGCGGTGAACCCCTCCGGGATGGATGATAGGAAAGCCGGCCCCGGTCAGCCGTTGCTTGTCAGCCGTTGCTGGCAAGCATCGAAAGCTTGTTGCCCATCGACTCGCCGTTCTTGTCGAGTAGGCGGGTCGGGTAGTCACCGGTGAAATAGTGATCGGTGAATTGCGGCCGGGCCGGATTGCGATCCTCGCCGCCGACGGCGCGGTAAAGCCCGTTGATCGACAGGAAAGCCAGCGAATCCGCACCGATATATTTGGCCATGGCTTCGACATCGGCATACTGGTTTGCCAGCAGCTTTTCGGCATCGGGCGTGTCGATGCCGTAGAAATCCGGGAAGAAGATCATCGGGCTTGCGACGCGGACATGGACTTCGCGCGCGCCGGCTTCGCGGATCATCTGGACGATCTTGAGAGAGGTCGTGCCGCGCACGATGGAATCGTCCACCAGCACCACTCGCTTGCCTTCGATCATCGCCCGGTTGGCCGAATGCTTCAGCTTCACGCCGAAGGCGCGGATCTGCTGCGTCGGCTCGATGAAGGTACGGCCGACATAATGGTTGCGGATGATACCGTATTCGAAGGGAATGCCGCTCTGCTGGGCATAGCCGAGCGCTGCTGGCGTGCCGCCATCCGGCACCGGCACGATCACGTCGGCATCGACGGGCGATTCCTTGGCGAGGTTCATGCCCATGTTCTTGCGCGTCGTATAGACGTTGCGGCCGCCGACGACCGAATCCGGCCGGGCGAAATAGACATATTCGAACAGGCAGAGGCGCTCCGGCTGCGGCTTGCTGGGCTTGCGCGCATCGATGCTGATCGAGCCGTCGGGCTGGATTTCGCAGATGACGACTTCGCCGTTTTCCACGTCGCGGATGAACTTGGCGCCGATGATATCGAGCGCGCAGGTTTCCGAGCAGAAGATCGGCTTGCCGTCGAGTTCGCCCAGCACGAGCGGGCGGATGCCTGTGGGGTCACGGGCGGCAATCAGCTTCGTGCGCGTCATGGCGAGCATCGAATAGCCGCCTTCCATCTGGCGGATCGCATCGATGAAGCGGTCGGATGTGGACGCATGGCGCGAGCGGGCAATGAGGTGGAGGACAACTTCCGTGTCGGAGGTGGACTGACAGATGGCGCCGGTGGCGATGATCTGGCGGCGCAGCGTCAACCCGTTGGTGAAATTGCCGTTATGGGCAATGGCGATGCCGCCTTCTTCCAGTTCGGCAAAGAGCGGCTGCACGTTGCGCATTGCCACTTCGCCTGTCGTCGAGTAGCGCGTATGGCCGATCGACATGCTGCCGGGTAGGCGGGCGAGCGTCATCGGATTGGTATAGTGGTCGCCGACGAGGCCCATATGGCGCTCTTGATAAAAGCGCTTGCCGTCGAAGGAGACGATGCCGGCCGCTTCCTGTCCGCGATGCTGAAGCGCATGCAGGCCAAGCGCCGTGAGCGCTGCGGCATCGGGATGTCCCAAAATTCCGAATACCCCGCATTCTTCATGCAGCGTATCTCCGTCGAGCGGATCGTCGGTCGGGATGGCATGGGACTGGTTCATTTCTGCGGGCCTCTGCTCTCACAAGAATGGATCGGCATTTCCAGAAATAACGGAAGCCCGGCGGAGCTGGAATGCCCGACCGGACCCTCATTCACATTCCGCTCAAATGGCAATTGCCTTAAGGCGGGTCAAGCTCTTGAACACTGTGTCAATTCGCCGGCTGCTGTGCGCCGTCTGCAGGCGCATTCGGTGCGTCTTCCGCCGGAGCCTGGTCGCCCGTCGGCGGCGTGGTACCCTCAGTGCCCTGTGCCTGCGGCTGAAGCTTATCACGGATGCTCGCCGGTATCATCTGGGCAAATTGCTCCGGCAGAGCCGATTTCAGCTTCACGACCATCGAATCCAGGAAGGGCTTCGATTTGGCTTCGTTGACCCAGGCCGGGCGGTGATCGACATCGACCAGCCAGTTCCAGAAGGCGACGGCAACGACAAGCAGCAGCACGCCGCGGGCTGCCCCGAACAGGAAACCGAGCGTGCGATCAAGCGCGCCGACGCGGCTGTCGATGATGAAATCGGCGATCTTCATCGTGATGAAGGAGATGACGATGAGCGCGATCAGGAAGACGACCGCTGCCGAACCGATGATCGCAATGCGGTCGTCATCGGTGTATTTCTTCGCATAGGGCAGCAGGTAGGGATAGAGGTAGTAGGCCGCCGCCGCCGAACCGCCCCAACTCGCGATCGAGAGGATCTCGCGCGAAAAGCCGCGGACCATCGCCAGCACGGCGGAGAAGAGCACGACGCCGATGACAATACCGTCGAAAATCGTAATGGGCATGTATATTCAACTCCAGGACTGCCGCTTGGCGGCCGTGTCGTGCCTTATCGTGTGCCTCCTATATCATCACCAATCTTGGCAATGAAAGGATCAAACCTCGTCTTCCACACGCAACGCCCCCTTCGACCCGGCGATGCGCGCGACCAGATCCGGCAGGCTTTCGACCTCGCTCCAGCGCCCGCCGGAACCCTTCGGCAATTCGGCGGAGGCGGATGGAAGCAATGCTGCGGAAAAACCCAGCTTCTCGGCTTCCTTGAGGCGCTGGGCGGTGTGCGCAACCGGCCGGATGGCGCCCGACAGGCTGACTTCGCCGAAATAGACGCAATCGGCAGGAAGGGCAATACCGGCAAGCGAGGAAACGAGCGCCGAAGCGACGGCCAGATCGGCCGCCGGTTCGGTGATGCGGTAACCGCCGGCAACGTTGAGGTAGACGTCGTGCTGGCCGAGCCGGACGCCGCAATGGGCTTCGAGCACGGCCAGGATCATCGATAGCCGGGCCGAATCCCAGCCGACCACGGCGCGCCGCGGCGTGCCAAGCGAGGTCGGCGCCACCAGCGCCTGCACCTCGACGAGCACCGGACGCGTGCCTTCCATGCCGGCAAAGACGGCAGCACCTGGCGATTTTTCGTTGCGCTCGCCGAGGAAGAGCTCCGACGGGTTGGCGACTTCGCGCAAGCCCTTGTCGGACATTTCGAAGACGCCGATCTCGTCGGTCGGGCCGAAGCGGTTCTTGACCGTGCGCAGGATGCGGTAGTGATGGCCGCGATCGCCTTCGAAATAGAGCACGGCATCGACCATGTGTTCGACGACGCGCGGGCCGGCGATCTGCCCGTCCTTGGTCACATGCCCGACGAGCACCATGGCGGCCCCCGTCTGCTTGGCGAAACGGATCATCGCCTGCACACCGGTGCGCACCTGCGTCACCGTTCCCGGCGCGGATTCGGCCAGTTCGCTCCAAAGCGTCTGGATCGAATCGATGATGACGAGGTCCGGCCGCTTGCCCTCGGCGAGGGTCGCCAGAATATCCTCGACATTGGTTTCGGCCGCCAGCATCACGTCGGTATCGGCCGCCGCGAGGCGTTGCGCCCGCAGCCGGACCTGCGCTACGGCTTCTTCGCCGGAGACGTAGATGATCTTGTGGCCGCGCCGTGCAAGGGCGGCGGCCGCCTGCATCAGCAGCGTCGATTTGCCGATGCCGGGATCGCCGCCGATCAGCACCGCCGAGCCGCGCACGAAGCCGCCGCCAAGCGCCCGGTCGAGCTCCGACATGGCGGTGTGGATGCGCGGCGCCTCCTCGATCTCGCCGGATAGCGCCGTCAGCGCCACCGGGCGGCCCTTTTTCGGCGTCTTGCCCGGACCGGAGCCGATCCCGCCCATCGGGTCCTCTTCGACGATGGTGTTCCACTCGCCGCAGTTTTCGCATTTGCCGGCCCAGCGGTTATGAACCGTGCCGCAATTCTGGCAGATGAATTGTGTCCTGGCCTTCGCCATCAATTACTCTTTCAGTCCGGGTTCCCGAGGCAAGCAGACGCGCCGCTTCATCGAATCATTGTCGTGCTTGAGATAATGGCTATCGCGACGGATCAAAACTAATGATTTCCCCATCAGCGCGCGCCGTGCCTATCCTTTGTTCTCTGCTTATCCGGAACGGTGGAAGATGTTCGATTATTCGCTCGCGCACTGGCTTGCATTTCTGTCGGCTGCGGTTTTGCTCAACCTCTCGCCCGGCCCCGACATCGCCTTCATCCTCGGTCACACGATGAGAGGCGGAAAACGTGCCGGTTTTTCCGCGTTGTTCGGCGTCTGGTCTGGCGCCTGCCTGCACGTGCTGATGGCGGCACTCGGTCTTTCCGCCGTGCTTGCCGCTTCCGCCGCCGCCTTCTCGACGGTCAAATGGATCGGCGCCGCCTATCTCGTCTGGCTGGGCATCCAGGCGTTGCGCGCCGGCGGCGGCAATGGACTGATAAAGGCTGCCGGTGAAGAAATGCCGGGCGCAAGGATCTACCGGCAGGGAATCCTGGTGTCGTTGCTCAATCCGAAGGTGGCGATCTTCTTCCTGGCCTTCCTGCCGCAATTCGTCGTCGAAGGGGCAGGACCGGCATGGGCCCAACTCCTGCTGCATGGCGGGCTTATCATTGTCGTCGCTGCCTTCATCGAGCCGCCGCTCGTCCTTCTCGGCGGGCGCCTTGCCGATGCGCTCAGGCATAATCAGAAAGTCGGGCTATGGCTCGATCGCAGCCTCGGCGCGCTTTTCGTAGCGCTCGGCGTCCGCCTTGCGCTCAGCAGCCGTTGACGGGCGAACTCTACTCCTCGGCGACATAGCGCCGCTCATGGCGGAGCCCCATGCTGGTCAGGATCTCGTATCCGATCGTGCCTGCTGCCCGCGCCACGTCGTCGACTGGCATATTCTTGCCGAACAGCTCGACATAATCCCCGGCGCGCACGGCATTGTCAGGCAGGTCGGTGATATCGAAGATCGTCAGGTCCATGGTGATCCGGCCGGCAACCGGCACCTTGTGTCCGGCGATAAAGCCTTGCCCGCCTTGCGGCACCGCTTGGCGCAGCGGCACGCCGCCGCTCGACTGGCTGCGCATATAGCCGTCGGCATAACCGGCCGAGGCGATCGCCAGCCGGCTTTTGCGGTTGAGCTGCAGCGCCCGCCCATAGCTGACGGTCTCGCCGGCCTCGACATTTCGCACCTGGATGATGCGCGCTTCCGCGGTTGCCACCGGCCGCATCGGGTTCGTCATGCCGCAGACCGCTTCGCCGCCATAGAGCGCAATGCCGGGGCGGGTCAGGTCGAAGTGATAATCCTCGCCGAGAAAGATGCCGGCCGAGGCCGCAAGACTTGAATCGATGCCTTCATAGGCGGCGCTAACCCTGTGGAATGATTCGAGCTGCCGCCGGTTCATCGCATGGCTGGGATCGTCGCCGCAGGCGAGATGGCTCATGACAAGCACCGGCGCGAAACTCGCCGGCCGCGAAACATCGTCGACGAGCGCGATCGCATCGTCGATATGTAGTCCGAGCCGATTGAAACCGGTATCGACATGCAGGGCGCAGGGGTAGTCGCCGTAATCGGCCAGCACCGCCATCCAGAAGGCGAGTTGCTCGTCGGAAGAAATCACCGGCACCAGATCATTGTCGAAGAAGCGTCGCTCGGTGCCCGGCCAGATGCCGGAGAGCACGAAGATGCGCGCCTCCGGCGCATAGAGGCGAAGGGTGACGCCCTCGTCGACGGTCGCGACGAAGAAGTCGCGGGCGCCTGCCATATAGAGCGCTTCGCCGGCATCCTCGATGCCCATGCCATAGGCATCCGCCTTGACGACGGCCGAGGCGCGCGCTGCACCGGAGCGGCGCGCCATATCGCGCCAGTTCTCCGTAAGCGCGGTCAAGTCGACGGTCAGCCGCAGGCCTGCGGAAGCGAAAAGATCGTCGTCGTCGAAGGGAATGGGAAAATCTGTCATGAATCGCCGTGAAGAAATGAAGGGAAAATCACCTCACCCAGTCTAGTGAGCATTGTGGCCAAGGGAAAGCGCGGGCGGTCACATACCATCCTTTGCCGCCTGTACGATCACTTTTGTTCAAGACGCATGGCGGCTTCGGCGCTAATCTACCCGCATGCAGAACGTATCTCAGAAAGAGGCGGCGGAGGCTATGCCGCTCGCCAACGTGGAATCGGCCCGCTTTTGGCGGGACAGCCGCTTCCGTGACATGGAGTGTCTGAGCGCTACCTTTCTCACTCATGAATATGCGCCGCATGCGCACGATACATTCAGCATCGGCGCGATTGAAAGCGGCAGCCAGATCGCCACGCTGAGCGGCAGGCGGGAGGAAACCGGCCCGGGCGACCTTTATCTTATCGATCCGGGCGTCATTCATGACGGCGCTCCCGGCGGCGAGGGCTACCGCTACCGCATGATTTATCCGGACATGAAATTATTCATCGATATTCTGGAGGATGTGACGGGCAAGGCCTTTCACGCGACGCCGTCTTTTTCCGGCGGGCTTCCACGCGATCCGCAACTCGCCAATGCTTTTCACGCCGCCCACCGCACGCTCGAAAGGGGCGCAGGTGCATTGGAGTCCGATGAAAGCATGTTCTCGGTGCTGGCGGCGATCTTTGCGCGCCACGGCAGCACGATCGTCGTGCCTGTCGATACGCAGGAGCGAAGCGCCGTCGCCCGCGCGCGCGAATATCTCATCGAGAATTTCGACAGCGACGTCGGCCTTGAGGAACTGGCCGGGGTGGCGAGGTTGAGCCGCGCGCATCTCATCCGCGCCTTCCGCAAGGAATACCACATCACGCCACATGCCTTCCTGACGGACCGGCGCGTGCAGGTGGCCCGCAGGCTGCTGCGGCAGGGGCACATGCCCGCCGATATCGCGCTCGCATGCGGTTTTGCCGATCAGGCGCATTTCACCCGGCACTTCAAGGCGCGGACAGGCGTAACACCCGGTCAATTCCGTACTGGCTGATCACTTTCGTTCAATACGGCTGTGTCGGGCTGGGCTACTGCTCCGTGATCTCAATCAGGAGGTTGCCATGTTGCAGCAAAGCCGGCCATCCAGCGAATTTCTTACCGGCGAATTTCTTGCCGGAATGCGCGCCATCTTTCCGCTTGTCGTCGCCGTTGCTCCGATCGGTCTGGTTTTCGGCGCGATTTCGGCCACCAAGGGTCTTTCGGTGTTGGAAACGACGCTGATGAGTGCGCTGGTCTTCGCCGGCGGCTCGCAGTTCGTGGCAATGGATATATGGGCGCATCCGGCAAGCTGGGTCGGCGTCGGCTTCGCAACACTGCTGGTCAATATCCGCCATGTGCTGATGAGCGCGTCGCTCGGTATGAAGATGCAGTCCTTCTCCACCATCAAGCGCTATGCCGCCATGCTGTTTCTCGCTGACGAACTCTGGGCCATGGCGGAGTTCCGCGCCGGCAGCACACGGCTGACGCCCGTCTGGTATGCCGGCATCGTCGCGCCCTTCTATGTCGCCTGGGTCGGCTCTTCGCTCGCAGGCGCGTTGCTCGGCGTCTTTCTGGGCGATCCGGCGGTCATCGGTCTCGATTTCGCTTTTCCGGCCGTGTTTGTCGTGCTGGTCATGGGCTTCTGGAAGGGACCGGAAACGGGCGCAATTCTGGCCGCGAGCGGAATTGCAGCCGTCGCCGTCCATCATTTCGTGCCGGGCGTCTGGTATATCGCAGCCGGCGCTTTGGCCGGACTGGTGATGGCTTTCTGGAAGGGTGGGGTCCAGGAGCAGGCCGCATGACGCTTGATATCAATACCCTGCTTGCCATCCTCGCGATGGCATTCGCGACGATTTTCACGCGCATCAGCGGTCTCGTCCTCATCCGTCACGTGCAGCTGGACGAGCGCTGGAAAACGGCGATTGAGGCGATCCCGCCTGCGGTCCTGATGGCCGTGATCGCTCCGACCGCCTTTGCGACCGGCTGGGCGGAGACACTGGCATGTGCCGCAACGGCGCTGGCCGCCCGCCGCCTGCCGATGCTTGCCAGCGTCGTCGGCGGCGTTGTGACGGTGGCCTTGTTGCGGGCCACAGGTTTCTAGGGGAAATTGACCCGGAAAACCGCGTCAATGTTCCTCGTACTGTGTGAAGGAGGGATCGGCGAGATCGGCGAAGCGGGTGAATTCCGACTGGAAGGCGAGCTTCACCGTGCCTGTCGGCCCGTGGCGCTGCTTGGCGATGATGACGTCGGCCGTACCTTTTACCTTGTCGAACAGCGCTTCCCATTCCGGATATTTCGGATCGTGGATGTCGCGCGGCTCCGAATTTTTGACGTAGTATTCCTCGCGGAACACGAACAACACGACGTCGGCGTCCTGCTCGATCGAGCCGGATTCGCGAAGGTCGGAAAGCTGCGGGCGCTTGTCGTCGCGGCTTTCGACCTGACGCGAGAGCTGCGACAGCGCGATGATCGGAACGTTGAGCTCCTTGCCGAGCGCCTTCAGGCCGGTGGTGATCTGGGTGATTTCCTGGACGCGGTTGTCGCTGGATTTGCCCGAGCCGGTCATCAGCTGGATGTAGTCGACCACAAGCACGTCGAGGCCGCGCTGGCGCTTGAGGCGGCGGGCGCGCGCCGAAAGCTGGGCGATCGAAATACCGCCGGTCTGGTCGATATAGAGCGGCACTTTCTGCATCATCATCGAGCAGGCGACGAGCTTTTCAAAATCGGCATCGTTGATGTCGCCGCGGCGGATCTTCGAGGAGGAGACTTCCGTCTGCTCGGAGATGATACGGGTGGCGAGCTGTTCGGACGACATTTCGAGCGAATAGAAGCCGACGACGCCGCCGTTCTTCGCTTTCATGCTGCCGTCCGACTGGACTTGGCCTTCGTAGGCGGCGGCGATATTATAGGCGATATTGGTGGCAAGCGAGGTCTTGCCCATGCCGGGACGTCCGGCCAGCACGATCAAGTCCGAACGCTGCAGGCCACCCATCTTGGAATCCAGCGAATGGATGCCGGTGGAAATGCCGGAAAGCCCGCCATCGCGTTCCTTGGCGACGGCCGCCATGTCGATCGCCAGCGCAACGGCATCGTTGAAGGCCTGGAATCCGCCGTCGTAGCGGCCGTTTTCCGCCAGTTCGAAGAGGCGGCGTTCGGTATCTTCGATCTGCGACTGCGGCGGCATGTCGAGCGGCGCGTCATAGGCGATGTTGACGACGTCCTCGCCGATGGTGATCAGCGCCCGGCGCAGCGCCAGGTCGTAGATCGCCCGGCCGTAATCCTCGGCATTGATGACGGTGACGGCGTTGCTGACGAGGCTCGCCAGATATTGCGAAACCGTCATGTCGCCGACCTTCTCGTCGGCCTTCAGGAAGGTCTTGATCGTCACCGGATTGGCGATCTTGCCCATGCGGATGATATCGCCGGCAACCTCGAAGATCTTCCGATGCAGCGGTTCATAGAGATGGATAGGCTTCAGGAAGTCCGACACCCGGTAATAGGCGTCGTTGTTCATCAGGATCGCGCCCAGAAGCGCCTGCTCGGCTTCGATATTGTTGGGTGCTTCGCGATAATGCTGCTCCGACGGAGCAACGGCTGCAATCTTTCGAGCGGCGTCGTTCATCATCATCCGTTCTGTCTTTTTCCAGCTCCGGATTTGCAATTCCGGACGCGAAAATCAAGAGGCTGCGAAAGGAGCGGGAGCTCTCTTCGCCTAAATCCTGAACGCTGTGCACGTTGTTCGACTTCTCCACAGTCCTGGGCGACACAAAGGAGAAATACCGGCAGTGTCACCCGCACGACACGGTCTGGCGCCGACTCAGCGCATCCGTTTCGGAGAAGGGTATTTTAGCGTGGCGCGATAAGGCGCGCAGCAAAAACATCCAGGAAATCCCCTTAAAAAAGCGACCCCGATCGGCCGCGCCTGTCGAAGGGGTGGAAAACGGTCTGTCGAAGGTGTGTAAACGAAAAAGCCCGGCGCGATGGCCGGGCTTTCTCTCTCGTGGATCGCTCCGACGAAAATTATGCTTCGTCTTCGTCGACGCCGTCGGCTTCCGGATCGAAGAAGTCTTCCGGACGCAGCGCGTCTTCGTCGACGCCGTAGATCGCGTCGACCGAGGTGAGTTCTTCACCCTTGGCCTGGCGCTCTGCCTCTTCGGCAGAACGGGCAACGTTCAGCTCGACGTGGATTTCGACTTCGGCGTGCAGTTGCAGCTCGACCTTGTGCAGGCCGATCGACTTGATCGGCGTGTTGAGGTGGACCTGGTTGCGGCCGATGTTGAAGCCTTCGGCGGCGAGGATCTCGACGACGTCACGGGCGGCGACCGAACCGTAGAGCTGGCCGGTTTCGCCGGCGGAACGCACGACGATGAAGGACTTGCCGTCGAGAACGTCGGCGACCTTCTGGGCTTCCGACTTGCGCTCGAGGTTGCGGGCTTCGAGCGTCGCACGCTCGGCTTCGAAGCGGGTCTTGTTGGCGGCGTTGGCGCGCAGCGCCTTGCCGAGCGGCAGCAGGTAGTTACGGGCAAAGCCGTCGCGAACCTTGACGGTTTCGCCCATCTGGCCGAGCTTGGAGATGCGTTCGAGAAGAATGACTTCCATTTTCTTTTTCCTTTCTTGTGTCTCAGATTTTCGTATCGGGTTGTTTGGGGGCATCAGCATCTTTCGTCGGGGTCAGCGCGATCGCCTTGCGCGTATCGCTGAGACCAAGGACGAGGATGAGGAGAGCTGGCAGCAGCATGAGCATCGAAGCCAGGTAGCTAAGGATGAGGGCCGGCATGCGCCAGTCCTTGCCGCGCGTGCGGAAATGCAGCGAGGCGAAACCGGAGAGCATGAAACCGGCGCCGAAGGTGCCGATCACGGTCGCGCCGACCAGCGCCGGAACGCCGCCGAAGAAGCAGGCGGCAAGCCCGGCCAGGAAGATGAAGATCGAGTTGCGGTTCATGCGCAGCGACGAGGGAATGTCCTCGCGCGGGCGAAGGCCGCGGCCGGAGGCTGAGACGATGCGCACCGCAAAATAATAGGCAGCAAACAGCATGGAGACCCACATGCCGCCCTGCAAAGCCGGCAGCATCAGCAGGATCAGCGATTTGGTCTGCGCGGTCGCCGCCGGATCGGGCATGAATTCCGGCTGCTGCTGTTTGAGCGAGGTGATCAGCAGGTCGACGATCGGATCGGTGATCTCAGGCCCGTAGCCGATGATCACGCCGATGACGATGACGGCGAGCGTCACCAGGCCGCAGAGATGCAGCAGGATATCGGAGAGCGGATACCAGGCAAGCAGGTGGTCGGGGCCACCGAGTTCGGAGGCGGGACGCGCGAGATTGGCGAGATGGCTCAGCCAGCCGGCCGGCAGAAGCGTCACCAGCGTCATGATCAGCGCGAAGGAAGGCGAGATCAAGATCGCGCCGAGTGCGGCAGCGGTGGTGACGGCCGAGATCGCCGCGGCATTGCCCCATCCGAGCCCGACGATCAGGATCGGCAGCGCTGAAGCCGTGTAGAGAAGCGCGCTGAAAAACGACGGCTGCATGCTCGCGCCCAGCACCAGCAGGGCGGCGGTCAATCCGGCGAGTGCGCCGATCAGCAGCGTTCTAATGTTTAGTCGTTTCAAGGTCGCTGTCCTGCTTCATCAAGCAGTTAGAGAATGTTGCTGAATCGAATTCAGAAACGTCTCAACATGGGTTTTAAGAGTTCCGATCCGCGCCCATCGCGAAAGGGAGAAGGGAAGGCACGAATGCCTTCCCTCAATGGTATTGGCGTTGGCCGATCAGGCGACGACGTAGGGCAGCAGGCCGAGGAAACGGGCGCGCTTGATCGCCTGGGCGAGTTCGCGCTGCTTCTTCTGGGAAACGGCCGTGATGCGGGACGGAACGATCTTGCCGCGCTCGGAAATGTAGCGCTGCAGCAGACGTACGTCCTTGTAGTCGATCCGCGGCGCGTTGGCGCCGGAGAACGGGCAGGTCTTGCGGCGGCGATGGAACGGGCGGCGGACCGGAGCGGAGGAAGTTTCAGACATATCTCGGATCTCCCTTATACACGGTCTTCGCGCGGACGGCGCGGACGGTCGTCACGGTCGCCGAAGCCACCTTCACGCGGCGGACGCGGGCCACGGTCGCGATCACCGAAGCCGCCTTCACGCGGGCCACGGCCGCCTTCACGCGGACGGTCGTCACGGTCGCGCTTCTGCATCATGGCAGACGGACCTTCTTCATGCTTCTCGACGGCGATCGTCATGTAGCGAAGAACGTCTTCGCTGATGCGCATCTGACGTTCCATTTCCTGGACGGCAGCAGCCGGTGCATCGATGTCCATCAGGGCGTAGTGCGCCTTGCGGTTCTTCTTGATGCGATAGGTGAGGGACTTGAGGCCCCAGTTCTCGATACGCCCGACCTTACCGCCGTTAGCTTCGATCACACCCTTGTACTGTTCTACGAGGGCATCGACCTGCTGAGCGGAAATATCCTGCCGGGCAAGGAATACATGTTCATAAAGAGCCATGACAGCTTTGCCTTTCTTGCGTTTGGTTCAACCCGATATTCGGCGGCTAAGCCTCAACGACTGCTCCTGATTGGGTAAACCCAGGCAAGAAAGCGTTTCCGAGACGGTCGAGAGCGGAGACACGGGAGGCTGGAACGCTTCCGTTCCGAACGATTTCCAAAAGGAAACCGGCCCTCCGTTCAGCCACCAGCCAGAAGACCGGGTTAACGAACAGGGCGGCTTATACGGATTTTTTGGGCAAAGGCAAGTGCAATCGGACCCGACGCAAACCGATGGTCGGCGTCGGGGGGCGTTACGGCAAGATGATCAAAGCGTCAGCGGATACTGGCGGTGCACCTTGGCGATCTCCGCCAGGACTTCGTGAGAGAGCGTCAGTTCGGCCGCGCCGATATCGACTTTCAGCTGCTCCATCGAGGTTGCGCCGATGATGACCGAGGCCATGAACGGCCTTGATCGGCAGAAGGCGAGCGCCATGGCCGCCGGGTCGAGGCCGAAGGTTGCGGCGATCTGCAGGTAGGCTTTGGTCGCCGGTTCCTGCAACGGCTGCAGGCGACCGCCGATATCGGGGTTGATCGAACCGCGCGAACCCTTCGGCCTGCCGCCATCTACATATTTGCCGGACAGGATGCCGCCGGCAAGCGGCGAATAGGCGAGCAGCCCGACATCCTCGTGATGCGAGAGTTCGGCGAGGTCGAGATCGAAATGACGGTAGAGCAGGTTATATTCGTTCTGGACGCTGGCAACGCGCGGCAAGCTCTTCTGTTCGGAAAGCGTCAGATATTTCTGTATGCCCCAGGTGGTTTCGTTGGAAAGGCCGATCGCGCGGATCTTGCCTTCCTGCACCAGCGCGCCGAGCGTTTCCAGGATGTCGAGCATGTTGGCGACGGCCTTGTCGCGATCCTGGTTGAAGGGATTGTAGCTCCAGTTCTGGCGGAAATGGAAATGGCCGCGGTTCGGCCAGTGGACCTGGTAGAGATCGACGTAATCGGTCTTCAGCCGCGCCAGGCTGGCCTCGAGCGCCAGTCGGATATTCTTTGCATCGGCGCCTTGGCCGCCGCGAATATAGTCGCGGCCGCGGCCTGCAACCTTGGTGGCGAGCACGATATCCCCGCGCTTGCCGGTCTTTTCGAACCAGCTGCCGATATAGTCTTCGGTCCAGCCCTGCGTTTCGGCCGAAACCGGCGTGGTCGGATAAAGCTCGGCCGTGTCGAAGAAATTGACGCCTTTTTCGACGGCGTAGTCCATCTGCGCATGCGCGTCGGCTTCGCTGTTCTGCGAACCCCAGGTCATCGTGCCAAGGCAGATCTCTGAAACGGAAATCTCGGTGCGGCCTAGTGAATTGTACTTCATGGAAAAACCTTGGAAGAGAGGTGAAAGCCTTGGGAGGGTCCGCGCAAATCTAGGCTGGATTTGGCGGAGCGCAAGAGCAAAAACCGGGCTTTTGCGCGCGTGCGAAAGGCTTTGCGCATAAGGGGCCGCCACTTGACTCTGCCGGAAAGAATGTCAATTGGAGGCAAAACAGCCTCAAGGGGCGCAATCAGGGACATGAAAATGACCATCGCTTTCACTTTTCCCGGCCAGGGCAGTCAGGCCGTCGGCATGGGCAAGGATCTCGCCGAGAATTTTGCCGAAGCCCGCGCCGTCTTCGACGAGGTCGACGAGGCACTCGGTGAAAAGCTTTCGGACGTCATGTTCAATGGTCCCGAGGATACGTTGACCTTGACGGCGAACGCCCAGCCGGCGCTGATGGCCGTCTCGATCGCCGTCGTCCGCGTTCTTGAAGCCAAGGGGCTGGAGCTGAAGTCCAAGGTCGCCTATGTCGCCGGCCACTCGCTCGGCGAATATTCGGCACTTTGCGCCGCCGGCACCTTCTCGCTCGCCGATACTGCGCGGCTTTTGCGCATCCGCGGCAATGCCATGCAGGCGGCCGTCCCCGTCGGCGTCGGCGCCATGGCCGCGATCATCGGCCTCGAACACGCCGACGTCGTTGCCGTCTGCGAGGCAGCGGCTGCCGTCGGCGCCTGTCAGATCGCCAACGACAACGGCGGCGGCCAGATCGTCATCTCTGGTGAGAAGGCCGCCGTCGAAAAGGCCGCCGGCCTTGCGACCGACAAGGGCGCCAAGCGTGCCATCCTGCTGCCGGTCTCCGCTCCCTTCCATTCAACGCTGATGGCGCCGGCCGCCGACGCCATGCGCGAAGCACTGGCAACGGTTTCGAAATCCGATCCGGTCGTGCCCCTCATTGCCAATGTGCGTGCCGCCCCCGTGACCGGCGCCGACGAGATCGCCGGCCTCCTGGTCGAGCAGGTCACCGGCCAGGTCCGCTGGCGCGAGACGGTGGAATGGTTCGCCGGAAATGGCGTCACGACGCTTTATGAACTCGGTTCCGGCAAGGTGCTGACCGGCCTTGCCCGTCGCATCGACAAGACGATCAACGGCATCTCCGTCAACGGTCCGGCGGATATCGACGCGGCCGTCGCCGCCCTCATGGCCTGATTGGTATCTCCAGATATAAGGAACGTTTCCATGTTCGATCTTTCCGGCCGCAAGGCTCTCGTCACCGGCGCATCGGGCGGTATCGGCGAGGAAATCGCTCGCCTTCTTCATAAGCAGGGCGCTATCGTCGGCCTCCACGGCACCCGCGTCGAGAAGCTGGAAGCGCTGGCCGCCGAACTCGGCGAGCGCGTCAAGATCTTCCCGGCCAACCTCTCCGACCGCGATGAGGTCAAGGCGCTCGGCCAGAAGGCCGAGGCCGACCTCGAAGGCGTCGACATTCTCGTCAACAATGCCGGCATCACCCGCGACGGCTTGTTCGTGCGCATGAGCGACGAGGACTGGGACAGCGTGCTCGAAGTCAACCTGACGTCGACCTTCCGCCTGACGCGCGAATTGACGCATCCGATGATGCGTCGCCGCTATGGCCGCATCATCAACATCACATCGGTCGTCGGCGTCACCGGCAATCCGGGCCAGGCCAATTACTGCGCCTCCAAGGCTGGCATGATCGGCTTCACCAAGTCGCTGGCGCAGGAAATTGCCACCCGCAACGTGACGGTCAACTGCGTGGCGCCCGGTTTTATCGAGAGCGCCATGACCGGCAAGCTGAACGACAAGCAGAAGGAAGCGATCATGGGAGCGATCCCGATGAAACGCATGGGTACGGGCGGCGAGGTCGCTTCGGCTGTCGCTTATCTTGCCTCCTCCGAGGCTGCTTACATGACGGGCCAGACGCTGCACGTAAACGGCGGCATGGCGATGATCTGAAACGACAAACTGTTGGCATGGGTATAATTCCGCCAATAGCATGTTGAGCAATCACGAACCGTTGATTTTCTGGCTTTGCGGCAGACATAAAGCATGTTAAGCGGGCCATGACTGTGAACAGTCGTCCCGAGAAAGCAGACGGACCGGCGGGCTTTTTGCAAGCCTGGGACATCTCTGAAGCCGGGTAAACGAGTTTGCCGAGGATGTCTGAAAACATCGCAGGCTGAAACAGGGTAAGGGTGCCGC
Source organism: Rhizobium sp. BK591 (assembly GCF_014195045.1). NCBI lineage: Bacteria > Pseudomonadati > Pseudomonadota > Alphaproteobacteria > Hyphomicrobiales > Rhizobiaceae > Rhizobium > Rhizobium sp. BK591. Next base: position 148,287 of record NZ_JACIAZ010000003.1, read on the forward strand.
AACGGCATTCCGATCAGGACATAAGGTCGAGGAAACCGACATGAGCGATATCGCAGAACGCGTAAAGAAAATTGTTATTGATCATCTTGGCGTCGATGCCGACAAGGTCGTCGAGAGCGCCAGCTTTATCGACGATCTGGGCGCTGACTCGCTCGACACGGTCGAACTTGTCATGGCTTTCGAAGAAGAATTCGGCGTTGAAATTCCTGACGACGCTGCCGACTCGATCCTGACGGTCGGCGATGCCGTGAAGTTTATTGAGAAGGCCCAGGCCTGATCCTGTGCATTTGAGAAAGGGCGGGCCTGGAGTCCGCCCTTTTCTTTTCGGCATATTTCTCCATAGAACATAAGAGACGGGGGGAAGCACGCGATGAGACGTGTCGTCATCACCGGTACCGGCATGGTATCACCCTTGGGATGCGGAACAGAGGTGACGTGGTCCCGGCTGCTTGCCGGCCAGAACGGCGCCCGCCTCGTCACCGAATTCGAAGTCGACGACCTTCCCGCCAAGATCGCCTGCCGTATCCCTGTCGGTGACGGCACCGACGGCACATTCAATGTCGATCAGTGGATGGAGCCGAAAGAACAGCGCAAGGTCGATCCCTTCATCATCTTCGGCATGGCCGCCGCCGACATGGCGCTTGCCGATGCCGGCTGGCACCCCGAGACCGATGAGGACCAGATCGCCACCGGCGTGCTGATCGGCTCCGGCATCGGCGGCATCGAAGGCATCGTCGAGGCGGGTTACACCCTGCGCGACAAGGGCCCGCGCCGCATTTCTCCCTTCTTCATTCCCGGCCGCCTGATCAACCTCGTCTCCGGCCAGGTCTCGATCCGCCACAAGCTGCGCGGCCCCAATCATTCGGTCGTCACCGCCTGTTCGACGGGCGCGCATGCGATCGGCGATGCCGCTCGGCTGATCGCGCTGGGTGACGCCGACGTCATGGTCGCCGGCGGCACGGAATCCCCGGTCAGCCGCATTTCGCTTGCCGGCTTCGCCGCCTGCAAGGCGCTGTCGACCCAGCACAATGACGACCCGCAAAAGGCTTCGCGCCCCTACGACCGCGACCGCGACGGCTTCGTCATGGGCGAGGGCGCCGGCATCGTCGTGCTCGAGGAACTGGAACACGCCAAGGCGCGCGGCGCCAGGATCTACGCCGAAGTCGTCGGCTACGGCCTGTCGGGCGATGCCTATCACATCACCGCGCCGTCCGAGGACGGCGAGGGCGCCGGCCGTTGCATGGCGATGGCGCTGAAGAGGGCCGGGCTGACGCCGGCCGATATCGATTACATCAACGCCCACGGTACTTCCACCATGGCCGATACGATCGAACTCGGCGCCGTCGAACGGCTGGTCGGCAATGCGGCGTCGAAGATCTCGATGTCCTCGACCAAGTCGGCGACAGGGCACCTTCTCGGTGCTGCCGGCGCCATCGAGGCGATCTTCACCACGCTCGCCATCCGCGACAATATCGCGCCGCCGACGCTCAATCTCGACAATCCCGAACGTGAGACGGCGATCGATCTTGTGCCGCACAAGGCGCGCGAGCGAGAAATCAATGTGGCGCTGTCCAATTCGTTCGGATTCGGCGGCACGAACGCGTCGCTCGTGCTGCGCCGCTACGCACAATAAGGGCCTCTACGCGGCGTAACGGGTGTCCCTTGCGCCGCAGGGCGGCCGTTCCCTACGTTGCGTAGCGGGACGTGCGGGAGCATAACGACCGGCAGCGGCGCCGTTGAACGGCGGCAGAACCTGCTTTTGCCGCATTGCTTCGCGAAATAGCGAAGTGAGGGTCAAGTTTTAGAGGATTGCCGGTGAGCGATACGACGAACCAGAGCAACGATACCCCGCAGGGCGAGAACGACCGGCAGGCACAGAAGGGACCGATCATCCCGAAGTCGCCGAGCGAAGCCCTGCGTCCGGAGCGCGTTCCGGAGCCGCCGAAGCGGTCCAAGAAAGCCCGCGGACAGGTGGTTCTTTTCCTGAACTTCATCATGACCATGGCGGTTCTGGTCTGCGTCGTCGCCGTCATCGGCTTCTACTATGCCACATCGACCTATCGAAACCCCGGTCCGCTGCAGACCAACACCAATTTCATCGTCCGCAACGGCGCTGGTCTGGCCGAAATCGCCTCGAACCTCGAGCGCAATGCGATCATCAGCGATGCCCGCATCTTCCGCTATCTCACGGCAACGCATCTTTCTGCCGGTGAGAGCCTGAAAGCGGGTGAATACGAGATCAAGGCGAGGGCTTCCATGAGCGATATCATGGAGCTTCTGAAATCGGGCAAGTCCATTCTCTATTCCGTTTCCTTCCCGGAGGGCCTGACGGTCCGCCAGATGTTTGACCGCATGCTGCAGGATACTGTGCTGGAAGGCGACTTGCCGGCCGCCCTGCCGACCGAGGGCAGCCTGCGTCCGGATACCTACAAATTCTCGCGCGGCACCAAACGCTCGGAAATCATCGACCAGATGGCGGCTGCGCAGCAGAAGCTCGTCGATCAGATCTGGGACAAGCGCGACTCCTCGCTGCCGCTGCGATCCAAGGAGGAGTTCGTGACGCTCGCCTCGATCGTCGAAAAGGAAACCGGCGTTCCCGACGAGCGTGCCCATGTCGCCTCCGTTTTCCTGAACCGGCTCGGCAAGGGCATGCGCCTGCAATCCGATCCGACGATCATCTACGGTCTCTTCGGCGGCGAGGGTAAACCGGCCGACCGGCCGATCTACCAGTCGGACCTGAAGCGGGACACGCCATACAATACCTATGTCATCAAGGGGCTGCCGCCGACGCCGATCGCCAATCCCGGCAAGGATGCGCTCGAAGCCGTCGCCAATCCCTGGAAGACGCAGGATCTCTATTTCGTTGCCGACGGCACCGGCGGCCATGTCTTTGCGGCCACGCTCGAGGAGCACAACGCCAACGTCAAGCGCTGGCGCAAGCTCGAAGCCGACAAGGGTTCGGATCCGAACATCGCAGTCGACGGCCAGCCGGAAGAGCAGCCGGCGGATAGTGGCGCGACCGTCGTGCCGCCGAAGAAAAAGAAGATCAACTGATACCTTCGGGAGGTTCGCATGGCTTTGCAGTCCATGACCGGTTTTGCGCGGCGCGAGGGAACGAGCGGCCGCTGGCGCTGGGCATGGGAACTGCGCTCGGTCAACGGCAAGGGCCTTGATCTGCGCCTGCGCCTGCCGCCCGGCCTCGAACGCATGGAGGCGGAGGTCCGCCGCCTCGCCGGCGAAAGCTTCAGCCGCGGCAACCTGCAGGCATCCCTATCCGTCACCGCCGACGAGAACCGCTTCGAGGCGGTGCTGAACAGGGAGGCGCTCGCCGCCGTGCTGGCCATGCGCGAGCAATTGGACGGGGTGATCGATCCGTCGCCGCTGAAGCTCGATACGCTGCTCCTGGTGCGCGGCATCGTGGAATTCCGCGAAGGCGAGGATGGCGAGGAGGCGCTTGCCGCCCGTGACGCCGATATCGCTGCCGGTCTGTTGGCCGCGCTTGCCGATCTGAGGGCGATGCGCGAACAGGAAGGGGCGGCGCTGACCCGCATTCTTCTCGACCATGTCGCGACGATCGATGGCCTGGCACGGACGATCGAGGCCGATCCGTCGCGCTCGCAGCAGGAGATCGCTGCGCGGCTTGCCGGGCAGGTCGCCTTGCTGATGGACGGCATGGCCGCGCTCGACCGCGACAGGCTGCATGCCGAAGCCGCGCTGCTGGCGACCAAGGCCGATCTGCGCGAGGAAATCGATCGTCTGAAGGCCCATATCGCCGCCGCGCGCGATCTTCTGGTGAAAGGTGGCCCTGCAGGGCGCCGGTTGGACTTCCTTGCACAGGAATTTAACCGCGAATCGAATACCATCTGCTCGAAGTCGAATGCCTCGGCGGTCACCGCTGCCGGCATCGAGCTGAAAGTCGTGATCGACCAGTTCCGCGAGCAGGTCCAGAATTTGGAGTAAGACATGAAACCGGCGAAAACTTCGCCCGTGCAGATCGCCCGCCGCGGTCTGATGCTTGTCATTTCGTCGCCGTCGGGCGCCGGCAAGTCCACCATCGCGCGCACGCTGCTGGGGATCGACAAGAATATCGGCCTTTCCGTCAGCGTTACCACGCGCCCGCGCCGCCCGAGCGAGGTTGAGGGCGTGCATTACCACTTCAAGAGCGTGCGTGAGTTCGAGCGGCTGCGTGACAGCGATGCGCTGCTCGAATGGGCCGAGGTGCACGGCAATTTCTATGGCACGCCGCGCGAGCCGGTGGAGCAGGCCATGGCCGAAGGCCGCGACATGCTCTTCGATATCGACTGGCAGGGCGCCCAGCAATTGCAGGAGAAAATGTCGGCCGACGTCGTCTCGATCTTTGTGCTGCCGCCGACCATGACCGAACTGCAGTCGCGGCTGCATCGCCGCGCCGAGGATTCCGAAGAGGTCATCCAGACGCGCCTCGCCAACAGCCGCGCCGAGATCGCCCACTGGCGCGAATATGACTATGTCATCGTAAACGACGACCTCGACACCGCCTTCGACGCCGTTCAGTCGATCGTCAAGGCCGAACGCCTGCGCCGCGACCGCCGCCATGGCATGTTCGACTTCGTCCGCGGACTGCTGGAAGAAACGCCGTCGCTTTAGAGCAATTCCAGCAAAAGTGCACAGCGGTTTTGCGTCCGGAATTGCGTGAAAACAAAGAGATAGAGCATTTTCGTGATTCGAAGAAAAACGGAAATGCTCTAGAACGGCTGGCTTTTCGCCGAGCTTTGAAGGCTGTTCGCCAACAGGCAGAACTCTTCGACGGAAAGGGTCTCGGCTCGCCGCGCCGGATCGATCCCGGCCTTGATGAGCAGGCGCTCACCGCCGAGCGGTTTCAGGCTTTGGCGCAGCATCTTGCGGCGCTGCCCGAAGGCGGCCTGCGTCACCTTTTCCAGATCGGCGACAGCGCAGGGGATGGGATTTTCGCGGGGTGTGAGATGCACGACCGTCGACGTCACCTTCGGCGGCGGTGTGAAGGCTTGCGGCGGCACGTCGAAAGCCATGCGGGCCTCTGTCCGCCAGCCGCAGAGCACGCCGAGACGGCCGTAGTGATCATCGTCTTCGCCAGCGACGATACGCTCGCCGACTTCCTTCTGAAACATCAGCGTCAGCGACTGCCAGAACGGCGGCCAGGCTTTCGGCAGCAGCCAATTGACCAAAAGCTGCGTGCCGACGTTGTAGGGCAGGTTGGCGATGATCTTGATCGGGCCTTCCGGCGCCAATGTCTCGAAATCCGTCTTCAGCGCGTCGCCTTCGATCACCTCGAGCCGGCCGGGATAATGATCGGCGATCTCGGCGAGCGCCGGCAGGCAGCGTGTATCCCGCTCGATGGCGATAACCTTCCTGGCGCCGAGCGCCAGGATCGCGCGGGTCAACCCGCCGGGGCCGGGGCCGACCTCGATGACGGTTGCCTCGTCGAGCGTCCCCGCCGTGCGGGCGATCTTCTGGGTGAGGTTGAGATCGAGCAGGAAGTTCTGCCCGAGCGCCTTGCGCGCATCGAGGCCGTGGCGTTGGATGACGTCACGAAGCGGTGGCAGACCGTCGAGTGCAGCCATCAGCGGCGGCTTTCGGCGCTGCGGCCAAGCTGGGCGGCGAGCTTCAGCGCGGCAATGAGGCTCTGCTCGCGCGCCAGTCCCTTGCCGGCGATGCCGAAAGCGGTGCCGTGATCCGGCGAGGTGCGCACGAAGGGAAGCCCGAGCGTCACGTTGACGCTGTCGTCGAAACCGAGTGCCTTGGCCGGGATCAGCGCCTGATCGTGATACATGCAGACGGCGACATCGTATCGCGCCCGCGCCTCGTCATGGAACATCGTATCGGCGGGCAGGGGGCCGATCGCATCGATGCCCTCGTCGCGCAGGCGCTCGATCGCCGGACGGATAATGTCCTCGTCCTCCCGGCCCATCGTCCCGCCTTCGCCCGCATGCGGGTTGAGGCCGGCAACGGCGAGCCGCGGCGCCTCGATGCCGAAGCGGTGCCTGAGGTCTTCATGGGCGACGCGGCAGGTTTCGACGATCAGTTCGCCGGTCAGCGCCTGCGGCACGTCCCGGACCGGAATGTGGATGGTGACGGGAATGGCCCGGAGTTTCGGACCGGACAGCATCATGACAGGCGTCACCGGCCGGCCCGTCGCCCTGCCGGCAAGATCGGCGAGAAATTCGGTATGGCCGGGAAACCGGAAACCCGCCTCGTAGAGCACGGCCTTGGCGATCGGGTTGGTCACGACCGCGAGCGCCTCGCCGCTGATGACGAGCGACACGGCTTTCTCGATCGATGCGATCGTGCCCTTCGCCGTAGCCGCATGCGGCTCGCCGGCCACCACTTCGATGCCGGCCGGTACGGTCATGACCGGCAGCGCGTCGGCAAATAGGCCGGCAGCCTCGCTGGCCGTGTCCGTCTCGCGGATCGAAACCGCCAGATTGAGCTGGCAGGCTCTCAGCGCCAGAACATCAGGATCGCCGATCAGGAAGAAAGGCGGCAGCCCGAGTTCGCGCCGCCGCAGCCACGCCATCAGCGTAATATCCGGCCCGATGCCGGCGGGGTCGCCCTGGCTCAGCGCAAGCGGTCGCGAAAACGGTGTCGCCATCGTCGGTCAGCGGTAGGCGATCTGCGCCTTTTTGCGCAGTTCATCCAGGTATTTCTTGCTGTTTTCATTTTCCGGGCCGGCATCTTTTTTACCGGCCTTGGACTTGTCGAGATCCTCCTGGCGGAAGACCATTTCGGCGGCCTGGTCGTCGGAGACCTGGCGCTGGCTGCAGATCGCCAGATATTCGACGCCCTTGTCGGTGACGCGGGTGCCCGTCGTATTGCCCTTGGCCTGCTCGACCAGCGGTTTCCAATCCGGCGGGATCTCGGGGGCGAGCATGCGGCCGAGATCGCGCACAGACACGTCGCGCATCGTCGCGGCAAAGACCTTTGCCTGATCACAGCCCGGAAATTTCGAGCGCGACGCCTCGGCCTCGCCCTTACGCTTGCCGGTGATGGCGCCGCGCTTGGCTTCAGGAATGACGAAGATGATCTGCTGCAGCATATATTCCGTCGTCACCGGCTTCTGCTTGTTGTTCTGCATCATGCGCGAGACGAGATCATAGTTCGACAGCCGCGAGGTCGAGCCGTAGCGCGCGTTGACGACGCGCGGCCAGCTCATCTGTACGGCGATGAAAGCCTTGAAATGATCAACGCCGACGCCGGCGCGATCGAGGATCTGCGACATTTGCTCGACGGAAAGCTTGTTGCCGCTCGAAAAGCGCGCGAAAGACGCATCGACGTCCTGCTGCGAAACCGACATATGGACGCGGGAGACCTCCTGCCGCTTGAGCGTCTCGTCGACCAATTGCTCCTGCGCAGTCTTCGCATCGGCCTTCGTGTGCTGCAGGCGCAGGAAGGCCTGGCGCTTGGCGACATCGCCGCTGGTGATGGCGGTGCCGTTGACCACGGCCTTGACTTCGCTTGCCGCAAGCGCGGGACCGGCGAGGCTTGTCAGCAATGCAAGCGCCGCCCCGGCGAGGAACGTGGTTATGGCTTTTTTCGCGTCAATCATCTGTTGACCTCCCAATAGCGCCGCGAGACGTGTTCGCGGCGTCCTTACCACAGTGCGAGACATGCAGAAATCGCTCCCGTCACGGCGCGAAACCCCTATGCCTCAGATATCGACTGGCGGCAATGTCCTGCACAGGCTTACGGCGAAAGAATGGCTTCAGGCGATGTTTGCGCCCGCCTGCCGTCACTCCAGGCTGTCGGTGCCGATCTTGATGTCGCCGAGCGTGCGGAAGGTCAGCCGTGCGCCGATCGTCCAGTCGCTTGCCGTCTCGTCGTCGGAATCCCTGCTGTCGGTGTAGGCGATCGTGAAGATCGTGCACTCGTCGTCATAGGAGAGACCAAGCGTCCGGCGGCTGATCACATCATTATTCAGATCCCAGGCGATGCCGCCGAAAATCGCCCAGTAATCCTTGAACTTGATTCTGCTGCTGGTCTGGATCTCGTCATTGTCTTCGTCGAAGCCATATTCCGGCTGGGCGCTGAGATGGGTGAAGGTCACCTGCGTCGAGAAGGTGTCGTTCTGGTAAGCCGTCGTCAGGTCGCCGCGGCGGAAATCGAAATCCTTCTCGTCGAGGCGGTAGGAGGCGGTCACTGAAAGGCCGAACGGTGTCTCGACGCCGCCGAGGCCGACATAGTCGGAACGCGTGGTTTCAAGGCCGGAATCCGCGCCGACATTGACGAGATCATCGGTCGCAAACGAATTCTGACCGGCGATCTGGTAGGACTGGCCAAAAATACCGTGCAGCTTGTAGCCGCTGTCGAACGTACCGGTGTACTGGACGCCGACATTGGCGCGGGTCCCGCCTTCGACGCGGTCATAGCCCGAGAATTTGTCGCGGTCGAACAGTGAGGTGGCGTCGAAGACGAAGCTTTGCGCATCCTCGTTCGGCAGGCGGCCTGCCAGCTGCTCGTCGGGGCGGGCATAGATCTGTGCGATCGGCTCGAGAATATGCGTGCTGTTATCCGTCGTCATCAGGATCGGATAACGCATCTCCAGCCCCGCCGTGAACATCGAACGGGTGGCGGAATTGCCGTCGACATAGTTGCCGGTGTAGCCCGTGGGATCGTCCATGTTCAGCGCGAAGGCGTCGCCGCGCGCAGCCAGCAGCGGCGTGATCACCAGGCCGGTCGGCGTGACGTAGGTGCGCTTCCACTGCAGCTCGGCAGTCAGCCGCGAGGTCTGGCCCTTCAGGCCGCGGAAGCGGTCGAAGCCGTCGACGGTATAGAAGTCGTCATGGGTGCGCGAAATATTCGTCAGGTTGACATCGGCCGAAAGCTCGCCGCCGGCAAGCGGCTGCGGCGCCACATAGTGATAGTCCATCGCGGGATAGACGATCGCCTGCTTTTTCTCGGCCGTGTTTGTGCGGTCGGCATCCTGGACGTCGAAATAGAACGCCCGCATATCGAAATAATTGCGTTTTCCAAGCCCCGTCAGATAGATCTGGTTGGTCCGATCCGTGCTGCTCAGACCGCGCAGCTTGTAGGTGCGTGAAAAATTGTTGTCGCTCTGCATCATGACGTCCCAGCCGAACGTCCAGCGCGGATTGATGCGGAATTCGGCCTTCGACGCCACCATGCCACGCTGGCCGGCTTCGGCATCGCTGGTGCCGGAGCTGAAATTGTCCGGCTTTGCCTGGTCGATGCCGGCGACGCGCAGGATATGCGTGCCATTTTCGAAGCGCTGGCGGAATTCGCCTTCGACGAGGAAGCCCTGGGCCGTGTAGCCGGTGGCGGTGACCGTCGCGTCCATGCTCGGCGAGATCACGTAATAATAGGGAACGGAAAGCCCGAAGCCGAGATTCTGCGACAGGCTCATCGTCGGGAAGAGAAAGCCGGACTTGCGCTTCACCGTATTGTCGGGAACTTCCATGACCGGCACGAAGGCGATCGGATAACCGAGCAGCTCGAAGCGCGCGCGCTCCAGGCGGATCGTGTGCGTCACGCCGTTCTGGATCACGCGCTTGGCCTTGACCTGCCAGAAGGGCGCGCGTTTCGGATCTTCGGCGCAGGGAAGGCAGGCCGTGTAGACACCCTTGTTCAGAATCATCTGCGTGCCGCCGACACGCTCGCCGCTCTCGGCGACGATACGCGTATTGTCAGCCGTTTCGATGCGCAGTTCGTTCAGGAACCCGTCCGCGAAATTGTCGGTCACGTCAAGGTTGTCGGCATAGATGCGGTTGCCGTCGGGGCTGACCAGCTCGACATTGCCGAGCGCCATCATCCGGCCGGTCTTCTGATTGTACTCGACCTTCTGTGCGACCATTTTGTAGCCGCCATAATTGATCTGAACGCCGCCGACCGCCGACACCAACTGGGCGTCGCGATTGTAGAGGAGTTCGTTGGCCGAAAGCAGAAGCTTCGCCCCTTCAGGAATCTTATTCTTTATCGTTTGTTCGGGCGCGCTGGCCTGGCCGTAAGAGGCCGGGGCACTGCCGAAATAGGAAGATACAGTCGCGCCGACAAGCAGGGCAACCAGCTGTTTACTAAAATACTTGCGGTCGCCTGCCGCCACTAGCCGTCCTCCTGATGAAGCAGAATAGTCGCACCCAAGGCCAGCGCGACGACCACCGGTATCCACGTCGCCACGAAGGGAGGCACGACTCCACTGCTTCCGAATGCCTTTACAAGCACGGTGATGACATAAAGCATGAAGCCCGAGAGGATGCCACCCAGAATCACGGAGCGGGATTGGTTGAACCGGCTAAATTTTAGGGACACTGTTGCAGCAATGAGAGTCATGGCCACCAGCAGCAATGGCTGGGACAACAGGGAGTTGAATTGCGTCTCCAACGCCTTGGTTGAAATACCGAAGGATTTGGCAGCCGCAATCCGGTTGGAAAGGTCAAAGAAACCAATTGTTTCCGGCGCTGTCAGCCGCTCCTGGACGAAATCCTGTTTCAGATTGGTGCGAAGTTGAACCGAAGCTTTACGCAGGGGGATTTCGCCAGGCTTACGCTCGACGACGTTGTTAAGTTGCCAGTAACCATCTTCCAATTTTGCCGTGGCGGCATCCTGTCTCAGAATGACCTGACCACCTGAATCGAAATGGATCAGCACGGCGTCGATCAGCTTGGTTCCGTTCTCCTGAACCGTCTGAGCGCCGATGATGACATCGTCTCGGCCACTGATCTGGCGCAGCCACGGAATCTGCGGCGCCTTGCGCAGGACCGCGTTCTCGCCGCGCCAGTCGGATTCGACCAGCAGCGCCTGGCGCTGTCCCCAGGCCGCGAGCGGATTGAGCGCCGTCATCGTCAGCAGGCCGAGCGCCAGCGAGCCGGCGATGAAGGGGAACATGAACTGCCAGACCGAAATGCCGGCTGCGCGCGTGACGACCAGCTCATATTTGCGGTTGAGCCCGATCAGCACCGTCATGCCGACGAACAGCGCGATGAACGGCACGGTCTGCTGCAGGATGAGCGGCAGGCGCACGGCGGTCATCAGGATGCCGCCGCTGATCGTGTAGCCGGGCAGGCCGGACATGCGGCCCGCCGTCTCGCTGAAATCGAGCAGGAAAGAAATCGCCGAGACGCCGATCAGGAACCAGCCCGTCGTCGCCAGGTAGCGGCGAAAGAAATAACGCGACAATGTCCCGAACATCATTGGGCAGTGCCCCCGCCGGTCCTGCCGGTGGCGGCAAGCAGTCTTTCCTGCGTTCGTCTCCAGAAGGACGACATCCGGTCCCGAACGAACGACGGCATGACCAGTCGTTTGTGCAGGCCGAGGAAGACGATCGAGATGATGCTGCTGACGATCGGGATGGCGTAGAGGACGGCAATATATTCAGGGTCGGTGTCGATCTGATTGGCCGCGTAGAAGGCCGCCCATCGCATCGCGAAGGCATAGGCAAGCGCGCTCACCATCGGATGCAGCCGCGCTTCGCGGTGCGAGCGCGCGTCGCCGGCGATCGCCAGCGAAAACAGGGCAAAGACGACCGGCAGGATCCAGTCCGTCAGCCGGCGGTGCAGTTCGGCGCGGTAGCTCTGCGGCCGGATCGTATAGTCCTTGTCGGCCGGATCCGGGTTGAACAGGAACCACAGGTCACGGTCGCTGGCACGCAGCGTCGCCTGGCCGCGATTCTCGGTCATGTCGGAGAGGTCGAAGGAATAGGAATCGAAGTTGATCACCGAGACATTGCCATCGGGCGTTTTGCGGTGCACTTCGCCCTCATGCATGATCAGCGTCGTGCCCGTATCGTCGACGGCGCCTTCCTTCGCATAATAGATCAGTTCGTAGGCCGGATCGCGCTCGTCGGCGACGAACAGGCCCTTCAGCATGCGGCCCGCCATCCGCTTCGAGATCTGCACATAAAGACCTTCATCAAGCTTGCGGAAGGTCTTTTCTTCGATCACCGAAGACAGCAGGTCGGCATAGGTCTCGGCGATCATCTGGCGCACGACGGTCTTTGCACGCGGCTCGACGACGTTGTCGACGAAGAAGGAAAAGACGCTGATGACGGCGGCAAGCAGCAGGATCGGGCGGATCAGCACACTGCGCCGCGCCCCGGCCGCGTCGATGACGGTGAGCTCGGAATCGTTGTTCATCGTCGTCAGCGTCTGGGTGACCGCGATGACGAGGGCGAAGGGCAGCACGACGGGAATGATCGACGGCAGAATCATCGTCGCGAGCTTGGCGAACGAGCCGATCGACTGGCCGCTGTCGGTGACCAGGTTGATGCGCTGCAGAACCTGTGTCGTCCAAATGATCGCCAGAACGGGCAGGAGCGCCACGAGAAACATCTGGCCGACGCGCCGCAATATGTATGTCTCGAGTAGTTTCATGCCTGCCCTTGAAAGCACCTGCACGCCCAAACGGCTTTGCAGGAGAATCCCTCTACGCTCTTTGTCGCGCTTTTGCGACAAGCTGGTGTCAAAAATTCATTCAAATTTCAGAATTTTTTTGATGCTGTTGCGACTCAGTTAACGCCAGCAGTGCGGCGAAGACGACCAGCGAGGAAAGCCATCCGAGAACGACGTCGGAGAGGTAGTGCGCGCCGAAGGATAGCCGCATCGCCGGCGTGAGGATGGAGATCGCCGCCACCGGCGGCACCAGCGCGTAACGCAGGGATTTCGGAACGAAGATCAGAAGGCAGAAGAGCCAGCCGGCGCTTGCTGCCTCGCCTGATATGAACGAGCAATTCGAAACGCATTTTCCGGCAAGCGAACCCGCCTCGGCGAAATGCAGCGCACCGCCGAAAATATCCGTCTGTATCGGCCGCGGCCGGCCCCAATGTTCTTTCAGCACGACATTGACGAGCAGCACCGGTCCGATCAGCAGCGTTCCGAGTGCGACCTTGAGCTTGCGGGCCCGATCTGCGTTGAAAGTCGCGCCATGCTGCTGGTAGCATTCGATGATTTTCCACACCATCACGATCGCGACGACATAGGGCAGGCGGAAAAAGATGGTGCGTAGCAGATCGAAGGTCGCGACGTCGCGATAGGGAAAGCCGCCGCAGATGCTCCCGGCGGCGGCAGTCGCACCGCAATCTGTGGCCACGAAAAAAAGCTGGGAAAAATAGATGTCTATTCCGGGGAAGGCGCGGAAGACGGCAAGCAGCGCCCACCACGTCCAGAACAGCAGCATGAATGCGCCGAAAGTCGTTTTCGGCAGGCGGATTGCGAGCCCCCGCCATCGATTTTTCGAAAAAACTGTCAACGCGAATATCTACGAAACTGACGAAAACATGAGGGCCGTGATGGCCGCGGGCGACCATAACAATTGTCGCAAGCCATTGACAGACCCGCCAAACGCGAAATTATCCGCCAGGGACGGATTTCAAAGAATCCCAGCGGAGAAGACATGTCAGCAAAGTTGGAAATTTCATTCGCAAAGTCGGCAAAGCTCAATGGCGGCCTGTCGATCCTGTTGAAGACCGTGGAGGCCGACAGCGCTGCCGGCGCCGAAACGGTCGACCCGGCAGGCGTGATCGTCAAGGCTGCCAGGATCGCCCGATTCTCCGCGAAATCCATGAGCGCTCTCGATATCGTCGCCCCCGAAGGCGCGGCCGTCGAGCGGATCGTCGTCATCGGGCTTGGCAAGGCCGCCGAACTCACCGCCCATGACTGGCTGAAGGCCGGCGGTGCCGCGGCATCGAGAATCAAGAATACCGACAAGGCCGCTGTCTTCATCGACGTGCCTGGGCTCGAGACGAGCGCGCGGGCCGCCGCCGACTTCGCGCTCGGCATGCTGTTGCGCGCCTATAGCTTCGATACCTACAAGACGAAGAAGGGCGACGAGGAGGAGAAGCCGGCGAAATCTGTCAAGGTGACGATCGTCACCGCCGATGCGGCTGGTGCCAAGAAGGCGTTTTCCGATTCCGAAGCGGTTGCCGGCGGCGTCAATCTGGCCCGTGACCTCGTCAACGAACCGCCGAATGTGCTCGGGCCCGTCGAGTTCGCCGCCAAGGCGAGAGAGCTGGAAAAGCTCGGCGTCGAAGTGGAAATCCTGACCGAGAAGGAGATGCGCCGTCTCGGCATGGGCGCCCTTCTCGGCGTCGCCCAGGGCTCCGTGCGCCCGCCGCGCCTGGCGGTCATGCAGTGGAAGGGCGGCAAGGCCAAGGATCGTCCCGTCGCCTTCGTCGGCAAAGGCGTGGTCTTTGATACCGGCGGCATTTCGATCAAGCCGGCCGCCGGGATGGAGGACATGAAGGGCGACATGGGCGGGGCGGCAGCCGTCACCGGCCTCATGCATGTGCTCGCCTCGCGCAAGGCCGCCGTCAACGCCGTCGGTATCATCGGCCTGGTCGAGAACATGCCCGACGGCAACGCCCAGCGTCCGGGCGACATCGTCACCTCGATGTCCGGCCAGACAATCGAGGTGATCAACACCGATGCCGAGGGCCGTCTCGTGCTCTGCGATGCGCTCTGGTACTGCAACGATCGTTTCAAGCCGCAGTTCATGATCAATCTCGCCACGCTGACCGGCGCGATCGTCGTGGCGCTCGGCAACGTCCATGCCGGGCTGTTCTCCAATGACGACCAGCTTTCCGCCCAGCTGACGGCAGCGGGCCTTTCGAGCAATGAGAAGCTCTGGCGCATGCCGCTCGGCCGGGACTACGACAAGCTGATCGACAGCAAGTTCGCCGACATGAAGAATACCGGCGGCCGGCAGGCGGGCTCGATCACGGCGGCGCATTTCCTCAAACGCTTCGTGCAGGACACGCCCTGGGCGCATCTCGACATTGCCGGAACGGCGATGGGCTCGCCGCAGGACGAGATCAACCAGTCCTGGGGTTCCGGTTTCGGTGTGCGCCTGCTCGATGAACTCGTCCGCGCCCATTATGAATCCTGATGACGGACGTTCTCTTCTATCATCTGACCGAAAGCCGGCTGGAGGACGCGCTTCCGCCGCTGATCGACAAAAGCGTCGAGCGCGGCTGGCGCGTTGCAGTCCAGACGCGTGAGCCGGCGCGGCGCGATGCTCTCGATCAGCATCTTTGGACGTTCCGCGAGGAGAGCTTCCTGCCGCACGGCACCGACGAGGGCGATTTCGCCGAAAGCCAGCCGGTGCTTTTGACGGTGACGTCAGACAATGCCAATGCGGCGACCGTGCGTTTCATCGTCGACGGCGCCGAGCCGCCGCCGGCCGATGCCTATGAGCGCATCGTCTTCATGTTCGACGGTCATGACCAGGAGCAACTGGAGGAAGCCCGCGCGCAATGGAAGAAGCTGAAAGGCGAGGGGCATAACCTCACCTATTGGCAGCAGACGCCGGAGGGGCGGTGGGAGAAGAAGGCCTGACGCTGTAAGATCTTGAATTGCTGTACGAAGTCTTCCGACGTCGTTCTCAGCGGCCGTCGGAAGCCGTTATCCTTTCGACCCTTTGTCCTCGTCGAGGTTCGTCAGGATGTTGAGGGGGACGATCCCTCCCGCATCTTCCGACGGATTGAGCGCCTCCACTGCCAAAACCCGCTTTCCGCTCGGACTGACAAAAGCGAATGCCCACGCGCTGTCGGCAAAAGTGCTGACCGGCATTTCCGCCCAGCCGGCTTGATGGACAAGGCGTTCGGCATAATAGGCCTTGATGCTCTGCGGGCTGGTGGTGCTGGCGAGATTGCGCGCCAGGACACGCACGGATTTCTCTCCGAACCGCCCTTCCAGTTGGTCCAGCACCTTTTTGGTGGCCTGCCAATCCTGGGCCTGGGTCGCAGATCCGAAGGAATATTCCTCGGATCGGGAAACGCCCGGTGCATCAGGAGGCATGACGACCTGTTCGCCCGAACATGCTGCAAGGCCGAGAAGCGGCACCACAAGGATGCCAATCTTCAAAACGCGGAAAAATCGGCCCTTGCGGCGGATTTTGTTGCTCATGAGCGGCTGCCCCCGAACACTATTGCACATAGGCCGGCAAATCTTGCCGGTTTCTATGACGTTATTGCGACCCTCAGTCGTGGAATGCGTCGACGAACTTCCGCTTGCCGAGCATGAAGGCGTCGGCGACGTGGCGCAGCGGCGCGAGGTCGACATCCGATCTGCCGGCTTTGACGATTTCGGCGAAGCGACGGTAGAGCGAAGGATATTCCTGCTCCGGTTCGGCGAATGTCAGCGCACCGTTGATGGAAAACTTGGCGCCGCCCTCGGAAAGCACCATCTGGCCGGCGGCCGTCTCCGCGACGATGTCCCAGCTCTGCTTGCCGGTCTGGCGCCAGTCGAATTCGGCATGAACCGGCAGGCCGTCGGCATTGCGGAAGTGGATATCGGCCGCGATCGGCGCATCGCGATTCTCGGGAAACTCGAGAACGGCCTCGGTGATGAAGATCGGCCGCGGCAGGATATGGGTGACGATCGACAGCGCATTGATGCCGGGATCGAAGACGCCGAGGCCGCCGGCCTGCCAGATCCAATCCTGGTTCGGATGCCAGTGGCGGACATCCTCCTTCCAGATCACATGCACGCTTTCAATCGTCGTCGAGGCAAGAAACGCCTTCGCGGCCTCGACGCCCGGCGCATAGCGGGAATGCCAGCTGGCAAAGAGCGACGCGCCCTGCTTGCTCGCAAGCGCCTCGAGATCGGCCACTTCGCTCAGCGTGGCGCCGGGCGGCTTTTCCAGGAAGACATGCTTGCCGGCGACGAGTGCTTTGTAGGCTGCCTCATAGCGATATTGCGGCGGCATGCAGAGCGAAACCGCATCGATCGACGGCTCGGCGTCGAGCATCGCCTCGATCGTGGTGTAGCTCGTGACGCCTTCGACCGTGCCGTGGCGGCTCGCCGTGGCGACGAGCTTAAAATCCGGGTTCTTGGCGATGGAGGGAAGATGCTGGTCGCGGACGATCTTGCCGACGCCGACGATGGCGAGGTTGATAGGGGACATGGTGTTTCGCTCGAGCCTGTTAAAAAGTATGATTTATTGAGCCTGTTTGTAGCAGAAAGAGGCGCGCCGACAAGCTCTCCTCCTCCAATTCTGTTGTATCCTAATACATGTCGCCCGGAAGTGTGCAGCGGTTCCGGGATAACGACATGTATAAAACAAAGAGCTTTAGCGCATGATGGTTTGGCGAAGGAAGCTGTAACCCATCGCCGCGCGGGCGGCGCGCTCTTCGGAATTGCCGTCGCCACCATGCCCGCCGGAGCCGAATTCATGGAAGAGCGGACGGTGTCCCGCTTCCTCCAGCCGCGCGGCAAAGCGGCGCGCATGCGAGGGATGCACGCGGTCGTCATTGGCGGAGCTTTCGATATAGATCGGCGGATAGCTGACCTCGGTCGCCGGCCCGACATTGTGCAGCGGCGAATAACCGAGCATGAAATCCCGGTCCGCCGGCGTCTCCGGATCGCCGTATTCGTCCATCCAGGCTTGTCCTGCGCTGAACAGGTGGAAGCGTGTCATGTCGAGGACCGGCACCTGGCACCAGACGGCGCCGAAATCCTCCGGGTAGCGCGTCAGCATCACGCCGGTCAGCAGACCGCCATTGCTGCCGCCCTGGCAGGCGATCCGCGACGGCACGGTGTAGCCGCGGGCGACGAGATCGCGGGCAATGGCGACGAAATCGGCAAAGGCCCGGTCTCGCCCCTGCCGCTTGGCGCTGCGATACCAGTCGGGTCCGAATTCGCCGCCGCCGCGGATATAGGCCTGCACATAGGCGCCGCCTTGCTCCAGCCAGCGTCCCGTCACGCCGGAATAGTTCGGCGACAGCGAAACATCGAAGCCGCCATAGCCGTAAAGCAGCACCGGCAGCGCCCCCTTGATCCACTGCTTCGGCAGGATCAGCCGATAGGCAACCTTCGTCCCGTCCTCGGAAACAGCCTCCAGCGTTTCGGATGACATATCGGTCGCATCGAAATAGCTTGGCGCCGCGGCGACGAAAATCGGTTCGGCCTCTCTGCTGCGATCCGACAGCTCGAGGCGATAACAGGCCGGAGGCTGCAGGAAGCCTTGGCCGACGATGCAGAGCGTATCGTCGCCAAGATGCAGATCGGCATGCATCGGCCTGAAATGGGCCGTCTGCATGTCCGCCGGCAGCGCGATTTCGCGCTGTTCGGCATCGGGCCTTGTCAGGTCCAGCACCATGAGACGCGGACGCAGCCGATCGGAGATGATGAAGACGCACCACTCCCGCATCAGCATCATTTGCGAGATGGACTGGCCCTCGGCAGGCTGAAACAGAATCCGCTCCGGCCCGAGCAGAGCCGTCTCCGAGTTGGGGTTGAAGCGTTGCAGCACGAGGCTGCCGGACGCAACGCGCTCATCGGTCTTTGCCCGCCAAAGGCAATGATCGTGATTGAACTGGAAATCGGCCTCCTGAGGCAGATCGATGCGCCGCTGCGTGCCGTCATTGGCGATCAGGAACGCGCTGGCGACGCCGATCTCATGGGCGGCGACGAAAATGTCGATCAATCCGGCATCGGCCGAAGCGCCCGACAGGGCCGGGTCGATGACGAGATTGAAGCCGTAGACGTCCTCGTCGGCGGCTTCGAACATGACGGCGGCCTCTTCCGGCCGCTGCCCGCGCTTCAATCGCCGCCCGACCCGCGGCCATCCCGAACGGGTCGCCGAAAATCGGTCGATGGAGCCGAAATAGCAGATCTTGTCACGGCTCAGCCAATTGGCATGCGATCGCGCGGCTGGCGTATCGAAGCCGCCCTCGACGATTTGCTTGCTCTCGGCGTCGAATTCGAGCAGCCGGAGAAGATCGGAGCCGCCGTCCGAAAGTGTGAGCAGCACCCGCGTCGGTTCCCATGGGCAGGTGACGGCGCCGCGCCAGTTCCAACGCTTGCCTTCGCTCATGCAGAAGGCATCGAGATCGAAGACCGGTTCCCAGCCGGCATCGGGCAAAGGCTGCTGATCGGCCGGCAGGCGGAGCCAGACGCCGAGAGGATTGTCCTTGCTCTGCCGGAAATCGAACAACCACCCGCCTCGGCGCATCGGGACGATCAGCCTGTCCTGCTGTTCGATCAATGCTTTTATCGCATCGCGATCCCTAACGAATTCCGGTGTTCTCAGTGCCTTGTCGGAAAGCCCGTTATGCTCGTCGATGAATTGGCGGGTACGCGGATCGTCGTCCGTTTCGAGATGAAGGTTCATGTTCGACCTGCCTGATTCCGTTGACGTCGTATGTCTAGCCAATATTTCGCACAGTTAGGGCGAAATTAGTGCCGGCCGCGCAAGGCCGAGATGCTCGCGCAGTGTCGAGCCATCATATTGGGTGCGGAACAGGCCGCGTTCCTGCAGGATCGGCACGACCATCTGCGTGAAGTCTTCGAGCCCTTCGGGAAAAAACGGCGGCATGACGTTGAAGCCATCGGCGGCGCGGCTTTCAAACCATTGCTGCATCCGGTCGGCGATCTCGACCGGCGTGCCAAGCACGATATGGTGGCCGCGACCGGCGGCAACGCGCAGCGCCAACTGACGGATGGTCAGGTTCTCGCGCCTTGCAAGCGCGGTCAGCAATTCGGCACGGCTGCGCAACTGGTCGGAGATCGGAAGGTCCGGCAGAGGGCCATCGACATCGTAATCGGCAAGGCTGTGGCCGATGCGTTCTTCCAGAAGCGGCATGGCGCGTTTGATGTCAGTCCACTTGTCGAGTTCTGCAAGTTTGTCCTCGGCTTCCCTGGCGGTGCGGCCAATCACCGGCAGGAAGCCCGGCATGATGGCGACCTCGTCCGGCTGACGTCCGAAGCGCGCGACGCGCTCCTTGACGCTCTTGTAGAAGGCCTGCGCCTCTTCGAGGCTCTGCTGCGCGGTGAACACCACGTCGGCGGTGCGGGCGGCAAGATCCTGGCCGGGGCCGGATGAGCCGGCCTGGATCAGGATCGGATGGCCCTGCGGTGCGCGCGGAATGTTCAGCGGCCCCTTGACTGAGAAATACTTGCCCTTGTGATCGAGCACATGGAGCTTGGCAGGGTCGGCATAGACGCCGCTCTGCTTGTCCTTGACGAAGGCGTCGTCATCCCAGCTGTCCCACAGTCCGCGCACGACGTCGACGAATTCCTCGGCCACGGCGTAACGCTCATCGTGCTCCGGGTGCGCCTTGGAGAAATTGTTCGCCGTGCGGGCATAGGATGTCGTGACCACGTTCCAGGCGGCCCGGCCGTGGCTCAGGTGGTCGATCGAGGCGAAGGCGCGGGCAGTGTGATAGGGCTCGCCATAAGTCGTGGATGCGGTTGCCGCGAGGCCGATCTTGTCTGTCACCACGGCGAGCGCCGAAAGCAGCGTCAAAGGCTCGAAACGCGCGATCGTCGAGGGATGAGCGTCGATGCCGCTGGTCAATCCGTCGGCCAGAAAGACCATGTCGAATTTCGCTGCTTCGGCGATCTGGGACACGCGTCTCAGCAAGTCGAAATTCTCGCTTCCCGCCTCGGCGTGAGGATGACGCCAGCCGGATACGTGGTGGCCCGCCCCTTGCAGAAACAGGCCCAGGTGGATTTCTCTTTTGCGAGTCATGACAATATCCTTCGTCATTCTGGATTTCGGGCGGCATCCTGGTTGAGCAGCGCCAGAAGTTGGCGAAGGTCGGCCGTGCTGCTCATTGTCCGGACGAGCGACGGGACATCCGCGAAGGCGGGATTGCGCGCAGTTGCGTCGCGAAATTTTTCGGCCGGATCGCTCAGCCCCGGCAGGCCGTCGAAGCGGCGCTGTATCGCGCTGCCGTCGCGAAGCACGATATCGACGATCACGAAGCGGGTGCGTGGATCGCTCGACATGCGGGGCGCAGTCTCGTCGTGGCGGCGGCCGGCGCGCCGGGCAAGGTCCATCAGGCGCGGCAAGACAGGCCGCTCGTCGAAATGGTCGAGCCGCAGAGCCCCGTCGATGAGGGCGGCGGCGAACACGTATTCGGGACTGAAGCGCGCCTCGATCCCATTGCCGGGCTTGTTCACCACCAGGGCGGCATCGGCGCCGGGCGGGTAGGTGAAGGTGATATGCTCGATCGCATCAGCCTCCAGGCCTTCCCGGCTGAGGCCGATGCCGAGAGACGCGACCGGATGGCTGGCGGTGCAGCAGGGATAGGCCTTCAGCGTCAGCCCGGGCGTCACGATCTGCCATGGCGAACCCCAGTTCTCGGTCACGGCGGAAGGGCGTTCCGCGCCGAAGGCATAGACCAAATGGAAGCCGACCGGATTGTCGAGGAAATCCGGCGCGCCGCCGAAACCCGCAGCTGCCATTCTCGCCGACAGGAGCCCGGATCGCGCCGCCATGCCGGCGTGGAAAGGTTTGGCGTCCGTGCCGAACTGCAGCCGCAGGCCGGACGATTGCGTTGCCGCAAGGCCCAGCGCGACGGCGGTCTCGTCGATGGAGGCGCGGGTCAGATGGGCGATTGCCGCCGCCGCGCCGATCGTCCCGAGCGTCGCCGTGGCATGGAAACCGTTCTCGTAGTGCTTTGAGCCGAGCGACAACCCCAGCCGCGCCATGGCTTCGAGCCCGACGATATAGGAGGCGATCAGCGCATCTGCGGAAAATTCGCGCTCGGCGGCGAACGCCAGCAGGGCCGGGATGATCACGGTCGTCGGATGGCCGCGCACGCTTGCATGCACGTCGTCATAATCGAGCACATGGCCGGCATGACCGTTGACGAGCGCCGCGACCAGCGGATCGGTTCGGCGCGAGCTGCCGAGCAGGATCGCTTCGCCCGGCAGATTGGCGCCGACGGTATCTGCCAGAATGCCGGTCGTGCGGTCGCCGGCGCCTGCGATCGCACAGGCGAGAAAATCGATGATCGCCGTGCGCGCCGCGTCCAATGCCACGGGATCTTTCGATGGATCCGAGGAGATGATCGCCTGGGCGAATGCCGAAGTCAGGGGCGCGAATGTGCTCGTCATGAAAAAATCCTAGATGCCTTCGCGCACTGGCCCGCGCCCTCCGGCGAGACCGCCGACGAATTGGCGGATACGGGGATTGTCGAAGGTATGGAAAATCTGTTCAGGCGAGCCTTGGTCGACGATGCGGCCGTTCTCGGTAAAGACGACGATGTCGCTGATCTCCTCGGCGAACCGCATTTCGTGGGTCACGAGGATGCTGGTCATGCCGTCGCGGATGAGGTCGCGGATCACCCACAGCACTTCGCCCACCGTCTCGGGGTCAAGCGCCGAGGTGACTTCGTCGAACAGCACCAGTTCCGGCTTCATCGCCAGCGCGCGGGCGATCGCGACGCGCTGCTGCTGACCACCGGAAAGCTGGCCGGGATAGGCGCCGGCTTTTTCCGAAAGCCTGACCTTGTCGAGCAGTTCGCGTGCGAGTTTTTCCGCTTCGTGCCGCTCGACGCCGAGGATGCGGGTCGGGGCCAGCACGATATTGTCCAGCACGCTCAGGTGGGGAAAGAGATTGTACTGCTGGAAGACGATGCCGAT
Source organism: Rhizobium sp. BK591 (assembly GCF_014195045.1). Taxonomy (NCBI): domain Bacteria; kingdom Pseudomonadati; phylum Pseudomonadota; class Alphaproteobacteria; order Hyphomicrobiales; family Rhizobiaceae; genus Rhizobium; species Rhizobium sp. BK591. Next base: position 170,621 of record NZ_JACIAZ010000003.1, read on the forward strand.
ACGCTTGCGCAGCGCGATGCGTTCGCTCTCCTTGGCCAGTTGATCGACGCGGGTGCCGTCGACCGTGATGCGGCCGCGCTGCGGCGCCACCAATGCGTTGATGCAGCGCAGGATCGTCGACTTTCCCGAACCGGACGGGCCGATAATGGAAACCGCATTGCCCTTGTTGACGGTGAGGTCTATGCCCTTCAGCACCTCCGTCTGGCCGAAGGACAGGTGCACTTCTTCCAGTCGCACGATCGTTTCGTCGGTTTTTGCGTTCATCATTCAAATCCTCAGGCCGTCTTGAAACGCCGCTCGAGGCGTCGGGTCAGGCGGGCGATCGGGTAGCAAAGCGTGAAGAAGGCGGCCATCACCACGATATAGGCGATGATCGTGAAATCGAGGCGGCGCACGGATGTGCTGGCATCGGTTGCGGCATGCAATAGTTCGTGCACGCCAACCAGCGAGGCGAGCGACGTGCCCATGGTAATGGAGGCCAATATGTTCATCCATGGCGGCAGCGAGCGCCGCAGGCATTGCGGCAGGATGATCCAGCGCAAGGCCTGGCCGCGCGAAAAACCGAGCCCCTTTGCCGCTTCCCATTGCGTGGTCGGGATCGAAAGGACGGCGCCGCGGGTGATCTCGGCCACATAGGCGCTGGCCGGTCCAGTATGCCGAACACGGCTCCGACGGTCGTTCCAAGCGTCATCGCGCACAGGCTGATGATGACGTTCATCATGAAGCCCGAGCCGAGATAGGGAAGCCACGTCACCAGTTCGCGCCCCAGCGTCAGGTCGGTCAGCGACCACAGGACGATAACAAGCGGGAGTGCCGTAAAGCCGATATTGCGCAGCAGGCGACCATTCCTGCGCTGCTCGGAAAGTACCGCAGTCGTCATAGGCCATACCCCGGAATGGCGAGCTTGCGCTCCACCCACAGGCCGATGCGGGCAACGGCAAGGTTGATGATGCTGAAGAACAGCAGAATGACGATCATCAGTGACACCACGTTGTCGCGCTGCGTCCAGACCATGATCGAGGCATAGGTAATCTCGCTGACTGCAATCGCATTGCCCACCGTCGTCAACTTCACGAGATTGATGAGATTGTTGACGATCGCGGGCAGCGATGCCCTCATTGCCAGGGGAACTTCGACGTAACGCAGGATCTGCAGCGCGCTGAAGCCGATGCCGCGCGCCGCTTCCACCGTGGCCGACGGCACCGCCTCGATACCTGCGCGGATCGCCTCGGCATGCAAGGCGGCGATGTGCAGTCCGACCACCGCCACCACCCAGAAGAAGGGTGTGAGCGGATTGTTCTGCGTCCCGCCGACCAGGTTCGATACGAATGTATTGAGAACGAGGAAGCTGAACATCAACTGTACCAGCGTCGGCGTGTTTCGGGTGATTTCCACGAAAGCGCGGACCGGCGTCGATAGCCAGGGCTTGCCGGATGTCAGGCAGGCGGCAAACAGCAGCCCGGCAATCAGGCTGACGGGGATCAAGAGGGCAATCAGATAGAGTGTGGTGATGAAACCATCACGCCATATCTGCGCCTCGTACCCCGCCGCCAGGAACTCGTAGTTAAGGCCAAGCCTGTTCGTCAGGTTGACGAACAGGCTGGTCATGCTGGTGTCCTGCATGTCGATCCGCCAGTGTAGCCTGTCTTACTTGCCAGCCGACAGGGTCTTGCGCTCTTGTTCGAGATAGTCGGTATTGCGGAGCCGGTTCGCCTTCGCAAATTCCAGGAGCTTTCCTGACGTATGGAGCTGCCGGATCGACTTATCGAGCGCCTCGGCCGTCTCCTTTTCGCCTTTTCGCACCCAGATCACCGAGTCGGAAGGGAGCAGTTCGGTCGGGAAGAGAATAGTGTAGTCCTTCCACTCCTCGGGCCGGTCCTCCAGCAGAAGGCCGACGGTTGCGCCGACATGGACGGCGGCGACACAATTGCCGCCCTGCAGCGCCAGCAGCGATTCCGGCTGGCTCGGCAAGCCCTTTACCTCGGCGCCGTATTGTTCGATGAGCGGCTGCGTGAAGTTCGACCCTTGCGAAACGCAGACCGGCTTTCCCTTGAGATCTGCCCAGTCCTTCAGGCCGCTGTCCTTGCGTCCGACGGCAGCACCGCCGCTGCGATCATACGGCGTCGCCACCCAATCAAGAACTTTGGCGCGGTCCTCGGTATATTGCATGTTCGCAATCAGGATATCGACCTTGCCCTGCTGGAGAAATTGCACCCGGTTCGGGGGCGTGACGGTGACTGTTTCCAGCTTGACGCCAAGATCGTCCGCGAGCGCTTTTGCAATATCGAGATTGTATCCCTTCTGCGTTTGCGATGTCGGATCGATATAGCCGAAGGGCGCCCCCGAGAGGATGACGCCAACGGTAAGGGTGCCGCGGGCTTTGATGCGGTCGAGTGTGGCATCCGCCGATGCCTGCGTTGCCGCCAGCAAGGCAATCGACATGGCGAGGAGCGCCTTCGGGAGAAATTTGCGTGACATGTTTGAGCTCCGTCTTGGGAAGGTGGAGGGACCGGTTCAGGTCCTCGAGCAATTGCAGCGCTCTTTGGCTCGACTGCTATGGCGTGGATGTGCGCCACTTCGAGGTGAGGCCGAAAGGCTGGTGATGAGATGGACGTCGGCTTCCCGCGCAATATTGGCCATGCTTCTCCGCGCTGATAGAAAAGGACGCTGACCGCATCGCTTTCCTGCGCGAATCGGCAACTGGACGGCTTTGAAAGGCATAGGGAACCGATGAGAGAGAAGGAACGTTCTGTCTCAGAGAAAATCATCATTGTGATGGATTTTGTAGATTTTATTTTCTGAAATAGGCGCGTTCGTTGAAAAATCTTGTGCACGAGAGGGTTGCTGATCGGCAACCTTCCCGCCCGGTAATGGCATCAAAAAACGGATTTTGCTCGGCCGAATTCCTGCCGTCTTGCGGCTAATCCCGACTTGGCAACCCGCCTTAGCGGATCGTCACGAAATCGGCCGAGGCAAGGACGTTGTTCGGCATCGGCGTCTTCTTGAATTTCAGCGTCACGACCTTGTAGCCTTCGGTTTCGAGTTCCGAAAGCAAGGTTGGCAGCATCGTCGCCGTGCGTTTGTGGATGTCATGCATCAGGATGATGCCGCGGCCGCGCTTGTGCAGCAGGTCCATCGTCCGCTGCGTCACGGAGACCGGCGTCGTGTTGAAATAGTCCTTGCTGTCGATGTCGACATCCATGACCACCATGTCGCGCATGGCGATCGCGGCGCGCAGCCTGTGGCTCTCGGCTAGATAGGGGAAGCGGAAGAAGGAGACATCCGTGCCGGTCGCCTTGGTCACCGCCAATTCGCCCTTGATCACCTCGGCCATCGCCGCGTCGAAATCCAGCGAACTCAAATTGGCGTGGTCATAGGTGTGACTGCCGATCGTGTTGCCGTCCTCGGCGACCTTGCGCGCCAGCGCCGGATGCATCTCGGCCATTTCGCCGACCATCATGAAGGCGCCCTTGACACCGAACTGGTCGAGGATCGCCAGTACCTTGTCCGTCCGGCCGGGGATCGGGCCGTCGTCGAAGCTCAGGATCACTTCCTTGTCCTGCAGCTTGAGATCGGCGAGCGAGGAAACCTCCAGCGTCCGCCCGGCCAGATGATGCCAGCCGGTCATGCGCGGCGCCGCAGCGTCGCCGGTATAGGCAAGCTTCCGCTCCTCGGGTGCGATCACCGAGGAGGTCTTGATCGATGTGTCCGGCGCGGATTGTCTGGTGGTGCTGCAGGCAGAAAGAGTGGCCGTGAGGGCCATGCAGGACAGAACGAAAAAACGGTACATGGAAAGGGCTCAACAAATCGGTAACGAATGTTGAGACAACCTTTCGAATTATGGTTAACGATCGGTTGATGCAGGCGGGAATTGTGCCGATGCGCGGCACTTCGCCACGCTTTCGCCAGAGCATGATGCCGAAAAGTGTGCGCGGTTTTCGGACGACATCCTGTTCTAAGGCCTGTGGCTATCCCGCCATCGCTTCTTCGTATTCGGCCGAAAGCATCAGCCAGTCTTCCTCGGCGGCAGCCAGTTTTGCCGCCGCTTCGCCGCGCTGTTTTGCCTTCTCGGCGGCCTTGGCCGGTGTCTTTTCATAAAGGGCGGGATCTGCAAGTTCCGCGTCAAGCGCCTGAATCTGTTTCTCCAGTTTCGCCGTCAAGGATTCGATTTCGTTGATCTTTTTCTTGAGTGGGGTCAGCGAGGCGCGACGTTCGGCATTGAGCTTGCGCTGGTCGGCCTTCGACGTCGCCTCTTCAGTTAGCTGCGGCTTTTCTTCTTTTTTTTTACCGGATGTGACGATCAGGTCGCGATACTCGTCCATATCGCCTTCGAAGGTCGTCACCGTACCGCCATTGACCAGCCACAGCCGGTCGACCGTCGCCTCGATCAGATGGCGATCATGCGAGATCAGGATGACGGCGCCTTCGTAATCGTTCAGCGCCTCGATCAGCGCGCGGCGGCTGTCGATGTCGAGGTGGTTGGTCGGCTCGTCGAGGATCAGCAGGTTCGGCGCATGGAAGGCGGCAAGCCCCATCAGCAACCGGGCTTTTTCGCCGCCGGAAAGATCCTTGGCGGCCGTCGCCATCTTCTCGGTCGCAAGCCCCATCTGGGCGACGCGGGCGCGCACCTTGGCCTCCGGCGCGCCGGGCATCAGCCGGCGCACATGTTCCACCGGCGACTGCTCGGGAATGAGGTCGTCGAGTTGGTGCTGCGCGAAGAAGCCGATCTTCAGGCTCGGCGCCAGCTTCACCTCGCCGCTCTCGGGTGCAAGTCGCCCCGAGATGAATTTGGCAAAGGTCGATTTGCCGTTGCCGTTCGAGCCGAGCAGGGCGATGCGGTCGTCATTGTCGATGCGCAGATTGAGGTTCTTCAGGATCGGATTGCCGGGCTCGTAGCCGACGGCGCCGCTCTGGATCGCGACGATCGGCGAGGCCGGCTGCTTTTCCGGCTCGGGAAAGGTGATCGGCTGGACGTGGTCCTCGATCACCGCGGCGACCGTTCCCATGCGCTCAAGCGCCTTGACGCGCGATTGCGCCTGCCGTGCCTTGGAAGCCTTGGCCTTGAAGCGATCGATGAAGCTCTGCAGATGTTTGCGGGCCGCGTCGTTCTTGGCCTTCGCCTTGGTCTGCAGCTCGTCGGCTTCGGCCTTCTGCCGCTCGAACTGGTCGTAGCCGCCGCGATAGAAGGTCAGCTTCTTCTGGTCGAGATGGACGATCGCATTGACCGCATTGTTCAGGAGGTCGCGATCGTGGCTGATGATGATGACGGTGTGCGGATAGCGGCGGACATAATCTTCCAGCCACAGCGTGCCTTCGAGGTCGAGATAGTTGGTCGGCTCGTCGAGCAGCAGCAGATCCGGCTCGGAAAACAGCACGGCGGCAAGGGCGACGCGCATGCGCCAGCCGCCGGAGAAGGAGGAGGCGGGGCGGGCCTGCGCCGCCTGGTCGAAACCGAGGCCGGCAAGAATGCTCGCTGCGCGCGCCTCGGCCGAATGCGCGTCGATATCGACGAGACGCATCTGGATTTCGGCGATGCGGTGCGGATCGGTCGCCGTCTCCGCCTCGGTCACCAGGGCCGTGCGTTCCTTGTCGGCGGCAAGCACGATCTCGATCAGCGCGTCTTCGGTCGCCGGTGCTTCCTGCGCCACCTGGCCGATGCGTGCGGCCTTCGGGATCGACACCGATCCGGTCTCCGAGCCGAGATCGCCGGTAATGACGCGAAACAGCGTGGACTTGCCGGCGCCGTTGCGCCCGACCAGCCCTGCCTTCGTGCCCGAAGGCAGCGAAATGCTGGCATTGTCGAGAAGCAGGCGGCCTGCAATGCGGGCGGAAATGTCGGTGAGCGTGATCATGGCCGGCGTTTTGGCCGAAAGCGCTCGCCAAGGCAAGAGTGCTTTGCCTGCCGCAAGAGACTTGTACGCCTCAGCGGCCGAAAGCCTGCACCGGTTGTCGGGGGTTCGACTGCGCGGCGAGAAGCGCCACACGGGCATTGGCCTGCAACTGCCCGGGCGTTGCCGCATCAGTGCTGAGCGCCACGCCGATCGAAATGGTGAGCCGGCCGGGATCGGCCTTGTCGGATGTCGCGAAGACGAGATTGTCCTCGACGGAGGTGCGCAGGCGCTCGGCGATCGTGATCGCATCCTGCATGCCGACATGGGAAAACAGCAGGGCGAATTCGTCGGCCTCGGTGCGGGCGATGAAATCGTTCTTCTTGACGCATTTGCGGAAGAGGCCGGCGAGCTTCTTCAGAAGCTTGTTGCCCGCCTGGGTCCCGTATCTGTCGTTGAGATCGGTGAAATTGTCGATATCGACCATCATCAGCGCGCTGCCGGCGGCACCCTCTTCGCGCGCGTAGAGATCTGATATCGTCCGGTTCAGCGCGATGCGGTTCGGAAGCCCGGTGATCCTGTCGGCCACAGTGGCCGATTGCATCGCCGAAATGCCGCGTTCCAGCGTTTCCAGCACCCTGATGTCATCCTGCAGCCTGACGCCGATTTCCATCTCCGCCGACAGCACTGTCGTCAGCGAGGCGGTGAGATAGTCGATCTCGCCGAGGAAGGCGGCAAGGCTCTGGTCGTCGTTGCCGGAAACGGATTTCAGGATCGTCCCGCAGGCGCGGGCAAAGGCGTTCTTGTGCTTCAGCCCTTCGGCAAGCCTTTCCGCCACCTCGCGCAGCATCCGGCTCGCCTCGTTGCGTGAGGTCTCCCCCGCCAGTCCGCAATGGCCGACGAGGCGGTATTTCAGGCCGAGTTCGTCGAGCATCGGCTGCTGCGGTTGCGGCCCGAGTGCTGCAATATCCTGCGCAAGGCCGGCATTGAGCCCGACGATCGCTTCATGGAAGAGTTCATAGTTGCGCGGCAGCGCGGCAACGTTGAGGCGCGCCATGTGCTGGGCAATCTTCTGAATATCCGCCATCGGCGCCGGACGCGCGGTCTCGCGCGGCACCAGTGCGTTTGCGCTTGCATTCTGCATGACGATCCCTCGCAGCCCGGCCACATCTCTCACATCCCGCTATGCCCGCAAGCTTTTAAAAGAGGCTGAATTTTCAATCGGAAAGCTCTGGATCGACGGCGGAACCGGCAAAGGCGGTTAATTCAGTGTTGATCGCCGGAGCATGATGCCGAAAGTGCGAGCGGTTTTGGATGACATCATGTCCTCGCTTTTAATTTGGATCGGATCTTACATCCACTCGCGGCCCTCGTTGCGCAGGAAGTAGATGAGATCCAGCGTGAGACTCGGCTTGCCGAGTGCCGTCAGCGTCATATGGCACTGGCCGCGATGATGGGTCTGGTGGTTGAAGAAATGCGTGAGCGCCGATGTCAGCGGCTGGGTGATCTCGACCGGCTGTACCGCCGTGACATAAGTGAAGTCGCCGGCGAGGGTTTTCTCGTCCAGCATGCTCGTCCAGGCAATGATCCGCTCATCCTCCGCTTTGCGGGCGGCGGCCAGCGCATCCAGCTCTTCGAAGAGCACGGCATCGAGTGTCGTCGGCGCATTGCCGGTGCCGGTGAAGCGCTTCATCCATATCCGGTCGGCGACGAGCAGATGATTGAGCGTGCGATGCAGCGAGCCGAAGAAGGCGCCGCGATTGCTGCGGAAGTCTGCATCGCTGAGTTCGGCCGCGGCCGCGTAGACTTGCGTGTTGGCCCAGCGATTATAGGCGGCGAACATCCTGTAATGTCTGAGCATTCACTCCCTCCCGGATTGGTCGCTGCAGTCTAGCCCGGTTTCCCCGAAATCGCAGTGATATGCCCATGAAATTTCCTGATTTGATCGCCGGCGCTTTCTGTCGTGGAATGGATGCAGCCGTGATCTCGAAAGGACTGTCATGACCAGAGCCCTCTATTCCCTCTGCGGTGCCGACGAGCGGCGCTTCTTTTCTCCCCATTGCTGGAAGGCGGTGATGGCGCTGGCGCATAAAGGGCTCGATTTCGAGGAGATTCCGACGACCTACGCCCGCATCCGCGCGATCGGCGGCGGCGTGTCGCCGACCGTGCCGGTGCTCGATGACAACGGCCGGCTGATCCCCGACAGTTTCGACATCGCCCTCTATCTGGAGGAGGCCTATCCCGAGCGGCCGTCGCTGTTTGGCGGCGAGGGCGGCAAGGCGCTATCGCGCATGGTCGAAGGCTATTCGCAGATGATCATCCATCCGGCGATCATGCGCATTGCCCTTCTCGATATCCACGCGAACCTCGACGAGGGCGACAAGGCCTATTTCCGCGAAAGCCGTGAGGTCAGGCTGGGCAAGCCGCTGGAAGTGGTTGCCGCCGATAGCGAAGCGGAGAAGGCTTCCTTCGGCGCCAAGCTGGAGCCGCTCCGCCACATGCTGAAGTTCCAGCCCTTCATCGGCGGGCAGACGCCGCTGTTTGCCGACTATATCGTCTTCGGCGCGCTGCAATGGCTGCGTGTCTCCGCCGGTCTCGCCATGCTGGCCGCCGCCGATCCGGTCATGGGCTGGTTCGAACGCTGCCTCGATCTTCACCAAAGCCGCGGCAGGACTGTGACAGCGGCGTGAAATTGCAGCCGACCCCTTGTTTTCGGGCGTTGGGGCGGGTAAAGACCGCCCACTTTTCCCGAGAAAACAGAGGATTTGACTATGGCGATTGAACGCACCTTCTCGATGATCAAGCCGGATGCAACCAAGCGCAACCTGACGGGCGCCATCACCAAGATGCTCGAAGATGCCGGTCTGCGCGTCGTCGCCTCCAAGCGCGTCTGGATGAGCCGCCGCGAAGCCGAAGGCTTCTACGCCGTTCACAAGGACCGTCCCTTCTTCGGCGAACTGGTCGAAGGCATGACCTCCGGCCCGACCGTCGTCCAGGTGCTGGAAGGCGAAGGCGCGATCCTTAAGAACCGCGAGATCATGGGCGCGACCAACCCGGCAAACGCTGACGAAGGCACGATCCGCAAGGTTCACGCCCTCTCGATCGGCGAAAACTCCGTTCACGGCTCGGATGCTCCGGAAACGGCCGCCCAGGAAATCAAGTACTGGTTCTCCGACACCGAAATCGTCGGCTGAGGCCTTACGTCGGCATTCGTGCCGAACACCTTGAATTGACTCTTGAAAGCCGGGGCTCTGCTCCGGCTTTTTCTATGTGCCCTTGTTTCTATGCCGGGCATTTATCGGTATTGGAGAAATCGACGCTGCCGTCAGGCTTGAAGACCTCAGGGTTCTTTTCATAAAGCGCGCCGATAACGAGCGGTTTGCTCGGCAGGACGGTCTGGTCGAGGTCGGAACGGAACTGCGTTTTCAATTCCTGCAGCACCTTGCCGTCCTTGTCGACCAGCCGGACACTCACGGAATAGGGGCGGTCCTTGCGCACACAGTGCAGGTTCTCGCTCTGCAGCGCGATCTTGTCGTCGATCGGGTAGATCTTCTGGTTCAGTACCAGCGGATCGCCACCTTCAGGATTTTCGAATTCGGCGATGATCACCGAACCGTCGGGAATGGGTCCTGTCTTCTTCAGCGTCAGCAGATAGGTGGCGCTCGCCACCCGATAGTTGAAGACGAAGAGATGGCCGGTGACCTCGACCAGATTTTCCGCCTGGCGCTGGCAGGCGGACAGCAGCCCGACAGTGACCGCCATCACGATCCAATAATTCCTCATGGCGTCTCCTCCTTCTTGCGGCGATAGTGCCGATTGGCCTTGGCGCGGTTGCCGCAGACCGCCATGTCGCACCAGGCCCGGCTCCGGTTCTTGCTGCGATCGATGAACAGCCAGCCGCAATTTCCGCAGATCTTCATCCGCTCCGGATCCGGCATGGCGATCAGCCGTAGCACCGAATGGGCAGTAGCCGAGGCCAGGCTGCCGGGGCTTGGGTCGCGCAATGTCTTCGCCAAGGCTTCCAACAGCCCGGCCAGCAGTTGGTCGTTGCCGCCATCGAGTATACGCTTGCGGAAATAGAGGTCGATCTCTTCCCGCAGCGCGATGAAATCCGGCTCGTTTTCCGCCGCCACCGGCGCGATGTCGCCGAAGAGGGCGCGTTCGGCGCAGAATTCGGCGGCCGCGCGCGGAAAACTCCGCATCTGATCGCTGACTGCGAAGCGATCGATCCGCCGCGTAGCATCGTGGCGCAGAACGACGCTGTTGGCGACATCGAGCGCCAGTGCGCCGCCGGCAAAGCGGTGAGGGGTCCAGGAAAAGCTCATATTGAAATTATAACTGGCAAAATAGGTTTTACCAGTTATAATTTTGCGGACGCGGAGTGTCTGGAATGGCCTATCTTCTGCAGCAGCTGGCGAATGCGGTTCCGCTCGCTGCCCTCTATGCCGCGCTCGCCTTCGGTTATGCCGTGGCCTTCGGCGTGACGAAGCGGGCCGACATCACCTATGGGGCGATCTTTGCCTTCGCCGGCCAGATTCTGCTGCTCTTCACCGAACTCGCCTATGTCAGGTTCTGGCTGGTGCTGCCGGCGGCTCTTGCCATCGGCGCCGGCGCTTCCATCGTCTATTCGCTGGCGGCGGGCCTCTGGATCGGCCGCTCGATCATGCTGCCGCTGGTCAGCAAATCGCCGAATACGGTCATCGTCGCCGCCCTCGGCATGATGATCGTGCTGATGGAGACAGCCCGGCTTGCCGCCAATAGCCACGGCATCTGGCTGCCGCCGTTCCTGAACGACACGGTCGTCTTCTGGAGCGACGGCCTGTTCAAGGTGACGCTCACCTATATCCAGCTGATCGACACCGCGCTGATGTGCGCCATCGTCGCGGTGGGTGCGCTGATCCTCAGACGTACGGCTTGGGGCCGCGTCTGGCGCGCCGTCACCGACGATCCGTTGGCCGCCGAACTCTGCGGCACCAGCGCCGATCGCGTCTTTCTCGGCGCCTATGCTGCCGCGGCCCTCGTCGCCACCCTCTGCGGCATCCTCGCCACCTTCTATTACGGCTCGATGGATTTTGGCGCCGGCCTGATGTTCGGGCTGAAGGTGCTGCTGATCGCTGCCGTCGGCGGCTACTCCGATCCGCTGCGCTCGGCCGGTGGCGCTGCCGGGCTTGCCGTCGTCGAAACTTTGTGGGGCGCCTACGGCCCCTTCGTCTGGCGGGATCTCGTCATCTTCTCGCTGCTCGTCCTGCTCCTGGTCATGAGCCGCAGGGAGCGCGTCGTGCTCTGATCATTTCCACTTGTCGCGCGCCGTATCGTCGGCGTCTTTCGCCGCGACCCAGTTGCCCGTAGCGCCATCCTTGCCATGTTCCTTCTTCCAGAAGGGGGCGGCGGTCTTCAGGAAATCCATGACGAAATTGGCGCCGTCGAACGCCGCCTGCCGGTGCGGTGCGGCTGCGACGACCAGGACGATATTCTCGCCGGCCGCGATCTTGCCGTAGCGGTGGATGGCGGTCAGGCCGAGAAGTCCGAAACGCGTTATGGCAAGATCGCCGATGCGCCGTATCTCCGCCTCCGCCATGCCGGGATAATGCTCCAGTTCGAGGGCCGCCAGCGTACCGCTTTCATCGCGGCAGAGACCGGAAAAAGTGACGACGGCGCCGATACCGGCTTTATCTTTGGAGAGCAGATCGACCTCGGTCTGCAGGTCGAAGTCTTCGTGTTGAACGCGGATGGTGGGGGTAACGGTCATGATAACATCCCCGACTGTTTTGATGCCGTAGCGGGAGGTATGGAGAGGGCGGAGGGGGGTATCGATACGACACCACCATCACCGCTTCATCCCCCGGTCATCGGCGGAAATATCCCGATCTCCCGTGCGGCGCCGATCGGTTCGTCATGCTCGACATGCTCCATGTCGAGCGCCACGCGGATCACCTCGGGATATTGAAGTGCGGTCTCATATTCTTCGCCGAGCGTCTTCAAATGATTCAGAAGATCGGCGACGGTGACGACGGAGGAGGGGAGGTCGATCTCCTCCTCGCCCTTGCCGATGCGCTCGCGCACCCATGCGAAATAGACAAGCCGCGTCATTCCTCGTCATCCACGATATGTTTCAGCCCGGCGCGGAAATAATCATAGCCAGTATAGATGGTCAGCAGTGCGGCGATCCACAGCAGCGCAATGCCGGTCTGCGTCGTATAGGGGAAGATCTCGTCACCGGCCGGGCCGGCGAGCAGGAAGGCGATGGCGACGAGCTGCAGCGTCGTCTTCCATTTGGCGATCCGTGTCACCGGTACGCTGACCTTCAGCGCCGCCAGATATTCGCGCAGTCCCGACACCAGGATCTCGCGGCAAAGAATGGTGATCGCCGCCCAGATCGACCAGCCGGCAATCGTCTGGTCGGCCGCGACCAGCAGCAAGATCGAGGCGACCAGCAGCTTGTCGGCGATCGGATCGAGCATGCGGCCGATATTCGACGTCTGGTTCCAGATGCGTGCGAGATAGCCGTCGAGGAAATCGGTGAGTGAAGCGATGACGAAGATCCACAGCGCCACCCAGCGCGCCGTGTTGCTGATCGACAGCCTGCCCTCGATGAAGAAGCAGAGAACGATCAGCGGCACGGCGAGGATGCGGCCGTAGGTCAGAAGATTGGGAATGCTGTACGCACGCGATGCCATGGGATCGTTTCTCTGAATTGATGCGCCGTTACAGCGCCGCGCGTCTTTCTGAGGCGCGCAAAGGACGCTGTAACATTTTGAACCTGCGCATCGTGCTTTCCGAAAATCGAGTCCGATTTTCGGGCCGATGCGGTAGATGACGGCTTTGGCCGCGGACCGTCAACATTCTTTCTGTCTTTTCACCGCCTTTGCGTGGAATTTGCGACGGAGGCCGGTTATTTCGCGGCGTCGTCGTGGAAATGATTATAGACCTGCTTGGCGACCGCTTCCGATATGCCTTCCACCGCCATCAGGTCGGACAGGGCGGCGCGCGAAACCGCCTTCGCCGTGCCGAAATGCTGGAGCAGCGCCCGTTTGCGCGATGGGCCGATGCCGCCGATCTCGTCGAGCGGGTTCTTGATCATTTCCTTCTTGCGCCGCGCCCGGTGTGAGCCGATCGCGAAACGATGCGCTTCGTCGCGCAGGCGCTGGATGAAGTAGAGCACCGGATCGCGCGGCGGCAGCGTGAAGCTCTCGCGCCCCGGCGGAAAGAAACGTTCGCGCCCGGCGTCGCGGTCGACGCCCTTGGCGATGCCGATCGCCGTGACGCTGTCGGTGATGCCGAGTTCGGCAAGGATGGCGCGCACCGCCGTCATTTGCCCCTGGCCGCCGTCGATCAGGATCACATCGGGCCAGGTGGGGAAGGGCATGTCGGCGGCGTCGGGTGTGGCCGCCTGCACCGTCCGGTCTGGAATGCCTTCCTCCTTGATCAACCGCGAGAAACGCCGTGTCATCACCTCCTTCATCATGCCGAAGTCGTCTCCGGGCGTGATGTCGGTCGATTTGATGTTGAACTTGCGGTACTGGTTCTTGACGAAGCCTTCCGGCCCCGCGACCACCATGCCGCCGACGGCATTGGTGCCCATGATATGCGAGTTGTCGTAGATCTCGATGCGCTGCGGCGCATAGGAAAGCCCGAACGTTTCCTTGAAACCCTCGAGCAGCCGCGACTGCGACGCCGTTTCGGCGAGCTTTCTCCCATGCGCCTCGCGTGCATTGCCGACGACATGATCGACCAGATCGCGCTTCTCGCCGCGCTGCGGCACGAGGATGGAAACCTTGTGGCCGGCCTTTTCGCTGAGTGCGGCAGCGAGCAGCTCCAACTCTTCGACCGTTTCCGACAGCATGATCTGCTTCGGCACCGGCTTGTCGTCGTAGAACTGCGCCATGAAGGAGTTCAGCACTTCGGCGCTCGAAAGCTGCGGATCGGCCTTCGGGAAATAGGCGCGATTGCCCCAGTTCTGTCCGGTGCGGAAGAAGAACACCTGGATGCAGGAAACGCCGCCCTCATGGTGGATGGCGAAAACATCAGCCTCTTCGACGCCGGCCGGATTGATGCCCTGGTGGCTCTGCACATGCGAAAGTGCCGCCAGGCGATCACGATAGATCGCCGCCCGCTCGAAATCGAGGTCCTCGGCCGCCTGGTTCATGGCCTCGGCCATATGCGACTTCACCTTCTGGCTCTTGCCGGACAGGAAGTCCTTCGCCTCCTGCACCAGTTCGCCATAACCCTCGTCGCTGACCTCATGCGTGCAGGGCCCGGAACAGCGCTTGATCTGGTAGAGCAGGCAGGGTCGCGTCCGCGTTTCGAAGACGCTGTCGGTGCAGGTGCGAATCAGGAAGGCGCGCTGCAGCGAATTGATCGTCCGCCCGACAGCGCCGGCCGAAGCGAAAGGTCCGAAATAGTCGCCCTTTCGCGCTCTCGCACCGCGATGCTTGAAAATCGCAGGCGCCCGGTGGTCGCCGGTGATGAGGATGTAGGGGAAGGACTTGTCGTCGCGCAGCAATACGTTAAAGCGCGGCCGCAAGCGTTTGATCAGATTCGCTTCCAGAAGCAGCGCTTCGGTTTCCGTGCGCGTCGTCACGAATTCCATGTTCGCCGTCTGGCGCACCATCTGGGCGATGCGGTTGGAGTGCACGCGGCCGACGGCGTAATTGCCGACGCGCTTCTTCAGGCTGCGCGCCTTGCCGACATAAAGCACGTCGCCCTCGGCATTGAACATGCGGTAGACGCCCGGGCTGTTCGGCAGCCGCTTGACGAATTCACCGATCAGTTCCGCGCCGATGAGCCCGGTTTCATTGAGGCTGCCGGCATTCCAGTCGACGGCTGCGGCAAGCGGAGCGGCGGCGGAAACATCGCCTTCCACCTCGATATCGTCTTCGTTCTCATCCGTCTCGTCGTAGAGAACGCCGCCATCCGGCAGCTTTCGTCCGTTCATTCCGTAATCTCCGCCACATCGGGCGTCTGCCAGGCGAGGTGCTGGCCGCCGTCGAGGGCAATCATCTGGCCGGTGATCGAGGGCGTGTCGTAAAGGAAGCGAATCGTTTGTCCGAATTCCTCGAGCGCCGGCCCTCGCTGCAAGATAAGGGCTGAGACCTGCGCTTGGAAGTCCTCCATCGCCTGCCGCTCGCTCGGCATCGAGGGACCGGGGCCGACGGCATTGACGCGGATGCGTGGCGCCAATGCCTGTGCAAGCGTCTGCGTCGCCGTCCACAGCGCGGATTTGGAGAGGGTATAGGAATAGAAGCTGGGCCTCAGCGCCCAAACCCGCTGGTCGATGATATTGACGATCAGCCCCGATGCCGCAACGGGCATCTGCTGCGCGAAGGCCGCCGCAAGGATAGAGGGCGCACGTACATGCAGGTCGAAGTGCAATGCCCAGGTGGCGGCATTGAAACTACGCGCTGAATCATGCTGGAAGACCGACGCATTATTGACGAGCAGATCGAGCGGCCCGAGTGCTTCCGACGCCTTCGCGACCAACGCGCCGGTTTCGCCGATATCGGTCAGGTCGGCCTGCAAGGCGGCTGCCCGATATCCCTTCCGCCGCAATTCCGCCACCAGCTCTTCGGCTTCACCAATGGAGCCGTTCGCGTGGATCGCGACGGAAAAGCCATTTGCAGCAAGGTCTTCGGCGATTGCCCGTCCTATTCTCTTAGCTGACCCTGTTATAAGGGCCGTGCGAAGTCTTTCGTCGTTCAAAATCTTGCTTTCTGATCCCGCGAGTCTGCCTGCAGACTATATAGGGGCCGGCGGAGATTATATAAATAGGCCGTTGCGGTTGCGTCCCTGAGCGAGATATTCTATGTATTATTTAAGAATGCGATTTACTAAAATAAGTATTTTAAGTTTAACTCTTCGGTATGGTTAATGAAGTGTATGTTGCGTCAAAGCAACATCGAATTTCAGCCATGCGGCTGCCACAATGATATCACAATTTGGCTCTTTCAAATCCGCATTTGAGTTCCAATTTCAGTCTCGATCCGGAAGGGACATCTGGCAATATCCCGCCAATGCTTCACTGATAGACAGATGACAAGCGGCGCGGGACTGAAAGGAGACTAAGTATGCGTGTACTCATTGCTGGCCTCATGGCCTCCGTTTTTGCAATTGCGGGCGTCTCGGCAGCTCAGGCGGCCGATGCCGTCGACCAGGTTCCGGAAGCGCCGGTTGCCCAGGACGCTCCGGTCAAGCCGGCAGGAAACTGGGAAGGCTTTTATCTCGGCGGCGCCGGCACGTACAACATGGGTGACTTCGGTTCCGACCGCCACACCTATGGTTTCGGCGGTCAGGTCTTCACCGGCTACAACTGGCAGGCGGGCCAGATCGTCTACGGCGTTGAATCCGACCTCGGCTACAGCGGCGACGACGTCTCCTCGGGCGGCGTCAAGAACAAGTATGGCTGGAACGGCTCCGTCCGTGGCCGCGTCGGCTACGACATGAACCCCTTCCTGCTCTACGGCACGGCCGGTCTGGCGATCGGCGACGTCAAGGTTTCCGACGACACCTCGGACGAAAGCAAGACGAACTTCGGCTATACGGTCGGCGCCGGCGTCGAAGCCTTCGTGACCAACAACATCACGACGCGCCTGGAATATCGTTACACCGACTACCAGAGCAAGGACTACGACCTCGACTCCGGCAGCTTCTCGCGCGGTTACGACGAGAACAGCGTCAAGCTCGGTATCGGCGTCAAGTTCTAAGCCGGACAAACCGTTCAAGCATGAAAAGCCGGGCTCATCGCCCGGCTTTTTGCTGTGCGCTTGTTGGTCCGGTCGTTCAGCCGTGCGCTTTGAGCACACTCAGCCCTGGGACTTGAGCTCGTTATGGGCAGGGAATTTCTTGCCGAACTGCCGCAGCCAGTCGGTGAGCGGCGCATGATCGGCCTCCCACTGGTCCTTGAAGCGCAGTTCAAGATAATCGAGCGTCGCGGCCAGCGCGAAATGCCCGCCGCTGAGCTTCTTGCCGAGCTTCGGCGGATTGGCGCTCAGATGCGCGAGCCCGCTCGTCGCCTTCTTCCATTGCCGGTCGATCCACGGCTGGTGAACCTTTTCCTCGTCGCGGAAGCGCCGCTCATAGACGATCGCCAGCAGGCAGTCGCAGATGCCGTCGCAGAGCGCCTCGAGGATTTCCGCATCCGTGCGCTTGCCCTTCTTGGAGGGGTAGAGCCCACCCTTCGTCAGCCGGTCGAAATAATGCATGATCGCCACGCTGTCATAGATCGAAAGCCCGTCATCGGTCAGAAGCGTCGGAATCTTGCCGAGCGGATTGTTATCCACCAGGATCGCCGGTCCGGTATTGGTGTCGACCCGGATGGCGTTCAACTCCAGCTCCAGAAAATGCGCGGCCATCCGCACCTTGTTGGAATAGGGCGAGGCGGGCGAACAAAGGAGCTTCATGGGACACCTGATGAGATTGTGGATTGCGGCGCGGACTATCCGCGAAGCTAGCGCATAACCCCGAAAATCGAAATCGATTTTCGGAAAGGATTATGCGCAAATTCAAAGTGCTACGGCGTCTTTGCGCGTCTGAAAAGACGCGCGGTGCTGTAGTTAGCTATCGTCCTTTATGGCCTTGTTCTCGCCGCGTAGCCAGAAGGCGCGGTGCGAGGCGAAACGATCCTGCGCCAGATGGTCCTTCAATGCGGGCAGCAATTGGTGCAACTCGTCCTTCAGCGTGAAGGGCGGGTTGACGATGACGAGGCCTGAGCCCGTCAATCCGGTAGTGCCGCGGTCGCTGCGAACCACGAGTTCGGCGCAGAGCATTTTCGGGATGTCGAGCGCCTGCAGGCTCTCGTGGAATTCCTTGATCGGCGCGCCCTTCTTCAGTGGATACCACAGGCAATAGGTGCCGCCGGGAAAACGCCGATAGGCCTTTTCCAACCCTTCGGCCAGACGCTGATATTCATCCTCTTCCTCGAAGGGCGGATCGACGAGCACGATGCCGCGCTTCTCCTTCGGCGGCAGATGCGCGCCGAGCGCCAGCCAGCCGTCGAGCTCGGTGATGCGGGCATGGTGATCGCCCTCGAACAGCCGGTGCAGCCTGATAAAGTCCTCGGGGTGCAGTTCCATGGCCGACAGCCGGTCCTGCGGGCGGAACAGCATGCGCGCAAGTTTCGGCGATCCAGGATAGAAGCGGATGCCGCCCTCTGGGTTGAGTTCGCGGATTGCCCAGAGGTAGGGCTCAAGCAGTTCGGAAACCTGAGGTCCGAACTCGGCCTCCATCAGCTTGCCGATGCCCTCGAGCCATTCGCCGGTTTTCTGCGTTTCCTCGGAGGAGAGGTCGTAGAGGCCGATGCCGGCATGCGTGTCGAGCACGCGGAACGCCCCATCCTTCTTCTGCATGTAGCGGATCAGCCGCGCCAGCACGGCATGTTTCAGCACATCGGCAAAGTTGCCCGCGTGGTAGATGTGGCGGTAGTTCATTTTCGCTGATGTCCGTATGAATTCGCGTCATGGCGAGCTTTTGTGGCTTTTGGCCGTGCAGGCCTTGGAATATACAAATGCCATGAACATTGCGACCCCCATCCACGCCAAATCAGAAAAGCCGGACAACAGGGTGGGCCACACCGCCTGTCCGCATGACTGTCCCTCCACCTGCGCGCTGGAGGTCGATATATCAGAGGATGGCCGCATCGGCCGCGTGCGCGGCGCCAATGACCATTCCTACACGTCGGGCGTCATCTGCGCCAAGGTCGCCCGTTATGCCGAGCGGCTCTACCATCCCGACCGCCTGATGCATCCCTTGCGCCGCGCCGGCGCCAAGGGGGCAGGGCAGTGGCAGCAGATTTCCTGGGACGATGCGCTGGATGAGATCGCCGAAGCCTTTGTGAAGGCCGAGGCGAGGGACGGCAGCGAGGCGATCTGGCCCTATTTCTACGCTGGCACCATGGGCTGGGTGCAGCGCGATTCGATCGATCGTCTGCGTCATGCCAAGCGTTACTCCGGCTTCTTCTCCTCGATCTGCACCAACCCCGCCTGGACCGGCTTCACCATGGCGACCGGCACGCTGCGTGGTCCCGATCCGCGCGAGATGGGCCGCACCGATTGCGTCGTCATCTGGGGCACCAACGCGGTCTCGACGCAGGTCAATGTGATGACCCACGCCATCAAGTCGCGCAAGGAGCGCGGCGCCAAGATCGTCGTCATCGACATTTACGACAATCCGACGATGAAGCAGGCCGACATGGCGTTGATCGTCAGGCCGGGTACCGATGCAGCACTCGCCTGCGCCGTCATGCACATCGCCTTCCGCGACGGCCATGCCAACCGTGATTATATGGCGCGGTATGCCGACGATCCCGAGGGTCTCGAAGCGCATCTGAAAACCAGGACTCCGCAATGGGCTGCCGCCATCACCGGTCTTTCGGTCGAGGAGATCGAAGCCTTCGCCAGCCTCGTCGGCACCACGAAGAAGACCTTCTTCCGCCTGGGCTATGGCTTCACCCGCCAGCGCAACGGCGCGGTCGCCATGCATGCGGCCGCCTCGATCGCCACCGTTCTCGGCTCCTGGCAATATGAAGGCGGCGGCGCCTTCCATTCGAACAGCGATATTTTCCGCATGAACAGCGCCGAACTGACCGGCCGGTCGATGAAGGATGCCGATATCCGCATGCTCGACCAGTCGCAGATCGGCCGGGTGCTGACCGGTGATGCGGTGGCGCTCCGTCATCGCGGCCCGGTGACGGCGATGCTGATCCAGAACACCAATCCCGCCAACATCGCCCCCGAGCAGCGCCTCGTCAGACGCGGCTTTGCCCGCAACGACCTCTTCGTCGCCGTCCACGAGCAGTTCATGACCGAAACGGCTGAGATCGCCGATATCGTCATTCCGGCGACGATGTTTGTCGAGCATGACGATATCTACCGGGCCGGCGGCCAGAACCATATCCTGCTGGGGCCGAAGCTGGTCGAGCCGCCGCCGACCGTGCGCACCAATCTCTTCGTCATCGAGGAACTGGCCAAACGCCTCGGCGTCGCCGATCGTCCCGGCTTCGGCTTCACCGCCCGCGAGATGGTCGACCGCATCCTCGAATCGAGCGGCCTGCCGGATTATGAGCATTTCCTCGAACACAAATGGTTCGATCGCCAGCCCGCCTTCGAGGAGGCGCATTATCTGAACGGCTTTGCCCATCCGGATGGCAAGTTCCACTTTCGCCCGGACTGGATCAATCAGCCGGCGCCGAACAAGCCGCCGGCCGCCATCGGGGTGCTCGGGCCGCATGCCGAGCTTCCGGCCTTCCCTGATCAGGTCGATGTCATCGAAGTCGCCGATTCCGAGCATCCTTTCCGGCTGGCCACGTCGCCCGCCCGCAACTTCCTGAATTCGAGCTTCTCCGAGACCAAGACCTCTCGCCAAAAGGAAGGGCGCCCCGAGGTGATGATCAATCCCGCCGACGCCGAAGCCAATGGCATCGCCCATGGCGATCTCGTTCGCATTGGCAACAGCCGCGGCGATCTGCGCATCCACGCCCGCATCACCACCGAAGTGAAATCCGGCGTGCTGATCGCCGAGGGGCTTTGGCCGAACAAGGCGCATGTCGATGGCGAGGGCATCAATGTCTTGACCGGCGCCGACCCCGTCGCACCCTATGGCGGGGCGGCCGTTCACGACAACAAGGTCTGGCTTCGCAGGGACGCAGCATGATGCAGCCGACATCACGCGTGAAGATCGTCAGCGGGGAAATTTTGTCGAATGGGTGGACGCGGCTCGCCAGCTACCTGCTCGATTATATCGACCGCAAGGGCGCAACCCAGCGGTTGAAGCGGGAAGTCTATCACCGCACGCCCGCCGCCTGCATCCTGCTTTATGATCCCAGGCGCGGCCTTGTCGTGCTCGTCCGCCAGTTCCGCCTCCCTGTTCATCTCAACGGCGATCCCGCCTGGACAATCGAGGTGCCGGCCGGCCTTCTCGACGATGATCATCCCGAGGCGGCGATCCGCCGCGAGGCGATGGAGGAGACCGGCTATCGCCTGCGCGACGCGCGCTTCCTGTTCAAATCCTATACCTCGCCGGGCGCCGTCACCGAGGTCGTCCACTTCTTCGCAGCCCTCATCGACACCGCCGACCGCGTGGCGGAAGGCGGCGGCCTGGACGAAGAGCACGAGGATATCGAGGTCCTCGAAGTCCCGCTCGACGCGGCCGCGGCAATGATCGAAACTGGCGAGATCTTCGATGCCAAGACGATCGTGCTCTTGCAATGGGCGCTTTTGAACAGGGGCAAACTTCATTAGCGGTAAGGCGATCGAGACCTGGTTCGTCAAGTTACTTCGGGCAGATCGACATGATCCGCGACCCGTTTAGTTTTCCCCGCGAACTCGCATCATCTGCTGAAAGGCGCGCTGCTTCAGTGCAGGTATCGCATTGATGATGCGCATTACGCCGCGCGTGACAGCGAGTTGAAGTCTGCCGACAATCGGCCGATGGACCAGGTCGCGGGCATCCATCTGCTTTTTCGATTCTCGGATTGCTTCGGTACTGTAGCGAAGCATCTCGACTTCGTAGGCATGTATGGCTTCGACAAGCGGTTTTCGCCCTTGGTTCGCTTCAACCAGCATGCGTCCGAGCAGTGCGGCATCGCGAAGCGCGGTATTGGCGCCCGCGCCTCGTCCTGGTGTCATCGTATGGACGGCGTCACCGAGCAGAGTGACATTCGAACTCGCCCAAGGCGTCAGCGGGACGGCGGTTCTCATCCTGATATCGTGGATCGTCGAGGGCTCCGTCATCTGAATGAGCGCATGTAAGTGCGGATGCCAGTCCCGGGTGAGTTTCAAGCCCAGTTCTCTCAATTGTTCGCCGCTCAGACCGGTCGGGTCCCGCGGCCAGTTCTGCCGAGCGCCCCATACCCCCCAACCGACGCTGTCCTCGTCGAGTGCTTCGACGAAGTCCGGCCAACGAGCAACAAAATCTGGGTCGCTTCTAGTGCCGGCGAACTCGAGCGAGTGAATGATTGCGCCGAAGCCCATCGGCGCCATGATCAGCGACATGCCTTGAAACATTTTGTCCGACAGCAGAGCTTTCGTCGCGACCGTCATCGGAATTTTGCCCCCGAGCGACACGATCCCCGTGTCTTCCAGACGCGCTTCCGGCAGACGTTGCTTGCGTACAGTCGAATTCGTGCCGTCAGCGCCCACCAGCACATCTCCCGTCGCGAGACTTCCATCCTGAAAGCAAGCTATGACCGACCCGTCGGCGCTGTTTGTGTAACTTTGAAGCGTCTTCCCGAAGAAGACGTCGTCTTCAAGTCCTCTGAGCAGAACCCGCCTCAGCGTCTTTCGAATGACGTTCTTTTCACCGTCGAGGGTGTTCGGGCCTGCATCATCGATATCGAAGCTCAGGACTTCGCCCAGTTGTTCAGTGAGCATGTTGAAATAGCGTGGCGACCTGGCGCAGGTGGCGACATAGAGATCGTAGAGTTCGCCGGGGACACAGGCTTTTAGCGCGCGGCTTCCAGCCGGGCTGATGCCGACGCGATAACCACCACTGTCGGTGCTCGGCGCAAAGTCGCGCTCATATACCGCTATGCAAACCCCAGCCTGCTTAAGCAGATGTGCGAGTGCCAAACCGCCGGTCCCGGCGCCGATAATCAAAACCTTCATGGTGTTGGTCCTAGTCGAGTTTGGGGGCGATGGAGAATTTGGCGGCGATCTGTCTCAGCCACTCCTCTGTCCAGGTGATACGCTGGGCGCGGAGGTCCCCGACAATGCCACTGACCCAGGATAATTCGGCTGCGTGGATCGCTCGGAGATATTCCATCTCGAGAAGGAAGAGCCTTGGAACAGCCTGAGCTTCCTGCAAGACGTCGTCGATCCTGCGAAGTTCCGACTCGATGGCTTTTGCTCTGAGCTCAAGCTGGCTCGCCACATCATCAGGCGTAAGCAGCGGAAGAAATGACATCGCCGCGGGGAATTCCGGATATTCTCGCGTCAGGGTCGACAATATCGCCCGCATCCATTCCAGCGCGATTTCGCGGCCTTTCTCGGTTATCTCGTACACGGTTCGCTCTGGACGCTTGTCGTCCCGGACTGTTTTCCGCGGGATGATCAAGCCCTCGCGTTCGAGCCGCTGGATTGTTTGATAAAGGCTCGCCCTCTGCGTGACATTGATCACTTCGTCCTTGCCGCGCTCCTTGATGAGCCGCTGCATTCGGTAAGGATGCATTGGCTCTTCCATGAGCATTGCAAGGACGGCGAGCGCGACTGGAGAGCGTTTGATAGATGTCATAGTAATAATACTACTAGTTTATTTATAACTAGTCAATTCGAAGGCTCCAGGTCGCTGGATTCGAGACTCGCGCTGTTTGAAACGATGGTCGTGAATCCGCGCGGCGAGCGCATTCAACCAATTCCAAAGCGCAAGTTTCCGCTTTAAGGTGATCGCGCTCGAAATTTCATACGACTGTCACGAAGCGGTTTTATCCGCTGCGGCTTGTCAATCATCGGATGCGGTCAGGAGAAAGCCCATGTGGCTCAGCAATTTCACCCTCGTTCTCCCAAACGAGGTGGTGAGTGAAGGTGCCGTGCGTGTTGAGGATGGCGTCATCGCTGAGATCAGGCCGGAGCCGGTCGCCGCCGCTGCCGTCGATGGCGGCGGACGGCTGCTGATGCCCGGATTCGTCGATCTGCACGGCGACATGATCGAGCGCGAGATCGCCCCGCGGCCGAACGCGACGATGCCGATCGATTTCGGCATCCACGAACTCGACAAGAAGCTTGCCGCCGCCGGTGTCACGACCGCCTTTGCCGCCGTCTCTTTTGCGACCGAGAGCGTCTACGGCCATGTCCGTTCGCTGGAGACGACCTCGGCAGTGATCGAGGGCATCAACCGTCTGCGCGATGATCTGCTGATCGACCACCGCGTCCATGCCCGCTACGAAATCACCAATGTCGGTGCAGCCCCGGCACTCGAGCGTCTGCTGAATGCCGACCAGATCGACATGGTGTCGCTGACCGACCACACGCCGGGCCAGGGCCAATACAACAATCTGCAGAGCTACATCCTCAGCATTTCCGAGCGCCGCGCCATCTCAGAGGACATGGCGGCGGAGATCGTCGCCAAGCGCATCGCCATGCGCAACAATCCTGACATCGAGGCCAAGCTGAAGGAGATTGTCGCGCTGTCGCTGAAGCACAAGCTGTCGCTTGCCTCGCATGACGATGACAGCGTCGAAAAGGTCGCCGAAATGTATGATCTCGGCGTGACCATCAGCGAGTTTCCGGTCACGGCGCCTGCGGCGGAAGAGGCGCGCCGCCGTGGCCTCTGGACGCTGATGGGCGCGCCGAACGCGCTGCGCGGCCAGTCGATGTCGGGCAATCTCAGCGCCCTCGATGCCGCAAGGGCCGGCCTGCTCAGCGTCATCGCCGCCGATTATCATCCGGCCGCCTTCGTGCCCGGCATCTTCAAGCTTGCCGACATGGTGGAAGGCGGCCTGCCGGCAGCCGTTGCCATGGCGACCGGCAATGCGGCCCGCTCGGCCGGTCTGTCGGATCGTGGCGAGATCGCCCTTGGTCAGCGCGCCGATCTCGTCGTGGTCGAACCGGGCGATATCAACCGCATCCGCGCCACTTTCCGCGCCGGCCGCTTCGTCTACAGCGACGGCACGCTGCATCCGCTGCGGGCTTTGGCGGCTTAGCTGCACGTCTGAGCGTCGAAATAATCCCTCCACCACAGAATGACGAGATCCCGGCTAAGCTGGCTTTCTCGTCGACGGTACCCCGACTATCACATAACTCCGGAACAAGACGCCAACGATGCGGAGTCAAGATGTCATCTGAGCCGAGATTGCTGCACAAGGAGTGGGGGCTGCTACCGCTCGTTTTAAGTGGAATCGCGACAATATGTGTAATTGTTGTGTCAATTTACTACGACAACCAATATGGTATCCCGAAAGTCTATATAGGTGGCAAATATATACAATGCGAAAAATCGGCTGCTTCCTTATTGAATGCGATTATATTTGTATATAAGTATCCAGGATTTGTTCTGATATTTATTTCTTTGATTTCTGTTGTTTTTTGTTATATATACGACAGGGGAATATTTGTTTTTGTTGTAATATATTTTGTAATATTCAACTATACATTTGCTACGATATTGAGCGGATCCAAGATTGTTTTAAGTCAAGCTTCAGTAGAGACGCTGTGTGAGAGGGGAGGTTACGGCTCGGTCGCGATTCACCTTCCTCTATTGTTTTTGTCCTCTTACGTAATCATTGGAAATATTGTTCTGGTGGCCAAGCGATGGCTCAGAAGGAGAATCAAGAATACCTGATACCACAGGATGGAATCAGTTGGCTGACCTCTGTGATTATTTTGGGGTCATAGCGGCGAGCGCTGCTCAATTCTTTCCGAAAGCTCCGGTGTTGAGATCAGTAGGGAAGACCTGATAAAGTTACAGGCTTTCAGAAAATAGCGCAGCAATCTAAGCGCGGTCGCCGATCAGCGAAATCAGCTGTGCCTTGGGTGCGGCGGTCGAGGCCTCCGCGCCGACGGCCTTGCCGCCTTCCATCGTCACCCGGCCTTCGGCAAACAGCCGCAGCGCCTGCGGATAGATTTGATGTTCGATGGTGAGCACACGCGCGGCAAGGCTTTCGGCTGTGTCGCCCGAGAGAACCGGTACGACCGCCTGGCCGATCACCGGCCCTTCATCCATGCCCTCGGTGACGAAATGCACCGTGCAGCCCGCGATCCGCATCCCGGCGTCGATCGCCCGCTGATGCGTATGCAGGCCGGGAAACAGCGGCAGCAGGGAAGGGTGGATGTTGAGCATCCGGCCTTCGTAACGCTGGATGAAAGTTGCCGTCAGTAGCCGCATGTAGCCTGCCAGGCACAGAATGTCGGGCGAAAGCTCGTCGAGCGCCGAAAAGATCGCCGCCTCATGCGCGTCCTTGCTGGCGTAGTCCTTGCGGGGGAAAGCGAAGGTGGCGATGCCTTCGGCATCAGCCTTGGCAAGCCCGCCGGCATCCGCCTTGTCGGAGATCACCCCGACGATCTCGGCCGGATAGTCGGCGGCCTTCGCCGCCGCAACCAACGCCATCATGTTGGAGCCGCTGCCTGATATGAAGACGACGACGCGTTTGCGCGGTGCGCTCATATCGCAAGCGTGCCCTTGTAGACCGTGCCGGCAGCGCCTTCGTCGCGGGCGATCATGCGGCCGAGCGTGATCACAGTCTCGCCCTCGGCTTCGAGGGCGGCCGAAACGGCCGCGACGTTCTCGACGGCAACGACGGCGATCATGCCGACGCCGCAATTGAAGGTGCGCAGCATTTCCCTGGATTCGACGCCGCCCGTCTTGGCGAGCCACGAAAACACCGCTGGAACCTTGACGGCATCAAGATCGATCTCGGCGGCTAGGTGTTTCGGCAAGACGCGCGGAATGTTTTCCGGGAAACCGCCGCCGGTGATGTGCGCCAGCGCCTTGATGGCGCCGGTCTCGCGGATCGCCTTCAGAAGCGGCTTCACATAGATGCGGGTCGGCTCGAGCAGCGCTTCGCCGAGCAGCCTGCCTTCGGCAAAAGGTGCGGCGGCGCTCCAGTCGAGGCCGGACAGTTCCACGATCTTGCGTACCAGCGAAAAGCCGTTGGAATGGACGCCGGAGGAGGCGAGGCCGAGGATCACGTCACCCTCGGCGATATCGCCCGAGGGCAGCAGCTTGCCGCGTTCGGCAGCACCCACGGCAAAACCGGCGAGATCGTAGTCGCCGGAGGAATACATGCCGGGCATCTCGGCGGTCTCGCCGCCGATCAGCGCGCAGCCGGCCTCGCGGCAGCCGGCGGCAATGCCGCCGACGATGGCTGCGCCCTGGTCGGGGTCGAGCTTGCCGGTCGCGAAATAATCGAGGAAGAACAGCGGCTCGGCGCCCTGCACCACGAGATCGTTGACGCACATGGCGACGAGGTCGATGCCGACGGTGTCGTGATAGTCGGCATCGATGGCGATCTTCAGCTTGGTGCCGACGCCGTCATTGGCGGCGACCAGAACCGGATCGCTGAAGCCCGCCGCCTTGAGGTCGAAGAGCCCGCCGAAGCCGCCGATCTCGCCATCGGCGCCGGGACGGCGCGTCGAACGCACTGCCGGCTTGATCTTCTCGACGAGGAGGTTGCCGGCATCGATATCGACGCCTGCATCGCTATATGTCAGGCCGTTTTTCCCAGACTGGCTCATGCTGGTCTCCGATGGCTATTTCAGGCGGCAAACGTGCCGCGTCATCTGCCGGTCGCAATTGCATGACAGGGGCGTTTATGCAAGCGTTGCATGGCAAAAGCCCCCAATTTCCCGCGTCTCCCTCCACCCTTTCCGGGATTTGACGCGACAGGGTTGACCATCTTTGCGCCTGCATCCTATGTGCTGAATGGCCGCTTCGGATCGGATGCGGCGTTTGGCGGCGGCGAGCAATCAACGGGGAAGCGATGCCACAGCATGTCAGCGGCAACAGTCTCAAGCGTCAGATCTTCTTCTGGCTGGCAGTGCTCGTCTTCTTCATCGTCTTTCTCTATGTCTTCAGCTCGATCCTGCTGCCTTTCATCGCCGGCATGGCGATCGCCTATTTCCTCGATCCGGTGGCCGACCGGCTTGAACGCCTGGGCCTGAGCCGCATGATGGCGACCATCGGCATTCTGGTCGCCTTCGTCATCGTCTTCGCCTTAGCGCTGATGATCCTCATTCCGGTGCTCATCAGCCAGTTCAACGATTTTGCCGAGCGTCTGCCGGGTTATATCAGCCAGTTGCAGCAGTTCATCACGCAGGCGCAGAATTCGCTGCTGCCGGACTGGGTCGAGAACCAGATGGGCGCGATCAAGGACAATCTCTCCGGCATCCTGTCGGAGGGTATGGGGTTCCTCACCGGGCTCTTCGCGCAGATCTGGAATTCCGGCAAGGCGATCGTCGACGTCATATCGCTGCTCGTCGTCACCCCCGTCGTCGCCTTCTATATCCTGCTGGACTGGGACCGCATGGTTGCCAAGGTCGATCAGTGGATCCCGCGCGATTATGTCAGCGATGTCCGCCAGATCGCCAAGGAGATCGACCAGGCGATCGCGGGCTTCATCCGCGGCCAGGGCTCGCTCTGCCTTATCCTCGGCATCTATTATGCCGTCGGCCTTTCTCTCGTCGGGTTGAATTTCGGCCTGCTGATCGGCCTCTTCGCCGGCATGATCAGTTTCATTCCCTATGTCGGCTCGATGGTTGGCCTCGTCCTCGCCATCGGCGTGGCGCTCGTGCAGTTCTGGCCGGATTATCCCTGGATCGGGCTGGTGCTCGTCGTCTTCTTCAGTGGTCAGTTCCTGGAAGGCAACATTCTGCAGCCGAAGCTCGTCGGTTCCAGCGTCGGCCTGCATCCGGTCTGGCTGATGTTTGCGCTTTTTGCCTTCGGCGCGCTCTTCGGTTTCGTCGGTCTTTTGGTCGCCGTGCCGGCCGCCGCAGCCGTCGGCGTCCTTGTTCGCTTCGCGCTTTCACGCTACCTTCAGAGCGATCTTTATTTTGGCGGGTCATCAAGCGGCCGCGCCAGGAAGACGAAATCAGTTCCCAATGAATGACGTCAAGAACGCTGATCCGAAGCGCAAGGCCGGAGAGCAGTTGCCGCTGGTCTTTTCGCACGATGCCGCAAGCGGGCGCGACGACCTCCTGATCTCGGAGCGTCTCGCCGCCGCCGTTTCGATCGTCGATGCCTGGCCCGCATGGCCATCGCCGGTCGTCGTGCTCGCCGGCCCGGTCGGCTCGGGTAAATCGCATCTTGCCCGCATCTGGCGGGACTTGAGCGGCGCCGTCGACATCCATCCCGAGCTCGGCTCGGATGCCGCCGTTGCCGCCGCCGCCGGCCCGGTGCTGTTCGAGGACGCCGATCGCCTCGGCTTCGATGACAACGCGCTATTCCACGTCATCAACAGCGTGCGCGAAAACGGCACCAGCCTGCTGATCACCAGCCGTCTCTGGCCGATGTCATGGCCGGTTTCGCTGCCCGATCTGCGCTCACGCCTGAAAGCGGCAACCGTCGTCGAGATCGGCGAACCCGATGAGGCGCTGTTGTCGCAGGTGATCGTCAAGCTCTTCGCCGACCGGCAGCTTTATATAGATGACAAACTCGTGCTCTATATCGTCAACCGGATGGAGCGGTCGCTGAACGCGGCCCAGACGATCGTCGAAAGGCTCGACCGGCTGGCCCTGTCGCGGGGTACGAAAATCACCCGGTCTCTTGCGGCCGAAGTATTGAATGAATTGGGAAATTCAGAACCGGCCGATTGACTGTCACAGTTCCGTCGTCAAACTGATATAATTGCCTTTGGCGATTGAGAACGGGGTAAGCGGACAATGGATAGTGCAGTCGCAGAACATCAAGAACTCGCTCCCGAGATCAACGACAACACTCCCCCGCTGGAAGAGCTGCTCAAGAGCCCCGAGCGCTTCATCAACCGAGAATTCTCCTGGCTGCAGTTCAACCGCCGTGTCCTCGAAGAAACGCTGAATACCGAGCATCCGCTGCTCGAGCGCGTCCGCTTCTTGTCGATCTCAGCCGCCAACCTCGATGAATTCTTCATGGTGCGTGTCGCCGGCCTCGAGGGCCAGGTGCGCCAGAACATCGCCATCCGCAGCCCCGACGGCAAGACGCCGGCCGAGCAGCTCGACTCGATCCTGCAGGAGATCGACCATCTGCAGATGGAGCAGCAGGCCTCGCTCGCCGTCCTGCAGCAATATCTCGCCAAGGAAGACATCCTGATCGTGCGCCCCGGCGCCTTGAGCGATGCCGACCGCCAGTGGCTGGCTGCCGAATTCGAACAGGCGATCTTCCCGGTCCTGACGCCGCTGTCGATCGATCCGGCCCATCCGTTCCCCTTCATTCCGAATCTCGGCTTCTCGATCGGCCTGCAGCTCGTCAGCAAGAACGGCCGCGAGCCGATGACGGCGCTGCTGCGCCTGCCGGTGGCGCTCGACCGCTTCGTTCGTCTGCCGGATGATGGAAACACGATCCGCTACATCACGCTGGAAGATGTCGCCAACATCTTCATCCATCGGCTCTACCCGGGTTACGAGGTGCAGGGTTCCGGTACGTTCCGCGTCATCCGCGACAGCGATATCGAAGTCGAGGAAGAGGCCGAGGATCTCGTCCGCTTTTTCGAAACGGCGCTGAAGCGCCGCCGCCGCGGTAAGGTCATCCGCATCGAGACCGACTCGGAAATGCCGGCCTCGCTGCGCCAGTTCGTCGTTCAGGCCCTCAATATCCCGGACAATCGCGTCGCCGTTCTGCCGGGTCTTTTGGCGTTGAACACCCTGTCCGAGATCACCAAGGCGCCGCGCGAGGATCTCAGGTTTGCCCCCTACAATGCGCGATTTCCCGAGCGCGTTCGCGAACATGCCGGCGACTGCTTTGCCGCCATCCGCGAAAAGGACATGGTCGTCCATCACCCCTACGAATCTTTCGACGTGGTGGTCCAGTTTCTTCTCCAGGCTGCGCGCGATCCTGACGTCCTGGCGATAAAGCAGACGCTTTACCGTACCTCCAACGACAGCCCGATCGTCCGCGCCCTGATCGACGCCGCCGAAGCCGGCAAGTCGGTGACGGCGCTGGTCGAGCTCAAGGCCCGCTTCGACGAAGAGGCGAACATCCGCTGGGCGCGCGATCTCGAACGCGCCGGCGTGCAGGTCGTCTTCGGTTTCATCGAGCTCAAGACCCATGCCAAGATGTCGATGGTCGTCCGGCGCGAGGAAGGCAAGCTGCGCACCTATTGCCACCTCGGAACGGGCAACTACCACCCGATCACCGCGAAGATTTATACCGACCTTTCCTATTTTACCTGCAATCCCGTCATCGCCCATGACATGGCGAATATCTTCAACTTCATCACCGGCTACGGCGAGCCTGAACAGGGCATGCAGCTCGCCATCTCGCCCTATACGATGCGCCCGCGCATCCTGCGCCACATCGAGGAGGAGATCCAGCATGCCAGGAACGGCGCGCCGGCCGCGATCTGGATGAAGATGAACGCGCTTGTCGATCCCGACATCATCGATGCGCTCTATCGCGCCAGCCATGCCGGCGTCGAGATCGATCTGGTGGTGCGCGGCATCTGCTGCCTGCGCCCGCAGGTGCCCGGGCTTTCGGAGAAGATCCGCGTCAAGTCGATCGTCGGCCGCTTCCTCGAACACAGTCGCATCTTCTGCTTCGGCAACGGCCACGGCCTGCCGTCCGATAAGGCGCTGGTTTACATCGGTTCGGCCGACATGATGCCGCGAAACCTCGATCGCCGCGTCGAAACCATGGTTCCGCTGACGAATCCGACCGTTCACGAGCAAGTCTTGTCACAGATTATGCTCGGCAACGTGATTGACAATCAACAAAGCTACGAGATATTGCCCGACGGTACGTCGCGACGCATGGAAGTGCGCAGGGGCGAAGAACCGTTCAATGCGCAGCAGTATTTCATGACCAATCCGAGCCTGTCGGGCCGTGGTGAAGCTCTGAAGTCCAGTGCGCCGAAGCTGATCGCCGGCCTGCTCGAAGGCCGCAACAACAAGTAAAACTGGACCTAAATGGTTGAATCTGAAGCCCAGGGGCGCCTTCCGGGGATCGCCCCGGTCTCCGTCGTCGATATTGGATCGAATTCCATTCGTCTAGTCGTCTACGAAGGCATGTCCCGTTCGCCGACCGTCCTGTTCAACGAAAAGGTCCTCTGCGGCCTTGGCAAGGGCGTCGCCCTTACCGGCAAGATGGATGAAGACAGCGTCGCGCGGGCTTTGGCGGCGCTGCATCGTTTCAAGGCTCTGTCCGACCAGGCGCGCGCCGCCACCATGTATGTGCTGGCAACGGCAGCCGCGCGCGAGGCGAGCAACGGTCCCGATTTCATCCACCAGGCAGAAACCATCCTGAACCGCAAAGTCCGCGTGCTTTCGGGCGAGGAAGAGGCGAAATTCGCCTCGCTCGGCATCATCAGCGGTTTCTACAATCCTGACGGCATTGCCGGCGACCTTGGCGGCGGCTCGCTGGAGCTGATCGATATCAAGGGTAAGGAATTCGGCAAGGGCATCACTCTGCCGCTCGGCGGCCTGCGCCTGTCGGAATATGCCGGCGGTTCGCTCTCCAAGGCCCAGAGCTTTGCCCGCAAGCAGTTGAAGACGGCAAAGCTGCTGTCGAAAGGCGAGGGGCGTACCTTCTACGCCGTGGGCGGCACCTGGCGAAACATCGCCAAGCTGCACATGGAAATCACCCATTATCCGCTGCACATGATGCAGGGCTATGAGGTGTCGCTCGAAGCGATGATGCAGTTCCTCGACCAGGTGGTGGCCGCGCGCGACTCCAGGGAGCCGGCGCTGCAGGCCGTTTCCAAGCACCGTCGGTCGCTGCTGCCCTTCGGCGCCGTCGCCATGAAGGAAGTGCTGAGCGCGATGAAGCCGTCGATGATTTCCTTCTCGGCGCAAGGTGTGCGCGAGGGATATCTCTATTCGCTGCTGTCGGAGGCCGAGCGCCGCGCCGATCCGCTGCTTGCCGCTGCCGGCGAGCTGGCGATCCTGCGTGCCCGCTCGCCGGAGCATGCTCGCGAGCTGGCCGAATGGACCGGCCGCATGATGCCCCTCTTCGGCATCCAGGAAACCGAAGAGGAAAGCCGCTACCGTCAGGCCGCCTGTCTGCTTGCCGATATCAGCTGGCGCGCCCATCCTGACTATCGAGGGCTGCAGGCGCTGAACGTCATCGCTCACTCTTCCTTCGTCGGCATCAGTCATCCCGGCCGCGCCTTTATCGCGCTTTCCAACTATTACCGTTTCGAAGGCCTGCATGACGACGGCGCCACCGGCCCGCTGGCCCAGATCGCCACGCCTCAGCTCATCGAGCGCGCCAAGCTGCTCGGCGGCATGCTGCGTGTCGTCTACCTCTTCTCGGCCTCGATGCCCGGCATCGTCAAGAACCTGACCTTCCGCAAATCGCCGAACCCGGACCTCGACCTCGAATTCGTCGTGCCTCCCGAGTACCGCGATTTCGCCGGCGAACGCCCGGACGGCCGCCTGCAGCAGCTGTCGAGACTGACCAACAAGCGGCTGGCGTTTCTGTTCGAGTAGGGTAGGCATCTTTACGGCGGGCTGTTTTGACCGTGCCGTCCCTCCGCCTTCCCTCATTCCTGTGCTCGTCACAGGAATCCAGCCACCGCGCGTCCGCTCGGTGAACGACTCAATGCGAGGGTTGAAAAAGTCTCTTGCGCCCAACGACTTGGGCGCACTGCATTCCTGTGACGAGCACAGGAATGAGGGAGAAACTTAGATGCCCACGACCAGATAAAAAAGGGCGGCGCTTACGTACCGCCCTCTCTATCTCACATCAAACCCGAATTACTTCGCGTTCAAAAACTCGCCGACCTCAAGCAGGCTGAACTCGTTATTGTCGGCCTTGTCGACGGCGCGGCCGGCCGAGAAGGGCAGGTTGTTGTCGTTGCCGATGATGATGTGCGTGGCGTCGACGCGGTCGACGTTTTCGATCGTCACGAACGGCATGTCGTAGACGCCGTCCTTGCTGCCGGCCTTCTTCTTGTTGTCGGGGTCCTGGATATTGAGGAGGTCGATATAGCCGATCTTGCGGACGGCCTTGCCGACATTGGCATCGTTGAACTCGATCTTGTAGACGCGCTTCAGTTCGGCCGGAGCCTCGAAGCAATCCGGCTTCGGCTGCTTGGGGTCGGCGCAGGCCTTGTCCTTGGCGCCGGCGCCGCTGTCGCGCTCGATGACGAGAGCGGTCGTGTCGTCGAGCATGTTGAAGTCGCCGATCGACACGCCCTTGTCTTCGAACGGATAGAGCCAGCTGCGGCCGGTCCACTTCTTGGCGGCGACGTCGAATTCGATAACGCGGATGGCGGTGTGGCCATCGACCGTTTCCATCGTGCCGTCATCCTTGTAGATGGCGCCTTCGAGTAGGCCGTAGAGCTTGGAACCATCCTTCGACATGGCGAGGCCTTCGAAGCCGCCGGAGCGCTTCAGGTTGAAGACCGGCATCTTCGCGGCCGGGTTGCCCGGCAGCTGGATCAGCGGATTGTCGGGCGAAAGCACCGGCTTGCCGTCGAGCGTCGTCGGGATGACGTCGGTCAGGCGGCCTGACGGGTCGAATTTCAGGATGTAGGGACCGAATTCGTCGCCGAGCCAGAAGCCGTCGGCAACCGGCTGGATCGATTCGATATCGAAGTCGGCGCCGGTGAGGTAGCGCGTGTCGGTGCCTTCGAGCACGATCGGGAACGGAGCGATCTTGTTGGGGTCGGAGAGGAAGAGGTTCTTGACGACATCAGCCTTGTTGCCGGCCCAGTCGAACTTCATCTGGTGCAGGAAGAGCATGGAGTCGGACGAGTTGGCCTTCGAGCCGAAGCCGTTGTCGGAGAGCGTCCAGAAGGTGCCGTCGGTCATCGTCTTGATGCCGGAAAAACCCTGGATCGGCTGGCCGTTGAAGGGAAGCTTCAGATCGGTGATGCGGGCGCCGTCCTTGCCGGGAACGGTGCCGAGCGCTTCGGTGCGCTTGCGGTCCGCCGTCGTGAACTTGCCGGAATGCTTGAGGAATTCGGGGGCATCGGCCGGTGCCGGAACCATGGTGTTGGCAGGCAGGATCGCCTGGCCGGCGAGCTTGGCCGGAAACTGCTGCTGGTCGGCCGCAGCGGAGGTCGCGACCAGGATGAAAAGCGATACGGAAGCAAAAAGGACGGTCTTCATAATATCCCCGTGGAACGGATGCGAATGCTTTCCGCTTAGCAGGGCTTTGATGTCAGCGAATTGACGGTTGGGTGAAGCTTTGGTGACGTGCGGCCGAACCGCTGCTCAGCCGTGCAGAATGACGGCGGGCGTGTTCAGGACGGTCACCGCGCGTGAGGAAAGCGCCATGACGCCAAGCGCCTGGCCGCGGCCCCTGACGGCATGGGTGCCGAGATCTTCGCAGGAGATGTTGTCGGGAAACTCCATGCGCCGGGCAAGCTCGGCGGAGATCAGCACCGGCCGGTTCAGACTGCGGCAGAGGGTTTCCAGCCGAGCGGTGGTGTTCACCGTATCGCCGAAATAGCTGATTTTGTGATGGTCGACGCCGACTTCGGCGGTGATGATCTCGCCGCCGTGAAGGGCGGCGCGCAGCTTCGGCACCTGGCCGTAATTTTTCCGCCAGCCGGCGGCATTGGCGTCGATATCGGCGAGAATGTCGAAGATGCAGCGCACGCAGCGCGCATTCTTGACACCACGGGCAAGCGGCCAGGTGATGATCGCGGCATCCCCGACATAGTCGTTGATCATGCCCTTGTGACGCCTGACGGGCTCGGCGAAGGTCGCAAACAGCGAGCTCAGCAGCTGCTGCGCCCTGAGGTCACCGTGCTTTTCGGCAAAGGCCGTCGAATCGACGAGATCGATGAACAGGAAGACACGTTCTTCCCTGACCGGATTGCGGTAGCGGCTGACGAGCATGCTGAGGAAAACGTCGCGGCCGAGCAGTTCTCGCACACGCAGGACGAAGATCATCAAGGCGCAGACCGCCAGCGCATAGAGGAAGACCTCGAACGGCATGATGACGAGATCGAGGAGCGACGGCGGCTTCAGCATGCCGACCGACCAGAGCAGCAGGCCCGCGCAGGCAAAGCCGATGCTCATCAGGATCTCATAGATCACCAGCTCGGTGATGATGAAGGCGAAAGTCGGCAGCTTTTGGATGCGCCTGTAGAGCGTGCGCAACAGCACCTTACGCTCGAAAGCGATGATCGGCATGCCGATGAAAAGCGCGAAGATCGCTCCGATGACGGGCGTCTGGTTGGAATAGAACATGGAATCATAGATGACGCCGCTGGCCGCGAGGACGATCGCGATCAGGATCCAATTCTGCGTCGGAGATATTTCCCGCATGCCGCCTCTGCGCCGTGATGTTTCACCCAGCCATTGTTTCCGGCCGGAACCAACCGTCAAGCGAATTCGAAACGACGGCGCCGCGTCGTTCGGACGCGTGAAGCACGATGCAGCCCTTGGAAGTGCTGCATAATCTATCCAACCTCAGAGGCTGACGGTTTCGACCTTCCGGTCGACGAAGCGCAGAGCGATGTCGCCCTGGATCAGCCGCAGCGCCGGCTCGCCGAAAAGATCGCGCCGCCAGCCGCTGAGGGCCGCGACATCGGCCTTTTCGCCCTCGGCGGCGATCCTGTCGAGATCCTCGCTGTTGGCGATCACCTTCGGCGCCACGCCGTGTTTTTCCGAAATCAGCTTCAACAGCACCTTGAGCAGTTCGACGGCGGCAGCGGCCCCTTCGGGCGCCTGCGCCTGGCGTGGTGCGTGCGGCATATCGGCCTTCGGAAGAGCAAGCGCCGCGTTGACGGCCTCGATGACAGCGGCGCCGGAAGTCGAGCGCTCCCAGCCTTTCGGAATGGTGCGCAACCGGCCCAGCGCCTCGGTATCCTTGGGCTGCTGCTGGGCGATCTCGTAGATCGCATCGTCCTTCAGCACGCGCGACCGCGGCACGTTGCGGGCGCGGGCCTCGCGTTCGCGCCAGGCGGCGACATATTTCAGGATCGCCAGCTCCTGCGGCTTGCGCAGGCGCATCTTCAATCGCTGCCAGGCATCGTCGGGATGCATGTCGTAGGTTTCGCGCGCCTCGAGAATGTCCATTTCCTCGGAGAGCCAGGAGGTGCGGCCTTCGCGATCGAGCTCCGCCTTCAGCGACAGGTAGACGTCGCGCAGGTGGGTGACGTCGGCCAGCGCATATTCCAGCTGCTTGTCGGAGAGCGGCCGGCGGCTCCAGTCGGTGAAGCGCGACGACTTGTCGATATGGACACTCTTGATGCGGCTGACCAGTTGATCGTAGGAGACGCTGTCGCCGAAGCCGCAGACCATGGCGGCGACCTGCGTGTCGAAGATCGGATGCGGAATGAGATTGCCGCGATTGAAGATGATTTCAATGTCCTGGCGCGCCGCATGAAAGACCTTCAGCACCTTCGTATCGGCCATCAGCTCGAAGAAGGGGGCGAGATCGATGCCCTTGGCCAGCGGATCGACGAGAACTTCGGTCGTCGGGCTTGCCATCTGGATCAGGCAGAGCTCCGGCCAGAAGGTCGTCTCGCGCAGGAATTCGGTGTCGATGGTGATGAAGTCGGACTTGGCCAGCTCTTTGCAGGCGGCCGCCAAATCGGCGGTGGTTTCGATCATATCATTTCATTCGCAAGGAAAAGGTCGGTTGAACCTTCCTTCTCCTTTCGGTTCGATATGTCAATACAACAGCATACGCTTCGAGCATTGCTGGCGAAGAATCACGTCCAAACTGAGGCAAGGGCGAACCACGGCGCGACGCGCGGCCACGATCGTGAAGGCGCGCGGTCTCAGCTCACCCTGAGATAACTCGTCATCCCCGTCTTCTGATGCTCGATGATATGGCAATGCAGCAGCCAGTCGCCGGGATTGTCGGCGACGAAGGCGAGCTGCACCTTCTCGTCCGGTTGGATGAGATAGGTATCGGAGGTGAGCGGCATCACCTCCCGCGTCGAGGAGGAGATCACCGTGAAGCTCATCCCGTGCAGATGGATCGGATGCGTATGCGGCGTGGTGTTCTCCAGATTGAAGACATAGCTCCTGCCGAGCTTCAATTCCGCAAGCGGCGCCGTCGGATCGGGCGTGTCGCCCGGCCACGGCACCTTGTTGATGGCCCAGAAACTGTAGCCGAGCGTGCCGCAGATGCTTTCGACGGCGGCATTCTCGGCGGTGGCGCTCAGCACCAGCGGGATCTGTTCGGCGGCGGAAAGATCGGCCTTCGGCACCGGATTTTCGACAAGCGTCCCGAGATCGCCGATATCGCGCTTCAACGATGATCCGACCGCGCGCAGGCTGGCGATCGTCTTCGGCGTCGTGCCGCGGATATCTTCCAGCGTCGCGACCGCGCCGTCGCTATCCGGCATGCGCACGGCGAGATCGAGCCGTTGACCCGGCCCGATCTGCAGGAGGTCGAGGGGAAAACGCTTCGGCACCGGGTTGCCGTCGATCGCAATCACCGTCGCATCGGCGCCTTCCATCTTCAGCGAGAAGATCCGCGTCACGTCGGTGATCGCGATGCGCAGCCGCACCAGCCCGCCGGCCGGCGCGTCATATTGCGGTTCCTGGTGCCAGTTGGCCGTGCGCACCGTGCCGTAGGTGCCGGTCTTGGCCGCGTCGCGCGGCCGGAAGGGAGCGATGAATTGCCCGTCGCCGCCGAGCCGCCAGTCACGCAGGTTCAGCACCACTTCGGCATCGAACCCCGGATCGGCTGGGTCCTCGACGACGATGACGCCGGTCATGCCGTGCCCCATCTGCGTCAGCGTGTTGCAATGTGGATGATACCAGAAGGTGCCGGCATCGGGTGGCGTGAAGGCATAATCGAAGCTGTCGCCGGTATAGATGTAGGGCTGCGTCATGAACGGTACGCCGTCCATGCGGTTGTCGATGCGAAGCCCGTGCCAGTGGATCGTGGTCGGCTCGTCGAGCCCGTTTTTCAGCCGCGCCGCATAAGGGCGTCCCTTGGTCATCCTCAAAACCGGCGGCATGCCGTCGTGGCCCCAGCTCATGATATCCTTGGTCGGTCCCGCCTCGGTCAGCATGGCCTCGGTCTTTACCGCCGTCAGCAACTGCGGCTCGGGAGCTGCCTCGGCAAGCCCGAATTTGCCGGCAATGCCAATGCCGGCGCCATAAGCGCCCGCGACGGCGGATGCCTTCAAGAGGTTGCGGCGGGTAAGCAGAGGCATGCGGACGCTCCACGGTGAGAATGCCGATCCTTTTAAAGTTGACCGGTAGCTTCAGCAATACGGCAAGCGCGGCCAAACTGCCGCAGCATGGCGGCCGCCGCCTCGCCATAAACGCGTGTCAAACGCCCGGCCGCGTGCGCCAAGCCTTGACAAATCGGAGCGTCCATGCGCTTTTCCGCCCGATTTTCTTGTCGGCGCTTGAGGGTCCTGAAACCCTTGCTGCCGTCTCAGTACATGCCAGGATTTGACATCATGCATCGCTATCGCAGCCACACATGCGCCGCACTCCGCAAGACGGATGTCGGCTCGACCGTCCGCATTTCCGGCTGGGTCCACCGCGTTCGCGACCATGGCGGCGTTCTCTTCATCGACCTTCGCGACCATTACGGCATTACCCAGGTCGTCGCCGATCCCGACAGCCCGGCCTTCAAGATGGCGGAAACCGTGCGCGGTGAATGGGTCATCCGCATCGACGGTCTCGTCAAGGCCCGCACCGAAGACACCGTCAACAAGACCATGGCGACCGGTGAGATCGAGCTCTACGCGCAGGAGATCGAAGTCCTCTCCGCCGCCAAGGAATTGCCGCTGCCGGTCTTCGGTGAGCCGGACTATCCCGAGGACGTCCGCCTCAAATATCGTTTCCTCGATCTTCGCCGCGAAACGCTGCACCGGAACATCGTCAAGCGCACCCAGGTCATCTCCGCCATGCGCCGCGAAATGGGCAATGTCGGCTTCACCGAATATACGACCCCGATCCTGACGGCTTCCTCGCCGGAAGGCGCACGCGACTTCCTCGTGCCCTCGCGCATTCATCCCGGCACCTTCTATGCCCTGCCGCAGGCGCCGCAGCAGTACAAGCAGCTGCTGATGGTCGCGGGCTTCGACCGCTACTTCCAGATCGCGCCGTGCTTCCGCGATGAAGATCCGCGCGCCGACCGCCTGCCGGGCGAATTCTATCAGCTCGACCTCGAAATGAGCTTCGTGACCCAGGAAGACGTCTGGAACACGATGGGTCCGTTGATGACCAACATTTTCGAGGAATTCGCCGAAGGCAAGCCGGTCACCAAGGAATGGCCGCGCATCCCCTATGACGAGGCGATCCGCAAATATGGTTCGGACAAGCCGGACTTGCGCAACCCGATCGTTATGGAAGCGGTGACCGAGCATTTCGCCGGCTCCGGCTTCAAGGTCTTCGCCGGCATGATCGCCTCCAACCCGAAGGTTGAGATCTGGGCGATCCCGGCAAAGACCGGCGGCTCGCGCGCCTTCTGCGACCGCATGAACGCCTGGGCGCAGAGCCAGGGCCAGCCGGGCCTCGGCTATATCTTCTGGCGCAGCGAGAACGACAAGCTCGAAGGCGCAGGTCCGCTTGCCAAGAACATCGGCGAGGAACGCACCGATGCGATCCGCACCCAGCTCGGTCTCGGTGATGGTGACGCCTGCTTCTTCGTCGCCGGCGAGCCGGAAAAGTTCTACAAGTTCGCCGGCGAGGCTCGCACCAAGGCTGGCGAAGAACTGAACCTCGTCGACCGCGACCGCTTCGAACTGTGCTGGATCGTCGACTTCCCCTTCTTCGAGTGGAGCGAGGAAGACAAGAAGGTCGACTTCGCCCACAACCCGTTCTCGATGCCGCAAGGCGGCCTTGACGCGCTGCAGAACCAGGATCCCTTGACGATCAAGGCGTTCCAGTATGACGCCGTCTGCAACGGCTTCGAAATCGCCTCGGGCTCGATCCGCAACCAGTCGCCGGAAACCATGGTCGCCGCCTTCGAGAAGGTCGGCCTCAGCCAGCAGGATGTCGAAGATCGTTTCGGCGGTCTCTACCGTGCCTTCCAGTATGGCGCGCCCCCGCATGGCGGCGCTGCCTTCGGCATCGATCGCATCGTCATGCTGCTCGTCGGCGCGAAGAACCTGCGCGAAATCTCGCTGTTCCCGATGAACCAGCAGGCCCAGGACCTCTTGATGGGGGCGCCGAGCCCGGCAACGCCGACGCAGCTGCGCGAGCTCTCGATCCGGCCGATCCCGCCGGTCAAGAAAGACTGAGATCTCTGATCCCAAATGCAAAAGCCCGGCGGCACAACCGCCGGGCTTTTTGCTTGTTTCACTCGCTCATAATGCCGCGTAGATCGCCTCGCGAAGATCGACGGTGAACTTGCCCCACATGCCCTCCAGCGTCGTGTTGGTCAGCGCCACGACGGTCAGCCCGTTGACCGGGTCGATGAACCAGCTATGGCCGTAGACGCCGCCCCATTTCAGCGTGCCCTTGGGGAAGGGGACGCCTGCCTCGGCCGGATTGGTGATAACGGACCAGCCGAAACCGAAGCCGGAACCGGGCTCGTGCTGTTGGCGGCGCCCGCCGGCCTGGTCGGTCGTCATCATCCCTACGGTTTCGCTCGAGACCAGCGGGGCGCCGCCCCTGCGGATGGTGTCGAGGATGGCGAGCACGTCACCCGCGGTTCCCGCCATGCCGGCGCCGCCCGAATGATAGGAGGCGGGGTCGAAGATACGGTTCGGCGCGAAGCGGATGGGACCCATCAGCGACATCACCAGCGCATTCTCGCCCATCAGCGCCGGTTCCGGTGAAGCATCCATATAGGCCGCCGCCAGCCGGCTGCGGTCGCGAACCGAAAACGTGGTATCGGCAAGACCGAGCGGTTTCGTCACTAGATCAGCGACCGCGTCGCCGAGCGGCACGCCGGTTTCCGCCTCGATGACGCCGCCCAGAACATCCATGGCGAGGGAATATTGCCAGTCGCTGCCCGGGGTGAAGCGCAGCGGCGCGCTGGCGATCCGCCGCAGGTTCTCGGCCAGCGGCAGTCCCGGTTCGTCGAGGCCGTCGGAAACGCCGGCGCTGATATAAGGGCCGCCGTCCTCTTCGGAGAAGCTGTAGCCGAGGCCCGCTGTATGGGTCAGCAGGTGGCGGATGCGAATGGTTGCTTCGGCGCCGTCGGGCAGCCTTGGACGGAAGTCCGGCAGCCATTGCGTCACCGCGTCGTCGAGCCCGATTCTTTCCTGCTCGACGAGCCGCATCGCGGCGATGGTGACGATCGGCTTGGTAATGGAGGCGAGCCTGAAGATCGTGTCCTCGCGCATGGCCAAACCGTTTTCGCGAT
Source organism: Rhizobium sp. BK591 (assembly GCF_014195045.1). NCBI lineage: Bacteria > Pseudomonadati > Pseudomonadota > Alphaproteobacteria > Hyphomicrobiales > Rhizobiaceae > Rhizobium > Rhizobium sp. BK591. The sequence goes on from NZ_JACIAZ010000003.1 coordinate 212,245, forward strand.
CGGCAAGGCCGGCGGCGCGGCGATGGACGATCTCTCCGTCGCGGGCGATAAGCACCACCGTTCCAACCAGCCGTTGTTCGGTAAGCGCGCTTGTGATTGCCGCATCGACCGCTGCGGCAAGGGATGAACTCCTGTCGGCATCCGCCGTTTCGAGGGGAAGACTCATCAGATTAAATCTCCTATAATCACAATGACCGTTCCTGAATATAGCAAGGCGCCTCGAATTTCTAGAGTGATCATTGTGAAAAATACTCCAGACGTAGAAAAAACCACCGCCCGACGACGCGGCCGCCCGCCGGCCTTCGACCGCGAGACCGTTCTCTCGGCGGCGCGCGAGACCTTCTGGGCGCATGGATATGAGGGCGCCTCGATCGCCGATCTCACCGCCGCCATGGGCATCACGCCGCAAAGCCTCTATGCCGCCTTCCACTCGAAGGCCGATCTCTATCGCGCGGCGCTCGAGCAATATCGCGGCCTGGGCGCCGATACGTTTTCCGCGCTCGGCGAGCCGATCGACACCGTCTCCGCCTTCGAGCGCATATTGCGGGGCTCGGCGGCGATCTTCTCGGCACCGGAGCATCCGAAAGGCTGCATGATCTCGACGGCAGCGCTGAACTGCGCCAGCGAGAACGACGTGATCGTCGATCATGTTGCCGCGATGCGCCGTCGGTCGCTCGACGCTTTCACCGCGAGGATCGAGCGCGGCATTCGCGAAGGCGATATCAAGGCCGGGACGAACCCTCGCGCACTCGCACGGTTCCTCGGCGCCATCATCCAGGGCATGTCGGTGCAGGCGAGGGACGGGGCGCCTCTTGAAGAACTGCTTGATATCGCAGCCCACGCGATCGCCGAGGTCGCCCGCCACCGCGCCTGAAAACGAAAAGGCCCGGCAGTCCGTGAACTGGCCCCGAAAGTTGGACATCAACCTTTGGGGCGCAGTTCACTGCTGCCGGGCCTTTGATCGCAAGATCGAAGCGATCAGTCGTTGGCGGTAACCTTGACGCCGAGCACCTGCGGCAGGGTGTTCGGGGCGCCCATGGCGGCGCCCACGATCGTCGGGAACGGCACCGGCTTTTCAGGCGCGGCCTTGACCGTCAGGCTCTTCGGATCGTCGAGGAAGGTGTTGACGGCGGCCGAAACGGCGTTCTGCAGTTCCGGGATATTGAGCTGCGCCAGCATGATCGGCGTCATCGCCTTCAGCGAATCCGCCATCTGCTTGCCGGACATGTTCTGCTGCGAACCGGCATAATCCAGCGCGCGCTTGGTGATCGAAGCATCTTCGAAGCGCACCTGTGCGGCCTCGAAGGACAGCTGCTGCATCAGGCCAAGCATGGCAAGGCCGAGCGCCTGCTGCGACTGTTCCTTGTTCGGATTGGCTTCGGATTCCTTCATCGCATCCTGCATCGATTTCATGAAGGCCATCGTGTAGCCGGAGATCTTGAAACCGAGATTGAGCTTGCCGACGTTGGTGAAATCGAGGGCGAATTCCGAAATGTCGATCGTGCCGGGCGCGAGTTCCCAGGCGCCCTTCATGGTGATGTCGCCCTGGACGTGCTGCAGAGCGAGCTTCTCGATCGCGTCCTTGCTCTGCGCATCCTGGGTCTTGGTCAGATCGGCCTTCATGCTTTTGAAGGCGCCGTCGAAATCGAAGCCGGATTCGTCCTCGCGCAGCGTCAGGTTCATATTGCTTTCGAGCACCGAGAACACTTCCGCGCCGTCCTTGACCACCTTCAGCGGGCCGGTATGGGCACTTTCGTAGAGCATCATGGTATCGAGCGTGTCGCCGCCCGCCGTTGCCGGGATCGAAATGCCGCCGAGCGTCAGCTCCTGCGCCGTCACCGTGACGCCGTCTTCCGTTTTGTTGATATCGGGGAAGGCGGCCTCTTCGATGTAATAGCCGCCATCCTCGTCTTCTTCGACGCCGGAAAGGGTGACTTCGCCGATCGGCAGGCTCTCGCCGCCGGTCGGCTTGACGGTGACATTCTTCAAGGTCACGGTCGTGCCGTCGATGTCGATGTTCTCAGCCGCAATCGTCCCGCCCTGAGCGGCATAGGCGGCATTGAGCTTCTTCAGCAAATCGGTGCCGTCGAGAGCGAAAGCCGAACCGGCGAGCGAGAAAAAGGCGGCGCCCGACAGCATCAGCCGCGTTGTCCGGGAAATATTCATGGGGTGATTCCTCTGGTGGCGTGTGGCGGTTGGAAATCTGCAGTTACGCTACTACGGATTGGGCCCGCTTTATATTTGCGGACTTCTAAATTTCCGTTGAAAGGAACGGCAAACGAAGTCCAAATTACGGCGGAACGTTTGTCTCATCCTTACAGTGCCGCGCGTCTTTCAGACGCGCAAAGGACACTGTAACACTTTCAATCCTCGCATCGTGCTCTGCGAAAATCCATTCCGATTTTCGGAGAGCACGATGCGTTGGAGATGTCATTCCCAAGACTTCATCCACAGCTGCAATAGGCTAGATTCCTTGCCCGCCGGGCTCTTCTGGGCTAGTCAAGACCCATGGGACAAGAGATTTTGCCGCCTTCCGGCGGAGACGACGACAACATCCAGCCGGTCGACCTCAAGGCGGCGCTCGAGCAGCGTTACCTTGCCTATGCGCTGTCGACCATCATGCACCGCGCTTTGCCTGACGTGCGCGACGGGCTGAAGCCCGTCCATCGCCGCATCGTCTATGCGATGAACGAGATGGGGCTGAGGCCGAATACAGCCTTCAGGAAATGCGCCAAGATCGTCGGCGAAGTGATGGGTAACTACCATCCGCACGGCGACCAGTCGATCTACGATGCGCTTGCCCGTCTCGCCCAGGATTTCTCGCAGCGCTACACGCTGGTCAACGGCCAGGGCAATTTCGGCAATATCGACGGCGACAGCCCCGCCGCCATGCGTTACACCGAATCGAAGATGACGGCGGTCTCCGAACTGCTGCTCGAGGGCATCGATCAGGATGCCGTCGATTTCCGTGATACTTACGACGAATCGAATACCGAGCCGGTCGTCCTTCCCGGCGCCTTCCCGAATCTGCTCGCCAACGGCTCCTCCGGCATCGCCGTCGGCATGGCGACCTCGATCCCGTCGCACAATGCCCACGAGCTTTGCGATGCCGCCCTGCATCTGATCAAGCATCCGGATGCCACCGTCGAAAAGCTCGTCGAATTCATTCCCGGCCCGGACTTCCCGACCGGCGGCATCATCATCGACAGCCGCGACAGCATCATCGAGAGCTATCGTACCGGCCGCGGCGGTTTCCGCGTGCGGGCGAAATGGCAGACGGAAGATCTCGGCCGCGGCGGCTACCAGATCGTCATCACCGAAATTCCCTTCCAGGTGCAGAAATCGCGGCTGATCGAGAAGATCGCCGAGCTGCTGATCGCCCGCAAGCTGCCGTTGCTGGAGGATATCCGCGACGAATCGGCCGAGGACATCCGTGTCGTGCTGGTGCCGAAGACCCGCAGCGTCGATCCGACGATCCTGATGGAATCGATGTTCAAGCTGACGGAGCTCGAGAGCCGATTCCCGCTCAACATGAACGTGCTCTCCATGGGCCGCATCCCGCGGGTCATGGCGCTGAACGAGGTGCTGAAGGAGTGGCTGGACCACCGCCGCGAAGTTCTGCAGCGCCGCTCGCGCTTCCGTCTGGCGGCGATCGACAGGCGCCTCGAAATTCTCGGTGGTCTTCTGGTCGCCTATCTCAACATCGACGAGGTCATCCGCATCATCCGCGAGGAGGATGAGCCGAAGCCGGTGATGATGGCGCGCTGGGATCTGACCGACAATCAGGTCGAGGCGATCCTCAACATGCGGCTGCGCGCCTTGCGCAAGCTCGAAGAGTTCGAGATCCGCAAGGAATTCGACGAACTCACCAAGGAAAAGGGTGAGATCGAGACACTTCTTGCCTCCGACGAAAAGCAGTGGCAGACGGTCGCCTGGGAAATCGGCGAAGTGAAGAAGAAATTCGCCAAGGCGACCGAGGTCGGCCGCCGCCGCACGCAGTTTGCCGATGCGCCTGAGGCCGACGAGGAAGCAATCCAGCAGGCGATGATCGAGAAGGAACCGATCACCGTCGTCATTTCCGAAAAGGGTTGGATCCGCGCGCTGAAGGGCCATATCGCCGATACGGCGACGCTGACCTTCAAGGAAGGCGACGGCTTGAAGATAGCCTTCCCGGCGCAGACGACGGACAAGATCCTGATCGTCACGACCGGCGGCAAGGCCTTCACGCTCGGCGGCGACAAGTTGCCCGGCGGTCGCGGTCACGGCGAGCCGCTGCGCATCATGGTCGACATGGATAACGATCAGGCGGTGTTGACCGCTTTCGTCCACGATCCCGCGCGCAAGCAGCTGATTGTCTCCACAGCCGGCAACGGCTTCGTCGTTCCGGAGGCAGAGCTGGTCGCCAATACGCGCAAGGGCAAGCAGATCATGAACGTCGCGCTGCCCGAGGAAACGCAACTGCTCGTGCCCGTCAGCGGCGACCATGTCGCCGTCGTCGGCGAAAACCGCAAGCTGCTGGTCTTCCCGCTGGCGCAGGTGCCGGAGATGTCGCGCGGCAAGGGCGTCCGTCTGCAGCGTTACAAGGATGGCGGCATTTCCGACGTCCGCTGCTTCGCGATATCAGACGGCCTTATCTGGGAAGACAGTGCCGGCCGTACCTTCACGAAGAACAAGGACGAGCTTGCCGAATGGCTGGCCGACCGCGCCACTGCCGGTCGCACCGTGCCGAAGGGCTTTCCGCGCAGCGGTAAATTCGCCGGCTGAGGCATAAATTCCGCGCTCGTCTCTTGGCGGGCGCGGCAACTCCTCTATCTCATTGCTGTTACCAAAAATATGAGAGGCCGGCTCCGGAGGCGGACGGAATGGTCGCAGGCCGCGCACGGGAGGAGTGTGCGCGCATTACCGGAGGAAAATTGATGCCCGCCAGCACAATTAAAGTGCATGTCAGCCACACCTACAGGGCCCCGCCCGCCGTCGTCTACGACGCCTGGCTTAACCCCGAAATCGCCCGCCGCTTCCTGTTCGCGACCGATGACGGTCACGTCATCCGCGCCGATATCGATCCGCATGTCGGCGGCCGTTTCTTCGTCGTCGACCGCCGCCCGACCGGCGACGCCTTCCACCAGGGAGTCTTCCTGGAACTGAAGCGCCCACGACGCATGGTCTTCAGCTTCTCCGTCGAGGAGCATGATCACAATTGCGACCGCGTCGAAATCGAGATCGAGCCTCTCGGCGGCGGCAGCCGCCTGACGTTGACCCACGAAATGTGCGCCGAATGGGCCGAACACGAGGAAAAGACCCGGCAAGGCTGGGCGCATGTGATCGAGGGGCTTGGCAGGGAACTGGAGCAGCAGCAGTTCAAGGCGACGGGTTGAGCGCTATGCTGAAATCCCGAAGGAAGCGGGTCGCGCCTTCCTCGTCGATCTCGCCGGCGGCGACGTCGAGTACAAATGCAATGACCTGCGCGTTATCGGCATTGATGACGTAGCGGTTGATATAGAAACGTAAACGCCGCGAGATAGCCGGTACGCTTGTTTCCATCCTTGAATGGGTGGTTTCTAACAATGGCGTAGAGATAGGCTGCGGCGAATACGAAGATATCGGTTTCGCCATGTGCCGACCTTGTCGAGCGGCCGTGCCAAACTGGTTTCCAATGCGTTGGCATCCCGCAGGCCAGACAGACCGCCGTGCTCGGCGATCTGCTCGTCATGCATATTTTCAATCGCCTGGCGAATTCGCGGAGCGCCACTCGATATTTTTCCATGCCGATGCGGGCTGCCCGCACTTGCTCGGCAAGGTCAGCCGATTCCGGCACGAGCCGAATATTACCCTCGACCTCTCGCAATTCGAGGCTGTCACCGCTGCTCAAGCCCAGCCGCTGCAGTACCTCTTTAGGGATAATAACGCCCTCGGAATTGCCGACCTTGCGGATTGTGCCCTTCATCATTTTATCCCCTGTAATAACGGAGTTACAACATGGTCCGATCCGGCGGCAACGTCCTATTCCGCTGGTTGCCTGATGCTCTTCTCCCGCACCATCCAGAAGCAATGCCCGGCGATCGCCGTCACCAGGATGCCGCCGCCGACCAGCGTCATCGTCGCCGGCGTTTCGGCGAAGATCAGCCAAACCCAGATCGGCGCGAGCACGGTCTCCAGCAGATAGAACATGCCGACTTCAGGCGCGGAAAGATAACGCGGCCCCGTTGCAAGGCACCAGAAGGCGACCGGCATCATGATGGCGCCATTCAAGAGGATCCAGCCGGGATGGGCGATGGAAAATCCCAAGGGCAGAGCTTGCGCGAGGCCGAGGGCGGCCGGCAGGATGGCGGCAAGCAGCGGCACGAAGCCCATTTCCCGGCGCGAGCCACGTCCGATGGTGATGGCTGCGGCAAGAATAAGCGCGCTGAGAAGCGCCATGGCGTCGCCAAAAATATGGCCGCTCGCAAGCCCTTCGCGCACGATCAGCCCGACGCCGAAGATCATAAACAGCATGGCGATCAGCGTCGCGGCCTGCGGCTTCTCCTTCAGGAAAATCCAGGAAAGCAGGGCAGCGAACATCGGGTTGAAGGCGACGATGAAGACGACATTGGCTGTGGCCGTATTGAAGACTGAAAGCACGAAGGTGAGGGAGGAGAGGCCGTAAAGCAGGCCGGCGAATAGGCCTGCTCGCCCAGGAATGAGGACCGGCCATTTGCCCGAGGCAAGGCGCATTGCTCCAAGGATGACGAGCGTCGCAAGAATCGTTGCTGCGCTTCGTATTCCCAGGATCGACCAGATGTCGCCATCGCCAAGACGGACGAGCGGGATATCCATCGAAAGCGCCAGCCCGCCGATCGCCGTCAGCAGCAGACCCTTCCGATGATCGGAAAGAGCGGTGGGGAACATTCAGTCGTGGGTGCTTTCGGGCATGGAGGCGGGATCGAAGCGTTCCCAGCCGCGCGGCGTCAGATGCTCCTGCGGCTGGAAGCGCGTCTTGTAGTCCATTTTCCGCGACCCTTGAACCCAGTAGCCGAGATAGACATGCGGCAGTCCCAGCGCTTTCGTGCGCCTGATATGGTCGAGAATCATGAAGGTGCCGAGCGAACGCCGATCGAGCGCCGGATTGAAATAGGAATAGACCATCGACAGCCCGTCGCTCATCGTATCGGTCAGCGCTGCGGCAAGCAGCTCGCCCTTCGGCCGCTGCTCCAGTCCGGAGCCTTCCTCGCGCTGGCGGTATTCGATGATTCTCGTATTCACATGCGTGTCTTCCACCATGATCGCATAGTCGAGCACGGTCATGTCGGACATGCCGCCCTGCTGGTGGCGAAAATCGAGATAACGCCGGAAGAGCGAATATTGCTCGCTGGAAGGCTGGGCGGGGAATTCAGTGGCGATGACGTCGGAATTGGCGGCAAGCACCCGCTTCATCGATTTCGTCGGCTCGAATTCCTGGGCGAGAATGCGCACGGAAACGCAGGCGCGACAGGATTCGCAGGCCGGGCGGTAGGCGATGTTCTGCGAGCGGCGGAAACCGCCCTGCGTCAGGATGTCGTTCATCTCGGCGGCACGCGGGCCGACCAGATGGGTGAACACCTTGCGCTCCATCTCATGCGGCAAATATGGACACGCAGCCGGAGCCGTCAGATAAAACTGCGGGGATGGCGTGGTCTGCGTATTCATTTGTCGCGGAAATTTCCTTGTCGAGACAGTGCCGTTTTCAGACAGCATGACCTAAGAATAGAAAACGTCAACAGCGGGGCGGGTTTCGCCCTTCATTTCAGTCTTCTAATTTTAGATATGGAGCGTCCGAAGTTCCCGGCAAAGGCAAGGCGGAGACTTTATTTCGTCTCCGCCCTCCAAAAAAGCCCAAAGTTGCAATGAGGCTCTGAGCCAGGGTCTCAGGCTGTGCGCACCGTTGCCGTGCCGACCAGCAGGTCGTGGACGAGACGGCTGCGCTCGATGAACAGGCCGGCCAGCAGGATGAGCGGCGTCAGCACCGAGTTGAGGATCCAGAACAGCGCCAGATGCACGATCGCCGTCATGAAATCCATCGGCCGCCCATCGACGCGCACGATTGCGATTCCCATGGCGCGCATGCCGAGCGAGGCCTGGCTCGGCCCGCCCACCGTCAGGCCGAAGTAAATGCCGGCGACGATGACGAAGAGGGCAGGGTAGAGAAAGAAGCCGAGCCCCAGCGTGACGATCGACAGGAAGAACAGTACGATCGCCGCGGGAATGCAGAGCAGCGCCACGATGACGTAATCGAGGATGAAGGCGAGGACACGGCGGCTCAACACGCCGCTATAGGCGCGCCAGTCCTCCGGTGCGGCATAAAGCGGATTGGGGTTGTAGCTCATCTCAATCTCCTGCGGAAAAACGATGCCGCTGATATGGTATCGGCAGGGCAAAATGCAATAATATGTCTGCCCCCAAATCGCCAATCTGCTTGAAATCACCGCTTCGCGAGAATCCTCGCCACCTCGACCGCGAAATAGGTGAGGATGCCGTCGCATCCTGCCCGCTTGAACGACAGCAGCGTTTCGAGCATCGCCCGCTCGCCGTCGATCCAGCCGTTCATCGCCGCAGCCTTGATCTGCGTATATTCGCCGGAAACCTGGTAGGCGAAGGTCGGCAAGCCGAAGGCCTCCTTTATCCGCCAGCAGATATCGAGATAGGGCAGGCCGGGCTTGACCATCAGCATGTCGGCGCCTTCCTCGACGTCGAGGGCCGCGTCGCGGACTGCCTCGGTGCCGTTGGCGGGGTCGAGATAATAGGTCTTCTTGTCGCCTTTCAGCAGCCCGCCCGTCGAGATCGCCTCGCGATAGGGACCGTAGAAGGCGGAGGCGAATTTCGTCGCATAGCTCATGATGCCGACGTTCTGGTGGCCGGCCGCATCGAGCGCCATGCGGATCGCGCCGATACGCCCATCCATCATCTCCGACGGTGCGATGATGTCTGCGCCGGCATCCGCCTGCATCACGGCGGCGCGCGCCACCTGGTCGACCGTTTCGTCATTGACGATTTCGCCGTCTCTGAGAATACCGTCATGGCCGTGGCTGGTGAAGGGATCGAGCGCGACGTCGGTGATGACGCCGATATTGGGCACCGCCTTCTTGATCGCTGCCGTCGCCTGGTTGATCAGATTGTTGGCTTCGAGGCTGTTCGAGCCGGTCTCGTCGCGCAATTCCATCTCGATATTCGGAAAGGTGGCAAGTGCCGGAATGCCGAGGCCGGCCGCTTCACGCGCGGCTTCCACGGCTTTGTCGATGCTCATCCGGTTGACGCCGGGCATGGCCGGGATCGGATCGACGATGCCGGAACCCGGGACGATGAAGATCGGCCAGATCAGGTCGTCGACCGTCAGCCGGTTCTCCTGCACCAGCCGGCGTGTCCAATCCGCCTTGCGGTTGCGCCGCATGCGGCGATGGCCGGTGATCTCGTCGACGAGATGAGTCCTGTCCTGCATGATATCTGTCCCAAGCCCATTCCATTTATCCGAGCGCTCATTATCATGGCGCCCGGAAAATCCAAACCGGACGATTGGCCGCGGCGGAAAACCTCCGGCGCATAACCGCGAAATTTGGAGTCGATTTTCAGGGTTATGCGCCAACGCAATGTGATAGAGCGTCCTCAGCCCGTCTTGTCAGATGCGCGGGCGCCTTTGTGAAGATGCAACCCCAAACCGATGTCTGCGCTATGGAAACCGATTCCCCGACGATACCGAAACGCACGCTGGCGGATATCCTCTTCATTCTCTTCCTGAGGCTGGTTGCCGTCTCCTGCTTCTGGTTCGGCCTGCAATATTGGGCGATGCTCGTCGGCTATTCGCTGGTCGGCGCCGGCCGCTTCGATCTTTTGAGCCTGCCGTGGAAGGTAGCGAGCACCAGTCTCGCGGTGCTTTTCCCCGTTGCCTCCCTCGGTCTCTGGCTCACCGTTTCCTGGGGACCGGTGATCTGGGTGCTCGCTGCCGGCGGGCAGATCCTGATGTATGGCCTGCTGCCGGATATTTTCGGCCCCAACCAGCTGATCATCCTGCTGCATGTCTTGGTCGCCGTCGTTTACTGGATTTTCCGCCTGCTGCTGTGGCTGGAAAAGCGCCGGCATCGCCGCCAGGTAAGCGTTGATTTACCCTGAGACAACGTGGAGTTACCGGTAAGGCTCCGTTAAGCCTGCGGTTTAAGTCGAATTTTATATGTATTCGATAGGGTCTCACTCAAGGCGGGAAGAAAACACACCGCCAAACAAACAGTGAGGCAGTTAATATGAATACGAAAATCAAGCCGCAGGCGGTATCGACCTTCCGTGACCAGCAGGATCATGACATCCGTGATCTTTACATGGAATCCCTTCATCTCGTTGAACGTCTGCACCGTCGTCTTCTCGACGTCATCAAGGACGAATTCGACCGTCAGGGTCGCAGCGACGTCAACGCCATTCAGGCGCTGCTCCTTTTCAACATCGGCAATTCCGAGCTGACCGCCGGCGAGCTGCGCTCGCGTGGCTACTATCTCGGCTCCAACGTTTCCTACAACGTCAAGAAGCTGGTCGATCTCGGCTTCATCAACCACCAGCGCTCCCGCATCGACCGCCGATCGGTCCGCATCAGCCTGACCGAAACCGGCCAGGACATCGCCGAAACGGTGGCCAAGCTCTACGAACGCCACATCGCCTCGATCGACAAGGTCGGCGGCATCGGCACCGACGAGTTCACCCAGATGAACAAGCTGCTCCAGCGTCTGGACCGTTTCTGGAACGATCAGATCCTCTATCGTCTCTAAAACCCGGACCTCCTTTCAGGGTTGCAGAAAATCGGACGTGTTCCCTGCACGTCCGATTTGCCGTTTGATCCGCGTGGCATCTTTGCAACGCAGGGCAGACAAGCGCAAAGCCCGGTATTCAAGCCGTTTTTTAGCCGTTATTAACCGGCACGGTTTACCCCGTCATATGGTTCGTTGCGTCGTGTTCCCGGCAGCCGACAGTCCTTCTGCCGACCTGGCAACACGAATTGGCCATATTGGTGTGGCAGCGCAAGGCTTAACAACCGGCGCTTTCAATGGACCGATCAGAGTTCAGGCTTTCTCATCGCAATCTTGTGATGGGGGAGGCGGAGTTTTTTGATACGCCGGGACAACGAATGGACAGGGATCTGCGTTAAAGCGCAGTGATTTCGCAAAGAGCCGCGGCTTGTTCTTATGGCGGCATTGAGTGGTTGGGACTATGTCGAAGAAAAACGGAATTGAAGCTCTCTCTCGCCGCGCTTTCCTTGCGTCCGCGGCAACGGTTGGCGCCAGCGCGATCGCGGCGCCGGCATTTGCGCAATCGGCGCTCGATACGCTGATCAACGCGCCGCGCCGCGGCAACTGGGACGACCAGTTCGACGCCAAGGCGGCGTCGCGCACGGCGACCGCCATGGTTTCCAACACGCCGATCCTTGGGCCCCAATCTGTCGCGAGCGCCCAGCAGGCAATCATGCAGTATCAGCAGATCGCCGCAGCCGGAGGCTGGCCCGAGGTCAATCCCGGTGATCAGCGCCTGCAACTCGGCGTCAGCTCTCCCGCCGTCCAGGCGCTGCGCCAGCGTCTCGCGATCACCGGCGATCTGCCGCGCGAGGCCGGCCTGTCCAACGCCTTCGATTCCTATGTCGACGGCGCCGTCAAGCGCTTCCAGGCGCGTCACGGTCTGCCGGCCGATGGCGTTCTCGGCGAATTCACCCTGAAGGCGATGAACATCCCCGCCGATGTTCGCCTGCAGCAGCTGAACACCAATGTCGTCCGTCTGCAGACCTTCCCCGAGGACTTGGGCCGCCGTCACCTGATGGTCAATATCCCGGCCGCCTATGTCGAGGCCGTCGAAGACGGCAGTGTCGCGACGCGTCACACCGCGGTCGTCGGCCGCTTGAGCCGCCCGACGCATCTGGTCAATTCGAAGATCTACGAGGTCATCCTCAATCCTTACTGGACGGCGCCGCGCTCGATCGTCGAGAAGGACATCATGCCGCTGATGCGCAAGGATCCGACCTATCTCGAAAAGAACGCCATCCGCCTGATCGACGGCAAGGGCAACGAAGTCGCCCCCGAAACCGTCGACTGGAACGGCGAGGCGCCGAACCTGATGTTCCGACAGGACCCCGGCAAGATCAACGCCATGGCGTCGACGAAGATCAACTTCTACAACAAGAACGGCGAGTACATGCACGACACGCCGCAGCAGGGCCTGTTCAACAAGCTGATGCGCTTCGAATCCTCGGGCTGCGTCCGCGTGCAGAACGTGCGCGACCTGACCAACTGGCTGCTGCGCGAGACCCCCGGCTGGAGCCGCCAGCAGATGGAGCAGGTGATCGCCACCGGCGTCAACACGCCGATCAAACTCGCGGCGGAAGTTCCGGTTTACTTCGTCTATATCTCTGCCTGGGGCATGCCCGACGGCATCGTCCAGTTCCGTGACGACATCTATCAGATGGACGGCAATGCCGAGCTGGCGCTCGACACCACGGCTGGCATGGAACAGCCGGTTCAGTAAGCGGCAAGCTCTGCATCGCAATTTGAGAACCGCGCTTTCGGGCGCGGTTTTTTTATGCCGGGAGGGGCTCTCCATAAAATGGCCGCCAGGCATCGGCGCGGCGCGGCCGGAAAAGAGCGTGAGCGCGCGCTTTGCTCAGCAAATGTCGTTCTTCGTATTGCCCTTGCCACAGCGGAAGGCTAATACCTCAGCGCATTCCAGTTGAGGAGCCCGCCCATGACCAATGCTTCCACCGAATCCTTCTTCAATCGCTCGCTTGCGGACGTCGATCCGGACATTTTCAGCGCGATCGGAAAGGAGCTCGGTCGCCAACGGCACGAGATCGAACTGATCGCTTCTGAGAACATCGTCTCCCGCGCCGTGTTGGAAGCCCAGGGCTCCATCATGACCAACAAATATGCCGAGGGTTATCCCGGCAAGCGTTATTACGGCGGCTGCCAGTTCGTCGATATCGCCGAGGAACTGGCGATCGAGCGCGCCAAGAAGCTGTTCGGCGTCAATTTCGCCAACGTCCAGCCGAATTCCGGTTCGCAGATGAACCAGGCCGTGTTCCTGGCGCTCCTGCAGCCCGGCGACACTTTCATGGGTCTCGACCTGAATTCGGGCGGCCATCTCACGCATGGTTCGCCGGTCAACATGTCCGGCAAGTGGTTCAACGTCGTTTCCTACGGCGTGCGCGAAGGCGATAACCTGCTCGACATGGAGGAGGTCGCCCGCAAGGCCGAAGAAACCAAGCCGAAGCTCATCATCGCCGGCGGCACTGCCTATTCCCGCATCTGGGACTGGAAGCGCTTCCGCGAGATCGCCGACAGCGTCGGCGCCTATCTGATGGTCGACATGGCCCATATTGCCGGCCTCGTCGCCGGTGGCGTTCATCCGTCGCCGTTCCCGCATTGCCATGTCGCGACGACGACGACCCACAAGTCGCTGCGCGGCCCGCGCGGCGGCGTCATCCTCACCAATGACGAGGATCTGGCGAAGAAATTCAATTCGGCCGTTTTCCCCGGCCTGCAGGGTGGTCCGCTGATGCACATCATCGCCGCCAAGGCCGTTGCCTTCGGCGAGGCACTGCAGCCGGAATTCAAGGATTATGCCGCTCAGGTCGTCAAGAATGCCAAGGCGCTCGCTGAAACGTTGATCGCCGGCGGCCTCGACGTCGTCTCCGGCGGCACCGACAACCACCTGATGCTGGTCGACCTGCGCAAGAAGAACGCCACCGGCAAGCGCGCCGAGGCAGCGCTCGGCCGTGCCTACGTCACCTGCAACAAGAATGGCATTCCCTTCGATCCGGAAAAGCCCTTCGTCACCTCGGGTGTGCGCCTGGGCGCACCGGCCGGCACCACCCGTGGCTTCAAGGAAGCGGAATTCCGCGAAATCGGCAATCTCATTGTCGAGGTTCTCGACGGCCTGAAGGTCGCCAATTCCGATGAAGGCAATGCCGCCGTAGAAGCCGCCGTGCGCGGCAAGGTGGTCAATCTCACCGACCGCTTCCCCATGTATGGCTACATGGGATAAGGAGTAGGGATGCGCTGCCCCTATTGCGGTTCGGAAGATACTCAGGTCAAGGATTCGCGCCCGGCGGAGGACAACACCTCCATCCGCCGGCGGCGCATCTGTCCGGATTGCGGCGGTCGCTTCACCACCTTCGAGCGCGTGCAGCTGCGCGAGCTGATGGTCATCAAGAAGACCGGCCGCAAGGTGCCATTCGACCGCGACAAGCTGGTGCGCTCTTTCGAGGTGGCGCTACGCAAGCGCCCGGTCGAGCGGGATCGCATCGAGCGCGCCGTCTCCGGCATCGTCCGCCGGCTTGAAAGCTCCGGCGAAACCGAGATCTCTTCCGAGCAGATCGGCCTGCAGGTGCTGGAGGCGATGAAGAGCCTCGATGATGTCGGCTTCGTGCGCTACGCCTCGGTCTATCGGGATTTCTCGCTTGCCGAGGATTTCGAGAAGGTCATTTCGGAAATCAACGCCAAGATTGCCCGCGACCCGCTGGACAGGTGAGCCATGAGCATCACGCCGCATGACGAACGTTTCATGGCGGCGGCGATCCGCCTGTCGCGCTGGCATCTCGGCCGCACCGCTACCAACCCCTCCGTCGGATGCGTGATCGTCAGGGATGGCGTCATCGTCGGCCGGGCGGTGACGGCGCTCGGGGGCCGCCCGCATGCCGAGACGCAGGCGCTGGCTGAAGCCGGCGCGCTCGCCCGCGGCGCCACCGCCTATGTGACGCTCGAACCTTGCTCGCATCACGGCAAGACGCCGCCCTGTTCCGAGGCGCTGATCGCCTCTGGCGTTGGCCGCGTCGTCATCAGCGTCACCGATCCAGATCCGCGTGTCTCGGGCCGCGGCATCGCCATGCTGCGTGAAGCCGGCATACAGGTGGATGCCGGTGCTCTGGAGGAAGAGGGCCGGCGTTCGATTGCCGCCTATCTCACCCGCCAGACGAAGAACCGGCCCTATGTGACTCTCAAGCTTGCCGTTTCCGCCGACGGCATGGTCGGCCGTCAGGGGGAGGGACAGGTGGCAATCACCGGCCCGCTTGCCCGCGCGCAGGTGCATGCGCTGCGCGCCGAAACCGATGCGATCCTCGTCGGCATCGGCACGGCGATTGCGGACGATCCGCTGCTGACGGTGCGAACACCAGGTCTCGAAGCCCAGTCCCCGATCCGCATCGTTCTCGATCCCACCCTGGCATTGCCGCTGACCAGCAAGCTCGCCCTGACGGCGCGGGACGTGCCTGTCATCGTGGTGGCGAGTGAGGAAGTGTGGCCTTTGTCGGCGGATGCGGAGGGGCTACCCCCCTCTATCCTGCCGGACACCTCCCCACCTGTGGGGGGTCCGAAGGACGGGTCGAGACCTGTGGCTCGGCCCCGGTACTCCGGCAGGGCAGAAGGCGGTACCCCACCCACAGACGCTACCGACATGGACTCGCGCCGCGCCGCACTCGAAGCCGCCGGCGTCGAGATCGTCTATTGCAATCCTTACCATCCGGAAATCCTGCTGCCGGCACTCGCAACACGCGGTATTTCCTCGCTTCTGGTCGAGGGCGGCGCAAAGACGGCGCGGCTTTTCCTCGAGGCTGGCCTCGTCGACCGTATCCAGCTTTATCAGGCGCCTGTCGTTATCGGCCAGCGCGGTATTGAATCGCCGCTTGATGCAACCGACATACCATCGGGTTTTGCCCATAGGGGCACGCGGATGTTCGGCGAAGATCGCCTGGACGAATATGAAAGAGGGTTTTGATGTTCACCGGAATAGTCACCGATGTCGGCACGGTCGAATCCGTTTCCCCGTTGAAGGAAGGCATCCGCCTGCGGGTCGCGACCGCCTATGATCCCGCGACCATCGACATGGGCGCCTCGATCTCGCATGCCGGCATCTGCCTGACCGTCACCGCCCTGCCGGCCGAAGGCAGCAACGGCCGCTGGTACGAGGTCGAGGCCTGGGAGGAGGCGCTCCGGCTGACGACGATCGGCACCTGGCGGGAAGGCAGCCGCATCAATCTCGAACGGTCGCTGAAGATCGGCGATGAGCTCGGCGGCCATATCGTTTCCGGCCATGTCGACGGCAAGGCGGAAATCCTCTCGGTGACATCGGAGGGTGACGCCACGCGCTACCGCCTGCGTGCGCCCGAACACCTCGCAAAATTCGTCGCCCCCAAGGGTTCGATCGCACTCGACGGCACCTCGCTGACGGTCAATGCGGTCGACGGCACGGATTTCGACGTGCTGCTCATCCGCCATACGCTCGAAGTCACCACCTGGGGCGACCGCAAGGCCGGCGATTTCGTCAATTTCGAGGTCGATACCATGGCGCGTTACGCCGCCCGGCTGGCCGAATTCCCCAGCGCCTCAGCCTGAAATGTGCCCCTCACCCTAACCTGCCGGGGTCGAGCCACTCGTATCGCCCCGTCCTTCGGACCCCCGTAAAAGCGGGGCGAGGGGACGTGCCATGCGAGACGCCGGCGAAGGACGGAGAGGTCGCCGCATATTCCCTTCGCCCCGTTTACGGGGAGAAGGTGCCGGCAGGCGGATGAGGGGCCGCTACCGCGAAAACTGAATAATCTCGCCATTGTATTGCGTCCGCGCCGTCTCGCGAAAACCGAGCTTGGCTGCCACCCGCAACGAAGCCTCATTCTCGGGGCTGATGATGCAGCTCATTGGTTTTCCTGGGAAATGCGCCTCCGCCCAGCCGATCAGGATTGCCAGCGCCTCGGTGGCATAACCGCGGCCGTGTGCTAAGGGCATCAGCGCCCAGCCGACTTCCATCGTCCCTTCGATCGACGGTTCCATCTCGCGGCGGGCTTCGAGGAAGCCCGCTTCGCCGATGAACCGGCCGCTCTCTTTTTCGATGATCGCCAGAAAGCCGAAGCCCATATGATGCCACATGCCGGCGAGGCGCAGCATGCGGCTCCAGCTCTGCTCGCGCGTCGATGGCACGCCGGTGATGAAGCGAACGACGTCCTCGTTTGCCCATAATGCCGCATGCGCCTCGAAATCGTCGAGGCGGTGAGGGCGCAGCGTCAGCCGCGCCGTTTCGAAGGTCGGAATGTCGGTCACATCAGGTCCTTATGGAAATCGCGCCCTCAGGCGCCGGGCTCGCCGTCCCAATAATCGAGATCACCTTCCGACCGTCCGATGTGGCGGAAGCGCCCGGCTTTTGTGCCGTCCCTGTTGGTCTTGGCAAGGAACTTTCCGGAATCGGGATATTCGACGATCTCGGTCTTCGCCATCGTCGAGATGCCGAGATAGACAAGCGTCGTCGTGCCGGTGTTGATGATTTGGTGCGCCGTTTCCGGCCCGCCAGCCGGCGCGCCGAGCACGTCGCCCGCCCTGATCGGATGGCGCGCGTCGCCGAAGCGGTATTCGCCGGTGCCTGCGATTATATGGAAGAGTTCGTCTTCGACATGATGATTGTGGAAGGGACAGCCCGACTTGCCTGGCGGTACCTCGTTGTAGCTGACGCCGAGTCCGGCGAGGCCGAGAAGCGTGCCGAACGAGGTGTCGACGCTTTCATAGAACTCGCCCTGTTTCCAATGGTCGAGCTTGAGATCGGCGGTATTGATCACCGCCTTCGGTTCCATCGCCATGATGTTCTCCTGTTCCAGGAAGAGAAACTATCATCGCGCCGGAAAATTCAATGCCTATCTCGGAAATCCCCGGCATGGGCGGAGAGGAGACCGCCGCCCATGCTGTGAGCGGCCGCGCATGGAATGGAACACGCTAGGGACGCTCGATCACTTCAACCCACGCATACCCCCGAAGATCGATTCCGATCTCGGGGGTATGCGCTGGAGCGTCAGCGGACGTAGAAGGTCAAGCTTCCGTCGGCTGCCTGCTCGGCGTTGACGATGTTGCGGACGTCGACGCCTTCATTGTTGAGCCGGTGGGCCAGCGATCTGTTGGCGTCGATCGAGGCCTGGATGCCGCGAACGGCCTGACCGGAGCGTTCCGGCGCCGAGCGCGGACCGGTCGTTTCGTCGTCGAGATTGCGCCAGTTATGGACCTGCTCGACATTGAAATCATTGCCGTGGAAGGTCCGGAGTGTCTGTTCGATGCCCTGGGCCGTGTTCATTCCAAGGCTTTCGGCCCGGCTGACGCCGGCAAATGCGAGCGAGGAGAGGGCTGCGGCGAGGGTGACGGTGACAACGCGGTTCATGATGGTATCCTTTCATCTGCTTTGACGGTCGACTGTCGTTGCAGGGGATCGTCTGCGTCACGACATGGAATTGGCGTTGCCCTCTTCGCGATTCAATGGGTTAAGCCACTGAAAATCCATTAAGAATTGTTCATGAAAACCGCCTTCGAATTGCCGTTTTCAAGGCATCCGGGAAAGCTGATTTGAAAGGCTTGCCCAGCAGTGCAGGCAGGACGCGGCTATCCCCTTGCAGATATTTCTTCTTTGGCATTGGGGCATCGGGCGAAATTGCTTGCCATTCGGACGAAGGCATGTTTTGACCGCGGGCTGCCGAGTGGGAAATGTCCCGCCAACCGAAGGTGAACCATGCCGAGAGAGACCGCTCCCCATATTTTGATCGTTGAGGCCCGCTTCTACGACGACATGGCCGACGCCCTGCTCGAAGGCGCGACTTTCGCATTGCAAGAAGCCGGCGCCACCTTCGAGGTGGTCACCGTTCCCGGCGCACTGGAAATTCCGGCGGCGATTGCCATGTCGCTCGATGGAGACGACAATGGCGGCACGCATTATGACGGCTATGTCGCCCTCGGCATGGTCATTCGCGGCGAGACCTATCACTTCGATATCGTGTCGAACGAATCCTCGCGCGCCTTGATGGATCTTGCGGTCAGCGAGTCCCTTGCCATCGGCAACGGCATCCTGACCGTCGAAAACGATGAACAGGCATGGGCGCGCGCGCGCCGCTCGGATAAGGATAAGGGCGGATTTGCCGCTCGTGCAGCTCTGACGATGATCGAGCTGAAGCAGAAACTGGGTGCATAACGAATGAACGACGACAAGACGGAACGGCCGGTCAAGACTGCAAACCAGCGGGGCGCTGCCCGTCTTGCTGCCGTTCAGGCACTTTATCAAATGGATGTCGGCGGCACCGGCGTTCTGGAAATCGTCGCCGAATACGAGGCGCACCGTCTTGGCCAGGAACTCGACGGCGCGACCTATCTGAAGGCCGATGCCGCCTGGTTCCGTTCCATCGTCTCCGGCGTCGTGCGCGATCAGGTCCGCCTCGATCCGCTGATTGCCGCGGCACTGCAGGATGATTGGGCCTTGTCGCGCCTCGACAGCACCGTGCGCGCCATTCTGCGCGCCGGCGTCTTCGAGATCACCGACCGCAAGGACGTTCCCGTGGCGGTCATCGTCACCGAATATGTCGAGATCGCCCAGGCCTTCTTCGACGACGACGAGCCGAAGCTTGTCAACGCCGTGCTCGACCGCATCGCCAAGCAGGTCCGCGGCGAGGCGAAGAAATAACTCCTTAGCCGCCAAACAATCTCCCTGCGTCTTTCTTCGCACTGCAATGGTTTTCGCCCGTTGCGGTCTTGACGCAACGTGATCGACCACGCAATCTCCGCACCGCTTAGCTGTGGCATTTCTGTGGAGAGGAAGGCGATTCGGCGGCGTATCTGCCGGAGAAGGAGTGATCTCCGGCCTATGGGAGGAACGAGCGAAATGACCATTCTTTTATGCGTAATCGCATGCGGTCTGCTCTCGGTGGTCTATGCCGCCTGGGCAACCCGGTCGGTGCTTGCCGCCGATCAGGGCAATAGCCGCATGCAGGAGATCGCGGGTTACATCCGCGAAGGCGCTCAAGCCTATCTGACGCGCCAGTACAGAACCATTGCCCTTGTCGGCGTTGTTGTTTTCATCGCAGCCTGGCTGCTTCTTTCCGCCACGGCCGCCATCGGTTTCCTGATTGGCGCCGTACTATCAGGCGCTGCCGGTTTCATCGGCATGCATGTCTCCGTCCGCGCCAATGTGCGCACCGCCCAGGCAGCCTCCATCAGCCTTTCCGCTGGCCTCGACATCGCCTTCAAGTCGGGTGCGATCACCGGCATGCTGGTGGCCGGTCTGGCGCTGCTCGGCGTCTCCATCTACTACACTATTTTGACCATCGGGCTCGGCCATGAGAGCGGCTCGCGCGAAGTCATCGATGCGCTGGTGGCGCTCGGCTTCGGCGCTTCGCTGATCTCGATCTTCGCCCGTCTCGGTGGCGGTATCTTCACCAAGGGCGCCGACGTCGGTGGCGACCTCGTCGGCAAGGTGGAGGCCGGCATTCCCGAAGACGATCCGCGCAACCCGGCAACGATTGCCGATAATGTCGGCGACAATGTCGGCGACTGCGCCGGCATGGCCGCCGACCTCTTCGAGACCTATGCGGTCTCGGTCGTCGCCACCATGGTTCTCGCCGCCATCTTCTTTGCCGGCGCGCCGATCCTCCAGTCTGCGATGGTCTATCCGCTGGCGATCTGCGGTGCCTGCATCATCACCTCGATCATCGGCACCTTCTTCGTCAAGCTCGGTGCGAACGGTTCGATCATGGGCGCTCTTTACAAGGGTCTCATCGTCACCGGCCTGCTGTCGATCGTCGGTCTCGGCGCTGCCACCTCGCTGACCATCGGCTGGGGCTCGATCGGCTCCGTCGGCGGCGCCGATATCTCGGGCGCGCACCTCTTCTTCTGCGGCGTCATCGGCCTCGTCGTCACCGCACTGATCGTGGTGATCACCGAATATTATACCGGCACCGGCAAGCGCCCGGTCGTCTCGATCGCCCAGGCCTCGGTCACCGGTCACGGCACCAACGTCATCCAGGGCCTGGCCGTCTCGCTGGAATCGACGGCACTGCCGGCGATCGTCATCGTCGGCGGCATTCTCGCCACCTACCAGCTCGGAGGCCTGTTCGGCACCGGCATTGCGGTCACGGCGATGCTGGGCATTGCCGGGATGATCGTCGCGCTCGACGCCTTCGGACCGGTGACGGACAATGCCGGCGGTATCGCCGAAATGTCGCATCTGCCGCCGGAGGTGCGCAAATCCACCGACGCGCTCGATGCTGTCGGCAATACGACCAAAGCCGTCACCAAGGGTTATGCCATCGGTTCCGCCGGTCTCGGCGCACTGGTTCTCTTCGCCGCCTACTCATACGACCTCAAATATTTTGCGGCGAATGGCGACAAGTTCCCTTATTTCGCGGGCATAGGCGAAATTTCCTTCGATCTTTCCAACCCCTACGTCGTGGCGGGATTGATCTTCGGAGGTCTCGTTCCCTACCTCTTCGGCGGCATTGCCATGACCGCCGTCGGCCGTGCGGCCGGCGCGATCGTCGAGGAAGTCCGCCGTCAGTTCAAGGAAAAGCCCGGCATCATGCAGGGCACGGAAAAGCCGGATTACGGCAGGGCCGTCGACCTTCTGACCAAGGCCGCCATCCGCGAGATGATCGTGCCGTCGCTGCTGCCGGTGCTGGCGCCGATCGTCGTCTATTTCGGCGTGCTGCTCATCTCCGGCTCCAAGGCTTCCGCCTTTGCCGCCCTCGGCGCATCGCTGCTCGGCGTCATCATCAACGGCCTCTTCGTCGCCATCTCGATGACATCGGGCGGTGGCGCCTGGGACAATGCCAAGAAGAGCTTCGAGGACGGTTTCGTCGACAAGGACGGCGTGCGTCACATGAAGGGTTCGGATGCGCACAAGGCCTCCGTCACCGGCGATACGGTCGGCGATCCCTACAAGGATACCGCCGGCCCCGCCGTCAACCCGGCGATCAAGATCACCAATATCGTCGCACTTCTGCTGCTCGCTGTTCTCGCTGGCTAGACGGGATCAGAGACCATTAAAAAACCCGCCGGAGCGATCCGGCGGGTTTTTCGTATGAGGTATGTCCGATCAGCGCAGGCTGCTTGGGTTCTGCGGCGTACCGCCGGCGCCGCCGCCGAACAGGCTGCGGGCAGCACTTGCGGCGCTGCCGCCGGAGAGCATCTGCTGCAGGAAGGTGAGTTCCTTGCCGCCGGTCGGCGTAACGCGTCCGATCGTGTCGAACACCTTGCCGTCCTGCAGCGTATAGTTGGCGCGGCGGCTGACGACGTTGTCCTTGTCGAAATAGATTGCCAGAACGCTCTGGTCGACGACCTTCAGCTTCTGGAAGGCGACGGCACGCGTGCGTCGCTGCGAGATATAATAGAAGACTTCGCCGTCGAAGGTCGCCGTCGTCGACGGGGTGCCGAGCGACAGCAGCACCTGCTCGCGGCTTGAGCCCTCCGGAACGAGGTTCAGCGACTGCTGGTCGGCGACATAACCGCCGTTGAGCACGGTGCTGGTCTGGCAGCCGGAAAGAGCTGATGTGGAGGCGATTATGAAGGCAATGGCCGCACTGCTGAAGAATTTCATGTCAGACTTGAAATACCGTTTCTTCAACGACATCTACTCCCTTGAGTGTCGATAGCAGCCATTTTGGGCCTTGCACGCTTTCCTCCTGCAAAACCATTGTGGCCATTCCGAGTCGAATGTCCCGAATTCGCTTCGTAGACGCATTGAAGGCATTGTCCCGAAACTGGCCACGATCAGCATTGCAATTCGCGCCTGCTTCGGTAAACCAGCTTTCGAAATCATGCAACAAGGCCAGACGCCAGCCGGCATGAAGAATGAGGCATTTCCGGAAAAAACAATGATCTTCGGGCTCTTCCGTAAGAAAAACAACAATCAGGCGATCGTCGACAGGCAATATGCGGCCTTGGCGGCGGCCGCGCGCATGCCGGAACTCTACGAGCAGCTCAATGTGCCCGATACGGTCATGGGCCGTTTCGAGATGCTGTCGATCACCATGATTCTGTTTTTTCGCCGCACGCGCGCTTCCGCCACCAGCGGTCAGGAGATCGCCCAGGAGATCGTCGACGCCTTCTTCCAGGATATCGACTATTCGATCCGCGAGCTCGGCATCGGCGACAACAGCGTGCCGAAGCGCATGAAGAAGCTTGCCGGCATGTTTTACGGCCGGCTCGAAGCCTATTCGAAGGCGATGGACACCGGCGATGCCGAAGCCCTGGCTCTTGCTCTTCAACGCAATATCTACCCCGAAACCGAAGCGCCGGCCGATATGTCCGGCCTCGCCGGATGGATGATCACCGCGGAAGCGCATCTGTCCGCTCTAGCCGAAGAGGTGATCGCCACCGGCTCGGCAACGCTTTCGCCGGTCGCCAGCCCACCGGTTGCCTGAAGGAGGAAACGATGAAGAATGATCGGGACGATGTTCCCTTCTCCTATCATGTCAAGGTCGGCCATATTTCGGCCAACCCCGTCGAGGTCCATGTCGAGGCCGACGCCAGCGAACTCACGGCGCTTGCCAAGACCTGGAACGTCGTTTCCGTCGACGATCTCAGCGCCGATCTGCAGATTGCCCGCTGGAAGCGCGACGGCGTGCGCATCAAGGGCCGCGTGCAGGCGAAGATCGTCCAGTCCTGCGTCGTGACGCTGGAACCGGTCGAATCCGCCATCGATGAGAGCTTCGAGCAGATCTTCGTGCCGGAGGGCTCCAAGCTTGCGCGCCAGCCCGGCAGCGACGCCGGCGAGATGCTGCTCGATCCCGACGGTCCCGATCTGCCCGAAACCTTTGTCGGCGATACGATCGATGCCGGCGAGGTGGTTGCAGAATTCGCCGCTCTGGCGATTGATCCCTATCCGCGCAAGGAGGGTATCGAATTCTCAGGTCATATCGAAGATAGCGGCGAGGACGATAAAAAACCCTCCGCTTTCGCGGTCCTCAAGGACTGGAAAAAGGACTGAAGCGTCTCTGGCATTTGACACAATTCAGTTGTAAGCGACGCCAAAACCGGTATTTTGGCCGAAATTTCGCCCCTCGGCGAAAAGAAGGATCAGGGACGCGTGATCAGAATATCTCTCGACCTCATGGGTGGCGACTTTGGTCCCCAGGTTGTCATCCCCGGCGCCGCCAAGGCGCTGGATCGGCATCCGGATATTTCCTTCGTTTTCTACGGTCTCAAGGAACAGTGCGATCCGGTTCTCGCCAAGTTTCCGAAACTCAAAGAAAAATCGCTCTTTCACGATTGCGAACTTGCCGTTGCTATGGATGAGAAGCCGAGCCAGGCGCTGCGCCGCGGCCGCTATATCTCCACCATGTGGCGTTCGATCGAGGCGGTGAAGACGGGGGAGGCCGACGTCGCGGTCTCGGCCGGCAATACCGGGGCGCTGATGGCGATGGCGAAGTTCTGTCTGCGCACCATGGCCAATATCGAGCGCCCGGCGATCGCTGCGATCTGGCCGACGCTGAAGGGTGAGAGCATCGTCCTGGACGTCGGTGCGACGATCGGCGCCGATGCGCAGCAGCTGATGGATTTCGCCCTGATGGGTGGCGCCATGGCGCGCGCGCTGTTCGAAGTCGAACGCCCGACGATCGGCCTTCTGAACGTCGGTGTCGAGGAGATGAAGGGCCAGGAGGAGGTCAAGGAAGCCGGCCGGCTGTTGCGCGAGGCCAATATCGATTCGCTCGAATATTCCGGCTTTGTCGAGGGCAACGACCTTGGCAAGGGCACGGTCGACGTGGTCGTCACCGAAGGATTCTCCGGCAACATCGCACTCAAGACCGCCGAGGGCACCGCCAAGCAGATCGGCGAATATCTGCGTGCCGCCATGTCGCGCACGCTGCTCGCCCGCATCGGCTACCTCTTTGCCAAAAGCGCCTTCGACATGCTTCGTGAGAAGCTCGATCCGAGCAAGGTCAATGGCGGCGTGTTTCTCGGCCTGAACGGTATCGTCATCAAGAGCCATGGCGGAGCGAATGCCGAAGGCATCGCAGCCGCCATCGAAGTCGGCTACGACATGGCCAAGAACGGCCTCAATCAGAAAATAGAAAACGATCTTAAGAAATATCATGCCAAACGGCTGCCCCCAATGGGCCCGGAAGCGGCATGAGCGATAGGGTTCAGTCAAATATGATCCGTTCAGTGGTACGCGGGTTCGGAGCCGCACTTCCGAAGCGCGTGATGACCAATGGTGACATGGAGGCGATCGTCGACACATCCGACGAATGGATCGTCCAGCGCACCGGCATCCGCCAGCGTTATATCGCCGGTGATGACGAAACGACGGCGTCGCTCGGCGAGGCCGCCGCGCGTGCAGCCCTTGCCAATGGCGGTCTGACGCCCGCCGACATCGATCTCATCATCTGCGCCACCTCGACGCCGGACAACACCTTTCCGGCAACGTCGGTCAACATCCAGAACCGTCTCGGCATGAGCCACGGCTTTGCCTTCGACGTCCAGGCTGTCTGCACCGGTTTCGTCTATGCGGTCACCACAGCAGATGCCTATATCCGCGGCGGGCTTGCCAAGCGCGTTCTCGTCATCGGCGCCGAAACTTTTTCGCGCATTCTCGACTGGAACGACCGCACCACCTGCGTGCTTTTCGGCGATGGCGCCGGCGCGATCATACTCGAAGCGACCGAAGGCGAGGGCACCGTTGCCGACCGCGGCGTGCTGACCGCGCATCTGCGTTCCGACGGCTCGCATAAGGAAAAGCTGTATGTCGATGGCGGACCGTCGACGACCGGCACTGTCGGCAAGCTGCGCATGGAAGGCCGCGAGGTCTTCAAATATGCCGTCGGCATGATCACCGATGTCATTCAGGCGGCTTTCGATTCGACCGGCA
Organism: Rhizobium sp. BK591; assembly: GCF_014195045.1. NCBI lineage: Bacteria > Pseudomonadati > Pseudomonadota > Alphaproteobacteria > Hyphomicrobiales > Rhizobiaceae > Rhizobium > Rhizobium sp. BK591. The sequence goes on from NZ_JACIAZ010000003.1 coordinate 237,871, forward strand.
CCACTGCCGATGATCTCGACTGGCTGGTGCCGCACCAGGCCAATCGACGCATCATCGATGGTTCGGCGAAGAAGCTGAACATCGACGCGGCGAAAGTCGTCGTAACCGTCGACCTGCACGGCAACACGTCGGCCGCCTCGATCCCGCTCGCACTGGCGACCGCTGCCGGCGACGGCCGCATCAAGAAGGGCGACCTGGTGATGCTCGAAGCGATGGGCGGCGGCTTTACCTGGGGCGCCGTTCTGCTGCGCTGGTAGGCAGGAATCCTAAAAAACTGGCGGCGAACAAGAGCTTGACCGTAAGGCGCAAGACAAATACTCTTCGTGCGATTTCACAAAATAGTTTGTAGTGGGCGGGGAAACCATGACCGGAAAAACAGTGACGCGAGCAGACCTGGCGGAATCCGTTTTCCGAAAGGTCGGGCTTTCCCGGACCGAATCTGCCGAACTCGTCGAAACCGTCATCGACGAGATCTGCAATGCGATCGTGCGCGGTGAAACCGTCAAGCTTTCCTCCTTTGCCACTTTCCAGGTGCGCGACAAGAACGAGCGGATCGGCCGCAACCCGAAGACCGGCGAGGAGGTTCCGATTTCCCCGCGCCGTGTCATGACCTTCAAGGCGTCGAACGTGTTGAAGACGCGCATCCTCAAGGCGCATGTCGCTCGCAAGATCAAGCTGAAGCCGCAGAATCCGGCTCCCTGATCATCGGCTTCCCGTTTCTAAGCAGCGTTTTTTGCTTTCGCACTGTCCAACGTTGTGCGCAACGTCGAGACATGACTTGAATTGTCGACGCCAAACCGTTGAAATATGATGAGTCGCCGTTGGATCGAGCCGCGAGGTCGCGTAGCAGTATGACGTTGGACAAGAGCCCCGATGCCTTTCGCACCATCAGCGAAGTCGCAGACGATCTTGATCTGCCGCAGCATGTGCTGCGCTTCTGGGAAACGCGTTTTCCCCAGATAAAGCCGATGAAGCGCGGCGGCGGCCGTCGTTATTACCGGCCGGAGGACGTGGATCTCCTCAAGGGCATCCGGCATCTGCTCTATGATCACGGCTATACGATCAAGGGTGTGCAGAAGCTTCTGAAGACCAATGGCAACAAGTTCGTCATATCGGTCGGCCACGGCGATCTCGCCAGCGTCGAGGCGCTTGCCTCGGGCGTGCAGGATGCCGGTGCCGGCGAACCGCGCGTCGGCATGGCCGACGAAGATCAGATCGTCGGCCGCGCCAAGCCGCCGATCACCCGCCGATTCTTCAATTTCGTCGCTGGAGACGACGAGCAGGAAGTTTCGATCGGCAAGTCGAGCGTCGGCAAGGAAGACAGGGCGCTACTGCAGGAGGCGCTCTATGATCTCCTGGAATGCAAGCGCCTGCTCGACCAGGTGCGCTGAACCGCTTCAGGCTTCGGTCAGCCGCTTCATCGCCTGTTCGAGTTCGCTAAGCTGGAAGGGTTTTTGCAGCACGGGCAATGTGCTGGGGCTGCTGCCATCAGGCGCGGTGCCGTATCCCGTCGCGTAGAGATAAGGTTTGCCGCGTTCGTCGAGCAGCTTTGCGACCGGCAGTGAACTCTGCCCGGCCAGCGAGACGTCGAGTATGGCAGCGTCGAACTCCGTATCCCTGGCGGTTGCCAGCGCTCGCTCCAGATCGGGCGCGCTGGCGCAGACCCGGTAACCCAGATCGGCGAGCATGTCCTCGAGCAGCATGGCAATCAGCGCGTCGTCTTCGACGATGAATATGTCTTTCATGATCCGGTCCACCCATTGCCCCCTTGCTAGAGCGCCGTGCGTCCTTTCGGATGCACAAAGGACGCTCCGACACTTTAAACCTACGCATCGTGCTTTCCAAAAATCGATTCTGATTTTCGGAAAGCACGATGCGTAGGCATGATGGTTTATGTGGACCGCTTGCACGGCTCGTCAAGACGTCGTGCCCGGCAGTGTGAGAAACAGCATATTGCCGGTTGAAATTCGATGTGCAAAAGCTGGGATGCCGGCCGCGCAACGGCCACTTGCTGCATAATTCCTGAAATCCGAATCGATTTCGGGATAAAATTATGCAGAAATCCAAAGTGTTACAGCGTCTTTTGCGCGTCTGAAAAGACATGGCGGTGCTGTAAGAAGGGGTGTCGGATGGATTTGCTGAGTGCCACGGATTGGCTGCGTCACAGGCCGGGTTTTACCTACCCGCTTGCCGTTGCCTTCGTTGGTCTGACGTTTCTTTTGAGGCTTGCCGCCAGCGACTATCTCTCCGGCTTTCCCTTTCTGAGCTTCCTTCCGGCGATATTGCTCGCAAGTTTCATCGGCGGCGCCGGGCCGGGCCTTGTCGCGGCCATGCTTGCCGCTTTCATCGTCCAGCAATTTTTCGTCGAGCCGCACAATATTTTCTGGCCGGTCAGCGCCGGCCAATGGGTCGGTCTTTCCACTTATCTCATCAATGCCGCGATCATCGTCGGCCTGATGGAGATGATCATTATCGCCCATGAGCGGCAGAGCCGCCTTCGCAACGAGCTCAACAGCTTCAACACGCGCCTCGAAGAGACGGTGGTCCAGCGCACGGCCGAGCTCCGCCACGAGATGGAAGAGAATGCTGCCGCTCAGGCGCAGGTCCGCCAGTTGCAGAAGATGGAGACGATCGGACAGCTGACCGGCGGCGTCGCTCACGATTTCAACAACATGCTGGCGATCATCATCGGTAACCTCGATCTCGCCCAGCGGCGCCTGACCGGCAACGAGGATCCCCGGCTGCTGAATTCCATCCAGAACGCCAAAGACGGCGCGCAGAGGGCGGCCGTTCTGACCGCGCGCCTTCTCGCCTTCTCGCGCCAGCAGCCGCTCGCGCCTGAAGTGATCGACCTCAACAAGCTGGTCGGCGGCATGTCCGAGCTGCTACGGCGCACGCTCGGCGAGCAGATCCGGATCGAGACCGTGCTCGCCGGTGGCCTCTGGCCAAGCTTTGCCGATCTGAGCCAGCTCGAGAACGCTATTCTGAACCTGGCCGTCAACGCCCGTGATGCCATGCCGGGCGGCGGAAATCTGACGATCGAGACCGCCAATACCGAACTCGACGAGCGCTATTCTCGCATGCATTCGGAGGTGGAGGCCGGCCAGTATGTGATGATCAGCATCACCGATACCGGCACCGGCATGTCGCCGGAGGTGATCGAGCGCGCCTTCGACCCGTTCTACACGACCAAGGGACCCGGCAAGGGCACCGGTCTCGGCCTTAGCCAGGTTTACGGCTACATCAAGCAGAGCGGCGGCCACATCAAGATCTATTCGGAAATCGACAGGGGCACGACGGTGAAGATCTATCTTCCCCGTCATGTCGGCGCGACGGACGCCCGCTTGAGCGCCGCCGGCGCTCAGCCGCTTCCTCAGGGCAGCGTCAACGATACGATCCTGGTGGTGGAGGATGATGAGAACGTCCGCACCATGACCGCAGAAAGCCTGCATGAACTCGGTTACACCGTATTGCAGGCGGCAAGCGGTATGGAGGCGCTTTTGCTTCTGGAGGAGAATGCGGCAGTCGACCTGATCTTCACCGATATCGTCATGCCGCAGATGAGCGGACGCCAGCTTGCCGATGTCGTCCAGGAAAAATGGCCGGCGATCCGGATCCTCTACACGACGGGCTACACCCGCAATGCCATCGTCCACAATGGTGTGCTCGATCACGGCGTTTCCCTGCTCGCCAAGCCCTTCAGCTTGGAGCAGCTCGCCCACAAGATTCGTGAACTTCTGAATGTGCCGGTGAGGATGGAAGATGAGCGGACGTGAAGCCGCTAGATCATAATGCCGAAAAGTGTGTGCGGTTTTCGCACGACATCATGTTCTACTCCTTAATTTAGAACAGGATTTAGATTTTAGGCTGGCCGGGCCTAAAATCATCCTGTTCTAGACGGCCGCACGTCCACGGTTAGATCAGATTATTCCAGGACCTGGATTATGCGGTGCGTCTTCGGCTCGACGATCACGCGCCGCTCGTTGACGACGGTGTAGCCGTAGCCGTCGACGTTGGGCACGGTATGCACTTCGACGGTATCGGGCAGTGTCGCGCCGACTGCGATATCGCCTTCATAGACGACGGACGGCGCGGTTTGCTCCATCACATAGGTGCGCACTTCGCCGGGCAATACCACGGAGCCGGTCGGTGCGGGATCGGTGACGATGACGGTGCTCTGCGCGAAGGCGGCGGAGCTGATGGTCAGCATGGCGGCCGCAGCCAGCATAATCTTGCGCATGGGATATTCTCCTTTTCCTACCCAGACATCAACGCAACGCCGGCCATGCGGCATAGTTCCCCACTGACTTTTGCCGGACGGAGACACGCGCAATGAGAGCGGTTGAGGTGTTGCGAAACTGGTTTGTGCATCATACGGTTGAGCTGTCCGAATAACGTCCAGTGTGATTCCCTCCGGTGATATCAGCGGCTCGTTCTTTTTTACTCTTCATTAACCATGCTGGCGGTTTATGTCGGATGAACGGCCGGGTGGTCGTTGATTCGAAGGTCCGTCGCGTTTCGGTTCGCGAATGGATATCTGAAAAGACGATTGCGGCGGCTCGAAACATGCGTTTGCGGAAGACGATATCGCTGATGGCCGTGGCAGGCGTGATGGCCGGCTGCACGTCGACCGGCGGTGTGCATCAGCCTTCCGGGCCGGAAACCGTGGCGCCTGAAAAGGCGCTGGTCCTGCCGCCGCCGGGCGGCCCGTCGATCGTCAGCGTCGTCGAGCGCAAGCGCGGCAACGGCGTCGAGCAGACGATCTCGCTGTTTACCTCATCCGCCGTGCCCGGTCAGAATTTCCTCAAGGTCCAGTTCCTCGGCGCTTCCGGCGCCAATCCCGGCACCGGCAATGCCGGCTTCAGCATGATCAACGAGAGCGGCATTACCCGCGAGGTGGCCCGCTCGGCCCCCGGTGTGCCGATGGCGACCTCGGCGACCTTCCTGCAAAACGCTTATGGGCCCTTCGGCTATGCCGCCGGCCGCAGCCGCGCAGGCGACACCTGCATCTATGCCTGGCAACAGATCCGGTCGAGTGCCGCCGCCAATACCCAGGCGCGCAATTTCGGCATGATCCAGCTGCGTCTGCGTCTCTGCGATGCGAGTGCTACCGAGCGTCAGCTGCTCGGCATTGTCTACGGCTACACCGTATCAGGCACGTTCGACGGCGAGATCTGGAATCCTTACGGCAATCCGCCGCCCGCCGATGGTGCGCTCGGGCGCAGCGGCGCGCCGATCTATCCCGACGAGGGCGGTTATCGCGCCAGTCCGATGCCGATCGGCTATGAGCCGGCGCCCGCGATTGTCAGCCGGCCGCGGGCAACGCCTCTTCGCAAGACCCCGACCTCGCAACCGGCTCAAGGCGCAGCACCTATGCCCGCGCCCATTGGCCCGCGCGTGCCGCTGCCGGGCGAGGCGCCACAGACGAGCGCAAAGCCGGATGCCGCGCCTGCGCCGAACCAACAATCGGCAAGGGCGATCGGCGTCACCGTGCCTTCGCCGGACTGTATAGGCGACGCGGCCATGACGGCCGCCTGCCGGAAATAGTGAGCATGCCAGGGGCGCCGGAAGGCGCCCTGGTTGAGCAACTTCGAAGGAACGACGATGCGCAAAGCCCGCAGTGTCATCATATGGGCCGTGGTTTCGCTCTGCCTGATCGTGCTGATCACGCTGCCGGTCAACCTGCAGACCCAGCTCATCACCAGCATCACCGTGGTAACCGTCATGGCGGTGATCAAGGTCTTGAAGGGCGAGGGGACGTGGCGCCTCGTGGCGCTTGCCTTCGGCACTTCGATCGTGCTGCGTTATGTCTATTGGCGCACCACCAATACGCTGCCGCCTATGAACCAGCCTGAGAATTTCATTCCCGGCCTGCTGCTTTATCTCGCCGAAATGTATAGCGTCGCGATGCTGGCGCTCAGCCTTTTCATCGTCGCCACACCGCTGCCGCCGCGCCCCTCGCGTGCCGCCAATCCCGGGCGTCTGCCGCATGTCGATGTCTTCGTACCGTCCTATAACGAGGATGCCGGGCTTCTCGGAAACACGCTCGCCGCCGCCAAGGCCATGGATTATCCGGCCGAGAAGCTGCATGTCTGGCTGCTCGACGACGGCGGCACCTTGCAGAAGCGCAATTCCGGCAAGCTGCTCGAAGCCCAGGCGGCTGCCGCCCGCCATATCGAGCTGAAGCAACTCTGTCAGGATCTCGACGTCAGCTACCTCACGCGCGACCGCAACGAGCACGCCAAGGCCGGCAATCTCAACAACGGCATGAAACATTCGACCGGCGAACTCATCGCCGTCTTCGATGCCGACCACGCGCCGGCTCGCGATTTCCTGCTCGAGACCGTCGGTTATTTCGAAGACGATCCGAAGCTCTTCCTCGTCCAGACCCCGCACTTCTTCATCAATCCCGATCCGCTGGAGCGCAATCTGCGCACCTTCGACAAGATGCCGAGCGAGAACGAGATGTTCTACGGCATCATCCAGCGCGGCCTCGATAAATGGAACGCCGCCTTCTTCTGCGGCTCGGCGGCGGTTCTGAGCCGCAAGGCGCTCGAATCCCAGAACGGCTTTTCCGGCATCAGCATCACCGAGGATTGCGAGACGGCGCTAGCGCTTCATGGCAGCGGCTGGAACAGCATCTATGTCGACAAGCCGCTGATCGCCGGCCTGCAGCCGGCCACCTTCGCAAGCTTCATCGGTCAGCGCAGCCGCTGGGCGCAGGGCATGATGCAGATCCTGCGCTTTCGCTTCCCGCTTCTGAAGCGCGGCCTGACGATCCCGCAGCGCTTCTGCTACATGTCGTCTACGCTTTTCTGGCTCTTCCCGTTCCCGCGGACGATCTTCCTGTTTGCGCCGCTCTTCTACCTGTTCTTCGATCTGGAGATCTTCACCGCCTCCGGCGGCGAGTTCCTTGCCTATACGCTGGCCTACATGCTCGTGAACCTGATGATGCAGAACTACCTCTACGGGTCGTTCCGCTGGCCCTGGATTTCCGAGCTGTACGAATATGTCCAGACCGTACATCTGCTGCCGGCCGTGGTCTCCGTCATGCTCAATCCGAGGAAGCCGACCTTCAAGGTCACCGCCAAGGATGAATCGATCGCCGTCAGCCGTCTGTCGGAGATCAGCCGTCCGTTCTTCGTCATCTTTGCGGTACAGATCGTCGCGCTCATCATCACCATCTACAGGATCTATGCCGAGCCTTATAAGGCCGACGTCACGCTCGTCGTCGGCGGCTGGAACCTCATCAACCTGATCATGGCCGGTTGCGCGCTGGGTGTCGTGTCGGAACGCGGCGAGCGCGCCTTGTCCCGCCGCGTCCGAGTTAACCGGCGCTGCGAATTCGGCGCCAACGGCAAGTGGTACGCGGCTTCGATCGAGGACGTTTCCGTCCACGGTGCGAGGCTTCACATCTTCAACAAGCAACTCGACGAGATGCTGGTCGGCGCACTCGGCGAAATCCGCTTCCGACCCTATAGCGGCGCCGATCTGGAAACCCTGCCGCTCATCGTCCGCAACATCGAGCCGTCGGGCGACATCAGCAATGTCGGCTGCCAGTACGTGCCGAAAAGCGCGCTCGACCATCGCCTGATCGCCGACCTGATGTTTGCCAATTCCGGTCAGTGGACCGAGTTTCAGGCCTCGCGCCGCCGCAATCCCGGCCTGATCCGCGGCACCATCTGGTTCCTCGGCCTGTCGTTCTACCAGACGAGCCGCGGCCTCATTTACTTCTTCCGCAGCATGCGGCCGGAGCGGGAAGCCCAGCAGCGGGCGGCAAAGGTCAATGCCGGATGAGAAGGATCGTCGCCGCCTCGCTTCTCCTGCTGAATGCCTCCGCCTTTGCCCAGGCGCAGACGGCGCCCTTCGACATGTCCGGCGAGCGGCCACCCGGGGCATCCGTTACCCCGAGATTGACGCCACCCACGCCGCCGACAGCCCCTGCACCCGCTCCCGGCACGCCTCCGGTTTCCGTAACACCCGCACCTGCAACGCCGGCCGCTCCTGCTCCCGCAGCCGTTCCTCCGACGATTGTCGTCCAGCCGCAACTGGCAGCACCCGCGCTCCAGCCAGCCGCGGCGGCAAATACCGCTGCGCCGCCGCGCTCCGGCGATGTCCGTCGCTATGTCGTGCCCTTTTCGAAACTGGATCTCAGTGGCGAATACGATCGCCGGTCATGGTCGGTCTATCTGACGCCGGAACAGGCGGCGGCCAAGGCAAGCTTTACCTTCGCCTACCAGAATGCGATCGTCGTCGCGCCTGAGGCCTCGGCGGTGACCGTCTATCTCAACAACCGCCCGATCGGCCAACAGCGCGTCGGCTCGCCGGATGGACCGTCGGCCGTCACCTTCCAGGTTCCGCCCGGTTTGCTACAGCCCGGCGCCAATCTCGTCACCTTCGAGGCCGCCCAGCGCCACCGCACCGATTGCAGCATCCAGTCCACTTATGAGCTGTGGTCGAATATCGATCCGGCCGGAACCTATCTGAGCTTTGCCGGCAGGGATGCCGCCCAGCTGTCGAGCGCCGACGCGATCCGCGCCATCGGCGTCAACGGCGCCGGCAAGACCGAGTTCGACATCGTCGTCCCGGCACTGGAGCAGCCGGGAACCACCAAGCCGCTGCTGCGACTGGCGCAGGGCCTGTCTGTGCTGAGCAGCATGCCGAACCAGATCTTTGCCTTCAGCACCGCTTCGCTTCCGGCCGCCGGGCCAGGTAAACTCAGCGTGCTCGTCGGTACCGCGGCGGAGCTGCGGCCGCTTTTTCCGAGCCTGCCGCCCGGCGCCGAAAGTGCGGCATTCGCCGCTTTTGCCACCGATCCGCGCAGCGGTTCGCCGGTGCTTCTGATCAGCGGCCCCTCCTGGCAGGCGGTCTCCTCGGCGATTGATACCATCGTCTCGCCGACCGACAGGTCCTCGGATGTCCGCCGCGACGTGCTCACCACCGAGCGCTGGAGCGCGCCGAACGCGCCGCTGGTCTTTTCCGATACGAACATCGCCTTGTCCCAACTCGGCGTGAAGACCACCGAATTCTCCGGCCGGCGGCTGCGGACCAGTTTCAACGTCGCCGTGCCGGCCGATTTTTATGCCAATGCCTACGGCGAGGCGAAGGTGCTGCTCGACGCCGCCTATACCGATAACGTGCTGCCCGGCAGCCACATCGATATCTACGTCAACGACAACATCGCCTCCACCGTGCCGATCACCACCACCACCGGCGGCATTCTCCGTCATCTGCCGATTCGCGTGACGATGCGGCACTTCAAGCCCGGTCTCAATTCGGTGGCGATCGAGGCGATCCTGATGACCAAGGACGATGCGGCTTGCGCGCCGGGCGCCACGGCCGGTGCGACGCCGCGCTTTGCCCTGTTCGACACATCCGAGCTGCAGATTCCGGATTTTGCCCGCGTCGGTCAGCGTCCGAATCTGGCGGCAATGTCCGGCACCGCCTATCCCTATGGTCGGGCCACCGAGCCGACGCCGCTCTTTATCGACCGCGTCGATGCCGATACGCTTTCGGCCGCCGCCACGCTGCTCGGCCAGATGGCGATCACGGTCGGCCATCCGATTGCCGTCGACACCGTCGCCTCGCCGAATATGATCGGCGATCGCGACGCCATCTTCATCGGCTCCGTCTCGCAGATGCCGGCCACCGCGTTGTCGCAGGCCAATATTTCGACGGAGAGCCAAGCCTCGTGGCGTCCGGTGGCCGATACGCAGGCGAGCGTCGTCGATACCGGTACGGCCTTTGAGGAATGGAATTCCAAGGTCAGCGGCGGTGTCTTGCACAACCGGATCACGGCTTTCCGCGAATGGGTGTCGCGCAATTTCGATATCTCCCGCAGTTCGCTGCAATTCGTGCCCGGCGCCGAGGAGATTTTCACGCCGTCCAACGTCGACACGCTCCTGGTGGCCCAGGGCTCCAGTCCCGCGGGGGCGGGCGCGTGGACCGTGGTGACGGCGCCGTCGGCGAAGGATTTGCGCGAAGGGCTGGAGGTTCTGACCGCGCAGCTGAACTGGCCGCAGATATCAGGCCACATCACCACCTACTCGAGCAAGACAGGCAAGATCGAGACCGTGCCCGTCACCCGTTTCGATTTCGTGCCGTCCACCCCCTGGTCGATCTCCAATTACCGCTTGATCGCCGCCAACTGGCTGTCGACGAATATCCTCTCCTATGCCTTCCTGCTGGTCGTCTTCGTGCTGCTGATCGGGGTCACCACCTCAAGCATGCTCGGAAGGCTGGGTCGGTCGAAATGAGACGGTTACGCGCGCTCCTGCTTGCGGCATCGGTCGCGCTCGCTCCGGCTGGAGCGCCCGCCGTTGCGCAGCAGGCGATGATCAATGCCGGCGCATGGTCGGCATACAAGGCGAAGTTTCTCGATGCGAGCGGCCGTATCGTAGACAACGGCAACGGCAATATCAGCCACAGCGAAGGGCAGGGCTATGGCATGCTGCTCGCCTATCTCGCCGCTAGCCCCGCCGATTTCGAGCAGATCTGGTATTTTACCCGCACCGAACTGCTGCTGCGCGACGATGGCCTGGCCGTCTGGAAATGGGATCCGAACGTCAAGCCGCACGTCACCGACACCAACAACGCCTCGGATGGCGACATGCTGATCGCCTATGCGCTGGCGCTGGCCGGCACGGCGTGGAAACGCGAGGACTATATCCTTGCCGCCTCCCGCATGGCGCAGGCGCTGCTTGCCGAAACCGTCGTGCGCTCGGCTGGCCGGACGCTCCTGTTGCCGGGAAGCGAGGGTTTTACCGGCAGCGACCGTGACGACGGTCCCGTCGTCAACCCGTCCTACTGGATTTACGAGGCTATTCCGGTGATGGCGGCGCTCGCTCCGTCGGATGCCTGGAAACAACTGTCGGAAGATGGCGTGGCGCTGCTGAAGACGATGCAGTTCGGCCCGCGCAAGCTTCCCGCCGAATGGGTGAGCCTGCGCGGTCAGCCGCAGCCGGCCGAGGGTTTCGACGCGGAATTTGCCTATAACGCCATTCGCATTCCGCTTTATCTCGTTCGCGGCGGCGTCACCGACAAGGCGCTGCTGACCCACCTGCGCGAGGGGATGTCGAAAGACGGTGTTCCTGCCACCTTCGATCTGACCACCGGCCGGCCGAAGGCGGTGTTGCCGGATCCGGGTTATAGAATTGTTAACGATGTTGTGGCCTGTGTAATCGATGGGACCAAGCTGCCGGGCTCGGCCCTGCAATTTGCGCCCGCACTCTATTATCCGTCTACGCTCCAGTTGCTGGGGCTGGCCTATATCGGGGAGAAGCATCCGGAGTGTCTGTGAAGTCTTCCCTCGTGGCGGTTTCAGCGGCAGTCGTGGTGGCGACCCTCGTCACCGGGCTGAAGGATCGTGCCGCTCTGCAGGAACGGTTCGGCCTTGGGCCTGCCGGCAAGCCGGTGCCGGAGCTGATGATGGTGGGCCGCATCAAGCCGGCCGATGCTCCCGGCGGCAATTCCGAATTCAACGCGCAGCTCGTCGCCGACAAGATCGAGGCAATCACCTCCTCGCCGCCGCCGGCACCGGATACCTCCGCGCCGGATGCCGCAGCACAGCAGCCTGAAGCGCCTCCACCTGTGGCATCACAACCTGCGGCACCGCAGACGGCCGCCCCGCCGGCGCCGGTCACGCCCCCCATCGTTTCCGAGCCGCCCGCGCCGCAACAGGCTGCGGCGCCGCCGCCGCCCGCCGTCGATGAAAGTGCGCTTCGTTATTTCGCCAGCCGCGGCGACAAGCTGCGCCTGCAGGCCGAAATCTCCCGCCTTCAGGCGCTCTACCCCAACTGGGTTCCGCCGGCCGATCCGCTCGCCGTGCCGCAGAATGGCGACAAACAGCTCGAGGCCATGTGGCAACTCTATTCCGATGGCCGCTATGCGGAGCTGCGCAAGGCGATCGCCGACCGCCAGGCAGCCGATGCCGGATGGCAGCCGCCGGCCGATCTGCTCGACCGGCTTGATGTCGCCGAGGCCCGCGCCCGCCTCATCAATGCGTCCGACCTCAAGCAATTTGCGACGGTGGTCGATACCGCTGCCGCAACGCCGAGCCTGCTCACCTGCAGCGAGATCGATATTCTCTGGCGCGTGGCCGAAGCCTTCATCCGGACCGAGAGGACGCAGCGCGGCCAGGACGCCTACACCTATATCCTGAAGAACTGCCCCAATCCGGCCGAGCGGCAGGCGACGGTCGAAAAAGCCTCGACGCTGCTTGCCTACCAGCCGATGCAGGCGCTGCTCGCGCTGGAGAGGCCTGCCAGTGAGGGCAGCAGCGAATTCGATGCGATCCGCGACAACCTCGCCCGGCGCTTCATGGCCGAAGGCAATGACGATCCGAATCTCGCCATCGCGCCCGATTATGTCGCCCGTCTCGAAAAGCTCGCCGCGACCCAGGGGCTTGCCTCGGATGCGCTGCTGCTCGGCTGGTATCAGCTTCGCCGCAACAACGATGCCGATGCCGAGAAGTGGTTCCGCGCCGCCCGCGCCAAGCAAGATTCGGCGGCCGCTTCGCAGGGGCTGGCGCTGGCGCTGATTGCCCGCAAGGCGCCGCAGGAAGCCGAAGAGGTGATGTTCCGCTGGCGCGCCGATTCCGAGGATGCAACATCAACCTATCTCGCCGCCACCGCCAATCTGATGGCGCTGCAGCCGCCGGCCGATCTGGCCGAGGATGTGCTGCATCGCGTCGCCGCCGAAGTCATCGCCCGCAAATACGCGCCGACGGCGCAGCAGTTCGGCTGGTATGCCCGTTCACTCAATCAGTTCCAGACCGCCGCACGCTGGTTCGAGACGGCTCTTGCCTGGAAACCTGATGACGAACCGTCCGCCTATGGCCTTGTCATCACCCGCGAGCAGTTGAGCGACCGCAAGGGCGTGCTCGACCTCCAGCGCGCCTGGGCCGGCCGGTCGACCCGGATCACCAAACTCGAAGATACCTCCTCGCTGACGCCGAATGCGGTCGCGACAGAGAAGGGGACGCTCGCTCCGCAGCAGCCGGTTCAGCCGACGCAGCCGCCGCGTCCGACCGCCGCTCAACCGCTCCCAGCCGAGCAGGGACCTGCACAGAAGCCGGAGCCGGAAGTCGCCGTTGGCGCGGCAAGGCCTTCGCTGCAGACGGTGACCGTCCAGCGCGGTCCGCGCCAGACACGCGGCTGCTCGACGACCATCGATGCAGGGCAGCTCAGCCCGGCCGACGCCCTGTCGCGCGGCTGGTGCCTGATGGATATCAACCGGCCGATGGAGGCGATCTCGGCCTTCGAGGCGGCATTGCAGAGCCCGGCCCGCAAGGTCCGTGAAGACGCGGCCTACGGCCAGAGTCTTGCCTATCTGCGCGCCGGCCTTTCCGGCAATGCTGCCGTCGCGGCCACCAAGGCGCCACAGAACCGACAGCGCGCCGCCGAGCTTCAGGTGGCGATCCTCGCCGACCGGGCGCTTTCGGCCTTCGATGCCGGCCGTTATCGCGAAACCCTGATCTATCTCGATCAGCGTGCCCAGCTGCAGCAGGAACGTATCGACCTGATGGTTCTGCGCGGCTACTGCTACCTCAATCTCAAAATGTACGGCGATGCGACCCGTATCTTCGAAGCCGCTGCCGCGACCGGCAGCCGTGATGCCGCCCGCGGCCTTGCCGACGTCCGCAACGTCACCCATCCGGACGTCAACGACTGACGTTGACGCCGCCGCCGCTCTCCGCTACTCGCCTGCGCAGGGGCCGCCGCGGCCTCATGCTTCCCGGCCTCATGCTTCAAGGAAAAGCCCGTGCCCGCTCGCCATGACGTCCTCGACAGGTCCTATGATGCCTTCCTCTTCGATATGGACGGAACCCTCCTGAATTCCATCGCCGTCGTCGAACGCGTCTGGAGCGACTGGGCAAGACGCCACGGCTTCGAACCGGAGGTTTTCCTGAAGACCATCCACGGCATCCGCGCCTCCGACGTCATCCGCGGGCTCGGCCTGCCCGGCGTCGATCCGGCCCACGAGTCGGATCTGCTGCTCGCCGAGGAGATGGAGGATGTCTCCGGCATCGTCGAAATCCAGGGCGCCATCCGCTTCCTCTCCGCCATTGCCGATGGCAAATGGGCAATCGTCACCTCGGCGCCGATCGAGCTCGCCAGGCGCCGCATGGCTGCCGCCGGCATCCCGATGCCGAAGGTCATCGTCAGCGGCCAGGAGGTCAAATCAGGCAAGCCCAGCCCCGAAGGTTATCTGCTCGGCGCAAGCCGCCTCGGCGTCGATCCCGCGAAATGCCTGGTCTTCGAAGATGCCGTCGCCGGCATCCTCGCCGGTGAAGCCGCCGGCGCCGACGTCACCGTCATCACCGAAACCCACGCCACCCCATTCGAAACACCGCATTTTTCGATCGCCAACTACCAGGCATGGCAGCCCATTCAAACCGCTGAAGGCCGATTGGCACTCGCCGCGATCTGAGCATTCGCACAAACCGCTTCCTTTTTGTGGGAGGCAAGGTTTTTCCGCTTGCATTGCACGCGCTGAAAAACTAAACGAAGCAAGCCGTTTCGGCAGGTCGGGGCGTAGCGCAGCCCGGTAGCGCACTTGACTGGGGGTCAAGGGGTCGCTGGTTCGAGTCCAGTCGCCCCGACCATTTATCCCCTTGAAATCCCAGTCAGAATGTCACTTTCTTCGTCCCGCCGGTGGCGGAAAACGGAACGAGACATGGCCAGTAGTGCTGAAACGGGAACCGAAAACCCCGGAAAAGTCCCGAACGAAAACGTCATTTGTTGATGTTGCAGACGAGTTGCTGCGCCGCCATTGAAAACACGGCGGGCGTTACGCCGTCTTCAGTGCGGTTTCTGAGCGATCGCGATCATCGACTTCGCCAGCAGCGGAACCCTCCCGACATATTCGAAGTCGACGTCTTCGAAGCCTGTTTCGACGAGCAGCGTGCTGAGCGTTTCGGGAGACCAGAATTTGATATGGCCATGGTCCTTGAGCGGCATGAAATGGTCATCCATCTTTCCGCTTACGGCCAACGCCAGATTTTTCCAGTAGCCGTGAAAAGGCGTCGAGACGACCGCGATGCCGCCGGGCTTGACCAGATCGTAAATGGTGGCCGAGAAAGATTTGGGATCATAAACATGCTCCACCACTTCGAGGCTTATCACCGCATCGAAGGTCCCGTACCGGCTGGAGAGATCTTCGTAACCAGAGCCGATCTCCAGCGGAAGATCGGGATGAGCCGTTCTCGCTTTCGCAATGCCGTCCTCGGACGGATCGACACCGACGACGTCGTAACCTTTTTTTGCCAGCACGGCGGCAGCACCGCCGGT
Source organism: Rhizobium sp. BK591 (assembly GCF_014195045.1). Classification (NCBI taxonomy): domain Bacteria; kingdom Pseudomonadati; phylum Pseudomonadota; class Alphaproteobacteria; order Hyphomicrobiales; family Rhizobiaceae; genus Rhizobium; species Rhizobium sp. BK591. The sequence goes on from NZ_JACIAZ010000003.1 coordinate 253,161, forward strand.
GCCGCAACCGAGGTCGAAGACCGCAGTCTCGTTTGCCTCCTGGAAATTATTCTGGAGAACATCGACAACGGCCGGCAAGATATAGGAATGGGCGGTCGCCGGCTTGGCGTGGACATAGGTAGTCGCGTCCAGTTCGATAGACATGTTACCTCCTGATAAGTGAGCCGCCGCAATGGTACGGCGGACTTTGACGGCAGTGTGGTGTCGTTGTGGTATTAAGGTGATAAACGCCGAAGGCGTTCGCGGCTGGCAAGGGATCTCCAGCGGTCCCGGCGCTCGTCTCGGGGAAATCCGCGAAGCTGATTGACAGGGTGCCAGGAAGATGCTGAAAACGGGCCGCAATTGAGGTTGCCGCATTCTCGCGGACCAAAGGGCCGCTGTATCGGCTCCAGCCGTTTCGACCATTTAAAATAAATAACGCGCCGGAATACCCTTTGGGAGTGTGTCACAAATAGTTCCTGTAGTTCTTTTTGGTACTCCCTCAGTTGGGAGAGGTGATGATTGTTGTATTTTGTTAAGGCTATACAGAGCTTTGAAGTTAAGAGCCCAATTTTGATTTGAAAAAGATCTGAACCCTCTTCGCTTTCTGGCGAATATGTGTAGATTAACATTATCCCTGTCAGAAATAGCCTAGTGCGAGCGCATGGCGGATATGAAGCAGAATCTCACTTGCAGGCAGGCCCTCGCAGCCGCTTTCCAAGCTCTCTCGGAAGAGGCCGTCAAAGCCGGCTGGTCGGAGGGCGATGTCGCCCTCGCGCTCGCTGAACTAGCCGAGGAGCAGGTGATCGAAGTGACCGCCAAGGTCATCACGGAAGGCTCCATCCATCCCCAGTTCGCCGCCAGCGGCCGTAGCAGCTAGAGCAATTCACACCAGCAATCCTGCCGCTTTGGCTGCCGTGACGAAGGAAGCCTGCGCTGCGCGCGGGCTGCGCAGTCCGTCGAGCGCATCCAGGCAATGCTGGCGCGCAACGCGATAATCGCGCCCGCGCTTGCTCGGCCACCGTTTCAGATATTCGACGGCCTCCCAGACGGTGGAAACGATCAGGCTGCTATTTGGAGAAAGGACCCGGACGGGGGAGGGAAAGCGTATTTCGCTCACGTCTGCACTCACTGATTCCTGCTACAAGCGCCACCAAACGCGCGGGACAAAATTTTGTTCCATAATTTTATTCCCCGGGAATTTGCGCAGTTGCTAAAGTTCGGACCGTCGCGCATAATGATTTTATGACGGTTGCGGAGGGCGGCCGGCGATGCAAGCGTGAATGCGTTTGCCCTCGGAGGATGTGCGGCGTGATGTTACGATCATCAATTCATCCGCATGATTTACCGCTATTTTCGGAAGATCTCGATTTGCTGTCGCAAGTGCTCGACAAGGTCTGCGACGAACGCGGCCTGGCCAGGACGACACCGGAGGCCGAGCGGATCGGTGCGGTCATCATTCAGCTCTACAGGCAGGGCGTGAAGGACGGCGGCAAACTCGCCGATCTCGCAAAAACCTATCTCTGACGATCAGTTCTGCTCGATCGACACACCATTCTTGCCGATGCTCATCTCGATCCCCTGCGGCTTGCTTTCCTCGTGGAAGATGTAGGCGCCAAGACCGACGACGGCGACGACGAGAACGCCGATGATGACGTAGAGACCATTGCTGCGGTTCAAGAGACTGCCCCCGGATGTGTTCATGGGACAGCGAAACGCTGAGCGCACCGATTGGTTCCGTCAGTCGTCGTTGGCGGCGTTGAGGTTTTCCGGCCGGATGCCGTCATCGCTGGAGCTGCGTGCGCGCAACCGGATGCCGGGGCCGCCTTCATCCTGATTGCCGCTGGAAAGGAAGATGATGCCGTGCGCTTCGAGCGTACTGCGCACATCGAACAGCGCGTGCGGCTCGCCCGCAAATTCGCCGTTTTCGAGCGCCGTCACGGTCTCCACGGGCAGGCCGCTGGCGGCGGCGAGCTCTTCGATACTCATTCCGATCATGGCGCGCGCGCCGCGTATCTGCGTTGCCGTTATCATGGTGGAAAATCTAGCGCATTTGCAGCGCTTCTCAAGTGGCCCGGCGATTGATTGGCGAACGAAGCAATGCTGCATGCATTCTTCAAACGTCCCTCAGTTTTACGCCAAACAGATCATCATGCATGCGCTGGACCGCGATCCCCACGCCGCCCATTAGGGCGGCCCGGTTTCCGAAGCGGCTGATCTCGATGCGCGGCGGGTAAGGGGTACAACGCGGCAGGAAACGCCGGATGGCGTCCACGAGTTCCGGTCTCGAGCCGATGCTGCCACCGGTGATCACCAGTTCAGGATCAAGAGTTGCTCCGATTGCCGCAATGGCGACCGCCACCAGCCTGGCCGTCTCTTCGATTGCGGCCACGGCGCTTGTATCTCCTGCATCAAACGCGGCGAAGAGATCGGCCACGGTGGATGCGTCACGCCCGCCGAAACCGGTGTAGCGGCGCAGCATCGCCACGCTGCCGACCGCGCTCTCAAAGGTTCCAAGCGTAAAGCCGCCGGGATCGAACGCATCCCCGCCGATCGGGAGATAGGCGATTTCGCCGGCCGCGCCACGCGCGCCGCGCAACAGAGTTCCGTTGGCGATGATGCCCATGCCGACGCCTGTTCCAAGGGCAACGAAAGCAAAATTGCCGGTTTCGACACCGTGTCCCTGCCACCGCTCCCCTTGCGCCGCAAGGTTCACATCGTTTTCCACGATCACGGTGATACCCATTCTGTCGCTGAAGACTTGCTGCAGATTTATGGCGTCGATGCCGGGGATATTCGGCGCGACGTTGATGTGTCCGGTGACCGGATCGAGCACGCCGGGTGTGCCCAGGACGGCGAGACGGAGCTTGTCGGCGGTGGTCCCGGCCGCAAGCGCGAGTTCAACGAGAAGATCGCTGAATTGATTGACGAGATGCATGCCTCCGCGCGGGTCGGTGGCCACTTTGGTTTCGGCAACCACGTTTCCCAACAGATCGCAGATGGCTGCGGCGATCTTGGTGCCTCCGAGATCGATAGAGACAGCCAGTCCGGCCCTCGCATTGATTTCATAGATAATGGCATTCCGGCCTGGACGACCGTCGGTCTGCCCGACAGGTTTCAGCCATCCGTCATCCTCGAGGTCGCGCACGACCTCGGAAATCGTCTGCTTTGATAGACCGGTCAGCTTGGCGATATCGGCGCGGGAGATCGGCCCGTTTGCCAAAATGGTTCGGATCACCGCATTGGTTGAAATTTTTCGTGCGATGGGTGTCTGTACGACGGAAGATGTCATTGCCATCCAGCCAGATCGATCCAATTAGTTCGGAGCGCATACTTAATTGGGGCGATATTAGATCATAATTATCAAGAAGAAGAGAAATTCGGAGGCTTGGCTCCGCCGTCCTCCCGGATTTGAGTATAGCAAGATCGGCAATTTGTCTATGTCCTTGACAAATAGGGATCGGCCTGTAGGCTGAGGTCAACGCGCAATCCAATGCGCGTGATATAAAGAGGGTCGAGGAGCAGTATGCGCCATACGTCTCGTCCGGGTAGACATGCGCTCGCCAAGGTCGTCCGAAGAGGAGCTGGCCTGGGCTTATTCGGCTCTATTTCTTTTTCTCGTCCTGCTGTCTGTTGAACTTGGCGTGCGGGGATCTGCCCATGATAAAGCCTTCGACTGATGGACAGCTTTTCGCCGAAGAGCCCGTATTACTGCCTGTAATGGCGCCGCGCCTTCAGGCCGATGTTCATCCGGGTGGATATGCTGATCTTGCCCTGTGGGGAGCCGGCAGCCTGGGGCGTGTGAGATTTTCTCCACTCACCGGCCCTTATGCTTATGCCCCGAACCGAGTCGTCTCGAAACAGGGCGGCGTGTTTGTCGCGCAGTCGCGGCCGGTGATGCTGATCCGCCAAGCAAGCCTTCGGGGCGTGTACCCTGCGCGTCGTTGCGCTTGGTGGCACGAGCCGGATGGCAAGGGTCCCAGGGTGAGGGTCACCCGCAACCACCATCGGCAGACTTTCGAAATGGCCTGGGGTGTCCTCATTGTCGAAACGTCGGGTTCGGATTTGCGGATCGCCATCGGCGCCTCAGGAGACGAAGCTGAGAAAGCGTTGAGCCTCACCAGCGAAGCCATCATCGGGGAAGCCGCTGAATATGCGGCGCGTTGCGACAGGATGCCCGAGGCCGATCCGTTGATGCGCAGCATGGTCAGCCAGGGGATACACGCCGCTCTTTCCAGCATCAGGCACGACGAAAACGGGGCCTTCGCTGGCCTTGCCGCCGGGCAGGCCTATAGTGCTCCGGCGCGAACCTATTACCGCGACGGCTACTGGACGATGCAGCCTCTTTTGATGCTGGCGCCGGAGGTGGTGCGCGACGAGATCCGAATTCTCGCCAAGGGAGTGCAGCCGGATGGAGAGGCCCCGAGCGGCGTGATCTTGACGGGGCCGGCGCAATCACAGGCCTGGCAGCACTTTGTCGCCGACAGCAAGGCCAATCCCAAAAACCACAAAAGAGCCGTTCCGGAATACCACAACCGTCCGCAGGACTGGTGGAGCGATCACTTCGACAGCCCGCTTTTTTTCATTCTGTTTCTGAGCGATTATTTCAGCGTGACGCAAGACCTGGCAGAGGTGCAACTGCACTGGCCGATCGTCAGAGCAATCACCGATCGCTATCTCGGCCTGGCCGGGGCTGACAGCGTTCTGCCGCTGAAACCGCGCAACGACCGGGACTGGGCCGACAACGTCTATCGTGAGGGTCTCGTCTCCTATGACCTCGGTCTTTTCGTCGGCGCCATGGACGCGGTGGCAAGGCTTGGCGAGGGCCACGATCCGACGCTTGCCGCACGCGCGCTCAAGACCGCAAATCTGGCCCGTGAAGAAATCGAGGCCAGGCTGTTCGTGCCGGCAACGGCGGGATATATCGATTATGGAACGCCTGGCGCTTTCATCGAGGATCATCTGGCTCTCGACAGCCTGACCTTGTCGCGATTCAGCGCAATTTCGAAGCATAGGGCCGTCGGCTTGTTGAAAGCTTTTGAAAACAGACTGGAAACGCGCAACAATCAACAACAGCCCTATGGCAGTTGGGGTGTCATGTGCGCCTATCCGCCATTCAAGCGGCAAGGCGATCTGCGATCCAAGACCGCTTTTCCCTACCGCTACCACAATGGCTCGGACTGGCCGTATTGGGATGGCGCCTATGCAGAAGAACGCCTTCGCCACGGACTTGGGGGTGCACGCTATGCATTGACACGCTGGTGGGAAACCTGCCTCGACAATGGCTGGATCGGTGCGGTGGAATATTTCTCGCCGCCTTATGGGCGCGGTTCCCTGCTTCAGGGCTGGAGTGCCATGCCGGCGGCGGTCGTCTTGAAATATGGCCTGGACGCTGCAAATGCGGAGCCAAGGTCATGAACAATACTGCGCCGTCGGTTCTAGCGGGACCCCTCATCGATCCGCATCGCGAAGGCGACGGAACCATCCCGTTCGAATTCGGAAAAGCCGAGGTGATGGTAGAAGCCCCTGGCGCGGTGGTTGTTGGGATCGACACCGAGATGCACCGCTCGGACGCCGTGATCTCTCAGCGCCTCAAGCTCAATGCTGATCATCCTGCGTCCCCAACCGGCTGCCTGAAGTCCGGGAAGGATGTTGATGTGAAGATGCGCGGGGTAGTCGTCTTGAAGCCACGGCGTGCCGCTGCGCGGGTTTTGAATACGTTCGATCACGTCGGCGTCGCGCGGACGGGCGGGCGTCAGGCCAGCGATCTCCTGGCGGACGAACGGCCACCAATTCGCCTGCAACTCTCTGTCGAACGCCCTGGTATCCGGGACGCCGACGATATAGCCGACCGGGCGGCCGTCCTGAATCAACACAAAGGCAAAGTCTTCGGCGAATTTGAGATAGGGCACCGACCAGATGTAGCCGGGCAGATGCGGGTCGCTATAGAGCGCGCTGGCATCGTCGCCGCCGTTCGCGGTTTTCAGGCAGATGTCGAAAAGGGCTTCGGTATCCGCTTCGGTCGCCGGGCGGATGGAGCAGTTGTTGTCCATCACTTTGCCACCTCCTGCGTGGCGTTTTTTTATTTCAGGTTGCGAGGGAGGCTCATGCATTGACGATTACCTCAGATTCGCCAGCCCGGCAAAGCTCTGGGGGAAGAAAACGTTCGGCCGTCGCCTGGGCGGCAGGTCTGAACGGAAAGTGGAGAATAAATCAATGAGGTGGAACCGATGAATAGAAGCGTGAAATCGATCAACATACTGCCGGGATGCCAATGGAAGGCAGCCGTCGCGCTTGCTGGTGCAGCGCTTATAAGTTTGGGCCTTTCGGCAGCCGCGCGCGCTGACGATCTGGCTGTGTGGGATGACCAGACCTATGAAGGTCAGAGCGCTGTTATAGAGCAACTGAACAAGGAGTTCGAAGCTGCGCATCCCGGTGTCACGATCAAACGCACCGCCCGCACCTTTGATGACATGAAGTTGACGCTGAAGCTTGCGGTTTCGGCAGGGAACGGCCCTGTCATCACGAAGGTCAACCAGGGCGCCGGCGACATGGGCGCGATGGTCAAGGAAGGATTGCTCCTTCCGGTTGACGACTACATCAAGAAATACAGCTGGGACAAGCGGCAGTCGGATTCAGTGCTTGCTCGAGACCGCTGGGAGGATGGAAAGTTCGGGGTCGGCAAGACCTACGGCATATCAGGCCTCGGTGAGATCGTTGGTCTCTTTTACAATAAAAAGATCCTCGACGATGCGGGCGTAGCATTGCCGCAAACCTTCGAGGAGTTTCTGGCCGATCTTGATAAGCTGAAGGAAAAAGGCGTTGCGCCCTTCATGATGGGCTCGGCAAAGCAGCATCTGGCCCTGCACATGATCGGCGCCATCGAGCAAGCGCATATCGACGCGAGCAATCGCGCCGAACTTGATGATCTGATCTACGGCAGGGGCGGTTCCTGGAACACCAAGGGGAACATCGAATCCGCGAAACTCGTGCAGCAATGGGCACAGGGCGGTTATTTTTTCCCCGGTTTCGAGGGCATCTCGGGTGATGACGCCGTCCAGCTTTTCATATCAGGGCAGGGTGCCTTCCTGATCTCCGGAACCTGGTATTTCGGCGACATGCAACACAATCCGGATATCGGCTTCATGGCCATTCCCGCCCCGAAGGGCATTTCCAAACCATTGAGTGTCGGAGGCGTGGACCTTGCTTGGGCGATAACGAGCCTTGCCAAAACCAAGGCAACGCAGGACCTGGCAGGCGATTATATCGACTATATGGTTTCGGAAAAGGCTGCTGAAACATGGGCCGCTGCCGGCTATCTTCCGGCGACGTCGCTGGCGGCCGACGCAAAGCCAAAGCTCACGCCGCTGCTGAGCTCCGGCATCGAAATGTGGAAGACACTCAACGCGAACGACGCGCTCGGCCATTACCCCGACTGGTCGAGCCCGACGATGCTGAAGACGATAGACGACAACACGCCGCTTCTTCTGTCCGGCAATATCACCCCCGAAGCCTTCGTCGACGCCATGGACAAGGACTATCAGGCGTATTTGAAGGATAAGAAATAAAAGGTGCGGGCGCCGGTCGCGGCCGTCCGCCTTGGAGGCCGCGGCCCGCGTCTTGTCGATCCACGTTAAAATCAGCGCTGCGAGCTGCGGCTTGCAGCGCGATCACCAGCGCCTTGGCTTCATGGAGTACTGGATGAAACGCTCCGCACTTGATGGCTCGAAACACACCAATTTTATCTATTTATTGCCTGGATTGCTGCTCTATGCGGCCTTTGTCTTTGGACCGATTATTGCGGCTTTGGCTTTGAGCCTGACCAGTTGGGACGGCTTGAGCATGCCCAGTTGGGTTGGCTTGGGCAATTACGTCGATCTCTTTTCCGACAATCGTTTTTATATCGCCTTGCGTAACAATGCCGCGCTGATGATCTTCTATTGTGTTCTGCCGCTGGTGCTCGGTATAGGCCTTGCCGCCTGCGTCTGGAATCTGAAGCAACGCGAACAGCTCGCGCTGCGGACATTCTTGTTCCTGCCTTACATCATGCCGACGGCCGTGTTGGGCATCATCTGGGCATGGCTCTACAATCCTGCCTTTGGCCCGTTCAATCAGTTTCTGAGAGCAGTAGGGTTGGGCGCCTTGGCGTTGCCGTGGCTCGGCGATTTCAATTTTGTGCTCCCCGCGGTCGGGATCGTTGCCACTTGGTATTTCTTCGGTTTTTGCATGGTCATCTTCCTCACAGGAATTCAGCGCATCGACCCGTCTCTCTTCGACGCCGCCAAGGTCGATGGCGCTTCGGCGCGAAAAACCTTTTTCTGGATCACGCTGCCGCTTCTATTGCCTGAGATAAGGGTGGTTTTGCTTTTGACGGTCATCGCGTCGATCAAGAGCTTCGACCTGATTTTCACGATGACCCGAGGGGGACCCGCCAACGCCACCCTCGTGCCGAATATCTACATGTATCAGCTCGGCTTCGAGCTCAATCGCTTCGGCGCCGCGGCGGCCATCGCCATTGTCGGCGCGGTACTCACATTCGTCATCAACTATGCAATTCACCGATTTGTGGGATCGCAGAATAAAGGATTGGCTTGATGAGCCGTTCGTCCAACTTTCCCGTCGGTGCACTATTCCTCCGCATTGTCCTCTGGCTTCTTGCGTTCGTCACCATCATCCCCTTCCTGCTTCTGCTTCTGACGTCGATAAAGAGCAAGGCTGACGTTCTGCAGGGTGCGTTCGCTTTGCCGGCATATCCCCATTTCGAAAATTACGTCGATGCCTGGAATGCCGGACATTTCAACGTTTACTTCTGGAATTCGATTACAGTTGTCATACCCGTCGTTGCTGCCAGCGTCTTTCTGGGCCTGCTGACCGGTTTTGCCTTCGCTTACCTGTCATTTCCGTTTCGGCGCACGCTGTTCGCTATCCTGACGCTCGGCATGATGGTGCCGGCGGAGGCCTTCATCATCCCGCTTTATTATGAAATGCGTTATCTCGGCCTTATCAACACCTATGCGGCTCTGATCTTGCCGCAGATCGCGATGTCGATACCGTTCTCAACGATCTTCCTCGCCAGCGCGATGCAGCAATTGCCGGAAGAAGTTCTCGAAGCGGCGGTTCTCGATGGCGCCGGACGCTTCTATATCCTCCGTAAGATCGTTATCCCGCTTATGGTGCCGGCAATGTCGACGCTGGCGCTGTTCCTGTTCATCTGGACCTGGAATGAGTTTTTGATCCCCTTCATTCTGGTCAACGACGACGCCTATCGGACGCTGCCCCTCGGTATGCTGTTTTTCCAAGGGCGCTACACTGTCAATACGCCGGTTTTGACCGCCGGTGCGGTGATCGTCATTGCCCCGCTCATCCTGACCTATCTGGTTTTCCAGCGGCGGTTCATTGCCGGCCTGACGGCAGGAGCCACGAAATAGACAGCTGTGCGATTTCAGACGCGCAAAGCACGATGCGCCAGAGGGTCAGGCCTCACGCCGGTCCCTGGCGCCTTCGCTCGCGCTTGTGGCGCACTTCCAGCGCCGCGCAGCCCCAGACGGTGCCAAGCAGCAGATAGACATGGCGCCAGTGGTCGATGTCGATGACGTTGCCGATCGCCGCATGGCCGAGGACGGAGATCCAGGCGACCATCAGGAAGGGTTGCCACGGCCGGTCGAGCAGCAGGTATCGAAAGCCGAGGGCGAGCGTCCAGACAAGCATGCCGACATAGCTGACGAAGCCGAGCCAGCCATAGGTGGTCAGCGATTTCAGCCAGATATTATGCTCGTCCTCGGGAAACATCGTCCCGAACACCAGCGGACCGATGCCGAGCGGGCGCTCCATCATCATGGTGAAGCCGATCCGGTGGCGCTCGAAGCGGCCGAGATGTTCGCCGTCATATTGCTGCACCAGCTGGGCGCGCGCTGAAAACAGTTCGGCGACCTTCGGGATCTGCAGCGCCACCAGCAGCGAGGCGACCAGCATGATGATCGCCGCCAGCGATAGCACCAGGACCCTCAGACGAAAGGCGCCGCTGCGCTCCTTGAGCAGCATGATGAAGATCAGCAGCACCAGGCCGAGCGCAAAAAGCCCCCAGGCGGCGCGGGAAAAGGAGAGGAAGATGCCGAGTGCAAGCACGAGCAGGGCGGCGGCCTTCAACGGCGATTTCTTCAGGTCGCCGGCCAGAATGCCGTGGATGAGGTAGAGCGATGGCGGCACCAGAAAGGGGCCGAAAACGTTGGGGTCCTGGAAGGCGCCTTTGGCGCGGTCGTAGAGCGTGAAGACCTCCGCGCCCGGAAATGCGTGGAAATAGCCGAGTACGCCGAGCGCCGAGGTGGCGACGGCGGCGAAGGTCCAGGCGTTGAACATCAACGGCAGCCGCTTGTGGCTGTCCTCGATGATTGCTGCATAGAACACCGCCGTCAGCGCCAGGAAGGTCGACACCGCGATATACATCGGCCCCGTCGCCAGGTCCTTCATCTGCGTCAGCGACAGCATGCCGCCGATATTGAAGGTGAGCAGCAAGGCGAGCAGCGGCGCTACGCCGCGCGAAATCCTGAGGCCCAGGATGAACCAGAGGCCGATCAGCCCGGCCATCCAGAGTTCATAGGGCGCCGGCTCGTCGATCACGAAACCGGAGAGGAAGACGCCGAAGGCGACGAAGGCCGAGCCGATCAGGCGCAGCGTCATCCGCTGCGGGTGGGCGACACGGGGATATGTCGCCTCGATCGCGCTCAATAGGCGTTTTCCGTGTTGAGCAGCCGGATCGGTGTCAGGAACAGGATCTTGAGATCGAACCAGAGCGACCAGTTCTCGATGTAATAGAGGTCGTAAGCCGTGCGGAACTTGATCTTCTCGTCATTGTCGACTTCGCCGCGCCAGCCGTTGATCTGCGCCCAGCCGGTGACGCCGGGCTTGACGCGGTGGCGGGCGAAATAGCCCTCGACGACATCGGAGAAGGCGCGATCGCGCGCCTGGGCGAGAACGGCATGCGGCCGCGGACCGACCAGCGAAAGCTCGCCTCTCAGCACATTGAAAAGCTGCGGCAATTCGTCGATCGAGCTCTTGCGGATGATACGCCCGACGCGGGTAACACGTGGATCGCCCTTGGTCACCGCAGCCTTGCCTGTGGGGTCGGCCATGTTGGTGTACATCGAGCGGAACTTGAAGACGTTGATGATCTCGTTGTTGAAGCCGTGGCGCTTCTGCATGAAGAAGACCGGGCCTTCGGAGGTCGCCTTGATGGCGATCGCGGTCGCGACCATCACCGGCCAGAGCAGCGCAAGCGCGACCACGGTGAAGAAGATGTCGAAGCCGCGCTTGGCGACGGAATCCCAGTCGCGGATCGGCTTCTTGAAAATGTCGAGCATCGGCACCGTGCCGACATGCGAGTAGGCGCGCGGCCGGAAGCGCAGCCGGTTGGCATGCGCGGCAAGGCGGATATCGACCGGCAGAACCCAGAGCTTCTTCAAAAGGTCGTAGATGCGGGCCTCGGCCGAAAGCGGCAGGGCGATGATCAGCATGTCGATGCGCGTCAGCCGTACGAATTCGACGAGTTCGGCCACGGTGCCGAGCTTCGGATAACCGGCGACCATGATCGGCGAGCGTTTCTCTCCGCGGTCGTCGAAGATGCCGCAGATGCGGATGTCGTTGTCGTCCTGCTGTTCGAGGACGCGGATCAGATCCTTGGCCGGCTCGCCGCCGCCGACGATGACGGCGCGGCGCTCCATGATGCCGTTGCGCGCCCAGTTGCGGATGCCGTAAGCGACGAGGAAACGTTCGGCCACAAGGAAGAGCGCGCCGGCTGCGAACCAAGAAATATAGGCATCGACCATTGCCCATGTGGTGCCGCGAATGAGCGTAAACAGGCCGAGGGTCAGAAGAAGCGCGATCGTCCACGACGCCAGAATGCGCGGCATCAGCCGCAGCTTCGCCCGAAGCGCGGGAATGGTGTAGGTGTCGGTAAGCTGGAGGCCGATGACGGTCAAGGCAGAAGCGATCGCCGCCATGCCAGCCCGCACCAGCGCGGAATCGTGGCCGTCGCCGGGCCAGACATAGTGGACGATCAGGGCGATTGCGAAGAGCGCCAGGAATTCCAACAGCCGCAATTGCCCGATGATGATGGCCGGCGAATAGGTTCCATCGCGGAACTGCTCGGCGATCTGGCGGGCATAGGGGTTGATCTCGGTCGGGTCGGAAGGTTTTTCCTTACCTGCGTCGCCGCGCACCTCGATGTCGGAGACCTGCTTGCGCAGCGCTTCCACGTCGAATTGATCGCCTTTTTCCAGCTTGTTCATGGGGCCAGCTTGTCTATGGGGCATTGTCGCTCATTGTCACCGAGCGAAATACCAGAAAGCCCCTAAGAAATATTTACGAGGCGGCGGGCATTGCTTGGGCCGGCAGCGGTCTCGACGAGTTCGTGGTACAATTTCAGCACATCGCGCGCCATGACGGCGGAGGAAAACACCGCCTTCACCGCCTCGGGCTTCGGCATCGTCCTGGCGTGCCAGCCGGGCGTGCTCAGCGTTTCCGCCATGACGCGGGCGAGATCGTCGGAATTGCCGGGCTCCACCAGTGCAGCGCTGTCGGCGCCGAGCACCTCGGGAATGCCGCCGACTCGGCTTGCGATGATCGTCTTGCCGGCGCCGAGCCCCTCGAGCACGATATAGGGCATGGCTTCGGCGCGCGAGGGAACGACGAGGTTCTGCGCCATCGAGAAAGCCTCATGCACCCGCATTGCCGGCAGCATGCCGATACGTTTGCCGAGGCCGCGTTCGACCATCATCTCGCGGTAGCGGTCGCGATCCGGCCCGTCGCCGATCATCAGCGCCGACAGCGGCCTGCCGAGCAGCCGTTCGGTCTTGGCGAAGGCATCGACAAACAGATCGGGACCCTTGAGGTCCCGGAGCATTCCCACATAGATGAAATGCACGGCATCCGAACGGGTCGGGATCGGCTCGAAATCACGCTCGCTGATACCGTTATAGATCAGTTTCGTCTTCGTCCGCGGCTTACCCACCTTGCGTGCATAGGTGTCGCGCTCATATTCGCAGATGAAGACCAGCGCATCGGTGAAATATTCCTGCAGCCGCTCCATCCTCAGGACGAACTGTCCACTGAAGGAGGAGCGCGAATAATGCAGGCTTCCGCCATGTGCGGTATAGAGGCGGGCTACGCGATACCTGTTCACCCGCAACGCTGAGCCGGCAAGTCGCGCGAGCACGCCGCCCTTGGCGCCGTGTCCGTGCAGCACATCCGGCCGCAAACTTTTGATTTTCTTGTATGTATCCCACATCGTCGCAATATCGGACGGGCTGATCGAACGCCGGATCGGCACGCGTGTCAGGCCGAGCGAGAGATAGGGTCTTATATCGTCGAACAGGCTGTCCTCGTACTCGCCGCCGGTCGAGCTGTCGCAGAGGATGCCGATTTGATGACCGGCCTTGCTGTGCTCCTCGACCAGATCGCGGACATGGCGGAATATTCCGCCGACCGGCGACCTGAAGCAATGGAGGATGCGGAGCGGTCTCTGTTTTGACATTGCTCAGAAGAGCCGTTCGCGAACGTAGATCGTGTCGCCTGCAATGATCGGGCCCGATATGTTGATGCGGCCGGTCAGCACCTGTCCGTTGATCTTGCGGGTGACGTCGACCATGCTCTGGTTGGCGCGGCTGGTGAAGCCGCCGGCAACCGCGATGGCATTCTGCACCGTCATGCCGGGAACATAGGCATACTGGCCGGGCTGGCCGACTTCACCCATGATGAAGATCGAACGGTAGCGATCGACATCGATGGTGACGTCGGGATCGCGAAGATAGCCTTGCTGCAGTTTCTGGGCGATCTGCCCCGAGAGTTGCTGCAGGGTCCGGCCGCGGGCAGGGACCTGGCCGATGAGCGGGAAGGCGATATAGCCGGCCTGATCCACCGTATAGGTGTTGGTCAGGCTCTGCTGGTCGAAAACGGTAACACGCAACCGATCGCCGCTGTCGAGCGTATAGGGCTGGATGGTCGCCTCGTTGAAGGCCTTCGGAGCCGGCTTATACGTCGTGCAGCCGCCCAGTGCTGCCGTCATGGCTGCAAGGCTCAGGGCCAAAAAGATCTTGGGCTGGACGAAAGACATCCGTTTGTGCTCACAGAAAATGAACTCGGTGCAGTCGTTATCGATCCGTTAGGGTTAATGCCCGGTAAAGGACGCTTGCAATTTCCCGGTATCCTTGATCGATCGTCCCTCCTCTACTTGGCAAGGTCGCCATTAACCGTTGAGTTACCATGGTCGTTTACACTTGCGGCACCTTTGTTGTGGAGTAAGAGCATGTCCAGCGTAGCTCGTGATCAGGATGTGGACATCGACCTCGGCCAGTTGGCCCGCGCGGTCTGGGCGCGCCGTCTGCGGATTTTGACGATCACCCTCGTGGGGGCGGGCGTCGCCTTTGCCGGCGCCAAGATCATGTCGCCGCAATATCGCAGCGAAACGCGCATCCTCATCGAACCCCGTGCGCCGGCCTTTGCCAACACCCAGCAGGTCAACGACGCCAGCGCCGGTCCGCTGATGGATGAACTCAACATCGCCAGCCAGGTGCAGCTCCTGCAATCGGCAGATCTCCTCAAGAAGGTGATCAACGACCTGAAGCTCTACAACCTGCCGGAATTCGACGATGCCGCCAACGGCTCGGCGATGAGCAGCATCCTGGTGAAGCTGCACCTGAAAAAGAACCCGCTGGAGAATCCGCCGGAAGAGCGTGTCATCGATGCCTTCGTCGAGCGCCTGCAGGTCTATCAGGTACCGGGTTCACGCGTCATCGGCATCAATTTCACCTCCAAGGACCCGAAACTCGCCGCCGCAATTCCGAACGCCATGGCGAATGTCTACCTTTCGACCCAGAGCGGCGCCAAGCTCGATTCCAACTCCGAGGCGACCCGCTGGCTGGAGCCGGAGATCGAAGGCCTGCGACGGAAGGTCAGCGAAGCCGAGAAGAAGGTCGCCGAATACCGCACCTCGCACGGGCTGTTGCAGACGAACGGCACGACCACTTTTCCGGCGCAGCAATTGAACGATATCTCCGCCGAACTGACCCGCGTCAGGGGCGACAAGGCCAATGCCGAGGCGAGAGCGCAGGCGGTGCGCAATGCGCTGTCTTCGGGCGAAGCCTCCGATACGCTGCCCGACATCATGTCCTCGCAGGCGATCCAGCGGCTGAAGGCGACGGAATCCGGCCTGCAGTCGCAGATCTCCGATCTGCAGACCAGTCTTCTCAACAACCATCCGCGGCTGAAAAGCCTGCGTGCGCAACTCGCCGATATCCGTACCCAGATCCGCCAGGAGACGCAGAAGATCCTGACGAGCATCGAGAACGAGTCCAAGGTCGCAGATCTCCGCGCTAGCGAACTCGAGCGCCAGTCGGACACGGTGCAGGCCACCAGCGCCCGCGCCGGTGAGGATGAGGTCGGTCTCAATGCGCTGGAGCGTGAGGCCAACGCCCAGCGCCAGCTGCTCGAAACCTATCTGGTGCGCTATCGCGAGGCCGCCTCCCGCGCCGACAGCAATTCGAGCCCAGCGGATGCCCGCATCGTGTCCAGGGCCGTCGAGCCGGTCGATCCCTATTTCCCCAAGGTGGTGCCGATCGTCGTCGTCGCTGCCGTCGCGACGCTGATTATGAGCGCCATCATCACCATGCTGGCCGAACTTTTCAGCGGCCGGGCGCTCCGCCCGGTGGATGCGTCCCCGGAGGCAATCGAGGCGGAAGCAGCCGTCGAGGAGAAGCATGTGCCGCAGGCCGCTCCGATCGCCGTAGCAGTCAGAAAGCCCGTGCAGCCGAGCATGCTCGCCGTGGTCGCGGACGAGGATGAGCCGGTAGCGGCCGTGGAGGCTGCCGAGGCGCCGGAGGACGACAATGAATTCTCCATCGCCTCAGTTGCGGATTATCTGACCGGCAGCCGTGCGCCGCTGGCAATTGCCATATCCCCGACCGGTGACAATGGTTCGGCGGCGACGGTTTCGCTGACCCGCACGCTCGCCGACGCCGGCCGCCGCGTCATCCTCATCGATATGACCGGCTCCGGCTACCCCACGGAACTGATGGTCGAGGATCAGGCCGCCCTTGGCGTCACCGATTTGCTTTGCGGCGAAGCCGCCTTCGGCGACACGATCCACAGCGACCGCCTGTCCGATGCCCATCTGATCCCCCAGGGCCAGAGCGACGTGCGCCGGGCCATGCGCGGTGTCGACCGGCTGTCCTTGCTGCTCGATGCGCTTGCCGCCGCCTACGACCTCGTGGTGGTCGAATGCGGTTCGGCCGATGTGGCCGGCGTCTCGCGGCTGACGCGCAGCCGCGACGTCGAGATCATCCTCTCGCTGCCTGAAGTCGAAGAGACCATCTTCGTTGCACTGATGACGGAATTCCAGGCTGCGGGCTATGAGCGCGTCGTGCTGATGTCGGGCGGCGAAGGGGCCGAGCAGGAGTTCGGCCGGGCGGCCTGAACGGTTGAAGCATGTCGCGCAAAAGTGTGCCGCGGTTTTGCGGCAACGACATGCGTAAAAACAAAAGGATAGAGCGGTTCTGCGTTTCAGTTAAAAGCTGAACCGCTCTAGCCAATTCGTGCCCGGACGCCCTGGGCGAATCTATAAAGCTTCGGGCGCGCCTTGATATGGGCCTTGCTGCGGGTGACGACCCGGTGGGCGGCGCCGGCGAGAACGCCGAACCGAGAGACCGGCAGCACCACGTCGTAGTGGGCGGTCTCCACAGGCGCCCAGGAGCGCTTGTAGGTCTGGTCGCCGAGACCGAAATCGAACAGCGCGACACCCTTGCCATGCAATCCCGAAATGGTCTGCCAATAGAGGAATTCGCCGGGGCTGGTATCAGGCACGAGCTCCTCATCGATCGCGCCGAACTGGCAGATGATGTGGTCACCCTTGCGCGAGATGCCTGCTATCGCGGCGATCCTGCCCTCAAGCGCGCCCTTGAGCCGGAGCACCTGCATCTGCAGCCCGAAATACTGCCTGCTGTCATCCACCCTGTCGAGCAAGCCATGCAGGAAGGCCTGCGTTTCCCTGTCGGCGAAAACGTCGGGAAGGCCGAGACTGGCAAAGCGTGCGCTCTTCAGGCGGAAAAAGATATCGAGCAGGCGATGCTGCTCTTCCGATGTCTCGGGAATGACGTATTCGAAGCCGCCGGCTGCCTCGAGGCGCTTCGACTGAACACGGAATTTCTTGCGCCGGTTCTTGGCGTTGAGCTGCTTCAGCGTTTCCTCGAAAGTCGAGAAGAACGGCAGCTGGTAGGCATGATTCTGGTTCTGCACCATCGGCAGTCCGGTGAGCGGGGTCTGTCGCCCCCGCCATTCCAGCGGAATGTTCTGCAGCAGCAGCAGATCGGCTTGGCCCCTGAGCGCCTGTTGTAGCTGGCCGGCGAACTTGCCGGCATCAATGGATCCGCCGCTTTCCGCAAAACTCTCGGAGAACAGGCCGGTATTGATGTTGCTGTGATCGGCACCGATGAACTTCGCGATCGCCAGTCCCCGGGACTTGACGATTTCGACCGGCAGAATGAAAGCCGTCTGGCCGGCATGGGTGCCTTTGAGGATTGCAAGCGGCCGCTGGAAGGCGCTCACCCAGGCGGCGCACCAGTCGTAGCTTTGATGGAGTGATTGCAGATTGTCGCGCTCCAGAGCCCGCCAGTCATCTTCCAGCGGCTGCATCGCGTCGAATACGTCGATGTCGATTTCAGCCATGGCGAGTTTCATGCTCAGCTGGCGCAGGCGCGACATGGCCATATCGGCCAGCGCCACCTTGTCGGACGGCTGTTCATGGACATCGAGCTTTTGCGTCTGCACGGTTTTCTCCGGTCAAGAATGCTGAACGGGAAAGTAGGTATGGGAGACGTATATTTGGTTTAATCGCAGGCGGTGAGCGAGGTTTTCCGCGCATCACGGTTATTCGGCCGTTAATGACCTACCGCTGCGGCGGCCCGGCCATCCATTTGATGATTACCATCGCCGGCAATACCCAGAGCAGGCCGGTGAGAAAGAAATAGAGCAGATGTCCCCACCAGGGCGCGTTGCCGAGCGTTGCCACCGCGATCGTGTTCGCCACCAGCGCATAGACGAGCACGAGCACGATGATGAGGATCGTGCCGATGAATTTGCGGAGGCGGACGGGCATCGGTTATCTCTCGGCATGGAGGGGGCGAACCGGCGCGACGGCATGCCGCAAAGGTTCGGGGCTTGTTTTGCATGAGCCGGTGGGGCAAATCAACTGCCGGATAGAAGGAGACATCATGGCCGTCGCAAACCCGACCACGGAACAGGCGATCCTGAGCGAAATGCGCAAGCAGAATCGCGACCGCCGCGCCTTGCGCCTCTGGCTCGGCTTCGTGCTTTTGGCGCTCTTCTGTCTCGTGCTCGTCGGCGGCGCCACGCGACTGACCAATTCCGGCCTGTCGATTACCGAGTGGAAGCCGATCCATGGCGTCATCCCGCCGCTGTCGGCCGCCGAGTGGGAGGAGGAATTCCGCCTCTATCAGCGCATTCCCGAATTTCAGCAGCTGAACAGTTCCATGACCGTCGACGAGTTCAAGGGCATCTTCTGGTGGGAATGGGCGCACCGGCTGATCGCCCGCGGCATCGGCGTGATCTTCGCGCTGCCGCTGATCTATTTCTGGCTGACGGGGCGTATCGAAAAGCGCCTGCGCTGGCCGCTCGTCGGCATCCTGGCGCTCGGCGGCCTGCAGGGCTTTATCGGCTGGTGGATGGTGTCTTCGGGCCTTTCCGTCCGCACCGACGTCAGCCAGTACCGGCTCGCCACGCATCTCGTCATGGCCTGCCTGATCTTTGCCGGCTGCATGTGGATCATGCGCGGTCTCTCACCGCACTCCGACGATCCGCCGCCGGCCAGAAGCTCGCGCGCCTTTGCCGCCGCGATCGCCATCTTCTCGCTGTTCCAGATCTATCTCGGCGCGCTGGTGGCGGGGCTCGATGCCGGTTTTTCCTACAATACCTGGCCGCTGATGGATGGCGCCGTTATCCCCTCCGATCTGCTGATCCAGCAGCCCTTCTGGATCAATGTTTTCGAGAACCCGAAGACGGTGCAGTTCATCCACCGCATCGGCGCCTACACGCTCTTCGCATTGACGCTGATCAACATGGTGATCGCCCTTCGCGCGGCACCTTGGACCACCCATGCACGCCGTGCCGTGCTGCTTTTCGCACTGGTGACGATGCAGGCGGCGATCGGCATCGCCACGCTGCTGATGCAGGTGCCGCTCCACTGGGGCCTGTTGCATCAGGCCGGTGCGCTGGTGGTTTTCGGTTTCGCCGTCGCCAACTGGCGCGGCTTTTACGGTGAATATCCGCATGGGACGATGATCGCCGAACGCGATTGAAGCCGTCGCTGCTGGGTTCTACCGCAGCACCCCATCGAGCAGCGGCATGCCGATGATCGCGGCGGCGGCGATCAGGACGTAGCAGGCGATACGGAAGGTCCGTTCTTCGGCAAGCCCGAACAGTTTCGACCCGCCATAGAGCCCGACCGCATAACTCGGCAGGACGACGACGGTGAGCGCGAAGACGGCAGGCACGAACAGCCCGCCGAAATAATAGCTGATGGCGCTGAGAACGCTCGAGATCGAGAAATAGAGCACGACATTTGCCCGGACGCGGGTGAAGTCGCTCTTGCCGCCGAGCCAATAGGCGACAACCGGCGGCCCGCCGAGCTGCGCGGCGCCGCTGAAAAGCCCGGCGATCAGCCCGACGCCGCTGGTGAGCGGTGCGGATGCCTCGCCGTGGTAGCGCCATCCCGATACCAGCAGCGCAAGCAGGCAGCTGGCGATGATCGTGATACTCCAGCGCAAGAGCAGCGGGTCGAGCAACGCCAGTATCGCCGTGCCGGCCGGAATGCCGAGCGCAGCACCTGCCGCCATGACGAAAACTTCTCGCCGGTTGGCGCCGCGCCAGGCCGGCGGGATCATCCCGAGCGAGGCAACGCCGTCGATGACGAGCAGGATCGGCGAGATCAGCTTCGGCCCGACGATCGCGCCGCCGAGCGGAACGAAGATCAGGGCGGCGCCGAAGCCGGAAAAGCCGCGGGCAAGCCCGGCGATGAAGGCAAAGACCATCAGCGCATAGATGCCTTGGTCGGGCAGGGCGGCGGTAAACCATGCGTGCACGCCATCGACCAGCGCATCGAGCGTCATGACATCAGGCTCCGTGATTCGGGAACGGCAGGCGAGGAAGGTCCGCCCTCATAGCCCAATCGTCGCCGATGATCGAGCCGAAAACGATGCTGCGGCCGCCGAGGCAGGCGGCCACGAGATCATTGTATAACGAGATCGACACGAAGCGTGAGCGGCATCATCTCGATGCCGCCATTCACGCCCTTACGAGGCGAGCATCAGGTCCATGTTCTGGACGGCGGCGCCCGATGCGCCCTTGCCGAGATTGTCGAGCAGCGCCACCAAATTGACCTGCGAAGCGCCTGGGGTGCCGAAGACGAAGAGCTTCATCGTGTCCTTGCCTTCGAGCTCGACGGCGTTGACGCGGGCAAGCCCCTTGCTTTCGGCCAGCGGCACGACACTGACGATATCCTGGCCGGCATAATGGGCGACGAGGGCGGCATGGATGCTCTCCATCGTCGCGCCCTCGGCGAGATCGTCGAGATGCAGCGGCACCTGCACGATCATCCCTTGAGCAAACTTGCCGACAGATGGCGAGAAGATCGGCGCGCGGTCGAGCAGGCCGTGCACGGTCATCTCCGGCACATGTTTATGGGTGAGCGGCAGGCCATAGAGGAAATGCGGTGCGGTGATCGCATCCGGGTGATCCGGGTTTTCCATCTGCGCGATCATCTGCTTGCCGCCGCCGGTATAACCGGAGACCGCGTTGACCGTGACCGGATAACCGTCCGGCAGAATGCCGGCGGCGCGCAGCGGCCGGATGAGACCGATCGCTCCCGTCGGATAGCAGCCGGGATTGGCGACGAAACGGGCGGCCTTGATCCTGTCGGCCTGCGCACCGTCCATCTCGGCAAAGCCATAGGCCCAACCGGGATTGACGCGGAAGGCGGTCGAGGTGTCGATGACGCGCACATTGTTGTTGGCCGAAACCATCTGAACCGCTTCCTTCGACGCGTCGTCGGGCAGGCAGAGAATAGCGATATCGGCGCTGTTCAGCATGTCCTCGCGCAGGGCGGCGTTGCGCCGCTCGGCTTCGGGGATGGACAGAAGCTCGACATCGCGGCGGCCGGCCATGCGCGTGCGGATCTGCAGACCCGTCGTGCCGTGTTCGCCGTCGATGAAGATTTTCGGTGCCATGTTAAACCTGCGCTTTCAATGGGTTCTGAAGGTTTCCGGATTCAGTTTGAGCGATGATAAGTCAGCCTTGTGACACGGCGATGGCGCGTCGCTCGGCGTGAAGCCCCAGCATATACATCGCCACCGTTGCCCCCGCAATGGCGGTGATATCGGCATGATCATAGGGCGGCGATACCTCGACGACATCAGCGCCACGGATATCGAGCTGGTGCAGGCGCTGCAGCACCGAGAGGATCTTGACGCTCGACGGCCCGCCGGCAACCGGTGTGCCGGTACCCGGCGCAAAGGCCGGATCGAGGCAATCGATATCGAAGGTGAGATAGGCTGGCGCCCCGCGCGTATGGGAGATGATCGCCGAGGCGATATCGCCGGCGCTCATTTCTTCGACCTGATGACCGTAGAGAATATTGACGCCGCAATCCTCCGGCGCATGGGTGCGGATGCCGATCTGGATCGAGCGGTCGGGATCGATGATGCCTTCGCGAGCCGCCCGCGCCACGAAGGAGCCATGGTCGATGCGCCGTTCTTCGTCGAACCAGGTGTCCTGGTGCGCGTCGAACTGCACGAGCGCCAGCGGCCCATGTTTTGCCACATGGGCTTTCAGCAGCGGCCAGGTGACGTAATGATCGCCGCCGAGCGTCAGCAGGAAGGCGCCGCTGTCGAGGATGACATTCGCCTGGCGCTCGATGGCGGCAGGCGTATCCTGATGATTGCCGTAGTCGAGCAGGCAGTCGCCGTAGTCGATCACCGCCATGTCGGCGAAGAGATCGCGGTGGAAGGGATATTGCGCGTCATTGTCGAAGATCGCCGAGGCGCGCCGGATCGCCTGCGGCCCGAAGCGCGTGCCCGGCCTGTTCGATGTCGCGGCATCGAAGGGAATCCCCCAGACGGCGACGTCGACGCCGGCGAGTTCCTTGGTGAAGCGGCGACGCATGAAGGACAGCGCGCCGGCAAAGGTCGGGTCGCTGGCGGCAGAAGTGAGGCTGGTCGCCGTGAAGGCGTGGTCAATCGATCTGTTCGCCAAGTCATGCTCCTTTTTTCGGTGGCAAAACCATAGTCGCGTTCGGTGCGGACGCTGCGTTGCATGATCACCGTTCGACGCCAAAGCGTCGGGTGGCGGTCTCGCGAAGGAATTGGCTGATCCCTTGCGCGCAGAAAGGGGTAGGCGAGCTGCGGGCAGATTTCAAGCCATCGATCGGATGACGGCCGCCCATTGCGGTCGAGCGGCCGTTCTTGACCATCTGCTGTCAGGCCGGCTGCCGCAGGGACCACAACCCGGCGAGCGTCGCCAGCGCGCTCACAGAGATATAGCCAACGACCGGCCAGGCGCTGTCGCCGCCGAGCAGAAGCACAAAGACCGTTCCGGCAAAGCCGACCAAGATGCTCTCGACACAGAAATACAACGCGACCGCCGTTCCTGCCGTGTCGCCAAAGGCCTCAAGCGCGCCATTGGCAGTCACCGCGGTCGCCAGGACGATGCCGATCGCGATGATCCACATCGGCACGACGAAGCTGACAAAGGAGGGCTGCAGAAACAATTCTCCAAAGGCAAGCAGCACGGCGCCGAGAAGCAGCGTCGCCATGCCTCTGGCAAGACTGCCTGCAATGCCCCAGCGCATGACGAAGCTTTTGGCGAAAGGCGCCGTCACGATCATCGCCAGTGCCACGGTGGCAAAGGCGACGCTGAAGCCGATGCCGGAGAAGCCGGCCCTATCGATCAGGATACGGGGTGCCGTCGAGAAGAAGACGAAGAAGGCACCCATCGCCGTGCTGAAGCCTAATGTATAGACCCAGAAGGGAAAGCTCTTCAGGATCGGGCGGAGGGCGATCTTCGCGGTGGCGGCGGGACGGGTCTCATGCCACCGCATGCCGGCGTTGAAAAGGGCGGCAACCGAAAGGAGGCCGATGACGAGGAAGATGGCGCGCCAGCCGAAGCGATCGGCGATCAAGGCTCCGGCGATGGGGCCCAATGCCGGCACGAAGGAGAGGATGGAGCCGAGCAGGCTATAGATCGTGCTGCTTTCGGGACGCCCGGCGTAGACGTCGCGCACTGTTGCGAAGGTTGCGACGAGAGCCGCCGACGCACCGACTGCCTGCAGCAATCTCCAGGCCACGAAAAGCGGTGCCGCCGAAGTGCCGGCAAGCAGGAAGGAGGAAGCGGCAAAGAGTGCCGTGCCTCCGAGCAGGACGGGCCGTCGTCCGACAATATCGGAAATCGGCCCGAAGACGATCTGCCCGGCGCCGAGCACGAGCATATAGAGGCTGAGGGTCAGTTGGATGACTTCAGGTGAGGTGCCGAGCGCCTCCGGCATAACAGGCACAATCGGCAGATAGATATCCATGGCGAGAGAGGTCAAGATGTCGAAAGGCGCCATCAGCAGCATGGCTGCCGGCACGGAATAGCTCCAGCGCTGGATTTTGGGATAAGACATGGGAAAGCATCCGCTCAAATGATTTCATTCGGCGGCGATCTGTCTTTTCATCAGTATCGGAATTGGCCGGACAGACGCCGCAACAACAGGGCAGGGTTGTTGCGGCCTATTTGTCTGCGGACTTGGTTGTTCCCATGATGCGACCCTGACTGCGGCTTCGCTCATTCGCGAAGCGTTTTGCCCAGTTTCTACCAGCAGAGTTTCTACCAGCAGAACCGAAATGCGACAATGGCAGCCGGCACGCTTCCGCCTGGGTTGAACAGCGCAAATAAAAAGGCCGGGTTTCCCCGGCCTTCGTAATTCCGTCTGTCCGAAGCGATTAACGCTTGGAGAACTGGAAGGAGCGGCGGGCCTTTGCCTTGCCGTACTTCTTGCGTTCGACGACGCGGCTGTCGCGGGTCAGGAAGCCGCCCTTCTTCAGCACCGAGCGCAGGCCCGGCTCGAAGTAGGTCAGCGCCTTGGAGAGACCGTGGCGAACAGCGCCGGCCTGGCCGGACAGGCCACCGCCGGCAACGGTTGCGACGATGTCGAACTGGCCGTCACGGGCAGCCGCAACGATCGGCTGGCGCAGGATCATCTGCAGCACCGGACGGGCGAAATATTCCGCGAATTCCTTGCCGTTGATGATGATCTTGCCGGAGCCCGGCTTCACCCAGACGCGGGCGACGGCGTTCTTGCGCTTGCCGGTCGCGTAGGAGCGGCCGAGCGAATCGACCTTGCGGACGTGGGCCGGAGCAGCAGCTTCGGAAGCCGTGCCGAGATCCTTCAGGGAGGAGAGGTCAGCCATGATCAGGCGCTCCTTACGTTCTTTTTGTTGAGCGCGGCAACGTCGAGGGCGACCGGCTGCTGGGCTTCATGGGGATGGTTGGAGCCGGCGTAAACGCGCAGGTTCTTCATCTGGCGACGGCCGAGCGGGCCACGCGGAACCATGCGTTCGACGGCCTTTTCGAGGACGCGCTCCGGGAAGCGGCCTTCGATGATCTGGCGTGCGGTGCGTTCCTTGATGCCGCCGGCATAACCGGTGTGCCAGTAGTAGACCTTGTCGGAATACTTCTTGCCGGTGAAAACGACCTTGTCGGCATTGATGACGATGACGTTGTCGCCGTCGTCAACGTGGGGCGTGAAGGTTGCCTTGTGCTTGCCGCGCAGGCGCATAGCGATGATGGAAGCGAGACGGCCAACGACCAGCCCTTCGGCGTCGATGATCACCCACTTCTTCTCCACCTCTGCAGGCTTCTGGGAGAAGGTTGCCATAGTGAATACTCTCTTTTGGGACCCTTGGCCCGAGGGCTTGAAGGGCGTTTCTTGTTGCTTGGATTGGCAGGCGCAAGGCATGCCAAAAAGAAAGCAGCCCGGATAGGCTGCGTTCTGGCGCGGTGTATAAAGGGAACGTGACATCGGGTCAATATCGACTCTTCCGACGCCTGTAAAAAATTCAAAGCGAAAACAATATGTTAGATATGTGGTATTATGATACCTCACATTTGTTAGGTCGTGAACTGGGGAGGCTGACGTTTTTTATCTCGTCGCTGCCGGCTTTTGAAACCGCATCCCGCGGTCGAAAGCGGCCTAACCTTTGAACTCGCGCAGGCATTTCATCATTTCGCGAAGGCCGCGTGTCAGATGTTTGTCCCGGCGCAGCACCATGCCGAGGCGGCGCGTGAGCTGCGGATTCAGCGATGATGTCGTCACCAGGCCGGCGCGTTCGCGCTTCAGCGCCAGTCCCGGCAGGATCGACCAGCCGAGCCCCACCGCCACCAGTTCCTTGATTGCCTCGATGCTGCCGAACTCCATCGCGGGGCGGATTCTGGTATTGGGAGCAGCCAGCCACGCATCGATTGCCCGCCGCGTATTGCCTCCCTCGTAAAGCAGCAGCGTCCTGTCGCGCATGAAGGCGGCGTCCGGCCCGCCTTCGGGAATGAGACTGCCTGCGGGAGCGACGGCCAGCAGTTCCTCCTCGTAGAAGGGTTCGATCTCGAAGTTCCGTCCCGATGCCGGCAGGGCGATGACGGCGATGTCGAGGCTATTGTCCTCCAGATCGCGCAGAACGTCGTCGGCATCACCGATGCGCACGGTGATTTCGAGGCCGGGCATGCGTTTTCTGGCGGCGGCGATGGCGCGCGGCAGCAGATGGATCGACGCCGTGCCGCCGCTGCCGATGCGCACGCGGCCGCTTGCGCCATCTCTGTACGGCAGCATCGCTTCTTCCGCCGCCGCCGAATCCTGCAGCAGGCGTCGTGCATGCGCGAGAAGATCGAGACCTGCCGCGGTGGGCTGCGCCCGTCGCCCGACGCGCTCGATCAGCCGGACACCGAGCCGCTGTTCGAGGCCCTTTACCTGCAGGCTGACGGCTGGTTGCGTCAGGCCCTCCTTGTCGGCTGCAGCCGTAAAGCTTCCGAGATCGGCAACATTGACGAAGGTCGCGAGTTGATCGAGGTTGAGCGCCATGCCAAAGAAATCCTTATGCATATCATAATATCTATAAGCTTCTTTCATGGCGTCTTCCAGCGCATCTTTCATCCGTTGAAGGAAGGAAGAACAGATGGCTTTGGAAACAAGCGGGATCTTTGTGGCGCCTCGCGATATCGTTCGATCGAAACTGCGCCGCCTGGCGCGTTGGGGCCTGCGGCGGGTGGCCGTCATCGAACATCATCTCGAAAAGCGTCGTAGCCGCCGCACGCTGTCCGAACTCACCGACAACGAGCTTCGCGATGTCGGTCTGACGCGTGCGCAGGCAAGTGCCGAGGCATCGAAGTCGTGGTTCTGGTCCTGACGGCAGCGGCTTACGCGCGGCGTGCGGATCCTGCTCGAAATTGCCAGCGCCTTGTGGCAAAACGTCTGCTTGGAATCGAGCGAGCGCAGGGAGCAGCATCATGGCCGAAATCGTATCCTTCCCGGACGCAGCCAGGGCAGAAGAGGGCGGATTGCTGACCCGCTCGCTGCGCGACGGCGTGCTGCGGTTGGTGCTCAACAATCCGCCGGCCAATGTGCTTTCGATCGCGCTTCTCGAAGCGCTGATGCACGAGCTGGAGACGGCCGGGGCGGATTCGGATGTGCGCGTCGTCGTCATCGCTTCGATCGGCAACGTCTTTTCCGCCGGGCATGATCTCAAGGAACTCACGACCCATCGCGCCGATGAAGATCAGGGGGCCGGCTTCTTCGAAAAGTCCTTCCGGCTCGCTGCCGATCTGATGCTGAAGATCGCCCATCTGCCGAAGCCTGTCATCGCCGAGATCGACGGGCTTGCAACGGCTGCGGGCTGTCAGCTGGTTGCCTCCTGCGATCTGGCGATCTGCACCGACAGTTCGACATTCTGCACGCCGGGCGTCAACATCGGCCTGTTCTGTTCGACGCCGATGGTTGCCGTTTCCCGTGCCGCGCACCGCAAGCAGGCAATGGAAATGCTGCTGACCGGCGAGACGATCGACGCCTCGACCGCCAAGGATTTCGGCCTCGTCAACCGCATCGTGCCGAAACAGTATCTGGTGCAGGTCGTGTCCAAATATGCGGCGGTGATCGCCAGCAAATCGCCGATGGCGCTGAGGATCGGCAAGGAAGCCTTCAACCGCCAGCTCGAACTGCCGGTGGAGGCGGCCTATGATTATACCGCCAAGTTGATGGTCGAAAACATGCTGACGCAGGACGCGCAGGAAGGGATCGGCGCCTTCCTCGGCAAGCGTATGCCGGAATGGAAGGGCGAATGACTCACGCCAGTTTCAGAACCAGTCCGCCGATTGCGATAACCACGCCGGCGACGTAGCGCCAGATGCTGGCCTTTTCCTTGAAGACGGTGATCGAGATCACCAGCGCAAAGAGGATCGCGGTTTCGCGCAGAGCGGCGACGGTCGCGACCGGGGCTTTCGTCATCGCCCAGAGCGCCAGCCCGTAGGAAGCGATCGAGCCGGCGCCGCCGATGAGGCCGCGCCACCAGTTGCGACGGACGTGGCGCGCGACGGCGGCAGCGCCGCGCTGCGACGCTGCCCAGGCAAACAGCAGCACCGGCGGCAACAGCGACATCCACAAAGTGTAGGAAACCGCATTGCCGGAGATGCGTGCGCCGATACCGTCGACATAGGTGTAGCTGGCGATGACGCAGGCATTGGCAAGCGCGAACATGACGGCGCGGCTGCTGCCGCGCTGCGCCTCCAAAGCCAGCGTCAGCACCCCGGCCGAAATCGTCATCGTGCCGGCAAGAGCGCCCCAGGAAAGATCTTCCTTGAGGATGAAACCGCTTGTCGCGGCAATCAGCAGCGGTGCGCTGCCACGCATCAATGGATAGACGAGGCCGATATCGCCGGCGCGGTAGGCGGCGGCGACCAATTGAAAATAGGCGAATTGCAGGATGGCCGAGGCGCCGATGAACGGCCAGGCTGAGGCTTGCGGCAGCGGCAGGAATGCCAGGAACGGCAGCGCCGAAACCGCACCGCCGGCCGAGATCAGTGCCGCATCGAGGGATTTGTCGCTCCCCGCCTTGACGATGGCGTTCCATGTCGCGTGCAGCAGTGCGCCGAAGAGAACGAGCAGGATGACGTCGAGAGGCAAGGGAGTAAATCCGGAAAGGATGAGAAGAAGCGGAACACGCCTCGCTTCAGCGTTTCGAATTCCTGAAAAGACAACTGAGATTTGCACGAAAATGCACGGCGGCGGCCGCTTATGCGGTCATGTGTCGAATAGCATTCTTTCAGTAGGTGAACAATGGTGGCTCATTGGAGCAATTTTTACGTGCGCGCGACATGCGTTCAATCCAGGCGCTCCTTTCAACTATGAGATGTTTCTAATGGACATAAGAACATAGCGCGGCATTATCATGAACAAAAGGAGAAAAAAGCTGTCGGAACTCGGAAGCAGATTATCCTATGCTGCTGAAATATAGATATTATTCTATAACTTTGACATAGGGGAAAATTAAAGCTTTTGATTGTGCAATCTTCAAAAAATCGCAGCGCGGGATTGAGCCCCAAACCTTTCGCAAGCGCGAAAGACGTATAGTTTCCCGCGGCCGTTACAACCGTTAAAACCATCAAAGTTGATGATGGGGAACGAAAAGCATCCCGTCAAGGTTGTCGATGTTCTGGCAGTTCAGGACCGGGCAGCGGGGATCGTCCTTCGAGGGAATATGCGTCCATTCCGCATAATCGGTCGCGTCGCAATAATTGCTGTTGCGGACATAGCGATCGTAGAGCGGCAAGCCGCGGGGAGACTGGTAGCGGAAGATGACGGCGCCCTGATTGTGGATGGCGGCGCGCACGCTGGCACAGCTCATGGCGAGCGGATTGTAGCGCGAGATCGCCAGCGCCGGCGATGCGGCAAGCACGAGCATGAGGGCAAGAGCGATTTTTTTCATCGAATCATCCTCAGGGAGTATCCAATTCATATATACGGAAAAGACGCCCAGCCGGTTTCACGGAAATGCAAAAAAACATGCGGGGCCGTGCTGAAGGGCTTTCGGGAGTGGAGACACGGACATGAATCACGACGCTTACACGGATGACTACCTCGCCGGAATCCTGCATTCGGTAAAGACCATCGCTCTGACCGGCGCTTCGCCCAATCCGGCCCGGCCGAGCAACGGCGTCATGGGTTATCTGCTGTCGTGCGGCTATGAGGTCATTCCTGTCAATCCGGGGCAGGCGGGTAAGCAGATTCAGGGCCGTACCGTGTATGCCCGGCTCGCCGACATTCCCGTGCCGATCGACATGGTCGACGTATTTCGCGCCTCCGAATATCTGGACGGGGTCATCGAGGAGGCGCTGGCGCTGAGCCCGCTGCCGAAGATCATCTGGTCTCAACTTGGTGTCCGCGACGATGCGGCGGCGGCAAAGGCGGAGGCCGTCGGTGTCAAGGTGGTGATGAACCGTTGCCCGGCGATCGAATATCCTCGTCTCATTGCCTGAGTTGCTGTTGGCGGAGACGGATTTTCCACGGAACGCCCGCGGGTTGAAACGGATCGCGATTAACTTTCGTTCGTGAGTGGTTATGATCCCGCTCGTCAGCAATAACGGGAGGACGACATGGCCAAGAACGATCCGGGATTCAACACGTTGGCGATCCATGCCGGCGCACAGCCCGACCCGGCGACCGGCGCGCGGGTAACGCCGATCTACCAGACGACCGCTTTCGTCTTCAATGATTCCGATCATGCCGCCGCCCTCTTCGGCCTGCAGGCCTTCGGAAACATCTACACCCGCATCATGAACCCGACCCAGGCCGTGCTCGAGGAGCGTGTCGCAGCGCTCGAGGGCGGCACGGCAGCACTTGCCGTCGCCTCCGGCCATGCAGCGCAGATGATCGTCTTCCACACCATCATGCGCCCCGGCGAGAACTTCATCGCTGCGCGCAGGCTCTATGGCGGCTCGATCAACCAATTCGGCCATGCCTTCGAGAATTTCGGCTGGCAGGTGCGCTGGGCCGATTCCGACGATCCGGCAAGCTTCGAAAGCCAGATCGACGACAAGACGCGCGGTATCTTCATCGAAAGCCTGGCCAATCCCGGCGGCACCTTCGTCGATATCGCCGCCATTGCCGACGTCGCACACCGCAACGGCCTGCCGCTGATCGTCGACAACACGTTGGCGACCCCCTATTTCATCCGTCCGATCGAGCATGGCGCCGACATCGTCGTACATTCGCTGACGAAATTTCTCGGCGGCCACGGCAATTCCATGGGCGGCCTCATCGTCGACGGCGGCACCTTCGACTGGTCGAAATCCGGCAATTACCCGATGCTGTCGAGCCCGCGGCCGGAATATAACGGCATGGTCCTGCACGCGACGTTCGGTAATTTCGCCTTTGCGATCGCTGCCCGCGTGCTCGGCCTGCGCGATCTTGGGCCGGCGATTTCGCCCTTCAACGCCTTCCTGATCCTGACCGGCATCGAGACGCTGCCGCTTCGCATGCAGCGCCACAGCGACAATGCGATCGCCGTCGCCAAGTGGCTGAAGGCGCACAGCAAGATCGCCTGGGTGAATTATGCCGGCCTCGACGACGACCCGAACCATGCCCTGCAGCAGCGCTATTCGCCGAAGGGCGCCGGCTCCATCTTCACCTTCGGCGTCAAAGGCGGCTATGAGGCGGGCAAGACGCTGGTCGAGGGACTGGAGCTCTTCTCCCACCTCGCCAATATCGGCGACACCCGTTCGCTCGTCATCCATCCGGCCTCGACGACGCACCGGCAATTGACCGACGAGCAGAGGATCGCCGCCGGCGCCGGGTCTGACGTCGTGCGCCTTTCCGTCGGCATCGAAGACGTCAAGGACATCATCGCCGATCTCGAACAGGCGCTCTCGAAGATCTGAGATCAAAGGGGTCCATAATGACCACGGCAAATTTCATCACCTTCAGCATCGACGGCGTCCAACCGGAGTTCGGCGCCCCGGAGCCCGGCCGGATCATCTCGGGCGATCCGCAATTCCGTAGCTGGAACCTGGAGGAGGCCGAAGGTGGCCTCTATTCCGGTATCTGGGAGGCGACGCCGGGCAAGTGGCGGATTGTCTACGAAGAGTGGGAATATTTCAGCCTGCTCTCCGGCCATTCGATCGTGACGGAGGAGGGCGGCGAGCCGGTGCATCTGAAGGCGGGTGACCGGATGATCCTCAGGCCCGGCTTTAGGGGAACGTGGGAAGTCGTTGAAACGACTCGCAAGGATTATGTGATCAAGGTTTGAGCAGACCGACGCCGGCGACCCCGGGCCTGTCCCGGTTTGCGGCGATAGTGGCCTGTTTTTCCGCCAATGACAGCGCTTCCTTGCCGGATAGAACGCTTTTAACCAATCCCATTAATCGGGCCTACATCGTCAAATGCTAGATCTGATCTGCAGCGCATTGCGGACATGATGTCTCCTGCCGTCTCACAGACATGGCCTTGCAATTAATCTTTGCGGAATTTGCATGTCGTCGAATCTTGCAGGTAGGCACGTTCGGACTCAGACGTCTTCCATCATTGCGACAACCGTCTGCTTCCTCGTCGTCGCTCTCGTCCTGACCGGCCTTATGGCTCATGTCGTCGTCAAGATGACCCGGTCGGCAAACGAGATCGACGATGCCAGGGCCAATCGCGCTGCCCGCGCCGCAATCGGCGCATTTGTGGCTCGCCTGGGTTCGACAACGACTGACAATGCCGTATGGGACGATGCCTATCGTGCGACCTCATCGCCGACCGCCGCCGATTGGGCCTATGAGAATTGGGGAAAAACCAGCGAGGATTACGCGCTCTATGACGGCGCGATCGTCATCGGCCCCGACCGGTCTTCGGTTGTCTCGGCCTATGCCAAAGGCAAGCCCTTCCAGCCGAGCGCGTTTTTTGGCGAAACCTTTGATCAGCAGATCAATGCGGCCGCTGATCCTGGGCGGGCGCCGGTGGTCAATTTCATCAAGACCGAGAGCGGCGTCGCGCTGATCGCCTCGCAGGCAATCCAGCCGTTCGAGGCGAGCGGCGAGCTTCCGAAGCTCAGCACGTTGAGCTTCTACAAGGACATCACGCCTGAGGTTCTCGACACGCTCTCGAACGAACATGAACTCGAAGGCCTGCACCTCGAGACGACGCCCAAGCCGGCGTTCCTGAACGCGCCGATCACCGACATGAAGGGGGCCGTCATCGGCTATCTCGTCTGGCCGAGCAAGGCGCCCGGAAGCACCGTGTTTCATCAGGTTGCTCCTTACGTCGCGGCCGCTATCGCCATCCTTGCGCTGTTCCTGATCGGCGTTCTGATGGTTGGCGCGTCCGAGGCGCGACGCCTGCGCCAGTTGGCGCAAGCAGCACTTTTCGAGGCGGGCCATGATAGCCTGAGTGGCCTGTTGAACAGGCATGGGCTTCTCAGCCTGCTGGAAGACCTGGAGGATGTGGGCTCTACGCCACTCCGGCTCTATCTGGTCGACCTTGATGGCTTCAAGGCCGTCAACGATGCCTGGGGGCATGCGGTGGGGGACGATTTGATCCGGCTGGTCTCGAACGCGCTGACCGCCTGCCACCCCGAAGTCGTTGCCGCGGCCCGGCTGGGGGGCGACGAATTTGCATTGGTGCACGTCGGATCCGCTACGTGCGAAGACATGGAAAAGACCATTCTGGCGTTGTTTACCGAGCCCTTCAAAATCGACGGACGAACGATCGAAGTCGGCGCAAGCATCGGAGCGGCCGCGCTCAACGGAGACATTCCGCCTTTGGAGCTGCTCCGCAGAGCGGATATGGCCCTCTATCGCGCCAAGACAAATGGCAGGGGTCAGGCGATCGAATACGATCCTGAACTGGACCAGGAACGCCAACGCGTCGCCGAGTTGGAAGGCCTGTTGAAGCACGCCATCAGCAGTGGCGCGATCGAAGCCGTTTTCCAGCCTCTCGTCTCCGCCACAACAGGCGCCGTCACTGGTCTTGAGGCGTTGGCACGCTGGCGAACGGCGACGGGCAACATCAGTCCGGAGATTTTCATCCCGCTTGCCGAGAGATGCGGCCTCATCGATGCGCTTGGCGTTCATATGCTCAGAACATCGATCGAGCATGCCAAGAACTGGCCCGATCTGGCATTGTCGGTGAATGTTTCGCCGATCCAGCTCTGCAATCCGGAATTTGCCGCCGAAGTGATCTCGGTGCTGCAGGAACTCGATTTCAATCCAAGCCGGCTGACGCTGGAGATCACCGAAGGTGTCCTGATGACAAATCCGGACCAGGCGCGACGATCGATAGATCAGCTGAAGCGCGTCGGCATCAAGTTTGCGCTCGATGACTTCGGCTGCGGCTACGCCAGCATTGGCGCATTGCGGCAGTTCGGGTTTGATCGCATGAAGATCGACCGCTCGCTCGTGTCGGCTCTCGACGAAGGCTCAAATGGCGCCGATGTTCTTCGGGCGACCATTTCCCTGGCGACCGCCCTGCAGATTCCGGTGACCGCCGAAGGGATCGAGAATACCCGCCAGGCGGCGATCTTGCGCGACGCCGGCTGCGATCAGCTGCAGGGATATCTGCTTGGAAGACCTATGTCGGCACACGACATATCCAGCAAGCTGGAAGAAGAGTCAGCCGCATGACTTTCCAGGCGCGGCTGTGATCACCATTGCAGATCCAGCCGGTCCAGCCCGTGGAAATGGTAGACGTCCTTGACCACCGGCGTCTTTGACAGTTTGAGACCGGGAAGCCGTTCGAACAGGATCGGCAGCACGACATTGAGCTCCAGCCGGGCCAGCGGCGCGCCGATGCAGAAATGGATACCGGCGCCGAAGGAGAGGTTCGCCGCCTCGTTGCGATCCGGCCGGAAGGCGAGGGGATCGGTGAATTTCGCCGGGTCGAGATTGGCGGCGGCGAGGATGAGGCTCACCTTGTCGCCGCGCTTGAAGGAGACGCCGTCGATTTCGGCAGGCTCCAGCGCCCAGCGCTGGAAGATGTGCACCGGCGCGCCGATGCGCAAGGTTTCCTCGACCGTGCGCTCCGTCGTCGCTTCGTCCCGGAAGAGTTCCGAGGGATCGCAGCCGCTGTCGAGGATGATGCGCACGGAATTGCCGATCTGGTGCACGGTCGCCTCATGCCCGGCATTGAGCAGCACGATCGTCGTCGAGACGAGCTCCTCCTCGGTCAGATATTGGCCCTTGTGCTCGGTATGGATCATGTGGGTAAGCAGGTCGTCGCGCGGCTCGGCGCGGCGTTCTGCGATCACCGTCTTGACGTAGTCGGAAAATTCCTTGGCCGCCCGTTCGGCCTCTTCCTCCTGCTCGCGCGTGCGGCCGAACATGTACATGCGGACATAGGCGTGCGACCAGGCAAGCAGCTGCGGCCCCATCTCCTCGGGAATGCCGATCATCCGGGCGATCATCGTCACCGGGATGATGTCGGCAAAGGCCGAGAGCAGCTCGACCTCGCCCTTTTTCGCGAAGCCGTCGATCAGCCGGTTGGCGAGTTCGGCAAGCTCCGGTTTCATCTTCTCGACATGGCGGGAGACGAAGGCGCGGTTGACGAGCGTGCGCAGCCGCGTGTGCTCGGGCGGTTCGAGTTCGAGCAGGGAATACCGTTCCGAGAGATCGAAACTGGCAAGATGCGGCATCGGCTCGGCAAGGCCGAGCTCCTCGCGGCTGGCGATATGCAGGATCTGCCGGCCGAAGCGGCGATCGCGCAGCAGCGCGTTCACATGGTCGTAGCCTGTGAAGAACCACTGCTTCTGCTCGCTCCAGTAGAAGGTCGGGCAATGGGCGTGAAGTGCTGCATAGGCGGCATTCGGGTTGCCGTAGAAGGCCGGGTTGCGGCCGTCCAGCGAGACGTGGCGGCGAGCCGGATCGATCGAGAGAAAGGACGGTATCATCATGTCCCGAGGCTTAGCGGATTTGCCGTGCCTCGGAAAGATGCGGGTGAAGAAGCGGGCTAGCCGGCCCGCGACAGCGTGCCCATGCGCCGCAGGGCCTCGACCTGATCGTCGACCGTCGGCACGAGTTCGCCGGCGGTGCTGCTCGGTGTGGCCGGTGCAGGGGCTGCGGCCTCCGCTTCGCCGAAGGTGACCGTGCAGTTGCGGCCGGCGGCCTTGGCGGCATAGAGCGCCCGGTCGGCAGCCGAGATCAGCTTGTCGATATTGGCTTCGATCGAGGAGGCGAGCGCGATGCCGATGCTGACCGTGACCGGGACGATCGCTTCGCCGGTGCTGACGGGCAGGCGGCAGAATTCGGTGCGGATGGCTTCGGCGATCGCCTCGGCTTCCGTCTGGTCCGTAACCGCGGCGAAGGCTGCGAATTCCTCGCCGCCCATGCGGCCGAAGATGCTGTTCGGAATATACTGGCGGGCCATGCGGGCAAACGCGGTGAGTACGGCATCGCCGGATTGGTGGCCGAAACGATCGTTGACGCGCTTGAAATGGTCGAGATCGAAGAGCATCACTGCGACCTGGCGCTGCTCGTTATGGGCTTTTTCCTGGGTGGCGTCGAAATAGCCGAGCAGGCCGCGGCGGTTGAGCACGCCGGTCAGCGAATCGGTCAGGGTCAGCGCACGCAGGTGCCGTTCGGAGCGCTCCATGATCAGCCGGCACGTGAACGCGAAGGCGATGGTCAGCAGGAAGGCGCTGGCCATGGCGGAGACGCCGCCGAGATTGGTCGCCTCGATGTCGCTCGGCAGCGTCAGCGCCGTCGTCAGCGCCGAGCCGAAGCACAGGCAGCCCTGGATGACGAAGACGCCCATCAGTTTGACGCGGGTGCGCTCGCGGCGCATGTCGCCGGCGGCAACCGCCATGGCGAGTGCCGTCGCACCTGTCGCCGAAGCGAGATTGTAGAGCACCACGCGGTTCGAATAATCGCTGTTGACCCAGGGCAGGAAAACCCCGGCCAGCCAGATGACCGGCGGCAGCAGCGCCCACCATTCGATCCTCTTGCGGTCGAGTGCGAGAAAACCCGCCACCCAGGCGCTCTGGCCGAGCAGCGCAATGGCATTGCCCGCCTCGATGGAAAGCACGCTTGGGATTTCGCTGCGCAAGGCAATCATCGCAAAGCCGATGCCGGTCAGAAGGAAGCCGAGACCCCAATAGAGATAGGCCTCGTTCCTGACGTTGTGGCGCCAGGCGACGAACAGCACCAAAGCAAGCGTCATGGCCTCGGAACACCAGATGGCGAGACCTGTAGCAATATTGAACACGGCAGCAAACCCCTCGTCTGTCGGCCCTTTTCAGTTGGCTTGCATCCTTGCCGAGGAAGCTCGCCACTTCCTTAATGTCGCTGCGCTGCGGCATGGTTTTGGGCCGATATCTGCCGGTAGGCTTTCCGTTGGGTAAACGTGTATAAGCACGGTCGAATGAAGTAAGCCTTCCTTCATCCTGTCATGGAGAAAAACCGGGGGAGACAATGCCGAGGGCTCGCCGTTAACAGGCGTTTGGGGGAAAGAGGCTACCAGGAACCGCCCGGCCCCGCCTTCTTAACGTTATCCTCAGGCGTGTCTTGAAGAGGAGGGCAGGGACACTCTATGTAGGGATAAGACATTTTTCTTTGATTCCCGGCGCCGGCCGGCGAGACGTTGACAAAGGACGCACATGAGAAACCCAGTCGATACCGCTATGGCCCTCGTGCCGATGGTCGTGGAACAGACCAACCGCGGTGAACGCTCCTACGACATCTATTCCCGCCTGTTGAAGGAACGCATCATCTTCCTGACGGGCGCCGTCGAAGACCACATGGCGACGCTCGTCTGCGCCCAGCTTCTCTTCCTCGAGGCCGAAAACCCGAAGAAGGAAATCGCCCTCTACATCAATTCGCCCGGTGGCGTCGTCACCGCAGGCATGGCGATTTACGATACGATGCAGTTCATCAAGCCCGCGGTTTCGACGCTCTGCATCGGCCAGGCCGCGTCCATGGGCTCGCTGCTGCTGGCCGCCGGCCACAAGGACATGCGCTTCGCCACGCCGAATTCCCGCATCATGGTGCATCAGCCCTCGGGCGGCTTCCAGGGCCAGGCTTCGGACATCGAGCGCCACGCCCGCGACATCCTCAAGATGAAGCGCCGCCTGAACGAGGTCTATGTCAAGCACACCGGCCGCACCTATGAAGAAGTTGAAAAGACGCTCGATCGTGACCATTTCATGGATGCGGACGAAGCCCAGGGCTGGGGCGTCATCGACAAGGTTCTGACGTCGCGCCTCGAAATGGAAGGCGAACAGGCCTAGTAATTAATTGGGATGGTGTTTTTGTCGCCACAGTTCTATCCCATTTGTGATTGAACAAGGGCTTTCATCCGGCGACGAAGACGCTAATAGTAACTATTAATGCTATGTTGAATTTTTATGACATAGCATTCGGCATTCGAAGGGGAATTCGTTGCCGCCGGAACCCGGACATGATTGGTTGGGACCGGTTCGTACCCCCTGAAGCCCTTCTCGGCAAAGGCTCCGGAAACGGAGTGCCGCCAGGAGCTGATAGAGTGGACCGCGATTTCGCCTTGAAAAGCGGCGTGCTGGAAGGAAAATGATATGAGCAAGGTCAGCGGCAGCAACGGCGGCGACTCCAAGAACACTCTCTATTGTTCGTTCTGCGGAAAGAGCCAGCACGAAGTCCGGAAACTGATTGCCGGACCGACCGTCTTCATCTGCGATGAATGCGTCGAATTGTGCATGGACATCATCCGCGAGGAGAACAAGTCCTCGATGGTCAAGTCCCGCGACGGCGTTCCGACGCCCCAGGACATCATCAAGGTCCTCGACGAATATGTCATCGGCCAGCGGCAGGCGAAGAAGATCCTGTCGGTCGCCGTGCACAACCACTACAAGCGCCTGGCGCACGCCTCCAAGAACGGCGAAGTCGAGCTGGCGAAGTCGAACATCATGCTCGTCGGCCCGACGGGCTGCGGCAAGACCTATCTTGCCCAGACGCTGGCCCGGATCATCGACGTTCCCTTCACCATGGCCGATGCGACGACGCTGACCGAGGCCGGTTATGTCGGCGAGGACGTCGAAAACATCATCCTGAAGCTCCTGCAGTCTGCCGACTACAACGTCGAGCGTGCGCAGCGCGGCATCGTCTACATCGACGAAGTCGACAAGATTTCGCGCAAGTCCGACAACCCGTCGATCACCCGCGACGTCTCGGGCGAGGGCGTGCAGCAGGCGCTGCTGAAGATCATGGAAGGCACGGTCGCTTCCGTACCGCCGCAGGGCGGCCGCAAGCACCCGCAGCAGGAATTCCTGCAGGTCGACACGACGAACATCCTGTTCATCTGCGGCGGCGCCTTCGCCGGCCTCGACAAGATCATCTCCGCCCGTGGCGAGAAGACCTCGATCGGCTTCGGCGCCACCGTCAAGGCCCAGGACGACCGCCGCGTCGGCGAAGTCCTGCGCGAACTGGAGCCGGAAGACCTGGTCAAGTTTGGCCTCATCCCCGAGTTCATCGGCCGTCTGCCGGTTCTGGCGACGCTCGAGGATCTCGATGAAGATGCGCTGATCCAGATCCTGTCCGAGCCGAAGAACGCGCTGATCAAGCAGTATCAGCGCCTGTTCGAGATGGAAGACGTGGAACTGACCTTCCACGAGGATGCCCTGCGCGAAATCGCCCGCAAGGCGATCGTGCGCAAGACCGGCGCCCGCGGCCTTCGCTCGATCATGGAGAAGATCCTGCTCGACACGATGTTCGAACTGCCGACGCTGGAAGGCGTGCGCGAGGTCGTCATCTCGGAGGAAGTGGTGCGCGGTTCGGCCCGTCCGCTTTACATCTATGCCGATCGTCAGGAAGAAAAGGCCAACGCTTCGGCGTGATCTTGCTGCTTTCCTATGATTATTTTGGGGGCTTGCCATCGGCAGGCCCCTTTCTATTTGAAAAACCATGCGAGGCGCTGTTAGTATTTTGCCGGTGGGAACCGGAATTGCCTTTGCCGATGTTGCGCAAAGGGGAGTGCTTGGCAATGATGCCGTGATTCCGTAAGCCTATTGTTGGCGTTTGTATTTTAGCCGGGTCGGAAGTGGTAAGCGCCGGTCCAGCCACGCGCTTCATAGTGTTGGCGTTCCGTTGTAACAAAGCCGTCACATCCGGGGAACGCGGGCGTTAGCGTGGCTTGAAAAGCGTAGTCAGAACCTCCACTTGTAGCAACAAGTGAGAGTGCCGGCCGGTCCCAAGCGGCCGTGCAGAGAGCCCGGTAACGGGACGATGGAAAGGACATAAAATGACGAAGAAAACGTCTGTAGCGAGCAGCACTGCCTACCCTGTTCTGCCCCTGCGCGACATCGTGGTTTTCCCGCATATGATCGTGCCGCTGTTCGTCGGACGGGAAAAGTCGATCCGTGCGCTCGAAGAGGTCATGGGTTCCGACAAGCAGATCATGCTGGTGACGCAGATCAACGCCAGTGACGACGATCCGGATCCGTCCGCGATCCACAATGTCGGCACCGTGGCGAACGTGTTGCAGCTCCTGAAGCTGCCCGACGGCACCGTCAAGGTTCTGGTCGAAGGCCGCGCCCGCGCCGAGATCGACACCTATACCAGCCGCGAGGATTTCTATGAGGCGCTCGGCCATGTGCTCGAGGAGCCGCATGACGATCCGGTCGAACTGGAAGCCTTGTCGCGTTCGGTCGTCTCCGAATTCGAAAGCTATGTGAAGCTCAACAAGAAGATTTCGCCCGAAGTGGTCGGCGCCGCCAGCCAGATCGACGACTATTCCAAGCTCGCCGATACGGTCGCCTCGCATCTGTCGATCAAGATCACCGAGAAGCAGGAGATGCTGGAGACGACCAGCGTCAAACAGCGCCTCGAAAAAGCTCTCGGCTTCATGGAAGGCGAGATCTCGGTCCTGCAGGTCGAAAAGCGTATCCGCTCGCGCGTCAAGCGCCAGATGGAGAAGACCCAGCGCGAATATTATCTTAACGAGCAGATGAAGGCGATCCAGAAGGAACTCGGCGACGGCGAGGAAGGCCGCGACGAGATGAGCGAGCTGGAAGAGCGCATCTCCAAGACCAAGCTGTCCAAGGAAGCCCGTGAAAAGGCCGATGCGGAACTGAAGAAGCTGCGCCAGATGAGCCCGATGTCGGCGGAAGCCACCGTCGTGCGCAATTATCTGGACTGGCTGCTCGGCATTCCGTGGGGCAAGAAGTCGAAGATCAAGGCCGATCTCAACAATGCCGAGAAGATCCTCGAAGCCGATCACTTCGGTCTCGACAAGGTCAAGGAGCGCATCGTCGAATATCTGGCCGTGCAGGCCCGCGCCACCAAGATCAAGGGCCCGATCCTGTGCCTCGTCGGCCCTCCGGGCGTCGGCAAGACCTCGCTCGCCCAGTCGATCGCCAAGGCGACCGGCCGTGAGTATGTCCGCATGGCACTCGGCGGCGTTCGCGACGAAGCCGAAATCCGCGGTCACCGCCGCACCTATATCGGCTCGATGCCCGGCAAGGTCATTCAGTCGATGAAGAAGGCGAAGAAGTCCAACCCGCTCTTCCTGCTCGACGAGATCGACAAGATGGGCATGGACTTCCGCGGTGATCCGTCCTCG
This sequence comes from Rhizobium sp. BK591, assembly GCF_014195045.1. NCBI lineage: Bacteria > Pseudomonadati > Pseudomonadota > Alphaproteobacteria > Hyphomicrobiales > Rhizobiaceae > Rhizobium > Rhizobium sp. BK591. The sequence goes on from NZ_JACIAZ010000003.1 coordinate 293,776, forward strand.
GCTCTGCTCGAAGTGCTCGATCCGGCGCAGAACTCGACCTTTATGGACCACTACCTGGAAGTCGAATACGACCTGTCGGACGTGATGTTCATCACGACGGCGAATACGCTGAACATTCCAGCACCCCTGATGGACCGCATGGAAATCATCCGTATCGCCGGCTACACCGAGGATGAAAAGCGCGAGATCGCCAAGCGGCACCTGCTGCCGAAGGCCATCAAGGAACATGCGTTGCAGCCGGAGGAATTCTCGGTCAGCGACGACGCCCTGATGGCGATCAGCCAGCAGTACACCCGCGAAGCCGGTGTCCGCAGCTTCGAACGCGAATTGATGAAGCTCGCCCGCAAGGCGGTCACCGAGATCATCAAGGGCAAGACGAAGTCCGTTCACGTGACGGCCGCCAACATCTCCGACTATCTGGGCGTCCCGCGCTTCCGCCATGGCGAAGCCGAGGGCGAGGATCAGGTCGGCGTCGTGACCGGTCTTGCCTGGACGGAGGTCGGCGGCGAGCTGCTGACCATCGAAGGTGTGATGATGCCGGGCAAGGGCCGCATGACGGTCACCGGCAATCTGAAGGACGTCATGAAGGAATCGATCTCGGCAGCGGCCTCCTATGTCCGCTCGCGCGCCGTCGATTTCGGCATCGAGCCGCCGCGCTTCGACAAGAGCGACATCCACGTGCACGTGCCGGAAGGCGCGACACCGAAGGACGGCCCCTCGGCCGGCGTCGCCATGGCAACCGCGATCGTCTCGATCATGACCGGTATCCCGGTGAGCAGGCATGTGGCCATGACCGGTGAAATCACCCTTCGCGGCCGTGTGCTGCCGATCGGCGGTCTCAAGGAAAAGCTGCTCGCAGCGCTTCGCGGCGGCATCAAGAAGGTGCTGATTCCGGAGGAAAACGCCAAGGACCTGGCGGAGATTCCGGATAATGTGAAGAACAACATGGAGATCATCCCGGTATCCCGCATGGGCGAGGTGATCAAGCATGCGCTGATCCGGCGGCCGGAGCCGATCGAATGGGACGGCACGGTGGAAACGCCCGTCATCGCAACGGTCGAAGGCCTCGATGAGACGGGCGCAACCATAGCGCATTGAGTGGCCTGTGCCACATTTATGCCCCATTGGGACAAAACACGCAAAAAGGCTGGCGGAAACGCCAGCCTTTTTTGTGAAAACGTCATGTAGACGCTTGCTTTTCCTTGATTTGCAGGGCTTTTGGGTTTCCGGCGGGCCTGATGAAACCTATTCTGCGCCTAGCTTACATTTGAGTCGTTTCATACCATTTAGAAAGGGGTGGAAACATGAACAAGAATGAACTCGTGTCCGCAGTAGCCGAAAAGGCAGGACTGACGAAGTCTGACGCGGCTTCCGCTGTTGACGCGGTTTTCGACGTTGTCCAGGCTGAACTCAAGAACAAGGGCGACATCCGCCTCGCGGGTTTCGGCAGCTTCACCGTTTCTCATCGCGCTGCAACGAAGGGCCGTAACCCGTCCACGGGCGCTGAAGTCGACATTCCGGCTCGCAACGTGCCGAAATTCACGCCCGGCAAGGGCCTGAAGGACGCCGTCAACGGCTGATCTGAGATTATCCGCCAACCGGAAACGAGACCGGTTGTGCAGGATTTGAGAGGGGTTCGGCTTGCCGGACCCCTTTTGCTTTGCCGGACCTTTTTGCTTTGGTTGATCTTGCCGCCGCGCGGGCTTTGATCTACGACATTTCTGTTCTCAGGGCGGGGTGAAACTCCCCACCGGCGGTAAGGGTTTACAGCGCCGCGCGTCTTTTCAGACGCGCAAAGGACGCTGTAGCATTTTAAGTTGCTGCATAATTTTTCCCTTAAATCGGTTCCGATTTAAGGAAATTATCCAGTAGGCTCAAGCCCGCGAGCGCCTTCTCTCATGTCGAAGCGGGGGAGGGGTCAGCAGATCCGGTGCGATTCCGGAGCCGACGGTTAAAGTCCGGATGGAAGAGAATGAGTGTCGGCTGTGCGAAGGGCAGGGGTCTGCCCCGTGTCGCTTGGTCGTGGCTCATGCGTCCTGATTTATGTTGGTCCCTGGTTTCGGATGAGAGACATGAATCAGACTTCCCTAGCCGCAGAGCCGTCTCGCGCCGTTGTCGGCGCCCTCTGGATGGTCCTTGCCGGCATTGCTTTTTCGCTTCTCAACGTCGTCACCCAATGGCTGACGATGAAGCTTGCCTTCCCCTCGGCCCCGGCCGCCTTCTGGCAATATGGCTTCGCTTTCCTGTTCTCGCTGCCCTTCCTTCGCAGGCTCGGCCTTGCGGCGATGCGCACGCGCTATCCCTGGCGTCACCTGGCGCGCGTCGCACTTGCCGCGCTCGGCGTCGAGGCCTGGATCGCCGGCCTTGCTTCGGTGCCGATCTGGCAGGCGATCGCATTGGTGATGACCTCACCCTTCTTCATCATTCTGGGCGCCCGGCTTTTCCTTGGCGAGCGCGTCGGCCCGGCCCGCTGGGCGGCGACCGCGGCCGGTTTCACCGGAGCGATGATCATTCTGCAGCCCTGGTCGGACGGTTTTGGCTGGGCGGCTCTCCTGCCCGTGCTCTCGGCGCTATTATGGGGCGCCTCGTCGCTGATCACCAAGAGCCTGACGGGCATCGAACGACCGGAGACGATCACCGTCTGGCTGCTCGTGCTGCTGACGCCGATCAATGGCGGGCTGGCGCTCGCGGCAGGCTTTGCCGTGCCGACCGGGGCGACCCTTGCCCTGTTCCTGCTGGCGGGGCTTTTGACCGCGGCAGCCCAGTATTTCCTCACTCTTGCCTATGCCGCAGCCGATGCCGCCTATGTCCAGCCTTTCGACGATCTGAAGCTGCCGTTGAACGTGCTGGCCGGTTGGCTGTTCTTCGGTTATGCGCCGGCGGGTTATCTCTGGTTGGGAGCGGCTCTGATCCTCTCCGCGTCGCTTTTCATCATGCGAAACGAGATGCGCAGGGAGCGCAAACCCGCCTGAGGTGATCCGGCGAAAAATGCCGCCTCTGTCATGCCTCTGTCATGCCGCTCCCGCAGAAAACTCATGTTTCGAATATTCGACACATGGGGGATTTCATGACCATTTCATCGCGCAAGGCAGCGCTTGCTGCCGTGCTTCTCGCATCCGTCGCCTTTCCGGCCGCGGCCGAACCAGTTTTCAACCGCATCGCTTCCTTCCCGGTCGCCCAGAACCTGCCTGATGACAAGGACAAGCTGTCGGTCAGCTCCGCCGAAATCATCACTGCGACCGACGACGGCAACACGCTGATCTATAGCGACAGCCCGCTCGGCGCGATCGGCTTCATCGACATCACCGACGCCAAGGCTCCGAAAGCCGGCGGCGCTGTCATGATGGACGGTGAGCCGACCTCGGTCACCTCGAGCGCCGGCAAGGCGCTCGTCGCCGTCAACACCTCCGAAAGCAAGGCAAAGCCCTCGGGGCGTCTCGCGATCGTCGATGTCGCGACCAGGAAGATCGAGAGCACTTGCGATCTCGGCGGCCAGCCGGATTCGATCGCCCTCAACAAGGACAAGACGCTCGGCGCCATCGCCATCGAAAACGAGCGTGACGAAGAGGTCAATGACGGCAAGATCCCGCAGATGCCGGCCGGCGACCTCGTCGTCTTCCAGGTCAGGAACGGCACCGTCGATTGCGGCACCATCAAGCATGTGGCGCTGACCGGCCTTGCCGGCGTCGCCCCGGAGGATCCGGAGCCGGAATTCGTCGCCTTCAACGGGTTGAACGAGATTGCGCTGACGCTGCAGGAAAACAACGAGATTGTCATCATCGACGCCAATACGGCCGCGGTGAAGACGCATTTCTCCGCCGGCAGCGTCGATCTGACCGGCATCGACACCAAGCGTGACGGCGCCCTGAAATTTTCAGGCGAATCCAAGGGCGTGCTGCGCGAGCCCGACGCCGTGAAGTGGCTCGACGACAACCGCCTCCTCGTCGCCAATGAAGGCGACTACCAGGGCGGCTCGCGTGGTTTCACCATCTTCGACAAGACGGGCAAGCTTCTCTACGAATCGGGCGCATCCTTCGAACGCGCTGTCGCCCATATCGGCCACTATCCGGAAAGCCGGTCGGGATCGAAGGGCGTCGAGCCCGAAGGTCTCGAAGCCGCCAAATTCGGCGACGAGCAATATTTCTTCCTGCTCGCCGAACGCGCCTCGGTCGTCGGCGTCTATAAGGATACCGGCGCCGATCCCGAACTCGTCCAGTTGCTGCCGTCCGGCATTTCGCCGGAAGGCGCGATCGCCATTCCTGCGCGCAATCTGCTTGCGACCGCCAACGAACTCGACCTCGGCAAGGACGGCGGTGCGCGCTCGCATGTGATGATCTATGAGCGCTCGGAAGGCGAAAAGGCCTATCCGCAGATCGTCTCCGCCGACAAGGACGGCAATCCGATCGGCTTTGCAGCTCTTTCGGGTCTTGCTGCCGTTCCGGGCAAGCCGGGCATGCTCTATGCCGTCAGCGACAGCGTTCTCGGCTCGCAGCCGACGATCTACACGATCGATGCCAGCAAGAAGCCGGCCGTCATCACCGAGGCCCTTGTCGTCAGGCGTGACGGCGCTCCGGCCCAGAAGCTCGACATCGAAGGCATCGCGGCTGCCGCCGACGGCTCCTTCTGGCTCGCCTCGGAAGGCTACAGTGAACGTCTCGTTCCGCACGCCCTCTATAACGTCAATGCCAAGGGCGACATCAAGGCCGAGATCGCCCTGCCGAAGGAGCTTGCCGCCAACGAAATCCGCTACGGCTTCGAAGGCGTGACCATTGTCGGCACCGGTGACGATACGACACTCTGGATGGCGGTGCAGCGCGAGTGGGGTGACGACGAGAAGGGCTTCGTCAAGCTCGTCTCCTACAATCCGAAGAGGAAGGAATGGGGCGCCGTGCGCTATCCGCTCGACAAGACGGAAACCGGCTGGGTCGGCCTGTCGGAAATCTCGGCCCAGGGCGACAGCGTCTACATCATCGAGCGCGACAACCTGGTCGGCGATGCCGCCAGGCTGAAGAAGCTCTACAAGGTCGCGATATCGGAGCTGAAGCCCGCCAAGCTTGGCGGTGCACTGCCGGTCGTCAAGAAGACCGAAGCACACGACTTCCTCGGTGAACTCAAGACCGCGACCAACGGCTATGTGCTCGACAAGCTCGAAGGCTTCACCTTCGACGCCTCGGGCAAACCCTACGCGGTCACCGACAATGACGGCGTCAGCGACTCCTCCGGCGAGACACTGTTCTTCCCGGTCGAGCTGAATGCGACAAACTGAAACCTGCCCCTCGCCCTAGCCCTCTCCCCGTAAAACGGGGAGAGGGGACGTGCCCTGCGAGAGGTATACGGGGAACGGAGGCGTTGCGGCATGGTCCCTTCACCCCGCGAGCGTGGAGAAGGTGGCGGAAGCCGGATGAGGGGCCATCTGGCCTCCCCAGCCAAGAATCAGCACTCCAACCCTACCAGCGCTGATGCACATGCGGCGCGATCAGCTGCTCGTAGATCTCGCGGGTTGCGGCCATGATGTCGGCCGAAAGCGGGGCAAGGTCGGCGGCGGCGGCGTTGGCTCTGGCTTGCTCGGCATTGCGGGCGCCGGGGATGACGACGGTGACGGCTTCAGCCATCAGGATCCAGCGGAGCGCGAAGGCGGCCATCGTGGCGCCTGCGGGCACCAGCTTGCGCACCTCTTCCACCGCCTGCAGGCCGACCTCGAAGGGCACGCCGGCGAAGGTCTCGCCGACATCGAAGGCCTCGCCGTGACGATTGAAATTACGGTGGTCGTCGCTGGCAAAGTGCGTGTCTCGGGTGATCTTGCCGGAGAGGAGACCGCTTGCGAGCGGCACGCGGGCGATGATCGCCACGTTCTTGCGGCGCGCCTCTTGGAAGAACAGGTGGTCGGGGCGCTGGCGGAAGATGTTGTAGATGATCTGGATGCTGACGACGCCGGGATATTCGATCGCCTTCAACCCGTCCTCGACCTTTTCGACGCTGACGCCGTAACCCTTGATCTTGCCGGCCTTCTGCAGCGCGTCCAGGCTCTCGAAGACCTCCGGTTGGTAAAGCACCTCGCGCGGCGGGCAGTGCAGTTGCACGAGGTCGAGGCTGTCGACCACGAGGTTCTTGAGGCTGCGATCGATGAAGCCTTCGAGATTGGCCGTGGTGTAGCCTTCGGCGACATGCGGGTTGAGGCGGCGGCCGGCCTTGGTGGCGACCATCGGGCGGGCGCCGCCGCGCGTCTTCAGCACGTCGGCGATGATTTTTTCCGAGCGGCCGTCGCCGTAGACATCAGCCGTATCGATGAATGTCATGCCGGCATCGAGTGCGGCATTCAGGGCGGCGCGTCCGTCCGCCTCGCTGATATCGCCCCAGGAGCCGCCGATCTGCCAGGCGCCGAAGCCGACATTGGTGACGGTGAAGGGCATGCGGCCAAAAGCATGGTGTTTCATGAAAAATCCTCCCTACTGCATGTCGCCTGAAACTGTGTAGGGATAACGACATGCATAAAAACAAAGAGCCAAGGCGCGTCGCATGAAGCAAGCGCGATGCGATGCGCTTTGGTGATGAAAGACATTGGAATTATCAGTCGGGCGACTTTGCGGCAATTGTCGATCCGGCTTTGATTGGCCGCCTCGATGAAATATCGTTCCGCCACAAGGCTTCAACCGCAATGAATGGAAAAGGAAAGATCATGGAGATCAAACCCGCCGGCTCTCGCCCCTCGACGAAGCCACCGGCCGACTATTTCACCGGCGCTGTCCGCCAGGATCCGCTGATGGAAGCGCCGGCGCCGGCCCGGGCGAGGGCGGTCTCCGTCACCTTCGAACCCGGCGCCCGCACGGCCTGGCATACGCATCCGCTCGGCCAGACACTGATCGTCACATCAGGCAAGGGCCTCGCCCAGAGCTGGGGCGGGGACATCCGCGAAATCCGCCCCGGCGATACCGTCTGGTTCGCACCTGATGAAAAACATTGGCACGGTGCTGCCCCGGATACGGCGATGACGCATATCGCCGTGCACGAGGCGCTGGATGGCAGCCATGTCGACTGGATGGAGAAGGTCAGCGACGAGCAATATTCCGGCAAAGTGTGAGCGGATCAGAGCCGCTTCAGGCAATAGGAAAAATGCGCGTGCGATTCGACCGTCAGGAACTCGAATTGCCAGCCGTAATCCTTGCAGAACTTGGTGACCGCCTCGACGACGCCATAGACGATCGGCTTCACCGTATTGCCGGTGCAGAAATCATGCCCGGCAATGCGCCCCGTCCGCTTCACCTTCTTGTCGCAGAGCAGCAGTTCCTGCCAGGTGAGGTCGAAGGAATGGTCGGTATCGATATAGGCCCAGTCGAGGAAATCGTCCTCGAATTCGGCAAGCTTCTCCAGCGATGTGCCTTGCATCAGGTGCAGCCGGCCGGCCGCGATCTCGCCCGCGAAGTTCGTGTGGATCGCGTCTAACCCGGAGCTGTAACGATCCATCGACCAGGGATCGATGAGGTAGAGCTGCGCCGGACGGTTCTTTTCCAGGATCTCTGCCGTATATTCGCCGAAGGCTGCGCCCACTTCGACGCCGATGCCGCCGTTCGGGATGCGATAGAGCAATTCGCCGCGGTCCGGCAGCAGCCGGGCGTTTTCCATGTGATGGGCGCTGAGCGGCGTGCGCGGCATGCTCGCCCGGAGCGCCTGCCTTTCTTCACGTGTCTTCATCTCTGATCTCGGGATTGCGGGCGACTGACGGCCCTGATGCGGTTTGACGGGAAGGTAGGAGCGACTGGTGCCGATGACAACCGCATGACGGGAATTTGCTTCTTTTCGACAAACCGCTAAGTTCCATCTGTGAACTGACGAAAAAGCCTCGGGAGGAGCGATTTCATGAGACGCATGTGGCCTGAAGAATTCAACGCCATCATCAGCGGAGCTGAGGAGGTGATGTTGGAAACACCAGCCGAGGCCGGCGAAGCGCCGCTGCAGCGCAAGGCTCTGAAGGCGCGAATCACCATGCAGGATTATGAGCGGATCTGGCCGCTCGCCGAGATGCGCTTCCGGCTTGGCGAAAGGGATGGCAAGGCCATCACGCTGATCACCACCAATCCCCATTACCATGCCTGGCACCCGAAGGACGGCGGCAGCGTCGATTCCGTGTCGGACAGCGGCCGCCATTACAAGACGGACTATCTCGTCGTGCACTTCCTGCTCGACGATGTGAAGGAAACGTCTCCCGCCTGAGGCTGAGGCCCGGTGCGGCCGGAAGCCGCACCGGCGTCCTGTGGAAGCCAAGTTGATCCCGACGCTGATGACAACGGCGGCGATATCGCTAACTTGGGCGAACCATATCCTTACGAATTGGAGGTTCCCGTGACAGGCAACGTGCTGGATATCCCGGTCAAGACTGTGGATGGTCGCGAGACCACGCTCAACGAATACAAGGGCAGGGTGCTCCTGGTCGTCAATGTCGCCTCGAAATGCGGGCTCACGCCGCAATATGAGGGGCTGGAAAAGCTCTATGGCGAAAAGCGCGAGCGCGGCTTCGTCATCGCCGCTTTCCCCGCCAACGACTTCAAGGGCCAGGAACCCGGCACCGACGCCGAGATCCTCGACTTCTGCACCAGCGCCTATGACGTCACCTTCCCGATCTTCTCGAAGATCTCGGTCAAGGGCGAGGCGCAGCATCCGCTTTACCGGCAACTGACCAAATCGGGTGTCGCGACGACCGGCGACGGACCGATGCGCGAGCGCCTGAAATCCCACGGCATGACAGGCGGCGACGAGGACGACATCCTCTGGAACTTCGAAAAATTCCTGATCGGCCGCGACGGCAGAGTCGCCGCCCGTTTCGCGCCTGACGTGACCGCAGATGATTCGCGGCTGGTTTCGGCGGTGGATAAGGAATTGGCGAAGAGATGAAGGCCCTCGGGCGACACCAGTGGCGTCTGGACTGCGATGAGTGCTCGGCCGGTGTTCAGATCCCAAGCACGGTCACAAGCGGGGGCGTAAAGTCCTTGTAGCCCAGTCTCGGCCAGTCACACCTTCTGTCGAATCGCGTTTTTGGTTCGTGGCGCTGGCATTTCGGATTCGTCTTGAAGGCGTATCCGGGCAGGCTGACATAGATGGCACTTGGCGTACAAAGGGCAATAGCGATGCACAGCGTCAAGGCGGAGCACAGGGCCTTCATGGCACACCTCCAGGCGTCGTAAGCCTTTAAGCGCGGAAACTTTCCGGGCGGCAAATATTCCCACTTTTGCCGAGCCCCATCCATTCGCCCAATAGGAGGTGGCGCGGCGGCCGGGAGTAGTCCGTTTTGGTGGAGTGCTGTCGCGATGGCGCGCATCTGAAGCTGCCGGGCGTAACGCCTTATTGCGCCGGAACGTCTCGCCGAATGCCGCCTCGAGAATGTAGACCCGCCCACAATTCGGATCATGCGGCGAGCCGGGCATCGGCCAGCCGATTGCACCGGGCACGGAGAATCGTGACAACCGACAGGCGGCGTATGGGCTTTGCGACGATCCACCGGAAGACGATTCGCAGCTGGTTTCGGCGGTGGATCAACAACTGGCGAAGCGTAACGATGAGTGCCCGCCAAACGGAAGGCGTACCCATCACCCCAATCACGCAATCACTTCTGCGTCAGAGAAAATGAGAAGGCGCATCGGGCGCCGCTCATAAATGAAACGCGGTTCTGGAAAAACGAAAACCTATATTCATCGCCACTTTGACCGCTGTCTCTAAAAGATGCGGGGAATCGGCTGATTTTGCTGAAGACGCCGCGCTGGCTGGCTTTCATGATTTCCAGGCTGCAGGCTGAATTGTCGGCATCGACCGAAAAAACAATCGGCAGATCCGACTGCATTCTCAGGAGATATGTTCTGGCTTCGCGGCCCGGAGTTTCTCCCGAGGTCGTCATCGTCTGGTCCCCGGCAGACAGGAACACCTCTTGCGCGGGCTCCTTGGCAATGCACGGCGGCACAGCCACGCCGGCGAGAAGCAGCGCAGAGATGATGGCAACGATTTTCATGAGGTGTCTCCTGACGAAACACCTTGCGCAGATCGTGACCGGATTAGCGAGCTAATTCGAAAGCCCGAATCGGATGGACAAGCAGCGGGAAAGTTTGGAAATGGTGGGCGATGAGAGACTCGAACTCCCGACATCCTCGGTGTAAACGAGGCGCTCTACCAACTGAGCTAATCGCCCATCGCAAACGAAGCCGGATCGGCCTGCCGCGTTGGTGGCCGTGATCTATGCGGAACGCGGCAAAACCGCAAGAGTGTTTGTGAAGATTTTTTGATTTTTTTGGTGGTGCTCCCGTGTCTTGCCCCGTGTCTTGCCCCGTGTCTGGCAATGCCGCTTAGGTTCGGCTCGGCTGTGGAAAAGTGAGAGGAGGGTGACGCGCATCTCCGTTTCGAAGGCGCTGCGTCTGCGCTTGAGCATCGCTGCGGAACACGGAAGTGCCGGCTTTTGTTCATCTGGCACCCAACCCGTCGAAACATTTCACAGACTGTCATGGTTTTGTCTCCAAACCTGCTTGACACTAAAAGACGAACCCCGTAGTTAGCCGCTCATCGAAACGGGCAGCCGTTTTGGTGAGGGTGCGAAGGCATCCGGACTGCTTGAAATGAATTGCGGGTGTAGCTCAGTTGGTTAGAGTGCCGGCCTGTCACGCCGGAGGTCGCGGGTTCGAGCCCCGTCACTCGCGCCATTTCAAGTCTTTGTAAAACGCAAATGCGATTTGTCGTTTGTCCGGTTTTCTTCATCCTCGCGGCCGCCAATGGCCGATCATATGCGCGGGTGTAGCTCAGTCGGTTAGAGTGCCGGCCTGTCACGCCGGAGGTCGCGGGTTCGAGCCCCGTCACTCGCGCCATTTTCTTCCGAAAGCCATGCAGTTTCCAATGGTCAGACATGCAGCTTCAGGCGGCTTGCGTGGATTTGTCGCGACATCGTTGCATCTGCTTGATAATGTCCGCGCGCGACGCGTCGAATTGCCTCTGTAAATCTCTTGCGCCGGGGCGTCGGCTGCGCTAACCACGGCTTGTTGCAACGCACGTTCGCTTGCCGGGCATTTGCCCAAATGCGCGCCTGGCGCCTCCGGCAAGCAGGGATGAACATGATGACTGAACTGCTCAGTTCTTATATTCCGATCGCTATCTTCATCGCTATCGCGCTCGTTATCGGCCTGGCGCTGCTCATTGCGCCGTTCGCCGTGGCTTTCAAAGCGCCTGATTCGGAAAAGCTCTCGGCTTACGAATGCGGCTTCAACGCGTTCGACGACGCCCGCATGAAGTTCGACATCCGCTTCTACCTCGTGTCGATCCTCTTCATCATCTTCGACCTCGAAGTCGCCTTCCTCTTCCCCTGGGCCGTTTCCTTCGGCGCCATCGGCTGGTTCGGCTTCTGGTCCATGATGGTCTTCCTTCTCGTGCTGACCATCGGCTTTATCTATGAATGGAAGAAGGGAGCCCTGGAATGGGAGTAGCCCCTGTGAGCAATCAGCCCCTCGTCGCCCAGCAGCCGAAGGGGATCATCGATCCCTCGACCGGCAAGCCGATCGGCAGCAACGACGCCTTCTTCGGCGAGATCAACAATGAGCTCGCCGACAAGGGTTTCCTTGTCACCTCGACCGACGAGCTGATCAACTGGGCCCGCACCGGCTCGCTGATGTGGATGACCTTCGGTCTGGCCTGCTGCGCCGTCGAAATGATGCAGCTGTCGATGCCGCGCTACGACGTCGAGCGCTTCGGCTTTGCGCCACGCGCCTCGCCGCGCCAGTCCGACGTGATGATCGTCGCCGGCACGCTGACCAACAAGATGGCGCCGGCGCTGCGCAAGGTCTATGACCAGATGCCCGAGCCGCGCTACGTCATCTCGATGGGCTCCTGCGCCAATGGCGGCGGCTATTATCACTATTCCTATTCGGTGGTGCGCGGTTGCGACCGCATCGTGCCGATCGACATCTACGTGCCGGGCTGTCCCCCCACGGCGGAGGCGCTGCTTTACGGCGTGCTTCTGCTGCAGAAGAAGATCCGGCGTACCGGCACGATCGAACGCTAAGGGTTAAGGACAAGGCAATATGAGTGAAGCCCTGACTGAGCTTGCGTCCTACCTTGGTGAAGCGCGCGGCAACCTGGTCGCCGCATCGCAGACGAAGTATGGCGAGCTGACGGTGACGACGACGGGTGAAAACCTGGTCGCGCTGCTGACCTTTTTGCGCGACGACGCCAAATGCGGTTTCGTCAACCTGATCGATATTTGCGGCGTCGACTGGCCGCAGCGCGAGCTGCGTTTCGATGTCGTCTATCATCTGCTGTCGCCGAAGAAGAACCTGCGCATCCGCGTCAAGGTCGCGACCGACGAAGATACGCCAGTTCCCTCGGCCTGCGCCGTCTATCCCGGCGCCGACTGGTTCGAGCGCGAGACCTGGGATATGTACGGCGTGCTCTTCACCGGTCACCCGGACCTGCGCCGCATCCTGACCGACTACGGTTTCGAAGGCCACCCGCTGCGCAAGGACTTCCCGACGACAGGTTTCGTCGAGGTCCGTTACGACGACGCCGCGAAACGCGTCGTGTACGAGCCGGTCGAGTTGAAGCAGGAATTCCGCAACTTCGACTTCATGTCGCCATGGGAAGGCACCGACTATGTGCTGCCCGGTGATGAAAAAGCGAAGCAATAAATTAAAGGCGGCTGGCGGCTTTCGCCGCCACTCATCGGTTATCTGAGAACGCGAGCCATCGCCATGACAGAACATAACGTCCGCAACTTCAACATCAACTTCGGACCGCAGCATCCGGCGGCGCATGGCGTTCTTCGTCTTGTCCTGGAGCTTGACGGCGAAATTGTGGAGCGGGTTGATCCGCATATCGGCCTGTTGCATCGCGGCACCGAGAAGCTGATCGAGACCAAGACCTATCTTCAGGCCGTGCCCTATTTCGATCGCCTCGACTATGTCGCGCCGATGAACCAGGAGCATGCCTATGCGCTGGCCGTCGAAAAGCTGCTCGGCATCGAGATTCCGATCCGCGGCCAGCTGATCCGCGTGCTCTATTCGGAAATCGGCCGCATCCTCTCGCATCTTCTGAACGTCACCACGCAGGCCATGGACGTCGGGGCGCTGACGCCGCCGCTCTGGGGCTTCGAAGAGCGTGAAAAGCTGATGGTGTTTTACGAGCGCGCCAGCGGTTCGCGCATGCACGCTGCTTATGTCCGCCCGGGCGGCGTCCATCAGGACCTGCCGGAACAGCTCGTGCAGGATATCGGCGACTGGTGCGACCCCTTCCTGAAGGCGCTCGACGACATCGACGACCTGCTCACCGGCAACCGCATCTTCAAGCAGCGCAACGTCGATATCGGCGTCGTCTCGCTGGAAGACTGCTGGGCCTGGGGCTTTTCCGGCGTCATGGTGCGCGGTTCGGGCGCTGCCTGGGATCTGCGCCGCGCCCAGCCTTATGAATGTTATTCCGATCTCGAATTCGACATTCCGATCGGCAAGAACGGCGACAACTACGACCGCTACCTGATCCGCATGATCGAGATGCGCGAATCGGTCCGCATCATGAAGCAATGCGTCAATCGCCTGCTGTCCGATGCCAAGACCGGCCCCTTCTCGTCGATCGACGGCAAGGTCGTACCGCCGAAGCGCGGCGAGATGAAGCGCTCGATGGAAGCGCTGATCCACCACTTCAAGCTCTATACCGAAGGCTACCACGTGCCGGCCGGCGAAGTGTACGCCGCCGTCGAGGCGCCGAAGGGCGAGTTCGGCGTCTATCTCGTCTCCGACGGCTCCAACAAGCCTTATCGCTGCAAGATCCGCGCGCCGGGTTATGCCCATCTGCAGGCGATGGACTTCATGTGCCGCGGCCATCAGCTTGCCGACGTCGCGGCCGTGCTCGGCTCGCTCGACATCGTCTTCGGCGAGGTGGACCGCTGATGCAGCTTCTGCCGCTGGCCGTCGCACTCCTTCTTTCGGCATCCGGAGTTTCGGCTCAGGAGGCCGATAGCCTCGGCACGCCGCTGGGCCATAAGGAAGAGACGCCGCCGGCGCAGCAATCGTCCATGGGCGAGCTTTTGTCCAAGGGCTATCAGATCAAGGCTGCCGTTCCGAACGGCGGCAAATTCGTAGTGTTTATGCAGAAAGACCAGTCGGCCTATGCCTGCGAAATGCAGTCTTTGACCGCTTCGCGGTGTGGAACCCTAAACTGACAAGGCGTGAGGAAGAATGTCCGTTCGTCGATTAGCCGAAGATCAATTTCAGCCTGCCGCATTCGCCTTCAGCGATGAGAATGCGGTCTGGGCGGACAAGACGATCCAGAAATACCCCGCCGGCCGCCAGCAATCGGCGGTCATTCCGCTATTGATGCGGGCGCAGGAGCAGGACGGTTGGGTCACGCGCGCGGCGATCGAAAAGATCGCCGACATGCTCGACATGGCCTATATCAGAGTGCTCGAGGTCGCGACCTTCTATACGCAGTTCCAGCTGCATCCTGTCGGCACGCGCGCCCATGTCCAGGTCTGCGGCACGACGCCCTGCATGCTGCGCGGCTCGGAAGCGCTGATGTCGGTCTGCAAGAGCAAGATCCATGCCCATGCCTTCGAGCGCAATGCCGAAGGCACGCTGTCCTGGGAAGAGGTCGAATGTCTCGGGGCCTGCGTCAACGCGCCGATGGTGATGATCGGCAAGGACACCTATGAGGACCTGACGCCAGAGCGTCTCGAAGAGATCATCGACGTCTTTGCCGCCGGCAATGGCGCCAGCATCAAGCCCGGCACCCAGATCGACCGGATATTTTCAGCGCCCGAAGGCGGCCCGACCTCGCTGACGACGGAAGAGCCGAAGGCCAGGACGCGCGCCAAGAAGGCCGATGCCGAAACCGTGTCGGCCCCGGTCGACGCCGCGCCGGTTCCGCCTTCCGAGGCCGCCCGCCCGAAGAGCACCGATGCCGAGACCAATGCAGCGCTGAAGACGCCGGCAACCGCACCGAAGGCGGCGGCGAAGAACGCCAAGGCCGCCGAAGAGCAGCCGATATCGGGCACGGCGGCTGCCGAACCGGCGCCGAAAGCTACCGTCAAGGCCGAAGCCGCCCCGTCGGCCAAGCCTTCCCTGACCGACAAGAACCGTCCGTCCGGCATCGAAAAGCCCGCAGCCCCGGATGATCTGAAGATGATCTCGGGCGTCGGTCCGAAGATCGAGGCGACGCTGAACGAAATCGGCATCTTCACCTTCGCGCAGGTCGCGGGCTGGAAGAAGGCCGAACGCGAATGGGTCGACGGCTACCTGAACTTCCGCGGCCGCATCGAGCGCGATGACTGGGTCAAGCAGGCCAAGGCGCTCGCCAAGGGCGGGGAAGCGGAATATATCAAGGTCTTCGGCAAGAAGCCGCGGTAAGAGGTGAAGCATGTTACAAGATAAAGACCGCATCTTTACCAACATCTACGGCCTCAAGGACAAGTCCCTGAAGGGCGCGATGAGCCGCGGCCACTGGGACGGCACCAAGCAGATCCTCGAAAAGGGCCGTGACTGGATCATCAACGAGATGAAGGCATCCGGCCTTCGCGGTCGCGGCGGCGCTGGCTTCCCCACGGGTCTCAAATGGTCCTTCATGCCGAAGGAAAGCGACGGACGCCCGCATTACCTCGTCGTCAACGCCGACGAATCCGAGCCCGGTACCTGCAAGGACCGCGACATCATGCGCCACGATCCGCATACGCTGATCGAAGGCTGCGTCATCGCGAGCTTCGCCATGGGCGCCAATGCGGCCTACATCTATGTGCGCGGCGAATATATAAGAGAGCGCGAGGCGCTGCAGGCGGCGATCGACGAATGCTATGATTACGGCCTGCTCGGCAAGAACAACAAGCTCGGCTGGGACATGGACATCTTCGTCCATCATGGCGCCGGCGCCTATATCTGCGGCGAGGAAACCGCGCTGCTCGAAAGCCTCGAAGGCAAGAAGGGCCAGCCGCGCCTGAAGCCGCCATTCCCGGCCAATATGGGCCTCTACGGCTGCCCGACGACTGTCAACAACGTCGAATCGATCGCTGTTGCACCGACGATCCTGCGCCGCGGCGCCGGCTGGTTCTCCGCCATCGGCCGCCCGAACAATGTCGGCACCAAGCTGTTCATGCTCTCCGGCCACGTCAACAAGCCGTGCACGGTCGAAGAGGAAATGGGCATCACCTTCCGCGAGCTGGTCGATCGCCACGCCGGCGGCATCCGCGGCGGCTGGGACAATCTGCTCGCCGTCATTCCGGGCGGCGCATCCTGCCCGATCGTTCCGGCCAAGGACATCATCGACTGCCCGATGGATTTCGACGGCTTGCGCGGCGTCGGCTCCTCCTTCGGCACGGCGGCGGCGATCGTCATGGACAAGTCCACCGACGTCATAAAGGCGATCGCCCGCATCTCCGCCTTCTTCAAGCACGAGAGCTGCGGTCAGTGCACGCCGTGCCGCGAAGGCACGGGCTGGATGTGGCGGGTGATGGAACGCATGGCCAAGGGCAATGCCCAGAAGCGCGAAATCGACATGCTGTTCCAGGTGACCAAGCAGATCGAAGGCCACACCATCTGTGCGCTGGGCGACGCAGCCGCATGGCCGGTGCAGGGTCTGATCCGTAACTTCCGTCCCGAGATCGAAAAGCGCATCGACCAGTATACGGCGAGCGCGCTCGATCACGGCGCGGTTCTGGAGGCGGCTGAATAATCATGGCGGACAATGCATCCAAGGCTGGGAAGAAGGAAGAAGTCGCCGATTTCGCGGCCGGTTTCGGCCGCCTTGCCGCCGAGATGCTTGAAAATGCACAGGCGATGCCGGTGCATCCGCTGATGGCGCATCCGGCTGCAGCCTTTGCCGCGGCAACGGCGATCGGCTTCGGTTTCTCGACGCAGATGGCCGGCGCCTTCTTCGGCGCCTGGCAGAGCGCCCTGGAAACCACGAGCAAAGTCGCTGCCGCTCTCGATGACACGCCGCCGGACGAGCCGGCGCCCGATGTCGAAATCCGGCCGGAGAATATTCGCCCTGCCGTCAAGGCTTTCACCAAGCCGGCGGCCGGGAAGAAGGCAGGGCCGACACTGACTGTCGTCAGGCCGGTCAGCGAACCGATCCCGGCCAGCCAGACGAAGCCGGTCACTGAAGCGAAGCCGGTCACTGAAGCGAAGTCTGTCGGCCAAATGAAGTCGGTTAGCGATACGAAGCCGGGCCAGCTGAAGCCGGCCGTGAAGGCAAGACCGGCTGCGCGGGCTGTCAAGGCCGACGATCTCAAGCTGATCGCCGGCATCGGCCCGAAGCTGGAGCAGGTGCTGAACGCCAAGGGTATTCGCAGCTTCGCCGAGATTGCCGCCTGGACCGACGCGGAAATCGCCCGGCTCGACGCCGAACTCGGCTTCAACGGCCGCATCGGCCGTGACGACTGGACCGGTCAGGCAAAAGTTCTGGCAGGGCGAGGCCGCAGGAAGAAATGAACTGTCCGGCCGTGTCAATCGGCCGGAAGAATGGGCAGATCGGCGGACGGGCGGGGGCCTTTCGATGCCGGTGCGGGTTCCGGGTCTGGAACGCGTGACAGAGAATTTCGGCGACATCCGGTGTCGGCAGGACGAAAGATCCGGCTTGGCAATGAGAATGTTGCAAAAATAGGTTTGTTTGCCGTCATCAGGCAAACGGGAAACAGGACTGAGCGACGATGGCAAAACTGAAGATTGACGGCAACGAGATCGAAGTTCCGGATCATTTCACGCTATTGCAGGCGTGTGAGGATGCCGGCGCCGAGGTTCCGCGCTTCTGCTTCCACGAGCGCCTGTCGGTTGCCGGCAATTGCCGCATGTGCCTCGTCGAGGTGAAGGGTGGCCCGCCGAAGCCGCAGGCTTCCTGCGCCATGAGCGTGCGCGACATTCGCGGCGGCCCGAACGGCGAACTGCCCGAGGTCTTCACCAACACCCCGATGGTCAAAAAGGCCCGCGAAGGTGTGATGGAATTCCTGCTGATCAACCATCCGCTGGATTGCCCGATCTGCGACCAGGGCGGCGAATGCGACCTGCAGGACCAGGCGATGGCCTTCGGCATCGACACCTCGCGCTATCAGGAAGACAAGCGCGCCGTCGAGGACAAGTATATCGGCCCGCTCGTCAAGACGGTGATGAACCGCTGCATCCACTGCACACGCTGCGTTCGCTTCACCACTGAAGTTGCCGGCATTTCCGAACTCGGCCTGATCGGCCGCGGCGAGGATGCCGAGATCACCACCTATCTCGAACAGGCGATGACCTCCGAGCTGCAGGGCAACGTCGTCGACCTTTGCCCGGTCGGCGCGCTCACCTCCAAGCCCTTCGCCTTCACCGCGCGTCCGTGGGAATTGAACAAGACCGAATCGATCGACGTCATGGATGCCGTCGGTTCGGCGATCCGCGTCGACACCCGCGGCCGCGAAGTCATGCGCATCCTGCCGCGTGTCAACGAGGCGATCAACGAGGAGTGGATCTCCGACAAGAGCCGCTTCATCTGGGACGGCTTGAAGACCCAGCGCCTCGACCGGCCTTATGTGCGCCGCGACGGCCGCCTGCAGCCCGCCACCTGGGCCGAAGCTTTCGGCGCCATCAAGGCCGCCGTCAGCGCCACCTCGGGCGACAAGATCGGCGCGATCGCTGGCGACCTTGCTTCCGTCGAGGAAATGTATGCGCTCTCCGAACTGGTGAAGTCGCTGGGCTCGACCAATCTCGACTGTCGCCAGGATGGGGCGGCACTCGATCCGTCGCTCGGCCGCGCAAGCTACCTGTTCAACCCGACCATTTCGGGCATCGACCAGGCCGATGCGCTGTTGATCATCGGCGCCAATCCGCGCTTCGAGGCGGCGATCCTCAACGCCCGCATCCGCAAGCGCTGGCGCCGCGGCAAGTTCCCGATCGGCGTGATCGGCGAGCCGGGCGAGCTGCGCTACAGCTATGATTACCTCGGCGGCGGTCCCGACACGCTGAAGGATCTGATCGACGGCAACCACGCTTTCGCCGAGGTGCTGAAGAACGCCGCCAAGCCGATGATCATCATCGGCCAGGGCGCGCTGTCGCGCACCGACGGCGCCGGCGTTCTCGCCAGTGCCGCCAAGCTCGCCGGTTCGGTCGGTGCAGTCGTCGAAGGCTGGAACGGCTTTGCCGTCCTCCATACCGCAGCCTCGCGTGTCGGCGGCCTCGACCTCGGCTTCGTGCCGGGTGCTGCCGGCGTCAATGCCGCCGAAATGCTGAGCGCGATGGACGTGCTCTTCCTGCTCGGCGCCGACGAACTCGATTTCGCCGCCAAGAAGGCCAGGCTCACCGTCTATATCGGCTCGCATGGCGACAACGGCGCGCATCATGCCGACGTCATCCTGCCGGCTGCAGCCTATACCGAAAAGTCCGGCACCTGGGTCAACACTGAAGGCCGCGTCCAGATGGGCAACCGCGCTGGCTTTGCGCCGGGCGACGCCCGCGAGGACTGGGCGATCATCCGCGCCCTGTCCGACGTGCTCGGCAAGAAGCTTCCCTTCGATTCGCTGAGCGAACTGCGCGTCCGGCTCTACGCCGCTTTCCCGCATTTCGCCGCCATCGACGAGATCGCCGAAAGCGATAGCGCCCAAATTGCCGCAGTTGCGAAAAAAGCCGGCAAGATGAACAAGTCAGGGTTTGCGTCGCCGGTCAAAGACTTCTATTTGACGAACCCGATAGCGCGCGCCTCGGCTGTCATGGCGGAGTGCTCGGCATTGGCCCGCAACAACTTCAAAGTCGCGGCAGAGTAAGGGCAGGGGACTATGGATTCTTTCTTTTCGACCTATGTCTGGCCGGCGATCATCATGATCGGTCAGTCGCTGCTGCTTCTGGTCTGCCTGCTCGTCTTCATCGCCTATGTGCTGCTCGCCGACCGCAAGATCTGGGCGGCCGTACAGCTGCGCCGCGGCCCGAACGTCGTCGGTCCCTTCGGGCTGTTCCAGTCCTTCGCCGACCTTCTGAAGTTCGTCTTCAAGGAGCCGATCATTCCGGCCGGCGCCAACAAGGCGGTGTTCCTGCTGGCCCCGCTGGTGACGGTGCTGCTGGCGCTGTCCACCTGGGCGGTGGTGCCGCTGGCCGACGGATGGGTGATCGCCAACATCAATGTCGGCATCCTCTATATTTTCGCCATCTCCTCGCTCGAGGTCTACGGCATCATCATGGGCGGCTGGGCTTCGAACTCGAAATATCCCTTCCTCGGCGCGCTGCGCTCGGCGGCACAGATGGTCTCCTATGAAGTCTCGATCGGCTTCGTCATCGTCACCGTGCTTCTCTGCGTCGGCTCGCTGAACCTGACCGATATCGTCAATGCCCAGCATACCGGCCTCGGCACCATGCTCGGCCTGCCGTCGTCGTTCCTCGACTGGCACTGGCTGTCGCTCTTCCCGATGTTCATCATCTTCTTCATTTCGGCGCTCGCCGAGACGAACCGTCCGCCCTTCGACCTTCCGGAAGCCGAATCGGAACTTGTCGCCGGCTTCATGGTCGAATACGGCTCCTCGCCATACATGATGTTCATGCTCGGCGAATATGCGGCCGTCGTCCTGATGTGCTCGCTGACGACCATCCTTTTCCTCGGCGGCTGGCTGCCGCCGGTCGATTTCTGGCTCATCAATTGGGTGCCGGGCATCATCTGGTTCATGCTGAAGGCCTGCTTCGTGTTCTTCATGTTCGCGATGGTCAAGGCTTTCGTACCGCGTTACCGCTACGACCAGCTCATGCGCCTCGGCTGGAAGGTCTTCCTGCCGCTGTCGCTCGCCATGGTCGTCATCGTTGCATTCGTGCTGAAACTGACGGGTTGGGCATGATCATGTCCGCTCTCGTTTCCGGCAAAATTGGAGGTTGAAGATGGCAAGCTTGTCCGGCTCCATCAGCTCGCTGTTTCTCAAGGAATTCGTCGGCGCGTTCTTCTTGTCGATGCGCTATTTCTTCCGCCAGAAGGCGACGATCAACTATCCCTTCGAAAAGGGTCCGGTCTCCCCGCGTTTCCGCGGCGAGCATGCGCTGCGCCGTTATCCCAACGGCGAGGAACGCTGCATCGCCTGCAAGCTCTGCGAGGCGATCTGTCCTGCCCAGGCGATCACCATTGAGGCGGGTCCCCGCCGCAATGACGGCACGCGCCGCACGGTGCGTTACGACATCGACATGGTGAAGTGCATCTATTGCGGCTTCTGCCAGGAAGCCTGCCCGGTCGACGCGATCGTCGAAGGCCCGAATTTCGAATTTGCGACGGAAACCCGCGAAGAACTCTATTTCGACAAGGCGCGGCTTCTGGACAACGGAGACCGGTGGGAGCGCGAAATCGCCCGCAACATCGCGATCGACTCGCCGTACCGCTGATTGAGATTTGAAATGCCGCGATGGAGCAACGGCTCCGATCGCGGTCAATATGCACAGGAGCTTTGACGGTTCGCGCCGCGCAAAGCTCTATCGGGCAGGGAAACTCCCGGCTGCCCGGGGGAAGATGAAAAAGGCACCAACATGGGTCTGCAGGCTCTATTTTTCTATCTTTTCGCCTTTGTCGCGGTGGCGTCGGCGTTCATGGTCATCTGGGCGAAGAACCCGGTTCACTCGGTTCTGTTCCTGATCCTGGTGTTCTTCAACGCGGCCGGCCTCTTCCTGCTGCTCGGTGCCGAATTCCTGGCGATGATCCTGCTGGTCGTCTATGTCGGCGCCGTCGCCGTGCTCTTCCTCTTCGTGGTGATGATGCTCGATATCGACTTCACCGAACTGAGGGCCGGCGTTCTCGAATATGCGCCGATCGGCGGGCTGATCGGGGTGATCCTGGCGGCCGAACTGATCGTCGTCATCGGCGGCAGCGTCATCTCGCCTGAGATCGCCAAATCGGTCGCCATGCCGATACCGGCATTGACGGAGCGCACCAATACGGCCGCCCTCGGCGACGTGCTCTACACCAACTACGTCTATTTCTTCCAGATCGCCGGTCTGGTGCTGCTGGTGGCCATGATCGGCGCGATCGTGCTGACGCTCAGGCACCGCACCAACATCAAGCGGCAGAATATTCCCAGGCAGGTTGCCCGCACGCCCGCCACCGCCGTCGAGGTGGTGTCGGTCAAGCCCGGGCAGGGCGTCTAAAGGCAGGTCAAGGAACAAAGAACATGGTCATCGGACTTTCCCACTACCTGACGGTCAGCGCCATCCTCTTCACGCTCGGCGTCTTCGGCATCTTCCTGAACCGGAAGAATGTCATCGTCATCCTGATGTCGATCGAACTGATCCTGCTTGCCGTCAACATCAACATGGTCGCCTTCTCCTCCTTCCTGAACGACATCGTCGGCCAGGTCTTCGCGCTGTTCATCTTGACGGTCGCGGCAGCCGAAGCGGCGATCGGTCTTGCAATTCTCGTTGTCTTCTACCGCAACCGCGGCTCGATCGCGGTCGAAGACGTCAATATGATGAAGGGCTGAGTGGCTCATGTTCCTCTATAAGGCTATCGTCTTTCTTCCCTTGATCGGTGCGATCGTCGCCGGCCTCTTCGGCCGCGCCATCGGCGCCAAGGCTTCGGAATATGTCACCAGCGGCCTGATGATCATCGCCGCCATCCTGTCCTGGGTTGTCTTCTTCACGGTCGGCATGGGCCACGCCGAAGGCGGCCCGATCAAGGTCGAGGTGCTGCGCTGGATCCAGTCCGGCGGCATCGACGTCTCCTGGTCGTTGCGCGTCGATACGCTGACCTCGGTGATGCTGATCGTCGTCAACACGGTCTCGACGCTGGTGCATGTCTATTCGATCGGTTACATGCACACCGATCCGCACCGCCCGCGCTTCTTCGCCTATCTCTCGCTCTTCACCTTCGCCATGCTGATGCTGGTGACCGCCGACAACCTTGCCCAGATGTTCTTCGGCTGGGAAGGCGTCGGTCTCGCCTCCTATCTGCTGATCGGTTTCTGGTTCAAGAAGCCGTCGGCGACGGCTGCGGCGATGAAGGCCTTCATCGTCAACCGCGTCGGCGACTTCGGCTTCGTGCTCGGCATTGCCGGCGTCTTCGTGCTGTTCGGCTCGATCAATTTCGACACGATCTTCGCCAATGCCTCGAACTTCGCCCCGCATGAAGGCGGCGGCGAGGCGGGCGAGGTGATCCTCAACCTCTTCGGCATGCAGCTCGACAAGGCGCATGCGCTGACCGGCATCTGCCTGCTGCTGTTCATGGGCGCGATGGGCAAGTCGGCGCAGTTCCTGCTGCACACCTGGCTGCCGGACGCCATGGAAGGCCCGACCCCGGTCTCGGCCCTCATCCATGCCGCCACCATGGTCACCGCCGGCGTCTTCCTCGTCGCCCGCATGTCGCCGCTCTTCGAACTGTCGCACGATGCACTCGTCGTCGTCACCGTGATCGGCGCGATCACCGCCTTCTTCGCGGCCACCGTCGGCCTCGTGCAGAACGACATCAAGCGCGTCATCGCCTATTCCACCTGCTCGCAGCTCGGCTACATGTTCGTGGCGCTCGGGGTAGGGGCCTATGGCGCGGCGATCTTCCACCTCTTCACCCATGCCTTCTTCAAGGCGCTGCTCTTCCTCTGCGCCGGCTCGGTCATCCACGCTGTCGATGGCGAGCAGGACATGCGCTACATGGGCGGCCTGCGGCCGCACATTAAGTGGACGTTCCGTATGATGATCATCGGCACGCTGGCGATCACCGGCGTCGGCATTCCCTTCACGCCGTTCGGTCTTGCCGGCTTCTTCTCCAAGGACGTGATCATCGAGGCGACCTATGCATCGCATTCGCCGGTCTCGGGCTTCGCCTTCGCGCTGCTCGTCATCGCGGCTCTGTTCACCAGCTTCTATTCCTGGCGCCTGATCTTCATGACCTTCTATGGAAAGCCGCGCGCCTCGCACGAGGTCATGCACCACGTCCACGAGTCGCCGCAGGTCATGCTGGTGCCGCTCTATCTGCTGGCGGTTGGCGCGGTGCTTGCTGGCTACTTCTTCGAAGGCCGTTTCTACGGCGAGGAGTATGCCGAGTTCTGGAAGGGCGCGCTCTTTACTGGCGCCGAGAACGAACTGGTCGAAGAGTTCCACCATGTGCCGGCGCTCGTGGCTTTGAGCCCGTTCATCGCCATGGTGCTCGGCTTCGTCACGGCCTGGTACATGTATATCCGCTCGCCGCAGACGCCGCGCATCCTGGCGCAGCAGCATCGCGTGCTCTACCAGTTCCTGTTGAACAAGTGGTATTTCGACGAGCTCTACGACTTCCTCTTCGTCCGCACCGCCAAGGCGCTCGGCCGCTTCCTGTGGAAGAAGGGTGATGTCGGCGTCATCGACACCTACGGCCCGAACGGCGTCGCCGCCCGCGTCGTCGCCGTCACCGACCGCGTCGTCCGCCTGCAGACCGGTTACCTCTATCACTACGCCTTCGCCATGCTGATCGGCATTGCGGCGCTCGTTACCTGGATGATGCTCGGGAGTTCCTTCTGATGACCGATTGGCCTATTCTTTCAACGGTCACCTTCCTGCCGCTCGTCGGCGTGGTGCTCCTGCTATTGATGAACGGCGAGAGCGAAACCGGCCGGAAGAACGTGCTGTGGATCTCGCTGATCACCACCGTCTTCACCTTCGTCGTCTCGCTCTTGATCTGGACCGGCTTCGACAATGCGAATCCGGGCTTCCAGATGGTCGAGAAGCATAACTGGCTCGGCACCGGCATCGGCTACCACGTCGGCGTCGACGGCATCTCGATGCTGTTCGTCATCCTGTCGACCTTCCTCATGCCCTTCTGCGTGCTGGCGAGCTGGCTCTCGATCGAGAAGCGCCTGAAGGAATATATGATCGCCTTCCTCATCCTGGAAACGATGATGGTCGGCGTCTTCGTCTCGCTCGATATCGTGCTGTTCTACGTCTTCTTCGAAGCGGGCCTCATTCCGATGTTCCTGATCATCGGCGTGTGGGGCGGCAAGGACCGCGTCTATGCGAGCTACAAGTTCTTCCTCTATACGCTGCTCGGCTCGGTGCTGATGCTGCTCGCCATCATGGCGATGTATTGGCAGGCCGGCACGACCGACATCACCGCGCTGCTCGCCTACAAGTTCCCGCCGGCGCTGCAGACCTGGTTATGGCTTGCCTTCTTCGCCTCCTTCGCGGTGAAGATGCCGATGTGGCCGGTCCATACCTGGCTTCCCGATGCCCACGTTCAGGCGCCGACGGCAGGCTCGGTGATCTTGGCCGGCGTGCTCCTGAAGCTCGGCGGCTACGGTCTTATCCGCTTCTCGCTCGGCATGTTCCCGGTCGCCTCCGATTATTTCGCGCCGCTCGTCTTCGCCATGTCGGTGATTGCCATCATCTATACCTCGCTGGTGGCGATGATGCAGGACGACATCAAGAAGCTGATCGCCTATTCCTCCGTGGCTCATATGGGCTACGTGACCATGGGCATCTTTGCGGCCAACATGCAGGGCGTTCAGGGCTCCATCTTCCAGATGCTGTCGCACGGCATCGTCTCCGGCGCGCTCTTCCTCTGCGTCGGCGTCGTCTACGACCGCACGCACACCCGCGAGATCAACGCCTATGGCGGCCTCGTCAACAACATGCCGAAATATGCCGTCGCGATGATGGTCTTCACCATGGCCAATGTCGGGCTTCCCGGCACGTCGGGCTTCATCGGCGAATTCCTGACGCTGATGGGCGTCTTCCGGGTCAACACCTGGGTCGCGCTCTTTGCCGCCACCGGCGTCATCCTCTCGGCTGCCTACGCGCTCTGGCTTTATCGCCGGGTGATCTTCGGCGCGCTGGAGAAGGAGAAGCTGAAGGCGCTGCTCGATCTGTCGCCGCGCGAGCAGCTGATCCTCTACCCGCTGGTCGCGCTGACCATCTTCTTCGGCGTTTACCCGGCTCCGGTCTTCGATGCGACGGCCGCCTCGGTGGATCTGCTGGTCAACAACTACACGGCCGCCGTGCACGCAGCGCAGAATGTTGCGCTGTCTATGAAATGATGACGGGACTTATTGGACATGACCGCTGAAACAATTCTCCTCAGTCTGCATCTTTCCGCGCCGGAGCTCATCCTCGCGGTCGGCGCCCTTGTCCTGTTGATGGTCGGCGTCTTCTCAGGCGAGCGGTCGGGCCTTGTCGTCACCGGCCTCGCCATCGTCCTACTCCTGGCCTCGGGCCTGTGGCTGCTCTTCGTGCCCGCAGAAGGCCTTGCTTATGGCGGCGTCTACATGGCCGACGGCTTCTCCCGCTTCATGAAGCTGGTGGCGCTGATCGGTTCGCTGGTGGCTCTGTTCATGACGATCGGTCACGCCCGCGAGAACCAGCTCGACAAGTTCGAGTTCCCGGTCCTGCTGGTGCTTGCGACCCTCGGCATCCTGCTGATGATCTCGGCCAACGACCTGATCTCGCTCTATCTGGCGCTGGAACTGCAGTCGCTGGCGCTTTATGTCGTCGCCGCGATCAACCGTGACAGCCTGAAGTCGACCGAAGCAGGGCTGAAATATTTCGTCCTCGGCGCGCTGTCCTCCGGCATGCTGCTCTACGGCATGTCGCTGGTCTATGGCTTCACCGGCCACACCCACTTCTCCGAGATCGCCCAGGCGCTGTCGGTCGAGGGTGCGCGTTCGCTCGGCCTCATCTTCGGCCTGGTCTTCATCCTCGCCGGCATCGCCTTCAAGATTTCGGCCGTTCCCTTCCACATGTGGACGCCCGACGTGTATGAAGGCGCGCCGACGCCGGTGACCGCCTTCCTTGCCGCAGCCCCCAAGGTTGCCGCCATGGCGATGATGACCCGCATCGTCATCACCGCCTTCCAGCCGGTTCTGGCGGACTGGCAGCAGGTCGTCGTCTTCATCTCGATCGCCTCGATGCTGCTCGGCTCGTTTGCCGCCATCGGCCAGAAGAACATCAAGCGACTGATGGCCTATTCCTCGATCGGTCACATGGGTTATGCGCTGGTCGGCCTTGCCGCCGGCAACCAGACCGGCGTCACCGGCGTCATGCTTTATATGGTCATCTATATGGTTATGACGCTCGGCACCTTCGCGATCATCATGTCGATGCGCCGCAAGGACGGCACCGTCGTCGAAAATGTCGACGATCTCGCCGGCCTTTCCACAACGAACCCGTTCATGGCCGTGGTACTGACGGCGCTGATGTTCTCGCTCGCCGGCATCCCGCCGCTCGCCGGCTTCTTCGCCAAGTACTTCGTCTTCGTCGCCGCCATCGAAGCCAAGCTCTATGCGCTCGCCATCATCGGCGTGCTCGCCTCGGTCGTCGGCGCGTACTATTATCTGCGAGTCATCAAGCTGATGTGGTTCGATGAAGCGACTGGCGAATTCGCCCGTGTCTCCGGTGCGCTGCGTCTGGTCTTCGGGCTCTCCGGCCTGTTCGTCACCGTCTATGTCCTCATCGGCGGTCCGATCGGTGGCGCGGCAGAGCTTGCCGCCGCGACGCTCTTTTGATGGCTTCCGACGGGCGGCGCCGGATATCGCTCGGCGATTTCAGGCACGAGGCTCTGTCGGAGACGTCGTCCACCAACAGCGAATGCCTCGCCCGGGCTCGGGCGGGCGACGGCGGCAATCTCTGGGTGACCGCCGAAAGACAGACCGGCGGCCGCGGCCGCCGCGGCAGGCTCTGGGTTTCCGAACGCGGCAATCTCTACGCTTCGCTTCTGCTGATCGACCCGGCGCCGATGGAGCGCCTGAGCTCCCTGCCGCTGGCCGTTGCCGTTGCCGTACACCAGGCGATCCGCATGGTGCTGCCTCCGGGCGCCGAGCCACTCGAGGTCAAATGGCCGAACGATATTCTTATCGGCCGAAAGAAGACCTGCGGCATCCTCGTCGAAGGTGAGAGGCTGCCGGACGGCCGTTACGCGCTGATTGTCGGCATCGGCATCAATGTCTCGGTGATGCCGGATAATCCGCTCTACCCCGTCACCTGCCTGCGTCAGCAGGGAAGTGCGGCCTCTCCGGAGGAACTCTTCGCCCATCTCTTCGCCGCAATGGCTGAGGTGCTTGATCTATGGGACGAGGGCCGCGGCATCGGCGAGATCACGGCGCTCTGGCGCGCCATCGCCTGCGGCATCGGCGAAAAGATTACGGTGAATTTGCCGGACCGATCGATTTCCGGACAATTCGCGGGAATTGATGATAATGGCTTGTTGATGCTCGATACCGGCGCTGGCAGGATAGTGCCCATTGCCGCCGGTGATGTGTTTTTTGGATAGCGGAACAAACGAAAATTATGGCGAAACAGGACGAACTGGTATTCCTGCCTCTGGGCGGCGTTGGCGAGATTGGCATGAATCTCGCTCTTTATGGCTACGGCCCGCCCGAGCATCGCCAGTGGATCATGGTCGATTGCGGCGTCACCTTTCCCGGGCCCGACCTGCCGGGCGTCGACCTCGTGCTGCCCGATATCCGCTTCCTCGCCAGCGAGCGGAAGAACCTCAAGGCGATCATCATCACCCACGCGCATGAAGACCATTACGGCGCGCTGGCCGATCTCTGGCCCGGCCTCAATGTGCCGGTCTATGCGTCGGGCTTTACCGCGGGTCTGCTCGAAGCCAAGCGCAATTTCGAGAAGGCGACGATCGGCGAAGTGCCGGTGACGCCGTTCAAGGCGGGCGATACGATCAATGTCGGCCCCTTCAGCATCGAAGGCGTGGCCGTCAACCATTCGATCCCCGAGCCTATGTCGCTGATGATCCGCACGCCGGTCGGCAATGTCATCCATACCGGCGACTGGAAGATCGACCACGAGCCTTCGCTCGGGCCGCTGACCGACGAGACACGTTTCCGCCAGCTCGGCGACGAGGGCGTTCTGGCGCTGATGTGCGATTCCACCAATGCGCTGCGCGACGGTGTTTCGCCCTCCGAGAAGGATGTGTCCGAAAGCCTGCGCAAGATCATCGAGAATGCCGAGGGCAGGGTGGCGATCACCACCTTCTCGTCGAATGTCGGGCGCATCCGTACCGTTGCCGAGGCCGCCGAGGCGGCCGGTCGCGAAGTGCTGCTGCTCGGCAGCTCGCTGAAGCGCGTCGTCGATGTCGCCCAGGATATCGGCCTGATGGAAGGCGTGAAGCCCTTCATCTCCGAGGAGGAATACGGTTATATCCCGCGCGATAAGGTCGTCGTCATCCTGACCGGCAGCCAGGGCGAGGCACGGGCAGCCCTTGCCAAGCTCTCCCGCGACGAAATGCGCAATGTGGCCTTTGCGGCAGGCGATATCGTCGTCTTTTCCTCGCGCGCCATTCCCGGCAACGAGAAGGCGATCCAGGATATCAAGAACGGCCTCGTCGAGCAGGGCGTGCACATCATCACCGATACCGAGGCGCTGGTCCACGTGTCCGGCCATCCCCGCCGCAACGAGTTGCAGCGGATGTATGAGTGGACGCGGCCGAAGATCGTCGTGCCGGTGCATGGCGAGGCGACGCATCTGACGGCGCACAAGGAATTGGCCGAGCAATCCGGGATCGCGATCGTTCCGCGGGTGCGCAACGGCGATATCCTGCGACTGGCGCCCGGTCCCGTCGAGGTGATCGGCGAAGCGCCGCATGGCCGCATCTATAAGGACGGCACGCTGATCGGCGATTTCGACGAGATGGGCATCGGCGAGCGCAAGAAGCTCTCCTATGTCGGCCATGTCGCCGTCAACGTCGTGCTCGACGCCCGCTATGACATCGTCGGCGATCCCGATCTCGTGTCGATCGGCCTGCCGGTCTATGACGACGAGGGCGAGGAGATGGAAGATACGCTGTTCGACGCGGCGGTCAGCGCCATCGAAAGCATTCCGCGCGCCCGCCGCAAGGATATCGACATGCTGCAGGAGGCCGTGCGCCGCGCCATCCGCTCGGCCGCCAATCACGCCTGGGGTAAGAAGCCCGTCGTCACCGCCTTCGTCACCAAGGTCTGATCATGCTCGGCCGGGTCAACCATATCGCCATCGCCGTTCCCGATCTGGCAGTGGCGACGGCCGCCTATCGCGACACGCTAGGGGCTGCGGTATCGCAGCCGCAGGCTCTGCCGGAGCACGGCGTCACCGTCGTCTTCGTCGAACTGCCGAACACCAAGGTCGAATTGTTGCAGCCGCTGGGTGACACTTCGCCGATCGCAGCCTTCCTCGAAAAGAACCCGTCCGGCGGCATGCACCACATCTGCTACGAGGTGGACGATATTCTTCTCGCCCGTGACCGGCTGGTCGAGGCGGGTGCCAGAGTGCTCGGCGATATCAAGCCGAAGACCGGCGCGCATGGCAAGCCGGTGCTCTTTCTGCATCCCAAGGATTTCTTTGGCACGCTGATCGAACTCGAACAGGCCTGACTCCTGCTGCGGCAGAGTGACCCGAAGGCGACTAAACGCTTCGTTCGCTTTGAGTTGG
Source organism: Rhizobium sp. BK591 (assembly GCF_014195045.1). Taxonomy (NCBI): domain Bacteria; kingdom Pseudomonadati; phylum Pseudomonadota; class Alphaproteobacteria; order Hyphomicrobiales; family Rhizobiaceae; genus Rhizobium; species Rhizobium sp. BK591. Next base: position 324,081 of record NZ_JACIAZ010000003.1, read on the forward strand.
TCGCCATTCCGCCGTATAAGGACGCGATATCAGCGCGACATCAACGGGACCGATAATGCTCGAGATCTTTCTTCAGGGATTTGCCGTCTACTTCATCATCTGGTGGATGACGCTTTTCGCCGTTCTGCCGATCGGTCTGCGCACCCAGGCGGAAGACAATGATGTGGTGCTCGGCACCGTTCCGAGTGCGCCCGCCCGGTTTCGCGCCGCTTTCGTCTTTTCGCTGACGACGCTGATTTCGGCTGTGATCTACGGCCTCTGGTACGTTTGCGACACCTATTTCGGTTGGGGCTTCGACGCCCTGCCGCAACTCGGTCCCAGCTTCTATTGAAGTGTGGCTTTTGCTCAAACTTTGAGCATATGCAAATCTATTGAAAAGCGAATTTCGTCATACCGGCGTCATGCTGTTGCGGCACAGAGCTGACGTAACGGAATGAGGATCATCCCCTACGGAAGCTGCGAGTTTCGTGGATGAGGTGGGGAGCCGAAAAGCCAAAAAAAAACAAGGCTAGAAGCCTTGTTTTAAGTATCGCGTGATCTGTAACCGTTGCCGGGGCTGCGACGAGCGCGCCTAAGATCTGATCCTCCCAAGACTTGACCGCGAATTCGGCAAGAATTTATCCTTCCTGCCTGTTTTGTGAGCTAAAGCTAGCTCAAACATTGGGCTTTGTCATCAGCTTTTTTTGCATTTTTGCTACACTCTAGCAAAATTTTTCTGTTGACAAGATTTTCGTTCAAGTCCTTATAAATACGCGCTTTTTCTGGCCCGTTCATTTTGCGGGTGCGAACATGCGCTTCCGGGAGGTTGCCAACATCCGTTGCGGGTTTCCTTCCTGCCGCGAAGCGGCTATGAACGCTCCCACATCAACAATTGCCTTCGATTCCGCTTGCTGCGGGATCTCAACTGCTTCGGAATCCGCCATGCGTCTGTCTCGCTTTTTCATGCCCATCCTCAAGGAAAATCCCAAGGAGGCGGAAATCGTCTCCCACCGGCTGATGCTGCGCGCCGGCATGATCCGTCAGCAGTCGCAGGGCATCTATTCCTGGCTGCCGCTCGGCAAGCGCGTGCTCGACAAGGTCAACGCCATTATCCGCGACGAGCAGAACCGCGCGGGCGCCATCGAGCTGTCGATGCCGACGCTGCAATCGGCCGAACTCTGGCAGGAAAGCGGCCGCTATGACGCCTACGGCAAGGAGATGCTGCGCATCAAGGACCGCCAGGATCGGCCGATGCTTTACGGCCCCACCAACGAGGAGATGGTAACGGATATTTTCCGCTCTTCCGTCAAATCCTACAAGGACCTGCCGCTCAATCTCTATCACATCCAGCTGAAATTCCGCGACGAGATCCGTCCGCGCTTCGGCACCATGCGCTCGCGCGAATTCATGATGAAGGACGCCTATTCCTTCGATCTGACGCGCGAAGGGGCGGAGCATTCCTACAATAAGATGTTCGCCGCCTATCTCAGAACCTTCGATCGGTTGGGCCTGCGCGCCATTCCGATGCGCGCCGACACCGGCCCGATCGGCGGCAATCTCAGCCATGAGTTCATCATCCTCGCCGACACCGGCGAATCCGAAGTCTTCTGCCACAAGGATTTCGTCGGTTTCGATATTCCCGGCGAACACACCGATTTCGACAGCGTCGAGGGCCTGCAGGCGATCTTCGACAAGTGGACCTCGCTCTATGCGGCGACCTCGGAAATGCACGATGAGGCGGCTTTCAACGCCGTTCCCGAAGGCGACCGGCTTTCGGCGCGTGGTATCGAGGTCGGCCACATCTTCTATTTCGGCACCAAATATTCCGAGCCGATGGGCGCAAAAGTGCAGGGACCGGACGGCAAGGAACACTTCGTCCACATGGGTTCCTATGGTATCGGGCCGACACGCCTTGTTCCCGCCATCATCGAAGCATCGCATGACGACAACGGAATCATCTGGCCGGCATCGGTCGCGCCCTTCGATGTCGTGGTGATCAACATGAAGGCGGGCGATCAGGCCTGCGACGATACCTGCGAGCTGATCTATGCCGCGCTGAGCAAGGCCGGCAAGGATGTGCTCTACGACGATACCGACGATCGGGCCGGTACGAAATTCGCGACCGCCGACCTGATCGGCGTGCCCGTCCAGATCATCGCCGGCCCGCGCGCGGTCGCCAACGGCGAAGTTGAAGTGAAGGACCGCAAGACCGGCGCCCGCGAAACGATGACCATCGAAGCGGCGATCAACCGGTTCGTGGCTTAAGGAAACGGAGGCGAAATGGCAGAGGCAGCAGTGGACCGGAGTTCAAAATCCGGCTTGGGTCCGGCTGGCAAGCCATTTTCCACCTTCGAACGCCTCGTGGCGTGGCGTTATCTGCGCGCCCGCCGCAAGGAGGCCTTCATCTCGGTAATCGCCGGCTTCTCCTTCGTCGGCATCATGCTGGGCGTTGCGACGTTGATCATCGTCATGGCCGTTATGAACGGCTTCCGCACCGAGCTCGTTTCGCGCATTCTCGGCATTAACGGCCACATGATCGTCCAGCCGGTCGACGGCCCCTTCACCGATTATCCCGCTCTCAGCGGCAAGCTCGCCGCCGTACCCGGCGTCAAGATGGCGCTGCCCTTGGTGGAGGGCCAGGTGCTCGCTTCCGCCCAGGCCGGTGGCAGCACCGGCGCGCTGGTGCGCGGCGCCCGCGCCGACGACCTGACCAAGCTCAAGACGATCTCCGACAACATCAAATCCGGCGATATGGTCGGCTATGCCTCCGGCGACGGTGTGCTGATCGGCACCCGCATGGCCGACCAGCTCGGTCTGCGCGTCGGCGATCTCATTACGCTGACGTCGCCAGATGGTGACATCACGCCGATGGGCGTCAGCCCGCGCATCAAGTCCTACAAGATCTCAGGCCTCTTCGAGATCGGCATGTCGGAATATGACTCCTCGATCATCTTCATGCCGCTCGAGGAAGCGCAGCTCTATTTCAACGCCGAGGGGCTGGTGCAGTCGATCGAGCTCTTCGTCGACAATCCGGACGATATCGACGATCTCAGGCCCAAGGTGGAGGAGGCGGCCGGCCGCCAGATCGCCATTACCGACTGGCGCCAGCGCAACCAGACCTTCTTCTCCGCACTCCAGGTCGAGCGCAACGTCATGTTCATGATCTTGACGCTGATCGTGCTTGTCGCGGCGCTGAATATCATTTCCGGCCTCATCATGCTGGTGAAGGACAAGGGCAGCGATATCGCCATTCTGCGCACCATGGGCGCCACCGCCGGTGCGATCATGCGCATCTTCTTCATGACCGGGGCAGCGATCGGCATCGTCGGCACTATTGCCGGCGTTCTGCTCGGCGTTCTCGTCTGCGTCAACATCGAATCTGTCCGCCAGTTCTTCTCCTGGATATCAGGCACCGTACTCTTCAATCCGCAGGTCTATTTCCTCAGCCAGTTGCCGGCCGAAATGGATCTCAGCGAAACGATCTCGATCGTCGTCATGGCGCTGACGCTGTCCTTCATTGCGACCATTTTCCCCGCCTGGCGTGCCTCAAAGCTCGATCCGGTGCAGGCCCTGCGCTACGAATAAGGAATGCCGCCTTCATGAAACGCAACGTCGTTCTCAAGCTTACCGGCGTCGAGCGCCATTACGGGCAGGGCGATACGCTGCTCCCGATCCTGAAGGGCGCAGATTTTTCGATATCGAAAGGCGAAATCGTCGCTCTCGTCGCCCCTTCCGGCACCGGCAAATCGACGCTGCTGCATGTCGCCGGCCTCCTGGAGCATCCGGACGGCGGTGAAGTCAACATCAATGGCCATGCCTGTGACGGCCTGAGCGACGATAAACGTACCGCGATCCGCCGCAGCGAAATCGGGTTCGTCTACCAGTTCCACCACCTGCTGCCGGAATTCTCGGCGCTCGAAAACATCATGATGCCGCAGCTGATCGCCGGGCTTTCCTGGAAGGAAGCCGGAGAGCGGGCCGCCCAGCTTCTCGATTATATGCGCATCGGCCATCGTGGTTCGCACCGCCCGGGCGAGCTTTCCGGAGGCGAGCAGCAGCGCGTTGCGATCGCCCGCGCCGTCGCCAATGCGCCGACCCTGCTTCTTGCCGATGAGCCGACCGGCAATCTCGACCCGGAAACGGCAAGCTACGTCTTCGACGCGCTGGAAGCGCTGGTGCGCCAGTCCGGCCTTGCCGCCCTGATCGCCACCCACAATCACGAGCTTGCCCGCCGCATGGATCGGCGCGTCACGATCTCCGACGGCAAGATCGTTGATTTCTGAGGCTGTGCTCAGGGGATGACCAGCCCGCCGCGATAATCGAGCGCATAGGCCTTCTGGCCGTCGACCATGATGCATTCATGGCCGGTGAACCGCGCACAGCCGCCTTCGCTGCTATCGATATAGCGGCCGAACGGATGATCGAATTCCATGCCGTCCAGAAACCGGCCCTCTCGATACATCGCCGAAAGTGCAGCCTTGATCACCGCTCCGGCTGCTGTGCCGTCGATGAGCTCAGGCGCAATGACGCAGCCGAAATAATTCATCGCCCAGGCGGGCTCTCCGGCAAACCACACCACTTCCTGCCCGGCGAAATCGGTGCCGCCGAAATAGCTGTCGAGATAGCGCCAGTCACCGCGTTCGTAACCGATATCGTGGGAACCCGGCCGGCACGGCGCGCGCGGCACGCCGCCCCCGACATAGGTCGCAGCCTTCGCCTCCACGATGAATTCATTCAGCATCGCAATGTCGAGCATGTCGTTCTCCCTTCGGCCCGATGCTGGCAAATAGGTCGCGACATGTAAAGAACAAAAAGAGAACTTCTGGTGGAGTAAGCGCATCACTTTGAGGGGAAGGCGGCCGCCCGAACACGATGTCTGGTCTGTGGGGGCGGGGCAAGGGCATGGCGGCCCCAGATCACAACAAGTGCCAGTTCGTGCGATTCGCCGCGCGCATCCGGGATTTTCCACACGCAAGAAAGAAGGAAAAGATTCCTGTTGACAACGGAACATACATGGAACAAATTGAAAACATAACGAGTAAAGGAGAGCCCGATGACTGACATGATCCGTGATATCGCAGCATTTACCTCCATCGCAATGTTCGTTGCCAGCTTCTCGCTCATCGTGATGGCGATCTAAAGTTTTCAGGGGACCGCATGGCAATCATGCGGTCCGGAGGCGGGACTTCTTCTGGACATCATCGCCCTCTATGCCGACAATGCGTCCGATTCATTCGGGTGATTGGGAAGGCATGTCATGGCGGATACGGCAAAGGGTTCAACGGGTGAGGCGACCGGCGGCACGCCGGGTTTCATCCACCTGAGGGTCCATTCCGCCTATTCGCTTCTCGAGGGCGCTCTGCCGCTGAAGAAGATCCTCTACAAGGCGACCGGCGACAGCCAGCCGGCGATTGCGATCACCGACACCAACAATCTGTTCGTCGCCCTCGAATTCTCCCAGAAGGCGATGGACGAGGGCCTGCAGCCGATCATCGGCTGTCAGGTCTCGATCGACATGGGAGATGGGTTGGAAACGGAAAAGCGCGGCGGCCAGCAAGCCCTGGTCAAGCTGCCGTCGATCGTTCTTCTCGCCGCGACCGATGCCGGCTACGAACGGCTCGTCGATCTCGTCAGCCGGGCCTATCTCGGCGGCGAAAGCAACCAGGCCGTTCATATCAAAGCCTCCTGGTTGGAAGAGGCCGGCACGGAAGGGCTGATCGCATTGACCGGCGCCCCGACCGGCCCGGTCGACATGGCGATCAGGGAAGGACATCCCGCCCAGGCGGAGGCCCGACTGCTCTTGCTGAAGCGTCTCTTCGGCGACAGGCTCTATGTCGAGCTGCAGCGCCACGGCACCTACGACAAGCGGCACGAGCAGAAGATTGTCGGGCTTGCCTATGCCCACGACCTGCCGCTGGTTGCGACCAACGAGGCCTTCTTTCCGACGCGCGACGATTACGACGCCCATGATGCGCTGATGGCGGTCGCGCACAACGCCATCGTCTCCGACGACAGCCGCTTTCGCCTGACGCCCGATCACTATCTGAAGAGCCGGGCCGAGATGGCCAAGCTCTTCGCAGACCTGCCGGAAGCGCTGGAAAATACCATCGAGATCGCCAGGCGCTGCTCCTTCGTGCTGAAGACCAGAAAGCCGATCCTGCCGCGCTTCACCGGTGCGACCGACGATGCCGAGGAGGCCGAACGCGCCGAGGCGAGCGAGCTGCGCCGCCAGGCGGTCGAAGGGCTGGACATGCGGCTGGCCACGCTCGGCATGTCGCCGGGTTACGAGGAGAAGGATTATCGCGAGCGGCTGGATTTCGAGCTCAGCGTTATCGAACGCATGCGGTTTCCCGGCTACTTCCTGATCGTTGCCGACTTCATCAAATGGGCCAAGCAGCATGACATTCCCGTCGGTCCCGGCCGCGGCTCGGGCGCCGGTTCGCTGGTCGCCTATGCCTTGACGATCACCGACGTCGATCCCTTGCGTTTTTCGCTGCTCTTCGAGCGCTTCCTCAATCCCGAACGCGTCTCGATGCCGGACTTCGACATCGACTTCTGCCAGGACCGCCGCGAAGAGGTGATCCGCTACGTCCAGGCCAAGTATGGCCGCGAGCAGGTGGCGCAGATCATCACCTTCGGTTCGCTGCAGGCGCGCGCCGCCCTTCGCGACGTCGGCCGCGTGCTGGAAATGCCTTACGGCCAGGTCGACAAGATCTGCAAACTGGTGCCGAACAACCCGGCCAATCCGACCCCGCTGTCCAAAGCGATCGAAGAGGAGCCGAAGCTGCAGGAGGAGGCGGCTAAGGAACCGGTTGTCGCGCGCCTGCTCGATATCGCCCAGAAGATCGAGGGACTTTACCGCCACGCCTCGACCCATGCCGCCGGCATCGTCATCGGCGACCGCCCGCTTTCCAAGCTGGTGCCGATGTATCGCGATCCGCGCTCCGATATGCCGGTCACCCAGTTCAACATGAAATGGGTCGAGCAGGCCGGCCTGGTCAAGTTCGACTTCCTCGGTCTGAAGACGCTGACGGTGCTGAAGGTCGCTGTCGATTTCGTCGCCAAGCTCGGCATCAAGGTCGATCTCGCGGCCATTCCTCTCGACGACAAGAAGACCTACGAGATGCTGTCGCGCGGTGAAACGGTCGGCGTGTTCCAGGTGGAAAGTGCCGGCATGCGCAAGGCGCTGATCGGCATGAAGCCGGACTGCATCGAGGACATCATCGCGCTGGTGGCGCTCTATCGTCCGGGCCCGATGGAGAACATCCCGACCTACAATGCCCGCAAGCACGGTGACGAAGAGCTGGAATCGATCCATCCGATGATCGACCACCTGCTCAAGGAAACGCAAGGCGTCATCGTCTACCAGGAGCAGGTGATGCAGATCGCCCAGGTCCTGTCCGGTTATTCGCTGGGTGAAGCCGACCTTCTGCGCCGCGCCATGGGCAAGAAGATCAAGGCCGAGATGGACCAGCAGCGCGAGCGCTTCGTCGTCGGCGCCGTCAAGAACGGCGTGTCGAAGCCGCAGGCCGACAATATCTTCGAACTGTTGGCGAAGTTCGCCAATTACGGCTTCAACAAGTCGCATGCCGCCGCCTACGCCATCGTCTCCTACCAGACGGCCTACATGAAGGCGCATTATCCGGTCGAATTCCTCGCCGCCTCGATGACGCTCGACATGTCCAACACGGAAAAGGTCAATGACTTCCGCCAGGATGCCAAGCGCCTCGGCATCGAGGTGATCGCACCCTCGGTGCAGACCTCCTTCCGCCATTTCGAAACCGGCGACAACCGCATCTACTACGCGCTCGCCGCCCTCAAGGGCGTCGGCGAATCCGCCGTCGACCATATGGTCGAGGTGCGTGGCGACAAGTCCTTTGCCAGCATCGAGGATTTCTGCCTGCGCATCGATCCGCGCCAGGTCAATCGGCGCGTGCTCGAAAGCCTGATCTATGCCGGCGCCTTCGATTGTTTCGATATGGACCGCGCCCAGCTAGCCGCCGGCCTCGACCGCGTCCTCGGTTATGCCCAGCGTGCCCAGGAGAACAAGCTGAGCGGCCAGTCGGACATTTTCGGCAGCACGCTGACCTCGGGACCTGAGAAAATCTCCCTGCCGCCGTTCTCGCCCTGGCTCCCCTCGGAGCGGCTGCTGAAGGAATTCCAGGTGCTGGGCTTCTATCTCACGGCCCACCCGCTCGATTCCTACAACAACATCCTGCAGAAGATGCGGGTGCAGACCTTTGCCGAATTTTCCCAAGCGATCAAACAGGGCGCGGCCAATGCCCGGCTTGCCGGCACCGTCATCTCCAAGCAGGAGCGCAAGACCCGCACCGGCAACAAGATGGGCATCATCGTCTTTTCGGATTCTTCCGGCCAGTTCGAAGCGGTGCTGTTTTCGGAAATGCTGAACCAGTATCGCGACGTGCTGGAATCGGGAAAATCCTTCGTGCTGACGGCCACCGGCGAGGAGCGGCCGGAGGGCATCGGCCTGCGCATCCAGACGATCCAGTCGCTGGAGGAAAAGTCGCTGCAGATGCAGAAGGCGCTGCGCGTCTATGTCAGAGATTCCGGGCCGCTCAGGATGGTGGCCGGCCATCTGAACGCCAAGGGCGACGGCCTCGTTTCCTTCATCGTCATCAAGGAGGAGGGCAAACGCGAGGTGGAAGTGGCGCTGCCGGAGAAATACCGCATCACCCCGGAGATCGCCGCCGCCCTTCGCGCCGCCCCCGGTGTCGTCGACGTCGAGCTTGTTTGATCAGCCCCGCGTCACCCGCGGGTGATCGTGATGAAATCCGTGCCTTCGCCGGTCTCCCGGCCGAGGCCGGTATCGGAGATCGTCAGCGTCGAGCCGGGCGCGATCAGCGCATCGATCCTGCGGCGGGTCTCGTCGGGGATCGTGATGCGGCTGAGTGAACGGGCGATCGGCTTGCCCGTGACGATCGAGCTTTCCTGATTGGTGATGCCGAGCCGCTTCATCGTCTCGCGGGAGAGATTGTTCTCGAGCGTGATGCCGAGCCAGTCCGCCGTACCGGCCTTTTCATCGACCGCGTGCAGCGTGAAGAAATGTGTGCCGAGCGCCAAGCCCGGATCGGCGATCGTCACCGGCGCTTCGAAGATCGGCTTGAAGGCCTGCCGCACCATGATGACACCATTCGGCGGCGCACCCTTGCCGGTTGCGGCATAGACTTCCTTGAGGAGCGTGTCGGAGACCAGGCTCCTGTCGCCGGCAAATTCCGCCGGCCGCAGCGCCCTGAAATCCTTGATCGCCTGCACGGTCGACGGGCCGAGCAAGCCGTCCGGATCGCCGGCGGAAAAGCCGAGCTGGTTGAGCAGGGTCTGGATGTCGATCACCGTCTCGCGCAGCGTCCGGCGCGTGATCAGCATGCTGATCGGCTCGGACGGCGGTTCGGGTTCGGGTGTTGCGGCCGGCTGTATTGCCGGCATCGGCATCGCAGCCGTGTCGTTCATTGCCACCTGCACTGGTATCCCGGGGCTGTCGGGCATGGAGGGCCGCAGCTCCACATCCGAAAGCAGCGGCATGGCCGCCGGTGCGTCGGGATGGAAAAGGGTCGGGTGGTCGATCGGCTGCGGCACGACTTCGCCGTCGCTGATGATGACGGGAACACCGGGGTCGGTCATGCCATAAAGCATTTTGGCGAAGGCGCCGGGCATACGCACGCAGCCATGCGAGGCTGGATAACGCGGCACCGAATTCGATTCATGCAGCGCGATGCCGGACCAGGTCAGCCGTTGCATGAACGGCATCGGGGCGTTGGAATAGAGATTGGATTCGTGGTATTTCTGCTTCTCGAGCACCGAGAAGATGCCGCTCGGCGTCGTGTGGCCGTCCTTGCCGGTCGAGACTTTCGAGGTCGCGACGACCTCGGTGCCATCATAGACCGCAAGCGACTGCTTGTCCTTCGAGACGATGATCTGCAGCGTGCGCGCATCCACAGCAAGGGCAGGGTGCACGAGTGCGGTGGCCGACAGCAAGCCGAGGCCGAAGACGAGACGCGAGAACATGATACCCAACCATACGCAATACTTGTCCGGCAGATTATGGGACGAAGTTTAAGGAAGATTTTATAGGCCGGGCTTGATGTTGCCCTCACGCGTTAGTGATCGCGTTTGCCGCCGCCGAACGTATAGCCGGTCTCGACCGTCTTCTTGCCGAACTTGTCGCGCAGCTTGTCCATCGCTGCTTCGGCGGCCGCTCGCCGGCCCGATTGCTGGTCGATGAGGTCGGGCGGATCTGCGCGGGCGGCGTCGCCGAGATCGGTGACGCCGATGCCGAGCAGTCGGAACTTCGTGCCGTCGGTCTCTTTTTCGAGAAGCTCGAGCCCAGTGCGGAAGATCTTGTCGGCAAGCTGGGTCGGGTCTTCCAGCTTGCGGTTGCGGGTGCGCGATTTGAAATCGGCGCTCTTCATCTTCAGCACCACTGTCTGGCCGGCAATGCCGCCTTTCTTCAGCCGCCAGGAGACCTTTTCGGAGAGGTTGCGCAGGATCGGCACCAGCTCCTCATGACGCGAGATGTCGTCGAAAAAGGTCGTCTCGGACGAAACGCTTTTGGCCGCATCGTTGAGATGCACCTCGCGGTCGTCGATGCCGCGCGACAGCCGTGCGAGCCGCTGGCCGATGCTGCCATAGCGGCGCATCAGGTCGTTCTCCTCCATCTGCTGCAACTGGCCGATGGTGCGGATGCCGTCCGCTTCCAGCGTCGCCGCAAAAGCCTTGCCGACGCCCCAGATCGTGGTGACCGGACGCGGCGCCAGGAATTCGACCGCTTCCTCACGGCCGATGACGGAAAAGCCGCGCGGCTTCTGCAGGTCGGAGGCGACCTTGGCGAGAAATTTGCAGTAGGAAAGCCCGACCGAAACGGTGATGCCGATTTCCTTTTCGACGCGGCGGGCGAATTTGGCGAGCGTGCGCGCCGGCGGATCGTGATGCAGCCTCTCGGTGCCGCCAAGCTCCAGAAAGGCCTCGTCGATCGACAGCGGCTGCACCAGCGGCGTCAGATCCTGCATCATGGTCCGCACCTGCCGCCCGACCCGGACATATTTTTCCATGTCGGGGCGGATGACGATCGCCTGCGGGCACGCCTCCAGCGCCTTGAACATCGGCATGGCCGACCGCACGCCGTGGATGCGGGCGATATAACAAGCGGTGGACACCACGCCGCGTTTGCCGCCGCCGATGATGACGGGCTTGTCGGCAAGTTCCGGATTGTCGCGTTTCTCCACCGCTGCGTAGAAAGCGTCGCAATCGATATGCGCAAGCGTCAATGCGTAGAGTTCACGATGGCGTACGAGACGGGGGCTGCCGCAGGAAACGCAACGGCGCGCCTCGCCCTTCTGCTCGGCAAGGCAGTCGCGACAAAAGCCGGGTGTCTTGTCAGGCGCAGGCGTCATGATGAGAACAAAGATTGAACGCCGGGACATTACGCCTTAAGCTTCCGAGTCACAAGAGACGCGGGAGCTTTGCCTTTGGATGACGACCTTCGTTTCGAGCCGGTCACCTCAGAGCGCTGGGACGACTTCGAAATCCTGTTCGGGCCGCAGGGTGCCTTCTATAACTGCTGGTGCGTTGCGCTGCGCCTGCCGCATGCGATCAGGACCGAGATGGCGCCCGACGAGCGCAAGGCGCATATCCGGGAGCGGATCAAGGCAGGCCCGCCGCCGGGCATTCTCTGTTATGCCGACGGCACGCCGGTCGCCTGGGTGCAGGTCGGGCCGCGTCATGACGTGCCACAGTTCAATTCGCCGCGCACCGTCTCGCGGCCGCTGGAGGAAGACGATGCGCATGATCCGTCCATCTGGGCCGTCAGTTGCTTTTTCCTGCTGCCCAAACTGCGCGGCAAGGGAATGAGCCATCGCCTGCTCGCCGCCGCGATTGATCATGCCCGGCGCCAGGGAGCGCGGCTGCTCGAAGCCTGCCCGATCGATCATGTGAAGCAGTCGAAATCCGTGACGCTCTGCATCGGTTCGACGGCGATCTTTGATGCCGCCGGTTTCGAAACGGTGGCGCGGCGCAAGGACGGCCGTCCGCTCATGCGGCTGGAACTGCGCGAGTGACCGCGCCGGACAGAAAATGCGCCTCGATGAGTTCGGCCACATGCGTCCAGTCCGTAGCGCGGGTAATGTCATCGGCGGCCGCCGGTGCGAAACGATGGACAGGTGAGTTCGGCATCAGATGAATGAGCAGGCAATCGGCGACGTGATCCCTGACGGAATGCAGATTGCGCGCCATATCATCGATGAAGACGACGGGAAGGGAGCGGCTGGCATGCAAGGCGTGAACGATCGGCCCCTTGGGCTGTTCGGTGGCAAGCAGCGGAAAAAGCAGGCCCATCCTGTCGAGCAGGCGACGGCGCTGGTCCTGGAACCGCGGCTGCATGGCCGTCAGGAAAAGCACATCGGCCTCTTCGGAAAGCCGGTCGAGCGTTTCGACGACGCGATCGAGCGGCGTCTGCCACTGCTCCTGCGCTTCGAAGAACTCCTCGATCAGCCGACTGACCTGCTGATCCTCGATCTCCGTGCCATCCGCCTGCGAGACGATGTTGCCGTGAAGCCGGAACGATCGCGGCAGAAACGCATGCCCCTGGCTCTCGAGGAAAAGCTGGAAGGGACCGATGAACTGCAGCACGACGTCGTCGACGTCGCAGACGATCAGCGGCCGTTCGCCGAGGCGAATATGCGAGATGTCGAATTCCCCGGAGGTCACGGTCAGTATTCTCCGGAATCGAGGCCCGGCGAAGAGAAATGCCGCCAGGCGGCGGTCACCGTCTCCGGGCTTATGCCGCTTGCCGCGCAGAAGGCCAAGGCCGTCGGTTCGTGGTTCATCAGGAAATCCATCATGCCGGCGAGAAATCCCGGATCGTTGACGGCGTTGCGCACCTGGCCGGGCGCCACACCCGTCAGGGCGAGAAAGCGGCCGAACATGTCGGGATCGCCGGCAAGCCAGCCGAGCACGGCAATCGCCGTCTCGTGCGGGTCGGCTGCCAGTTGTTTCGATGTCTTGAAGTTGCTTTGCATTTCGCGGGGTAAGTTACCTTTTCTTCAACCAAATACCGGTAGCGTGCGCTATCGGTTTCACGCAGCTTTTGTCCGCATGTGCCTTTCTCATGGGACGAACCGCTGCGCGAACGGACGTAGGGACAGCTTGTCATGCCCAAACAGGTGATGATTGTAGAAGATAACGAGCTCAACATGAAGCTCTTTCGCGACCTCATCGAGGCGTCCGGTTATACCACGATCCAGACCCGAAACGGCATGGAGGCGCTGGATCTGGCGCGCAAGCATCGCCCCGATCTCATCCTCATGGACATTCAGCTTCCCGAGGTCTCCGGCCTCGAAGTCACCAAATGGCTGAAGGAAGACGACGAGCTGCATGTGATTCCCGTCATCGCCGTCACGGCTTTCGCGATGAAGGGCGACGAGGAGCGGATCCGCCAGGGCGGCTGCGAGGCCTATGTTTCCAAGCCGATCTCGGTTCCAAAATTCATCGAGACGATCAAGACCTATCTGGGCGATGCTTGACGCATCGGAAAGACACTTATGACTGCGCGAATACTGGTGGTTGACGATATTCCGGCCAACGTGAAGCTGCTTGAGGCGCGGCTGCTCGCGGAGTATTTCGACGTGATGACCGCAGCCGACGGCTACACGGCGCTGGCGATCTGCGAGCGCAACCAGGTCGATCTCATCCTGCTCGACATCATGATGCCCGGCATAGACGGTTTCGAGGTCTGCGAACGGCTGAAGGCGAGCCAGAAGACAGCCCATATTCCAGTCGTCATGGTCACCGCGCTCGACCAGCCGGCCGATCGCGTGCGCGGCCTGAAGGCTGGCGCCGATGATTTCCTCACCAAGCCGGTCAACGATCTGCAGCTGATCTCTCGGGTGAAGAGCCTGCTGCGGCTGAAGACGTTGAGCGACGAGCTGCGCATCCGCTCCGATACCGCCCATACGATGGGCATCGACGACCTCGCGCGGGCAGGCGAGGGCCGCGCCGATGAGACCGCTCAAGTGTTGCTCGTTGACGGCCGCGCCAATTCGCAGGAGCGCCTCGTCAAGGCGCTGAAGCCGGTCGCCGACGTGCTTGCCCTTTCCGATCCGCAGGCTGCCCTCTTCGAGGCGGCCGAAAGCGCCTTCGATCTCGTCATCGTCAATGCCAATTTCGATGACTACGATCCGCTTCGCCTCTGCTCGCAGCTGCGCTCGCTGGAGCGCACGCGCTTCCTGCCGATTTTGATCATCACCGAGCAGGGCGCGGACGACATGGTGGTGCGCGCGCTCGATCTCGGCGTCAACGATTACATCATCCGCCCGGTCGATCCCAACGAGCTTGTTGCCCGCAGCCTGACGCAGATCCGCCGCAAGCGCTACAACGACCGCCTGCGCGCCAGCGTCAAGCAGACGATCGAGCTTGCCGTCACCGATCCGCTGACCGGCCTTTATAACCGGCGCTATCTCGACAACCATCTGAACGTACTCTTCAACCGTTCGATGGCCCGGGGCCGACCGCTTTCGGTGTTGATCACCGATATCGATCGCTTCAAGCAGGTAAACGACACCTACGGCCATGACGGCGGCGACGAAGTGCTGCGGGAATTCGCAAATCGCGTCCGTTCGACCATCCGTGGCGCCGATCTCGCCTGCCGCTACGGTGGCGAGGAATTCGTCGTCGTGATGCCCGACACCTCGCCGGAAATTGCCGCTACTGTAGCCGAGCGCCTGCGCGCGGCGATCGAAAGCGCTCCCTTCATGCTGAAACACGCCGGCCAAGCGCTGAACGTCACCGCTTCCTTCGGCATCGCCTCGCGGATTGCGGCGGTACTGACCCCGGACCAGCTGATGAAACAGGCGGATCTGGCCCTTTACGAGGCCAAGAATACCGGCCGCAACCGCGTGGTCGCCGCAGCCGCCTGACGAATCAGTTGCCGCCATAGGCACCATTTGCGGGTTTTCCACCGCTGTAAGCCAATCGTTACCGATTTTTAATCTTCGCTTATGCAATGCGGGGCGAAAATTTTGCAACTCAATAGCCCAAAAATGGACCATCGGCGTTGCTGCGGATATGTCGACCTGCGACAGTGTTGAGGATGTCTGGCCGCTGGCTCAAGATGAAATGGAGACTATAAAAAATGCCTGTCGCCGGAAGGGCCAAATAGACTGCGGCGACGTCACCTCACGTAAGGGGAGAGGAGGCGTAAGTTGTTAAGTTATATTGTCGAATTTCTTGGGATGGTCCAACTCTAGGCTTCAAGCCCAAGCAGAGCCGACAAATCTTTGTATGTCCCAAATCTGGACTTTTAACCATAGAATCAGGCTAACAAATTTCACCATTAAGAATTTGTTGATTTTCTTTCATTTCTGCGCAAATTATCGGCTCATAAGAGAAGCGCTCCCGTTGAGGAGTTGTCGATACCCCATGATGCTCAGGTCCGCCGCATCTCCTGGGTCGTGGGGTCGGTCGGCTAGTAGGCAAGTTATAGCGGTTCCTCGTGCCGTTTTGCATGCTGGCCGACCCCCTTTCACAAAAACGCCGTCACTTCCCGAAGATGGAAGGGCGGCGTTTTGTCTGTTTGCGCTATCATCTCGTCAAAGACGATCATCCGGACAATAAAAAACGCGCAACCCGAAAGCGCGCGCTTTTTTGAAATCCGTCAGCTCAAGCGATTACTTGATCTTGGTTTCCTTGAACTCGACATGCTTCTTAGCAATCGGGTCGTACTTCGTCTTCGTCATCTTGTCCGTCATCGTACGGCTGTTCTTCGTCGTGACGTAGAAGAAACCGGTGTCGGCTGTCGACAGCAGCTTGATCTTGATTGTTGTAGCCTTGGCCATGGTCGTCCTGCCTTTAAGAAAATGAAAGCCGTGGAAGCCGGATGGGCTCCACGGCAAATTCTGGCGCGAAACTACGAATCCAGCCCGAAAAGTCAAGTCCGTTTTCGAATGAACATCAGTCTGATGCCGGAAAGTAGGGCGTACAGGCCGAAGAAGGCGGCAATCGCCCAGGCAAAACCATTATTTCCAGCGACATCGATCGCCGCGCCGATCGCCTGCGGCCCGGCCACGGTTCCCATCGCATAACAGAAGACGAAGGCAGCATTGGCCGCCGCAAGGTCGGAACCCGTCAGCCGCGAGCCGAGATGGCTGAGTCCGACCGTATAGAGGCCGGAGACGCAGCCGCCCCAGAAAAGCAGGAGCCCGGCCATCAGCAGCCAGTTGTCGACCAGCAGCGGCAGCATCATCGAGCCGATGAACCCCATCAGCGCCATGGCAGCCAGAAGCGGCCGCTTGTCGCCGATGCGGTCGGAGAGCAGGCCGAGCGGGATCTGAAAGATGACGTTGCCGACACCCATCATGGTCAGCAGAAGTGCTGCCTGCGATTCGGTGAAATGGGCGCGCACGGCAAAGATCGGGAAAAGCGACAGCCCGCCCGCTTCGACCGCGCCGAAGATGAAGACCGCCGCCGTCGCCGTCGGCACCAGGAAGACGTAGCGCATGAAATGCAGCTCCGGTTTTTCCTCGAGCACCGGGCTTTCGTCGCGGGCGATGAAGATCGGGATGGCGGCAAGCAGGATGGCGGCGGCGCCGATCAGGAAGGGGAAGATGCCGTCGCTGCCGAGGATCGAAAAGAGCAGCGGCCCGGCCGCAAAGCCAAGGGAAAGCACCGTCGCGTAGATGCCGAGCACGAAGCCGCGCTTGGAAGGCGGCGAAGCGGCATTGATCCAGAATTCGGAGAGGATGAACAGCGTCGTCGTCGCGCCATGGAAGGCGAAACGCAGCGGAAACCACATCCAGAAATCCTCGGCGTAATAAAAACCGAGCGCGCTCAGCGCCGAAATCAGCACCGCCCAGAGCATCGTCGGCGCAACGCCGTATTTATGGGCAAGCTTGGTGGTGATTGGTGCGGCGGCCATCGCCGCAACCCCGGCCATCGCCGTGTTGAGCCCGATCAAGGTGGACGAGATGCCGCGTTTTTCGAGGATGATGCTGAGAAGCGGGAGTCCGAGGCCGATTGCTATGCCGACGGCTGATATGGACGAGATGGCTGCCACCAGAGAAGGCCAATGGATTTCCTCGACATCGCCCGGTGTGCCGTTTCTCGGCTGAGACATTTATCCATCCTTAGAAAGCTACGCGAGCGAACCGGCCTGTCACCTCGCATAGAAAGACACAGGCGTGCCAAACCCAGGTGACGGGCAGCGTTTCGCAGTATTTCCGATGTGAGTGACCACCTGCGGAATGTAAAGCCTGTTCAGACAAGAAAAGCGTACCATGTCAAGTCGTTGAGGATCGTCGGCTGCCGCGTTCGGGTGGTGGTCGGTGGAGCGCTGGCACTACACGTTAAATATGTCTGGAAGGTGAAGGCGCTAAAGTGCGTCGCGATCTTTCAGATTCGCGGCTCGCGCTTTTGCTCGACATGCTCTAATCCGGCCGGCCGGGGATGTCATAATCGTCCGCACCATCACTCTCCCCGCCGAAACCGTGCATGCGCAGCGCCCACTGCAGGCCGATGACGCCGCCCTTGATAGGCTGGATCGAGGCGAGCGCTGTGATGACGGTGATCGGCGCCCAGATGGCAAGGTGCACCCAGACCGGCAGCACGAAGGTCAGGTCGGTCAGCATATAGCCGCCGACCACGACGTGGCCAAGGACGAGAATGACGATATAGGGCGGCAGGTCGTCGGCGCGTTGGTGATGCATCGCCTCGCCGCAGGCCGCGCAATGATCGACCGGTTTCAGGAAGGCGCGAAAGAGCTTGCCGTTACCGCAGGCCGGGCAGCGGTTCATCAGCCCGCGCATGACCGAGCGCCCAACCGGACGCTCGACCTCGGGCGCATCTCCGTAGCGGACCGCCGGATCGGTCGGTGTGATCATCGCCTGTTCCTCTTTCGGACATAGAGCCCCGTGCGTCCTTTCGGACGCACAAAGAACGCTCTAACTCTTTCAATCCTTGCATCACGCTTTTCGAAAATCGATTCCGATTTTCGAGCCGGTGGGCTAGTGCCGTCCGCGCGGCGGCCTCGTTCCGGGTTTCTTGCGGACCTGGCCCCTGTCGCGGCGGCCCGCTTTGTGGAAGGAGCGCACCGCCGTCGGCATCTCGCGGCCCTCGCTGATCATCTCGAAACGCAGCGCGCCGGCAAGCGGGATCGCTTCGGCAAGCTTCACGGTGACGCTGTCGCCCAGGCGATAGCCGAGCCCCGTTCGCTCCCCCGACAGCGCCTGATGCGCCTCGTCATAGATGAAATAATCGGTGCCGAGCGTAGATATAGGGACGAAGCCGTCGGCGCCATAGTCCGGCAAGGCGACAAAAAGCCCCGATTTCGTCACGCCGGAGACCCGCCCGGCAAATTCCTCGCCGACGCGGCCGCTCAGATGATGGGCGATCAGCCGGTCGACCGTCTCGCGCTCGGCGGCCATGGCGCGGCGCTCGAAGGTCGAGATTTCGGCGGCGATATCGTCGAGTGCCGCCTCTTCGTCGGGCGTAATGCCGCCTTCGCCGAAGCCCAGCGAACCGACGAGGGCGCGATGCACGATGAGATCGGCGTAGCGGCGGATCGGCGAGGTGAAGTGGGCGTATTTCATCAGGTTGAGGCCGAAATGACCGATATTCTCGGGACCGTAGATCGCCTGGCTCTGCGAACGCAGCACCATCTCGTTGACCATGGTCTGGTGCGGCGTACCGTCCGCCTTCGCCAGAATGCCGTTGAAGCTGTTGGCGCGCATATTCCCGCCCTTGGCCAGCGAGATGCCGAGTGTCGCCAGGAACTCGCGCAGGATTTCCTGCTTGGCGAGCGTCGGGCCGTCATGGATGCGATAGATCAGCGGCTGGCGTTTCTTTTCCAGGGTCTCGGCGGCACAGACATTCGCCTGGATCATCATTTCTTCGATCAGCTTATGCGCATCGAGCCGCGGCGGCACGAAGACCCGGTCGACCGTGCCGTCGGGCTTCAGCAGGATCTTGCGCTCCGGCATGTCGAGTTCCAGCGGCTGGCGCCGGTCGCGTCCGCGCTTCATCACCTCATAGGCGTGCCAGAGCGGCTTCAGGATCGGCTCGAGCATCGGTCCGGTCTGATCGTCCGGCTTGCCGTCGATCGCCGCCTGCGCCTGCTGGTAGGAGAGCTTTGCGGCGCTCTTCATCATGATGCGATGGAAGGTGTGGCCGATCTTGCGGCCTTCCGCGGAAAAGCTCATGCGCACGGCGAGCGCCGGGCGGTCGACGCCTTGCTTCAGCGAGCAGAGATCGTTGGAGATGCGCTCCGGCAGCATCGGCACGACGCGATCCGGGAAATAGACCGAGTTGCCGCGCTTCAGCGCCTCGCGGTCGAGCGGCGAATTGGGGCGGACATACCAGGAAACGTCGGCAATCGCGACGGTGACGAGGACGCCGCCGGGATTGTCGGGCGAGGGGTCGAGCTCGGCATAGACCGCATCGTCATGGTCCTTGGCGTCGGCCGGATCGATGGTGATCAGCGGCACGTCGCGCCAATCCTCGCGATGCGACATGTTGGCAGGCTTGGCGTCATCCGCCTCGGCGATGACCGCAGGCGGGAAGACATGCGGGATGCCGTGTGCATGGATGGCGATCATCGAGATTGCCTTTTCCGAACCGACGGAACCGACGACGGAAAGCACCTTGGCGCGCGGCAGGCCGAAGCGGCCGAGACGGGCGACTTCCACTTCGACCAGGTCGCCGTCCGCGGCGCCGCCGGTGAAGTCGGGATCGATCACCATTTCCTCGCCGCGCCGTTCGATCGGCAGCAGCCGGCCACCGCCGCCGGGTGCTGCGCGGAAGACGCCCATCGAGGCGCCGCGGCGCCTGTCGATCACCTTGATGATCCGCGCCGTATAGGCCGGCCCGCCGCGATCGACGGCCGGGAAGATCTTTGCCAGGATGCGGTCGCCGAGGCCGGCGACGGGCGCCTTGCCCCTGCCCTGGCGGCCTGCGGGCGATTGCTGGCGGATGGCGACGGCGGGTGCGACGCCCTGGTCCTCCGGCCATTCCGCCGGCCGGCCGATCAGATCGCCATCCTTGTCGCGTGTGGTGATATCGAGAACGGTGACGGGCGGCAGCGCGCCGGGACGGATCAGCGACTTGCGGTTCTTCTGCAGCATGCCTTCCTGCTCGAGTTCCTGCAGCATGTGCTTGAGCTCGACGCGGCTGTCGCCCTTCAGGCCGAAAGCCTTGGCGAGTTCGCGTTTGGAGGCTTTCTGCGGATGATCGGCGATGAAGCGCAGGATCACCTCGCGTGAGGGCAGGGCGCCGTGGACGATGTTCAGCGGCTCGACGGCGGGAGCATCCTTGCCCGAGCGGCCGATCTTGCCCGGGCGCTTGCCCGCGGGGTTCGTTCTCTCGCGCGGTATCCTGCTCACGTCAGCCCTTTTTCGATTTCGCCGGCGCTTTCGCCTTCGTTGCCTTCGGCTTGGCCGCCGTCTTGGTGGTCTTGGCTTCGGCGGCCGCCGCCTTCGGCTTGGCCTTCGCCTTTGCCGTCTTGCCTGCAGGCGCCTTGCCGGCCTTTTCGGTGATCAGCGCGAGCGCTTCCTCGACGGTGATCGCCTGCGGGTCCTTGCCCTTCGGCAATGTCGCATTGACCTTGCCCCAATTGACGTAAGGTCCGTACTTGCCGTCGCGAACGGTGATGGGGCCGCCATCAGGATGATCGCCGAGCGTCTTCAGCGCCGCCGGTGTCCCGCGCGAACCCCGCCCCGGCGCCTGGTTCGCCTTTTCGGCGATAACAGTCACGGCACGGTTGAGGCCGACCGAGAACACGTCCTCGACGGTTTCCAGATTGGCATAGGAACCGTCATGCAGGAGGAACGGCCCGTAGCGACCGATGCCGGATGAGATCATCTTGCCCGTTTCGGGGTGTTTGCCGATATCGCGCGGCAGCGAGATCAACGCCATCGCCTTTTCATAGTCGATATCCTCGGGCTTCCATCCCTTCGGCAGCGAGGCGCGTTTGGCTTCCTTGCCGTCGCCGCGCTGGATATAGGGGCCGAAGCGGCCGGACCGCAGCGTCAGCTCCTCGCCGGTCGTCGGATCGGTGCCGAGGTTCTTCGGCTCGTTAAGGGCAGCACCGTCCGCCTCTCCGCCGTTTTCGGAGGAGAGCTGGCGGGTGTAGTTGCAATCCGGATAATTTGAGCAGCCGACGAAGGCGCCGTATTTGCCGAGCTTCAGCGACAGGTTGCCGGTGCCGCAGACCTGGCAGATCCGGGGATCGCTGCCATCCTCGCGCTTCGGGAAGACGAGCGGCGCCAGCGCCTCGTTCAGCGAATCGAGCACGTTGGTGACGCGCAGTTCCTTGGTGTCCTCGATCTGGGCGAAGAAATCCTTCCAGAAGTCGCGCAGCACCTGCTTCCAGTTCAGCTCGCCGGCGGAAATCCGGTCGAGCTTCTCTTCGAGATCGGCGGTGAAGTCGTATTCGACATATTTGGTGAAGAAGCTTTCGAGGAAAGCGGTCACCAGCCGGCCCTTGGCCTGCGGGATAAGCTTGCGCTTGTCGATCGTCACATAGTCGCGGTCGCGCAACGTCGCCAGCGTCGCGGCATAGGTGGAGGGGCGGCCGATGCCGAGCTCTTCCATCTTCTTGATCAGCGAGGCTTCCGAATAGCGCGGCGGCGGCTCGGTGAAATGCTGCGTCGAGTTGATCTTCTGCTTGGCGAGCGTCTCGCGTGCATTGATCTCCGGCAGGCGGCCATCCTCGTCGCCGTCGTCACTCTGCTCGCCGTCCTCCTTCTGGTCGGTATAGGCGGCGATGAAACCGTCGAAGCGGATGACCGAACCGACGGCGCGCAGCCCGGCCTTCTCGCCCTTGTTGTCGGCGGTGATTTCAGCCGTCGTGCGCTCGATTTCGGCCGACGCCATCTGGCTGGCGATGCCGCGCTTCCAGATCAGGTCGTAGAGGCGGATCTGATCGGCATCGAGGAATTTGCGCACGCGGTCGGGCGAGCGGTAGAAATCGGTCGGACGGATCGCCTCGTGCGCCTCCTGGGCGTTCTTGGCCTTGGTGGAATAGAAGCGCGCCTTCTCGGGCATATAGCGCTCGCCGAACTGGTCGACGATGGCGCGGCGCGCCGCATCGATCGCCTCGGGCGCCATCTGCACGCCGTCGGTTCGCATATAGGTGATGAGACCGACCGTCTCGCCGCCGATATCGACGCCTTCATAGAGCTTCTGGGCGATCTGCATGGTGCGCGAGGCGGAGAAGCCGAGATTGGAGGAGGCGGCCTGCTGCAGGGTCGAGGTCGTAAACGGCGGTCCGGGATTGCGCTTGACCGGTTTCGCTTCGACGGAGTCGACGATATAGCTTGCGCCTTCGAGCAATGCCTTGAGCTTGCCGGCATCCTCGCCGTTGCCGATCGCGCGCGGCTGCAGCCGTTTGCCATTCGCCGAAACCAGCCTGGCCTCGAACTCGTCGCCGCGCGGTGTCTTTAGAAGGGCCGAGATGTTCCAGTATTCTTCCGAAATGAAGCGTTCGATCTCGGATTCACGGTCGCAGACCAGACGAAGCGCCACCGACTGGACGCGGCCGGCCGACCGGGCGCCGGGCAGCTTGCGCCAGAGCACCGGCGAAAGATTGAAGCCGACCAGATAGTCGAGCGCGCGCCGCGCCAGATAGGCGTCGACGAGCGGCACGTCGATGTCGCGCGGATCGGCCATCGCGTCGAGCACCGCCTTCTTGGTGATGGCGTTGAAGACGACGCGTTTGACCGGCTTGCCGTTCAGCACGCGCTTCTTGTTCAGCATATCGAGAACGTGCCAGGAAATCGCTTCGCCTTCGCGATCCGGGTCGGTCGCGAGAAAAAGGCCGTCGGAGGATTTCACCGCATCGGCAATATCCTTCATCCGCTTTGCGGAGGCGCTATCGACCTCCCAAAGCATTTCGAAATCCTGATCAGGAAGAACTGAGCCGTCCTTGGCAGGCAGATCGCGCACATGGCCGAAGGAGGCGAGCACTTTGTATCCCGGACCCAGATACTTGTTGATCGTCTTGGCCTTGGCAGGCGATTCCACCACTACAACATTCATGATGATTCTCTAAAAAGGAAACGACGCCAGCGTTGAAGCCAGCGCGACACACACCGAAAGATGGATCCCGGCCCTCCGACATGGACAGGGAAATCGCCGCGGTCAAGGGGTTTGCTACAATTTTAGTTCTTGCATCCGGTGCAGCCGAAGGGAGTTTATCGGGGAAATGCAATCTTAGATAGGTTGTCGAAGGTTTTCGACACAGGGGGCGGCAATTCTGCGATATCGTGCAAAGTTCAATCGGAAAGCGAGACGAACCCGCCCTGATGCCGCTGCAGCCTGCCCGATATATCGAGTTCCAGAAGGATGAGATAGACCGCGGATGCCGACAGACCGGTATGGCGGATGACGTCGTCGATCTCGACTGGCGTCGGCCCGAGCGCATCGATGACGCGGGTTCGGTCGGGATCGCCGGGTGGCACCGAAATTGCCTTGCCCTCACGCGCCGGTTCCTCTGCCATCGATGACGGGAACAGGTCGAATTGCGCAAGCGGCGCCAAAGCCTCGACGACATCGACGGGGGCGGTGACGATCGATGCACCGTCCTTCAGCAGGCCGTTGGTGCCATGGCAGCGCGGATCGAGGGGGGAGCCGGGCACGGCAAACACCAGGCGACCGAACTCGCCGGCAAGCCGCGCCGTGATCAGCGAGCCCGAACGTGTCGCTGCTTCGATGACGACGAGGCCGAGCGCAATGCCGGCGATCAGCCGGTTCCGGCGCGGAAAGTCGCGGGCGCGGGGCTCCCAGCCGAAGGGCATCTCGCTGACCGCCAGGCCGTTGCCGCCGGTGATCTCTTCGAGCAAGCCGATATTCTCCGGCGGGTAGGGCTGGTCGAGACCCCCGGCAAGGGCAGCGATGGTGCCTGTCTCGAGGCTCGCACGGTGGGCTGATGTGTCGATGCCGCGCGCCAGCCCCGAGACCACGGTATAACCCGCCCTGCCGCAGTCGCGCGCCACCATCGCCGCGAATTTCGCGCCTGCGACCGAGGCGTTGCGTGAGCCGACAATGCCGACGGCCGGTCGTTTGGCGGCGGCAAGCGCGCCTTTGACGGCGAGAAGCGGCGGTGCGCCGTCGATCTGTTTCAGTGCCTGCGGATAGTCCGGCTCACCGATGCCCACGAAGCGGGCGCCGAAACGATGCGCTGCCTCCAGTTCCCGATGTGCTTCGGCCTCGCTGGCGATGCGGATTGCCCGCGTGGCGCCGCCGCGCGCCGAAAGCTCCGGCAATGCGGCAAGCGCTGCCTCGGCCGAACCGAAATGATTGATGAGGTCGCGAAAGGTGGCGGGGCCGATATTGTCGGAACGGATGAGGCGCAGCCAGGCAATTCTCTGCCGTTCGGTCAGCACGACGCCTTTTGGTCCCGCGCTCAGCGCATCCATTATCCCTTTGCCCCGATCTTGCTTTCCGTCCCGCCCATCAGCCGCGAGATATTCGCCTTGTGCTTCCAGTAGGAAATCAGGGTCATGATCGCCATCACTGCCGCAACCTTTTCGTTGCCCAGGATCCACAGCGCCACCGGGATGACAAGCATGGCGACCAGTGCCGACAGCGAGGAGTAGCGGGTGGTGAAGGCGACGGCCAGCCAGACGGCGGCGAAGAGCACGACCATGATCGGCGCGACGCCGAGCAGGGTGCCGATATAGGTGGCGACACCCTTGCCGCCCTTGAAGCCGATCCAGATCGGGAAGAGATGGCCGATGAAGGCGAAGAAGCCGGCGATGATCGCCGCCTCCTCACCGAGGAAATAGCCGACGACCCAGGCCGCCGCCGATGCCTTCAGCGCATCGAGCAGCAGCGTCGCCGCGGCGAGCTTGCGGTTTCCGGTTCTGAGCACATTGGTCGCGCCGATATTGCCGGAGCCGATGCTGCGCACGTCGCCGAGGCCGGCCGCACGCGTCAGGATCAGGCCGAAAGGAATGGAGCCGAAGAGATATCCGATGATGGCTGCGGCAAGCGCGATCGGCAGGGTGATCTGCCATGACATGAGATTGGATAACATATGCCCCCTCGGCCCTCCGTGGCCTATCCTCGGTCCAGCCGTCTCCTAAATTGCGTGGACAAGCTTTCCCGAGACGTATGTCGCGACCGCCCGTCCGCTGAAGCGCGCATCCTCGAACGGCGTATTCTTCGAACGGGAGAGAAGCATGTCTTTGGCGACAAGCCAAGGCTCATCGAGATCGATCAGCGCGATATCGGCCGCCGCACCCGGCTTCAGCGTGCCGGCGGCGAGGCCGAAAATCTCGGCGGGGCGGGTCGACATGGCGTCGATCAGGCGCATCAGGCTCACCTGGCCGCCATGGTAAAGCCTCAGCGCCGCCGCCAGCATGGTTTCGAGCCCGATCGCGCCGTCCTCCGCCTCGGCGAAGGGCAGGCGCTTCGTATCGACATCCTGCGGGTCATGCGAGGAGACGATGATGTCGATCGCGCCGCTGGCAAGGGCCTCGACCATCGCCACCCGGTCGTCTTCCGGTCGCAGCGGCGGATAGAGCTTGAAGAAGGTGCGGTATTCGCCGATGTCGTTTTCGTTGAGCGCCAGATTGTTGATCGAGATGCCTGAGGTCACCTTGGCGCCGCGGCTGCGGGCGCGTTCGATCGCCTCGACCGATTCCGGCACCGAGATCATCGCGGCATGATAACGTCCACGCGTCAGCGCAGCGATCCTGAGATCGCGTTCAAGCGGAATGAGTTCGGCTTCCTTCGGAATGCCGGAGAGCCCGAGCCAGCTGGCGAAAAGCCCCTCATGCATGACGCCGTTGGCGCCGAGATATTTGTCACGCGTCTCGCAGGAAATGACGGCGCCGAATTCGCGCGCATAGGTCATGATCCGGCGCAGCACCTGCGTGTCGTGGACGCTGGAATGGGCATCGGTGAAGGCGACGGCGCCGGCCTGCATCAACAGGCCGATCTCGGTCATTTCCTCGCCGGCAAGGCCCTTGGTGATGGCGGCTGCCGGATAGACATTGACGGCGGCCGTATCCCGCGCCGTCTTCTTGACGAATTCGACGAGCGCGATGTCGTCGATGACGGGATCGGTGTCCGGCATCATGATGATCGAGGTGACGCCCCCGGCCGCCGCCGCCCGGCTCGCCGAGGCGATCGTCTCACGATGCTCGCCGCCGGGTTCGCCGATATGGACGCGCGCATCGACGAGGCCGGGCGTCGCCACAAGGCCCGTGCAGTCGCGGATGACGGCGCCATCAGGCGCGCCCTGGTTCTGCGCCGCATGGCCGGCGGCGATGATCACGCCGTTTTCGGCGATGATCGTTCCGACTTCATCGAGGTTGCGCGAGGGATCGATGATGCGGACGTTCTTGAGGACGATCGGGTTGCTCATGCCATCATTCCATCGCTGCGGGGACCCTGGTTCTGCGAGACGAGCAGCGTCTCCATGACCGCCATGCGCACCGCCACCCCCATCTCCACCTGTTCGGCGATCACACTCTGCGGCCCGTCCGCCACCTCGGACGCGATCTCGACGCCGCGGTTCATCGGGCCGGGATGCATGACCAGCGCATCCTCCTTGGCGGCTTTCAGCGTTTCGGCGTCGAGTCCGTAGAAGTGATAATATTCGCGCACCGAAGGCACGAAGGCGCCGGACATGCGCTCGCGCTGCAGCCGCAGCATCATCACGACGTCGGCGTCCTTCAACCCTTCCTTCATCGAATGGAAGACCTCGACGCCCATCTCGGCGATGCCGGCAGGCAGGAGGGTTGCAGGTGCGACGACACGGACGCGGGCGCCCATCGCGTTGAGCAATAGGATGTTGGAGCGCGCCACCCGCGAATGCAGCACGTCGCCGCAGATTGCCACGATGATGCGCGACAGCTTGCCCTTGGCGCGACGGATCGTCAGCGCGTCGAGCAGCGCCTGGGTCGGATGTTCGTGCTGCCCGTCGCCGGCATTGACGACCGAGCAGGAGACCTTCTGGGCGAGAAGGGCGGCGGCACCTGCGCTCGAATGGCGGATCACCAGCACGTCGGGGCGCATCGCATTCAGCGTCATCGCGGTGTCGATCAGCGTTTCGCCTTTCTTCACCGAGGAATTGCCGACCGACATGTTCATGACGTCGGCCCCGAGCCTCTTACCGGCAAGCTCGAAGGAGGCCTGTGTGCGGGTCGATGCCTCGAAGAAGAGATTGATCTGCGTCAGCCCGCGCAGCGTCGACGTCTTCTTTTCTCTCTGGCGGCTGATCTTGACGGCCTCATCCGCCTTGTCGAGAAGATAGGTGATATCCTGCTCGGTGAGGCCCTTGATGCCGATGAGGTGGCGGTGGGGGAAAAAGACCATGACCTTGCCTCTTGCTGTCTCTGCCGGGTCTATAAAGAGTGCTGCCCGCCGGGGCAAGCATGCGCTGTGGGCAAAGGCTTATGTCCCCATGCATTTTCGCCCGAATTCCGATAGAGCAGAATGAACCGAATCATAACTTCCGGTTTCCCTTTGCCGGGTTCTTACACTAGAAGCGAATTATGACCTCCGCCAACCGGACTGACGACAAACTCGCAGAACTCAACCAGCCGAGCCTGTGGTCCGGCATCAACGCCTATCGATCCGATCCGCTGATCGTCGACCTGACGGCGGCCCTCCCGCGCGGCATCCGCGAAGACCTGGAAAATATGGGCCGCTACGTCACCTCGCCGGAGGCGCAGGAACTGGCGCGCATGGCCAACCAGGGCGCGCCGCAGCTGCGCACCCATGGTCCGCGCGGTGAGCGCCTCGACGTCGTCGAGTTCCATCCCGCCTGGCACGCGCTGATGCGCCGCTCCATGTCGGTCGGGCTGCATTCCTCCGTCTGGGACCCGCAGGCCGATACCGAGGCCAAGGATGAGGCGCACAAGGTTCGCGCCGCGCGGTTTTATCTGACGTCACAGCTGGAATCCGGCCATCTCTGCCCGCTGACGATGACCAGCGCCTCGGTTGCGGCGCTGTCGGCTTCGCCCGCTGTCCAAAAGGACTGGGCGCCAAAGATCCTCTCGCGCAAATATGATTCGTCGAACAAGCCCGCCATGCAGAAATCCGCCGTGACCATCGGCATGGGCATGACGGAAAAGCAGGGCGGCACGGATGTGCGCGCCAACAGGACCGCTGCCGAAAAGGTCAGCGAGGGTATCTACCGGCTGTCCGGCCACAAATGGTTCATGTCCGCGCCGATGAGCGATGCCTTCATCATGCTGGCGCAGACGAAGGAGGGCATGGGTTCCTTTCTCGTGCCGCGCCTTCTGGAAGATGGTTCCGCCAACGGGTTGCAGTTCCAGCGGTTGAAGGACAAGGTCGGCAACCGCTCCAACGCCTCTTCCGAGGTCGAGTTTACAGACACATTCGGTTTCCTGCTCGGCGGTCCGGATGCCGGCATCCGCACCATCCTCGATATGGTGACGCTGACCAGGCTCGACTGTGCGCTGGCCTCATCGGGCATCATGCGCGCCTCGCTTGCCGAAGCCGTGCATCACACCCGCGGCCGCAGCGTCTTCGGTAAGATGCTGGTCAACCAGCCGATCATGACGCGCGTGCTCGCCGACATGGCGCTCGATGTCGCCGCCGCGACGGCGCTGTCCTTCCGTCTTGCCGACGCCTTCGACAAGGCGCGCGGCAATGCCGAGGAGGCGGCCTATGCCCGCGTCATGACGCCGGTCGCCAAATACTGGTGCTGCAAGATCGCGCCGGCGCTGATCTACGAGGCGATGGAATGCATCGGCGGCAACGGCTACATCGAAGATCGCCCGATCGCCCGCCATTACCGCGAGGCGCCCGTCAACGCCATCTGGGAAGGCTCCGGCAACGTCATGGCGCTCGACGTGCTGCGTGTGCTCAACCGTGGCAAGGATCTGTTCGAAACCGTCTTCGCCGGCCTTGCCCGCGATCTCGGCCCTGCCGGCAAGAAGACGATCGACGTGTTGCGCGCCGCAATCGCGCTGTGTGAACAGGACGAGGGCGCCGCGCGCCTGCTTGTCGAGCAACTGGCGCTGGCTGCCGGTGCCGCCGAACTCTATCGGCTGGGCGCCGGGCGCATTGCCGATGCCTTCATCGAGACGCGCCTTGCCGGCGGCTGGCGCTCCACTTACGGCATGCTCGATTCCCGTTTCGACGCCAGCTACATCGTCGACTTGCTCTATCCGCCGGCGGCCTGATCGCAACCGGGGATGATGGTCGCTCTTCGCCGGCGTCGAGCCGAGCGATAGTGAAGCGCTCTATGCCGTCTCGCTTGCGGTACACAGTGGCAAAGTGCCGCCCATTTCTACTCCCCACGCTATCGCCATAAACGAAAATCCGGCCGCGTCGCCGCGGCCGGATTTCAGTGTTTACGTCCGAAAATCAGCGTTCAGAAGAAGCCACGGCGCTGCCACCAGCCGGCTTTCTTCGGCTTGCCGTCATCGCCGTCGCCATTCTCGACGCGGGTGGTGGATTTCACCGTCGGCTCGGAGGAGGAGATATTGGATTCGCGGTTGGCGCGAACCGGCTTTGCCTCTTCCTGGACTGATGTTTCGAGATCGGCGGAGGCTTCCACCAACTCCGGTTCTGCCTCGACCACAGGTGCGGTCTCCGCCACCGGTTCCTCGACCGGCGCTGCCGCCGGTTTGCGGCGGCCGCGGCTGCGGGCGGGCTTCACATCTTCGGTGATGACCACTGCGCTCTCGACGGCTGCCATCGCGGGCTGAGCTTCGTCAGCCTGCTCGGCAATCGCCTCGACAGCTACGGCTTCACCAGGAGCGCCGTCGTTCGAAACGTCGTCACCTTCGTCCTCGTCGCCGCCATTGTCTTCACCGGCTTCGCCGGCCGTCAGCTCGGAGCCATCCTCGGCGCGATTGCGGCGACCGCCACGCTTGCCGCGACGGCGGCGCTTGCGGCGCTGCGATTCCTCGCTTTCAGCGCGCGTCTCGGGTGTGGCTTCGGTGTTTTCATCACCTTCGCCGCCCTCGTCGTCGCCATCCTCATCCTCGTCACCGGCTTCGCCTGCTGCCGATACCGGCTGCTCGGCATTGCCGTTGCGGCCGCGGCGGCGCCTGCGGCGCTTGCGCTTGCGGTTACTGTCACCTTCGCCTTCCGAGCGCGCTGCTGCGGGGCGTTCGGCAGCGGCCGGCTTTTCCTCGAGTTCTTCGTCTTCCTCTTCATCCACTTCGATGACGATATCGTCGTCGTCATCCTCGGGAATGGCTGCGAAGTTGAAGAGTGTTTCGATCTTGACCGGGTTTTCCACGGCTTCGCCGCGATCGATCGCGAAATGCTGCGCACCGACCGAACCGTCCGCGTCGATGACGATCGCGACGCCGAAACGGCTTTCGTAATCGATGATCGTCTGGCGCTTGTGGTTGAGCAAATAGAGCGCGATGTCAGGAGTGGTGCGCACGGTGATGTTGTGCGTGGTGTTCTTCAGCAGATATTCCTCGATGCCGCGCAGCACATGCAGCGCGACGGAGGACTGCGAACGCACATGGCCGGTGCCGCCGCAATGCGAGCACACCTGCGTGGTCGATTCGAGAACCGAAGCGCGGATGCGCTGGCGCGACATTTCGAGCAGGCCGAAATGCGAGATCCGGCCGACCTGGATGCGGGCGCGGTCGTTCTTCAGGCATTCCTTCAGCTTCTTCTCGACGGCGCGGTTGTTGCGCTTTTCTTCCATGTCGATGAAGTCGATGACGATCAGGCCGGCAAGGTCGCGCAGGCGAAGCTGGCGGGCGATTTCTTCCGCGGCTTCGAGGTTCGTCTGCAGCGCGGTATCCTCGATTGAGTGTTCGCGCGTCGAGCGGCCGGAGTTGACGTCGATCGAAACCAGCGCTTCCGTCTGGTTCATGATCAGGTAGCCGCCGGAACGCAGGGTCACCTGCGGCTGCAGCATGCGGTCGAGCTGGGCTTCGATGCCCGAGCGCGAGAAGATCGGGTGGATGTCGCGATAGGGCTGAACCACCTTGGCGTGGCTCGGCATCAGCATCTTCATGAAGTCTTTCGCTTCACGATAGCCGTCTTCGCCGGCAACGATGATCTCGCTGATGTCCTTGTTGTAGAGGTCGCGGATCGAGCGCTTGATCAGCGAGCCTTCCTCATAGACGAGGCAGGGAGCGGTGGACGCCAGCGTCAGCGTGCGTACGTTCTCCCACAGGCGCATCAGATATTCGAAGTCGCGCTTGACCTCGACCTTGGTGCGGTTGGCGCCGGCGGTGCGAAGAATGACGCCCATGCCCTGAGGTACCTCGAGCATGCGCGCGATTTCCTTCAGGCGCTTGCGGTCGGCAGGGTTGGTGATCTTGCGGGAAATGCCGCCGCCGCGCGCCGTGTTCGGCATCAAGACGGAATAGCGGCCGGCGAGCGAGAGATAGGTGGTAAGGGCTGCACCCTTGTTGCCGCGCTCTTCCTTGGCGACCTGCACGAGCAGGATCTGGCGGCGCTTGATGACTTCCTGGATGCGGTACTGCTTGCGCGGCTTGCGCTGCACGCGGTCCGGCACTTCTTCCATCGCGTCTTCGGCGCCGACGGATTCGATGACTTCCTCTTCGCCGTGATCGTCATCGTCGTCATCATCATCGTGGCGACGCTTGCTGGTATCGACGTCCTCGGAAATCTCGTCGGTTTCCACCATGGCGGCCATCGCGCCGCCGGTCGAGCCGTCATCCTCGTTGTCGACGGTCGAAGCGCCTTCGGCTTCGACGTCTGTGGGAACGGCGTCCTCGGTCGCGGTCGTTTCGGCGACCGGTTCGGTCACCTTCTTGCGGCTGCGGCGCGGCCTTGCCTTCTTGGCCGGCGCTTCGTCTGCGGCCTCGGGCGATGCCGCGGCCTCTGCCGCTGTCGTCTCTTCCGTTACGGCAGCCGCTTCCGGCGCCTTTGCCGGAACGATGCCGACATCCGGCTGATCCTGCTTGGAAAGATCGACCATCGGCGCGGTTTCGACATGCTCGACATCTTCGTCGCGGCGATGCTCCTCGGCTTCGGCACGAAGCAGTGCCTGACGATCGGCAAGCGGTATCTGGTAATAGTCGGGATGGATTTCGGCGAAGGCCAGGAAGCCGTGCCGGTTGCCGCCGTAATCGACGAAGGCGGCTTGCAGCGAGGGCTCGACCCTCGTTACCTTTGCAAGATAGATGTTGCCGCGGATCTGCTTCTTGTGCTGGGACTCGAAGTCAAATTCTTCTATGCGGTTCCCGCGAACGACAACGACGCGCGTCTCTTCCTCGTGAGACGCATCGATAAGCATTTTGTCTGCCATGTAAGCTGTGCTCCTCGGCGTGGCCGCGAGAGCGCATTCCCGACTGCTGTTGAAACAGAAAGAATGCGGTCCACTGTAGCCGCGCCGGATAATGAAAGTCGCGCCTGATGCGAGGGGGAGGGCAGCAGCCAGACAGCAGCCGGAACCATTTCGGTCCGGGGCCTGTACACTTCAGATAAAACCTGCTGCGAAACCATCAACAACCAAGCGTGATCGACAAATACGAAGACCCGTTCGGGTCCGATGAGTTTGCTCCCTGAGAGCGTGGTGGCTGATCCACCAATGAATTCCGACAATAAGCCGGAAAATCAGGATCCAGTTCTAGGGATGAAGCGCATGAGACGGCGGACGATGACCGATGTGGCGCCAGGTCCTGATCTGGCTGGCAGCCTTTGCGGCGACTCTATCCCGTCAACACTTTACCCTGAAATTCGTTGTATGTTTTCTGTGTCACAATAGCAAGGGAAAAGCCAAATGTGCCATAATATTGATGGATTTCGTAACGCATAGAAGCTGGGGATAAAGTGATCGCGATTCGGCAGGCTAACGGGTGTTTCGTCACGGGGACGTTCGCTGCAGCCGCGTCGGGTTCATGGCAATTCAAATAGGGTGTGGCGGTTTATTGTATAAGAGGGCTCGGATCGCGGCGAAATCCGCAGCGCGGCGATCGACATTCGCAAGGCGGGTTCTGACGGCAATGCTTCTGGCCGCCAGCCTCCTGGCCGTTGCCGACTCCGTCGAAGCCGGAGATCCGCTGCTCGCCTATGGTGCGCGCATCGTCGGCGACGACGCCAGGACCCGCATCGTCATCGACTTCGATCGCGAACCGCGCTTCTCCGTCCACTATATCGCCAATCCGGAACGCATCGTCGTCGACCTGCCGGCCACCGCCTTCGGCTTTCCGGCGAAGGATCTTGCCGCCCGCGGCCTGTTCAAGGACATCCGTTACGGCAAGATGGACGAGGAAAGCGCCCGCATCGTGCTGACGACGGCAAGGCCGGTGAAGCTGGCGCTCGCCAAAGTGCAGGCCGACGAGGCAGGCAAGGGGCATCGCCTCGTGCTCGATGCCGAGATGATCGACAAGCAGGCCTTTGCCGAGCTGGTGAAGACCCAATCCTGGAACGATCAAACTGAGGCGGACCAGACGACCAGCGCCATTCCGGCGCCTGAGAAAGCCGCTCCCGGCGATTTCGTCATCGCCGTCGATGCCGGCCATGGCGGCATCGATACCGGCGCGATCGGCGTCGACACCAAGACCGAGGAAAAGCAGGTAACGCTCGCCTTCGCCAAGGCGCTGACCGACCGGTTGAACAAGGAACCGGGCATCAAGGCTTTCCTGACGCGCGAGGATGACGAGTTCCTGTCGCTTTCGCAGCGCGTGCTGATCGCCCGCCAGAACCATGCCGGCCTGTTCATTTCCCTGCATGCCGACACGCTGAAGCAGAAAGATATCCGCGGCGCGACCGTCTACACGATCTCCGACAAGGCATCCGACAAGCTCGCCGCCGACCTTGCCGATCGTGAAAACCTTTCCGACCAGATCGCGGGCAAGGAGACGGTCGCCGAGCCGCCCGAGGTCGCAGACATCCTGCTCGATCTGACCCGGCGCGAGACCCAGGCCTTTTCGATCTCGCTGGCCGAGAGCGTGCTGAATTCCTTCAAGGATCAGGTTGGCACCATCAACAATCCACACCGTCACGCCGGCTTTCGCGTGCTGCAGGCCCCTGACGTGCCGTCGATCCTTCTCGAGCTCGGCTTCCTCTCGAATGCCGATGACGAGAAACTGCTGCTCGACGAGACCTGGCGCGACAAGATCGCCGGTCTCTTGACCGACGCAGTGAAGCGATACCGCGCCGCCGTCATGGCGAATGGCGGCTAATCAATGCCACGCAAAGAGCTGTAGCGGGTTGTGGCATGGCGATATGCATAAAAAACAACGACTTAAAGCGCGTCACATGAATCAAGTTCTGAGCAAGATGCCTCAGATTGGCGGCGGCGACGGCGTTGCTTGGATGTGACAGTTCTAATGAAACGCTGCTGCAGCGGTGAATGCGGCGGGCAGAGCCCTATTTTGCTCACATTCGCGCCGTTACTCCGGCTTATGTTTCGTAGGCCTGAGGCGCGGAATCGGCTTGTGGCGGTAACGCTCATGGAGTAAGCCGCGCAACGTGCAAATTGCCTTGATCCATGCAATCGTTGCGTCTGCGCCGATTGAAGATCGAAAAGACCGGTAGCTGAAATATGGTTAGACTTTTTGGATATTTCTTCGGAATGGCCTGCGTCCTGTTTCTGGTCGCGGCGGCGGGTGTTGCCATCTATATCACCAATGTCGCCAGGGATCTGCCGGACTATGCCGTTCTGAACAGCTACGCGCCGCCGGTGACCACCCGCGTTCATGCCGGCAACGGCGCCCTGATGGCCGAATACGCCAAGGAAAAGCGTCTTTTCCTGCCGATCCAGGCCATTCCCGACCGCGTGAAGGCCGCTTTCCTGTCGGCCGAAGATAAGAATTTCTACAATCACCCGGGCGTCGATCTTACCGGTCTCGGCCGCGCAATCCTCGTCAACCTGCAGAATTTCGGCTCCGGCCGCCGTCCGGTCGGCGCCTCCACCATTACCCAGCAGGTCGCCAAGAACTTCCTTTTGAGCTCGGACCAGACGATCGACCGCAAGATCAAGGAAGCGATCCTCTCCTTCCGCATCGAGCAGGCCTACAGCAAGGACAAGATCCTCGAACTCTACCTGAACGAGATTTTCTTCGGCCTGAATTCCTACGGCATCGCCGGCGCAGCACTCACCTATTTCAACAAATCCGTCACCGAACTGACCGTCGCCGAGGCAGCCTACCTGGCCTCGCTGCCGAAGGGGCCCGCCAATTATCATCCTTTCCGCCACCCGGAAGCTGCGCTCGAGCGCCGCAACTGGGTGATCGACCGCATGGTCGAGAACGGCTATGTCAGCCAGAGCGACGGTGAGGAAGCCAAGAAGCAGCCGCTCGGCGTCACCGCCCGCACGACCGGCCCGTCGCTCTTTGCATCGGATTATTTCGCCGAAGCCGTGCGTCGCCAGCTGATCGACCAATATGGCGAAAAGGTTCTCTATGAGGGTGGCCTTTCAGTGCGCACGTCGCTCGATCCGCAGATGCAGCTCGCTGCCCGCAAGGCGCTGCAGGACGGTCTGGTCACCTATGACGAGCGCCGAGGTTTCCACGGCCCCCTCAAGCAGATCGATGCGAGCGGTGACTGGGGCAAGGCGCTTGCCGATATCCCCGCACTGTCCGACGTGCCGGAATGGCGGCTTGCCGTCGTGCTCGCCGTGTCCGACAGCAATGTCGACATCGGCCTGCAGCCGGCCAAGGATGGAAGCGGCAAGGTCGCGGCTGAGCGTCAACGCGGCACGATCGATGCCAAGAACATGCAGTGGGCCTTCCGTTCGGCCGACGGCGCCCGCAAGACCGCGAAGTCGCCGGTCGGCGTCCTGGCCCCCGGCGACGTCGTTTATGTCGCAAAGCTCGGCGACGACGCCTCGACCTCCTACCGCCTGCAGCAGCCGCCGAAGGTGCAGGGCGGCCTGGTCGCCATGGACCCGAAGACCGGCCGCGTGCTGGCCATGGTCGGCGGCTTCTCCTACTCGCAGTCCGAATTCAACCGCGCCACCCAGGCGATGCGCCAGCCGGGCTCCTCGTTCAAGCCCTTCGTCTATGCGGCGGCGATGGACAATGGTTATACGCCGGCCTCCGTCATCATGGATGCGCCGATCGAGATCGTGTCGGGCGGCCAGGTCTGGAAGCCGGAAAACTACGGCGGCGAAGTCGGCGGGCCCTCGACGCTGCGCTCGGGCATCGAGCATTCGCGCAACCTGATGACGGTGCGCCTCGCCAACGATCTCGGCATGAACATCGTCGCCGAATATGCAGAGCGCTTCGGCATCTACGATCACATGCTGCCGGTTCTCTCCATGTCGCTCGGCGCCGGCGACACGACGGTGCTGCGCATGGTCTCGGCCTATTCGGTCATCGCCAATGGCGGCAAGCAGATCAAGCCGACATTGATCGACCGTATTCAGGACCGCTATGGCAAGACGATCTTCAAGCATGAGGAGCGTCTGTGCGAGGGCTGCAATGCCGGTGACTGGCAAAACCAGGAAGAGCCGAATGTCGTCGACAATCGCGAAACCGTTCTCGACCCGATGACCGCCTACCAGATCACCTCGATGATGCAGGGCGTCATCCAGCGCGGCACCGCCGCCGGCAAGATCGACCTCGGCGGCCGCGACGTCGCCGGCAAGACCGGCACCACCAACGACGAGAAGGATGCCTGGTTCGTCGGCTTCACGCCGGATCTGGTTGCCGGCCTCTATATGGGCTTCGATACGCCGGCCCCGCTCGGCCGCGGCGGCACCGGCGGCGGTCTCTCCGCCCCGATCTTCAACGAATTCATGCAGGCCGCCGTCAAGGATACGCCGGAATCCAAATTCGTCATCCCGCCCGGCATGAACCTGATCCCGATCGACCGCAAGACCGGCATGGCGGCCGCGGACGGCGATCCGAACACCATTGTCGAGGCTTTCAAGCCCGGCACCGGCCCGGCCGACAGCTTCTCCGTCATCGGCATGGACAGCACCATGGCGCCGGAGGAGATCCTGAAGACCTCGCCGCAGGCCAACCAAGCCGTCCAGACCGGAACGCCCGGCCTGTTCTGACCGTCGCCGAATTTTGGAACGCTTGCCGCGGCCCTTTACATCCGCGGCGGGCGTCTCTAGAGCATTTCCAGCAAAAGTGCGCAGCGGTTTTGCGTCCGGAATTGCGTGAAACAAAGACGTAAACCAGCACTTGAAGAGACCGAGCAGAGAAGCGGAAAATGCGAGCGGAAATCGAAAACGTAGTCGATGAAACCAAGCAGGCTATCACCCTGCTGAGGAGGCATCTTTGACTGGGACCAGGCGATAAGACGACTGGACTGGTTGAACAACAAGGCAGAGGATCCGAACCTCTGGAACGATGCACAGGAAGCGCAGAAGCTGATGCGCGAGCGCCAGCAGCTCGATGACGGCATCAACGGCGTCAAGCAGCTCGAACAGCAGCTGAACGACAATATCGAGCTGATCGAGCTTGGCGAGGAAGAGGGCGACCAGGGCGTCGTCAAGGAAGCCGAGGACACGCTGAAGGCCTTGAAGGCCGAGGCCGCCCGCCGCCAGGTGGAGGCGATGCTCTCCGGCGAAGCCGATAGCAACGACACCTATCTCGAAGTCCATTCCGGCGCCGGCGGTACCGAAAGCCAGGACTGGGCCAACATGCTGTTGCGCATGTACACCCGCTGGGCCGAACGCCAGCGTTTCAAGGTCGAGCTTCTCGAAGTCCATGACGGCGAAGAAGCGGGCATCAAATCCGCGACCCTGCTCGTCAAGGGCCACAATGCCTATGGCTGGCTGAAGACGGAATCGGGCGTGCACCGGCTGGTGCGCATCTCGCCTTACGACAGCAATGCGCGCCGCCACACCTCATTCTCGTCGATCTGGGTCTATCCGGTTGTCGACGACTCGATCCAGATCGAGATCAACGAAAGCGACTGCCGCATCGATACCTATCGTTCGTCGGGCGCCGGCGGCCAGCACGTCAACACCACCGACTCGGCCGTGCGCATCACGCATATCCCGACCGGTATCGTCGTGCAGTGCCAGCAGGAGCGTTCGCAGCACAAGAACCGCGCCAAGGCGTGGGACATGCTGCGTGCCCGCATGTACGAAGCGGAACTGAAGAAGCGTGAGGACGCCGCCAACGCCGAAGCCGCCTCCAAGACGGATATCGGCTGGGGCCACCAGATTCGCTCCTACGTACTGCAGCCCTACCAGTTGGTGAAGGACCTGCGCACCGGCGTCGCCAGCAGCGCCCCGGATGATGTGCTCGACGGTGATCTGAACGAGTTCATGGAAGCGGCCCTTGCCCACCGCATCAGCGGCGCCGCGGACGCGGTTGTCGAGGATGTCGACTGATAGGGTACAGCAGAATCGAGACACGAAGGCCCCGGAGACGGGGCTTTTCTTTGTTCAGACCATGGCGCTGACGTCGCTGTCGTGAAACAGCGCGGCCGACAGATCGGCAATCTCGTCATGAATGGCGGCGCGTTCGATGCCCGGGGGATCGGTAAAGAGTTCTGCGGCAAAGGCGAGGCCGAGCGCCGTGCCCTCCGGCACGAAGACATAATGTCCAAGGCCGCCGCCGAAGATTCTAAGACGACTGCGTCGCAGCCGTGCATGCAGCCATGACGAACATTCCTCCGCCGGTGCCGCCGTGTCGGCATCGCCGACCAGGATAAGGGTGGGCGCATCGACG
Organism: Rhizobium sp. BK591; assembly: GCF_014195045.1. Taxonomy (NCBI): domain Bacteria; kingdom Pseudomonadati; phylum Pseudomonadota; class Alphaproteobacteria; order Hyphomicrobiales; family Rhizobiaceae; genus Rhizobium; species Rhizobium sp. BK591. The sequence continues at coordinate 362,621 of NZ_JACIAZ010000003.1, forward strand.
GCCTTCAGGCTTTCCTCGCTGAAACAGAGAACGGACCGGCCCGGCGCGCAGACGAGCGCGGCCTTGATTCTCTCGTCACGGTAGGACTGCGACACGCGCGACCATGAATCGCGAAACACATCGCTGGTGCGCAGCAATGTCGGGATATGGTCGGCCAGGTCGGGAAATTCCCTTGGTCCGCGCGAACCACCGGATTTCATCCGGGACGGGTCAAACTGCGAGAACTGGGCGACAGCACCAAGCAGCAGCATCACGCTATAGGCTCCAGCCGAAAATCCGGCCGCAAACACGCGGGCCGTTTCGATATGGCCCGAGAGATCGCCGAGCCAGTCATCGCTATGGTCGAGCATGTAGCTGAGGTCGGGCGCCCGCTCCCAAAGGCAGGCAAAGCCTTCGGCGCGATAAGGCTCGATGCCCGTATTGCCGTGATGGCTGACGCCGAGCGCTGCAAATCCGCGATCGACCAGGCGTCGCGCCAGCCACTCCAGTCCGGCCGCGGATCCGCCGGTGCCGTGCGACAGAAGGACGAGGGGGTAGGGCCGGGCCGCCGGCCGGATGGGCGCATCGCGGGCAACAGTCGCCTTCTGAAACCAGCTTCTTTCCGTTATATCGCTTTCCCGGGCGTCATCGGCAGCCGGGTACCAGAGCGACCAGTTGATCGGCCTGGGGCCGGCTGCGTCCCAATTCGACCTCTTCTTGTCGTAGAGGATGCCCTCGCGATAGCCCAGTTTCATCGCCCAGATGTCTCTCCGAACAATTCCCAGCCGTTCAATTCGTCGCCTTCTCCACGGTGATGTCGCCGAATTCGTCGATCAGCACGGTCCAGCTATCCGGCTCGGCGGCGGGATCGGTCTTCAGATAGATCGTGGCAAACAGCCCCGGCTCCTTCATGATGCCGTTCGAATTCTCCGGGCGTATATCGGTAACGTAAGGCTTCAGGTCGCTGATTTCCTGCAGTTCGATGGTCGAGGCGATCGCCGGGCCGGTCTCTGTCTGGGCAATCTGCTGCAGGTAGACCTTCGAGGTCCTGTCGGCCTGGCGGACGGCAAAGAGCTTGTAGTAGCCGTGGCGCTGGGTGGCCTTTCCCTCGGGGTTGGCGACGCTCTCGGCACCCATCGGCGCCCGCTCGACATCAGGTGCGTTGCCGTCATCCTCCCAATAGCCGGTGCTGGTCGCGAAAATCACCGATGCCGGCAGGATGGCATCCTGCGCCGGGGCGGCTGCGACCGACCATCCCAATAGGAAAATGGTGGTCGTCAATATCCCTCGCATGGCCATCGTCTCAATCCTTGAACTGCTCGGCGAGAATACGGTCGGACCAGGAGCGGTCGGGATCGGAGAGGATGCGCGCCGTCATATGCTCCGACTGGGCGATTCGGATATGCAGCACCGACTTGACCTCGGTATTGTCGGCCACGGCGTTCACCGGCCGCTTCTCCGGCTCGAGAATGTCGATATCGACGGTCACTTTGTTCGGAAGCAGCGCGCCCCTCCAGCGCCGCGGCCTGAACGCGCTGACCGGCGTCATCGCGAGCAGCGGCGCTTCGAGCGGCAGGATCGGGCCATGGGCGGAAAGATTATAGGCCGTCGATCCGGCCGGTGTCGCCACCATCAGCCCGTCGCAGATGAGTTCCTCCAGGCGGACGCGCCCATCTATCATGACCCGCAGATTCGCCGCCTGATAGGACTGGCGAAAAAGATAGACCTCGTTGATGGCCAGCGCCGTCGAGTTGGTGCCGTCGGCATTGGCCGTCGTCATCTGCAATGGCCGGAAGACGTTTTCGACGGCAAGGCAGATGCGTTCCTGAAGCTGTTCGGTGCGATAATCGTTCATCAGGAATCCGACCGAACCGCGATTCATGCCGTAAACCAGTTTGCCGGAGTTCATGGTGTGGTGCAGCGTCTGCAGCATGAAACCGTCGCCGCCAAGCGCGACGATGACGTCGGCTTCGTCAGCCGGCACGTCACCATAGAGGCGAATCAGCTCCTCGCGAGCGGCAAGCGCCTCCGTCGTTGGTGAGGCGAGAAAGGATAGCGTCTGAAATGAACGGCCCATGCAATGCCCTTTATGATGCTGTCCTAGCTAAAGGATAAAGGCCTTGTACGACAAGGACGTTTTCTGCCGCGAAGCGTTTTGAGCCGCAGCCGACCTGTTCGCGCAGGCACGGATTTCCCTTTACAGAATCATAGAATCTGCTAGTTGGGCAATTATTGCCCTTGTAGCTCAGTTGGTAGAGCACCTGATTTGTAATCAGGGGGTCGCGGGTTCGAACCCTGCCGGGGGCACCACTAATTATCTGAAAACGCTGCGTTATTCTGAAAAGAACAACGCAGCGTTTTTGTTTTTGGGGTCACTCTGGGGCCACCGCGATTTTCCCTGCAGTTGTTAACAGCTTTGTTTTGATTCAGTCTTGCTGGAATATCGGCGCTTCTTCGGCATCGTCCGAGCGCTTGCGCGACGGCGATGAAACCCAGTCGCCCCGCGAGGGGCGTGAGGCCCTTCCCCGGGGGAGGGCCGCAGCACCGCCCTTGGGCGGGGTGGGGATGGAAGGCATCACGTATTTGTACGGGACGGCAGCCGTCAAATCGTTTCGGATTTGGAATGTATTTTCGGCGCTTGACCAATTCGCCGTCTCGCATGACCATAAAAAACACCGCTGTCATCGGGCTGGAACCCTCGGCGGTGTTTTTGGAGTAGTAAATGATGATTGCCGTTGGCGCGATTGCTGTAAAGCCCCCCGTATTTGAACGGTGACCGCCAGGCTGGGACATAGCCCAGCCGACCCAACGGAAGCCCCTTTCGCAAATTTCAGTGTTGACAATTCGGACGCGGACGTAGGGTCTGACAGTCCGCGCAAGGCCGACGCACAAGCCTACGTCGTGCCCGAGTTCTCTACAGACGGCGAGTGGCGCAAGGACCCCCAAAGGCACCGTCCCGTCGGCATGTCGTGGCGTATGCCGTCCGAGGAACTCAAGAAGGTCCTCGATATCCCGGTGATGGCCAACGCATCCGAGCAGGAAGTCTGCGACGCCTTCACGGCTGACGCGATCGTATCCGCCCATCTCTATCCCGGCCGCCGCATCTCCTATTCGAGACGCGAAGCCTACTGGCAGAAGCGCGTCCGCTACTCAGGCCCCGCCTTCCGTCGTGACACCGTCATCAAGGCCATCGACGCGCTAGTCGCCAGGGGCATTCTTATTGATCACGATCTCCGTCCTGTCGGGAAGCGTGGCGTCCAGTCGTCCTATCTGCCGAACCCGATGCTCGTTGCCCTCGAAATGCCGAAGCTGAACAGGAAGCGCGGCGAGTGCATCATTCTGCGTGACGCGGCCGGCGACATGCTGGCCTACAAGGACACCCCGGAGACACGCGACAGCCGGTACGTTCTCGATCGTGTAAACGATGTCCTGGAGCGCGCCGAGTTCACGGTGGCGGGAGAAGGCGTCACGACCGACGGACAGTGGACCAGGATCGAGGACCGGGTGTTTTCCACCTCGTCGACTTCGATGCACCGCGTCTTCAATCAGGGTGTCTGGACATCGGGCGGACGTTTCTACGGTGCCTTCTGGCAGACCATGCGCGGCCGCCACAGACACACAATAATGATCGACGGCGAGCGGACCGAGGAAGTGGACTACGACTACCTCCACGCCCGCATCATCTACGCGTGGGCGCGCAAGAAACTCTCCGGCGATCCCTACATCATCGAAGGCTTTCCAAGGAACGTGGCGAAGCGTGCGTTCTTCATCATCGTCAACGCCAAGGGCTACCTCAAGGCGAAGGGAGCCGTAGCCGAGTACCTTGAGAAGAAGGGCATGAACCCGAAACTCGCGGGCAAGCTGATCGACGCCATAAAGAAGCGGCACGAGCCGGTAGACAAGTATTTCCATTCGGGCAAGGGACTGGAGTTGCAGAACCTCGACGCGAGGATGGCCGAGTATGTGCTGCGCGTGATGACTGTCCAGAAGGGCGTACCGTGCTTGCCGATCCACGACAGTTTCATCGTGCCAGAAGGACAGGTGAAGAACCTCGTCAGGACCATGAAAGCGGCTTACGAAAAGTACGTCGGTCGTGCGAGCTCTTCCCTCTGCTCAGTAAGGTCTGTTGCAACTTTCGACTCAACAAAATCACAGGCTTGGGTTCAAAATTCACCACACCTTCACACGCTGCCCCCTTCCACACCCACCAAGGTTAATTATAGGAGCCGAGTACACGACGATTCAGTACTGCAGAACCGGGAACCTCAGGCGCTCGATTTGGATACTGTGGCTACGGTGGAAACGGAGTCCTTCAACGCCCCTGTGAAAAGCAAGACGGAAACCCTGAAGGCGGAGCAACCAGTCGTCATCGTTCGTCGTCAGATACCCGCTTTCCTCCGCAAGGCACAGGAAGACAGCGCGCGAGCTTGGCAGGAACAGCAGGTTCGGAAGAAGGATCGCAAGGAGACCCTTGCCCATCTCGTCGCCCTTTCGATCGCTTCGGCGACAGACGCAGAAGAAGAATGCCTCGCCGGGGGCAGTCGATCCCACGTCCCGCCGAAACCGGCGGCGCGATACTGACGTTCCTACGGCTACCCTAGCTTCCGGTCTCGGCATGCGCGAATGCCCACGTCATCCTCCTGCCGAGGACCGCGATGCTTGACGCTCCGATACGCTCATCTTCGTCTAGGGTGCGGTTCCCGCTTTGAGATGACCCACGGGTCATTTTGGAAGGGAACGATGCTGTACGGCCACGCATTGAGCCTCGTACGGCTCTAATATACGTTCGGATGGATCAGAGTGCATCTGAATCCCTTTCCCCACACTCAGCGCCAAGCCTGCCACCGTTCTCGCGCTATCAACGCCAGGGGCGTCCTGCACTTCGTTGCGGCCCTGCGGGTGACTGCCACTCCGAGCGCCGGCAATCTTGGAGCCATCGGGACGGGGAACATTAAGACTTCCGCCCTGCGGGCGGGTTCGAAGCTCGGCCTGCGGCCCGCATCGAACAGGGAACTGGCCCTTCCCACCAATACTTAAAATCCTACCCATCCAGTTAACCCTCACTCCGGCACGACGCAACCATGCCGCGTTGTTCCCTGGGCTCAATTCTCATGCCGTGGTAAAAAGGAAGGGTAGTAAAAACAGAGAAGAGGCGCTCCGATGGAGATCAGAAGAACAACCATTCCGGGTTTGACCTTCGTCGTTGAGGTCGAGGAGGTTAACCACAGGGACGCCCGCGGCGGGCTGATCTGTTACGTGGCCTTGCTCTACAGGGTCGATCCAAAGACGAAGGCCCGACACCTTGTTCGGCGCTCCCGTATTCCCGGCGCTGCCGACGATATGCGCCGCGAGTTTCGACAGGGCGGCATCCAGTCATTCCGTAGGCTCCAACCAGCCAGAGCCTGAAACAGGAAGGAAATACCCATGCTAATGCTCCGCATCCTCACCCTTCCCATCGCCCTGCTAACGTTTGCCGGCCTCTATTCGGCAGCCATCAAGGTGCCTACAACGGTGGAGTTCGTCAGCCTGTTGATGTGGCCCCTGTTGGTTGCAGCATTGCTCGTCAGGGTTTCTATTTGCATCTCCCGCTCTGTAATCGGAAAGAAAATTCAAGAACTCGCATAAACCTGAGTTCTTGAATTATTTTAGTTTAAATTCAAGACCTTAAACGTTTGCCAGGGGTGGTGTGCGACTGCTATAAACGTGTCGCAATAGTCGACAAAATACAACCGTAGAGGAGCGTAAGTGAAAAAAATGAAGGCAGTAGTATGGATAGACTGGCAGCCCGATGATGATGTCTTCGGCGAGGCGGCGATGATCGGGACGTCTGACAAGTACCTCGATCTGGTAGTGACGCCGGTAGAGCGGGGCGCGGTTTGGGACGTCATCGACGGAGGGGACAGGATCGCGTCCGACGATGCTGATAGCGTGGAGGAGGCAAAGCGCAAAGCTGAAACAGCAGCTCGACGAGCACTGTTCAGGGTCGTCACGAAGGACGACACAGAGTAGGCGCGCGCATCGATTTCATTCGAGAAGCAGAGAGCGGCATTCTGCCGCTCTTGTTGCGTCGGCGATCCAGCGTGCTTGCTTAGATCGTCACGTACTTGTCCATGATATCATCGGGCGAATTCCCGCCCTCACTGTGATATTCATTGGGCAGCAACCCTGCCATCATCTCATCGAGATCGACCCGGCGAGGACGCTGCGGGCGACGACGTAAGGTCCGGTCAGCCTCCTGAGTAGCGTCCTCCGTTGCTTGGCCCTTCCTGCCGATCTCATCTCGATATTCGCGGTGTAGGCGCAACGCCTGGCGAAGATCGGATTTGGTGCCTGTGCGAAGGGTGTCGAATCCCGGTACCTTTTCCAGCGCGGCGATCTCTAAAGTTATGTCCGCGAATGTCCGGCCGTAAAGCATGTGGCGCGCACGACCAACATTCGACTTGATGTTCCGCGCGGTATCGCGCGATCGATGTCCACCCCGCACCAGCCACTGGAGAAATCGTTCATCGGCCGGCTGGTAGCTGCTGCCTTCCTGTCGGCTTGCAATGACCTCTCCAATGATCTTGATAACCGGCGCTGGCACGGCGTTTGCAATCATCTGCATAAGATCGCGGTCATTGCCCGCGCTCCATTTCCACCGATGGGGGAAGCCTTGAAGACGAGACATGACATACGGCGTCATCGCAGCAGTATCTGTGGGATGTGCACTGTCGCGTGGATGCGTCTGGGATCGGAAGCGGCCGGTTGGTGGCTCTGCGGACGTACGCGTGATGGTCGCGAAGGGCTCGTCCACCGTCCGGACCCCACGGCCGTTATAGAACGGCCGGGTAAACACATGGCCGGTGGCAATTACCTCGGCGATCTCGGGATTCCAGGGGTTGTCGGGATCGGGCATTCGGCCAAAGGTATTCGAGAAAGCTTGTCGAATCGTGAGTTGTTTGGGCGTGGCGGCTTCACGAATTGCCGTTTCAAGGAAGCCGTCGCATTCCCCCAGTCGACCGACCGCAATCAAGCGTTTTCTGGCCTGCGGTACTCCGTAGCGCGAGCAGTCGATTACGACCTCCGTGATCCCGTAGCCGGCGTTTTTCAAGACTTCCCGAGCTTGTGGCCACGTCTTTTTGTTTTTGCCGAGCGCCTCTTTAACGTTTTCCATGAGAAACCATGTCGGGCGGACGGCAACGATCGTCAAAGCAAACGCCAGTGTTAGCTTGGCGTTCTCTTTTTCAACTCCACTTCCAGCCGGGGAATAATCCTGACACGGCGGACCGCCGCAGATCATGTCTGGCGACAGTTCGAGCAATTTGGGAACAATGAGCAAGAGATTGCTGAGGTCCGCCTCATGGGCATGTGGGCCGACATTCCGGCAATAGTTTTTCACCGCGTCTTCGTTGTTGTCATAGGCAGCGACGACGTCAAAGCCCGCCCGTTTCAGACCGAGCGACATACCGCCAGCGCCACAAAACAGTTCTACGACTCTCATTTCACCCCCCGGACCGTCACGAAGTTGTACGTGACGGTTGTAGCTGGGAGGAATGAGGAAAGTGCGATCCTCGTCGTTAAAATCCGGTCTATCGAGGATTGAAGCCTGCGCGACTCAATTGAGATCGAAGGCCCTGAAGCGCGTCCACCATATTCCAGGCCTCGTCCTCGGAGGCGGAGAACGGACGCACGCGGTCGATGTTCGACCGCTTACACAGTTGGGCCAGTGTCCGGCACTGATCGTCGTCGAGCCTGATTGCGTTGAAGTCTGTCATGTCATGATCCTTTCAATTCGGCAGGCGAACCTTTGCCCATTTCGATTTGCGATATTCAGGATTGATCGCCTTGACGACATCGCGTTGCGCCCGATCGAGATAGAACCAGGCATCCTCTTCCTGACCGGCATAGCTCTCGTTCGTTTTGTCAAGGGCGTTGAGCGCAAGGCCGATCGCCATGCGTTCAGTGGTCGATCCCGGTAGCTCGCTGGCGTCGATCTCGCCGCGAGCGACTTGCCCGATCTTCTCCAGAATCTTGAATGTTATTGTACCTGGCTGCATGTTGCCTCCTTAGCGACGTGGGCGAGTTCCTGAGGTTCACTGTTGCGATCATCGGCCATACGCGCAGCCTTCAAGGCCTTTGCCAAACTTGGATGCGGCTCATATGTCATGGCATCGTCGGTAATGTCCTGAACATGCCACCATCGACGATCCGGTTGCCGCCGGCCGCTTCCAGAGATGTAGTCGCCGCCGAATTCAATCACGTCACCAGGCTGAACACAGTCGAGGTCGACCACTTCGCCTACCGCACGCAAGAATGACCTCTCGCAGTTCGCGGCATTTTTGCCGCGCATGATGGCGGCCCAATTACGACCTCGCTTGTGGTTGCAGAAGGCGGGGTTTTCGATCGATCGGCCATCCAATTCGACGGTCTTCATGCCGCTGCTCCTTCCTTCTCCTTGCGGATCGTTGAAATGTAGTTGAGGCACGTAGCTTCTGCGATTTCGATGCCTGCGGCTTTGAGCCCACGGGCGATCGTCTTGTGCGAGAAACCCTGTCGCGTCATTTCCTCGATCACGGACCAAACTTCCGGTGCGGAAATCTGCTGCCTGAAGGATGGGTGCGCGTTGGCCTCGGCAAACCTCTTGAGAGCGGCGGCGGTTGCAGTGGGATTGAAAGCTGTGATGGTCATGAGTGCGTTCCTTTGTTGATGAGTTCTTTCTTGATCAAGTCTGTGACGACTTCGCGTATCGTCGTTTCCTGCCGTGCGGCGTGGATTTTGAGCGCCGTCAGCGTTCCGGAAGGAAGGTCCACGCTTAGCCGCTCTCGCGGATGTCCATTCTTCGGGATTTCGGTCACGCCATTGCCTCCTCCACTTTCTGTGCTGCCTCGACGACATCCGCCTGGATTTCCTCAAGGAGACCAATTGCGTCCTCTAGGGCTTCAATCGCTACATTCGCAGCCTCACCTCGTGCACTTTCGCCGATGCTGGACGGCATCGCAGCGAGGTATTCTTCCTCTTCGTCCTTCAGCGCCTCGATGTCGTATTTCAGTTCTTCGATAACAGCCTCAATCGGCTGAATTTGATCCAGCAGTTTCTGGAGACTTTTCCGTCTGGCCTTATTCACTCCATTCCCTTTCTGTTGACTTTCGGACACGGCTCCGCCGCGCGCCGAGGCACGCCGATCCATTGATCTCGTTTCCGTGTTTCAGGATTTCATGTGATCTGGGGAAGTGCGTTTGTGACTGCCCACATTTCAAATGCTGCCGGATGGGCGCGGTCCCGTCAACAGGACGACGAGAAATATTCTCAACTAACCCATTGATAGTAAAGTTTAAAATACACTTTACACCTTGCTCGCCCCAGTCGATCATCACGTACAAGTACGTGACTGCTCAAGACCGGCACGCCCCGATGCGGAAAACGAAAGAGCGGCGTTTCTGCCGCTCTCTCGTTTTCCGCCCTGTAAGGCGGTCACAATCCTCCTACAGCGTTCCCAGCCTTTCACCTCTCCTCGATTTCGAAGTCTAGGATACCGGTTGCGGTCTGCCCTGTTCCGGCGTCCATCACCTTCACGGCAAGCTCATGCTCGCCGGCAAGGGGAACCCCAGAAAACTCCCGTGTTTTCGGATTGTAGGTCATCCATTCCGGCGTCGAAGTCGGGACGATCTCCACGGCCCCAGTCGACCTCGTAACAACGACGCCCACGGTCAACGGCTGGCCTGCCTTGAGACGGGCGACGGGCGACGTGTCGGGGCTTGTGAACTCCACGCGCAGCGCGTCGGCAGGCGGATGCGGGAACGATCCGGCATTAGCCGGTACAATCGCCAGAGTGAGGAGGACGAGACTGCTGAAAAAAGAACGTGTCATCGGGGAATGAACCTCATGTGCATATCGAGCGTCGGAGTGCGTTTCCCGTCCTGGTGCATTTCTACGATGTAGTTGCCGGGCGTCGGAGCGCCGCGCAGCAGACGCCCATATGTCGTCGGTACCTCCCGCACGAACGGAGGCAACCCCACGAGTTCGATGCCCTTGTAGCCGTGAAATTTCAGGAGCACCTGGTCTCCATCCTCTGCCCGACATCTGAGATCGTAGGTGTGGCCGCAAAACATTCCGCCGCCCGACATCGGGGCACACGGCAGCGGTGACGTGTGAATTATGGCCTCCGCCTCGTCTGCCGCAGCAGGCCCTGCCACTAATACCGCCCAGGCGATGGCAATGATCCAGATGAATTTCATTCCGCGCCCTCCGGTTCTTCGGGAAATCGCTACCACCCCACGCGCGATCCCAAAATAAGGGTCCACGAAATCAGGCAGGCGACGGGAAAGAGCAGCGAAAAGATCAGCGTCGTCCATGCCAACACCCATATATCCCCTTCGAGAATCCAGCCGGTCAGACCGTATGCTTTCGGTAAGTTGGCTGAGCTGAGTTCCCCTATCATGCGCCGCTCTCCCTCTTTCCGCCGACTGAGACACTTGAAGAAGGCTCGGCCCAAGCAGCAATCCGGTTAGGCAGGGTATACCAGATCGCTGCGAGCCAAACAGAAGCGACGGCAGCGAGGGCGTGCACGGTGCAGAACACCGTTAGCGTTACGATCGATGCTGACAGGTGTGGCAGCCCTGCCAGTCCGCAGAGGATCGCCAGACCAAGCCCGCCCGCCGTCGAAATCATGAGCTTCTTCATTTCTTGCCTCCTGGTTTTAGTCCCATTGCCATTTTAGGCATCGTTGCCCTGCCGGCCAAAGCGAGTACCCCCGTGATGGCCTTGTTCGTCATGGTCGCCTCACCACCGCTTCCCGAAATCCCGATCCAGCGCGGAATACGGTCTGGCAGAAGCCAGCTCTGGCCGAACAGTTGCAGGCAGATAAACCACGTCATGTATGCCTGGAGGATGGACAGCACGAAGAAACCGAGAAGTCCCACCACGGAGCCGCCGGTCTGAGCCAAAAATGCTGTTGCCCAGACCTTGTCGAGCGTGCCGAGTAGGACGTTGAAGACTGGGTACGATCCGGCCAGCGCGAGGATAGCCAGCACGGGACGGAGAAAGATGTCGACCGTCAGCATGAGGCCGCCACGGACGGACTCGCCCGCGAAACTGTCGCTGTTGTCCATCTTCATCCAGCGCATGCACCAGATCGGCAGCGCGATCATGGCCTCAAGCAGTGCCGAAACCAGCGCCACGCCGGCCATCATCAGGAAGAAAAACGGCAGGACCGGTATGAGATAGGCCCGGATTGAGCCGATCATCAGGAGCAAGCCGACAATTGGCTTGCCGAAGTCCGAAAACCACAGAGCCGCACCGTCCGCACCGAGTGCATCCGAAACGGAGTTGCTCGCAACCGTCATCAGCACGCCGCCTGCGGCGATCGCTCCCCACCCGATCGATATCATCGCGTGTCCGGACGATACCAGCGCACTCATGGCATCGCCTTTTATGGCGGATGCCGTCGCCGCCCATTCGGCCAGCGATCGCGCGACGGGAGCCAGCATCTTTGTCAGAAGGCCTGACTGGTCGTCCCCTGCGGCGGCGAAGTCGTTGGCAGACAGCGAGGCACGCTCCATTTCTCCCGTGACTTGCAGGCGAAGCGCCGCGAAGGCACGTTCGATCGCTTGTCCGAAATCTCCGTCTACCCTGGGCGGCGTATCTTCGATCAGTTCGTTAGTGAGGGATGTCGTCAGTTCGGATATCTGCGACAGGCCCATGAAGTACATGCCGGCCGTGAGGAAACCATCGGTTCTCGCTCCTTCGGCGAGCTTCGAGCGCGATTCCGTTTCGATGGTGCCGACCGTCGCCTTGGCCGCATCGGAGATGGCCTCGTCAAACCGCGCGCCTGCTGTTCGGATATCCACGACGAGATGTGGCGACAGAACGGTACCTGCAATCGCTTTCGTCATGCCGTCCGCCGAGGAAATGCCGGACGTTTCCGCCGCCAGCTTGGCATATTTCGCCGCCTCGGGTCGAAAGGCATTTACAAGATCGGACACTGCCTTCCGACGGGCATCCGAGAAGGCATCCCGATTGTCGGGCACGGTATACGAAAACCTTCCGCATGTCGGGCCGTAGCTCCAGGTGACCATCTTGTCGTAACCGAGCATACCGAGGCCGGACACGTTGCCCATTGGATCGGGTCTGGGCGTCTCCCAGCCCCAGAATGCTCCCGCCTTGTTATAAACGGCTGCACATATCTCGTGCTGGAGGACGGCCATGGCAACCGTCGATCCTGCCGATGACGTCGGAGTGATGGTAACGCCATCTTTCGCAATGACGGAGACAAAGACGTTCCAAGCGTCGTCGGCGAGATTGATGCCGCTTCGCGCAACGACATCGCGGAGCAGATAGTGGGCAGGAGAAAATCCGGACGGCATCGGAGCCAGAAGGCCTATGCCGAGCACGACGCGCAGCGGCGTCCATATCTGGTGCCAGCGCTCGCCCAGCGGCTTGCCCGTTTGAGCGCTTGCCACGACCGCCTGCACGGTACCGAATGCGATCGACAGGCCGCAAAGGAAGAACAAGACACTGGTGAAAAGCTGCAACGTTCGACCCCAAGGAGAGGAGGCATCCGTCGGAAGAACAGCAGTGACGAGCTTCCAGGCAATGTTGGTGGCAGGTGGCTCCGTAACTAGGCTCGCGACAAAATCGATCATCGTGGACCTCCCTTCATTCCGCCAGGACCATCGCTTCCGTCCGGTCCTTCGCGTTTGGCGTCAGGCGTGACGTCCTTGTCTGCCTCAACGTCGGAGCCGCGCTTGTCGAGGCCGAGCGCCTTCTTTTCCGTCTCGGTCAGGGCAACTAAGACGACCGGCAGAGCCAGCCGCGGCGAGGGTTTCGGCTTCGCCGTGGTTCCCGCCGTTCCCGAGTTGCCCGCGCTCCCTTTGTCGTCGTCGCCGCCAGAACTCGGGTCGGCGTCTGGGGACACGGGCGCGGCTTCGAAATCCGCCACGCTCCTGGGCTCTTCCAGGTCATCAAGCATGCCTTGGCCGATGGCGGCCAGTTCCGGCAGCGTGTGCCAGATCGCCGCGAGCCAGGGCTTCGCGCATGGCTGCATGCTGGTCTCGCGAAGGAGTTCGGCATGGAGCTGGACGCGATCCCGCAGCGCAAGCCAGCCCGCGGCGTCCCCGCTGGACGCCAGCTTTTCCAGATAGGCGAGTAACGCCGGGGATTCCTGCTCAAGGAACGATTGACGGTGGTGAGTCGGCCGCCCGTGCACCACGAGGCACCAGCGAACGATCTCAACGGCAGCGCCATGCGCCAGATCGAGGTGCTGCATGTCGATGTCCCGAAGGACACTGCGGGCATTGCCCCAGAAGATTTCTTCGCCTGTCGTCATGGTGTAGGTACTCCTCCCGGTGTTGGTGTCGGCTCGTCCAGCGCGGCGGCGAGCGCCGCGGACAAGGTCCGGATTTCCTGCTGTGCGGCCACGAGACGTTGTCCCTGTTGCCGGAACGCATGGCGCTGCTCGGAAGCTCTCTTCTCCGCCTGACGCCGCGAGGCATTCGCCTTCGCAGTTTCCGCCTTCGCCTTTTCTGCAGCAGCTTTCGCGGCGGTGAGGTCGCGGATGAACTCCCGGCGGATTTCGGCACGGATTCGGGACCCCTGGATTCCATCTACGACGGCGCGAACGGCCCCGCCTATCCCCGCCAGACGGGCGGCGGATGCTTTGATCTGGGCGGCATCCGCTTTGATCGCCGCCGCGTCCGCCCGTGTCTGGCCGATGTAAGCTTGGCCTTGCCGCTTCACGACCGTCGCCCGCTCGACAGCGTTCTTGAGCGCCGCTGCCTGGGCTTGTTCGGCCTTCCATTCTTCGCGCGTCAAACGCCGACGGGCAGGACCGAGGCGCGTCAGACCGCAAGGCACGGCGACGGCGTTGTGATAGGAATCTTGCCAATCCCGCATCGCGGCCTTGTACGCCGCGTCGGCCCTCTTATTGAGCGCCTTACCGTCCTCGCCGTCTCGTGCGCCGGCCGCCTTCACCGCCTTTTTGGCAACGACGCCAGGATGATAGACGCCCGCACGCATTTGGGGATCATGGGTTGGCAGTACATATGCATGGATATGCCATTGCTGTTCGTCGGTGTGGTGGACTACGGATTTGAGCGCAGGGCCGTATTGCTCCTTGAGCCATGCAACTGTCCGCCGCTCCCAATCCCGCACTTCCTCCGCCTTTTTCGGATCGGCGCGGACCTCGTCGACGGTGTACGGATGCGAGGCGACGACCGTATGCAAAGTCTTCTGCTTGGAGTCGAGTTTCCGAAGTTTTCCCCGTGCGCCAGGCGTCATCGCCGCCGCGGCCGCCGTGTCATGCATCTGTCGGACGTCATCCACGCCGACGCCATAAATCACAGTCGGGGGCTTGGGATCGGCGACGTGGACAGACGCGATCGGCTTACGGGAGGCCTCATCGAAAATGAAACCCGTGGAGCGGCCCTTGTCGTCAGGTTTGCGCGACCAGGATTCGAGGTGGACGAACTGATAGGCCATGGACGCACCTCGTCAGTTCAGAGTACGGTCATGCAGTAGGAGAATTCACCGTCACGTTCCCGGAGCGAAAATCGCGGATCGTGGGCTTGCTCTTCCATCGTGGCCAGCCAGTCGGCACGGCTCATTCCGTCGGGGATGACGTACGTGAATGGCCGATTTTGAGGTACGCGGATGCTGAAGACTCCAGCGACGGTATCCAGAAACGCACCCGTCTGCATTTCCACGAGTTCTGGAGACGATGTGCTCGCGTGTTCCGTGAACCCATAGGACCGCAGCTGCGCGAAAAACTCCGGCGGTTCGCGGATGATAGTCAGGGACGCCAGATCGCCATCAGCAAGGCGGACGAGCATGAAGTAAATCGGAGGGCGTGGCATCGTAGGCACTCAAAGGAATGCCTCAGCGTGCCCCCAGATACCACCGGCGGAAAGGAAAAAATGACTGTAGTGACCGACTACAGTCATTCGCGGGGCTCATGACATCGGCTCTCCGAGGGCCGCGCTGCAGAGCCATTTCATGGAGACCTGGCGGGGGCCATGTCGTCGCCAGATCGACGAGGCAACCGCGTGGTTGCCCTCGGTGAGGTCGCCGCCGCCGCCGAACTGTGCCCAGACAGCGGCCTTGATTCCCTTGAGCAACTGATTGGTTTCGGCGTGCGGGTCGGCCTGGGATTCGACGAGGTTGTTTCCCTTAGTTCGCTCGTCATGGCCTCTGTCGGCCGGTATTCGCCCCAATTGACGTCACACCCGCGAGAGAGGCCGCAGCCGTGCCGGGGTCGGCAGGCACCACGAAATCATCAGGCATCCAATAATCTTTAAGTCCTCATCAGCTAGTCCATCTGCGGCGTGGAACGAAGGTGCTCCTCGACTTTGATGGCCGCGTGCCCCGTCTCTAGCCTTCCGCCCGAAGGGGCGTGCTTTGCCTGCCACTGCCAGCGGGCACTTCGCTTCTTGGTGAAAGATACGTGCCCAAAGTTACCTCATCTCGACAGGCGCACCACATTGGTGCAGATTGGTGTAATGAGTCTGACGCGGCAATCAAATCCGAAACGAAAACGCTTTAGTATCGCCCTTGACGTGGCGGACTACGACGCGCTGCAGAAGCTCGGTGCTGCGCAACGGCCGCCGCTAAAGCAACAGTATTTGATTGAACTAGCAGTTAAGAATTTGCTCGACCAGTATGCAAATCGCCAGCTTTCTTTCCCATTGGATCGACCAAACGCATGAGGTTCATTGATTTATTCGCGGGCCTCGGTGGATTCCACCAAGCTTTAACCCGGCTCGGTCACGAGTGCGTATTCGCTTCAGAACTCAACGAAGAGTTAGCGCGCCTGTATGAGGACAACTTTGGCACCAAGCCGATGGGTGATATTAAAGTTTCCTACTCGGAAGTACCGCCCCACGACATCCTTTGTGCAGGTTTTCCGTGCCAGCCTTTTTCGAAGGCAGGAGATCAACTCGGTTTCGATTGCCCACAATGGGGCGACCTATTCGACTATGTGGTCAAGATCATCGAATGCCACGAGCCGATGTACGTGATCATTGAGAACGTCCCTAACCTCCTGCGCCATGACGGAGGCAGGACCTGGAAGAGAGTGCACGAACGGCTCCATGGCCTGGGTTACGATGTCGATGCTCGCAAGCTGTCGCCACACATGTTTGGCGTTCCTCAGACAAGAGAGCGTGCGATTATTGTAGGCTCCCGCAAAGGACTGACGTCCTTCGAATGGCCCGCGCCAACACATGTGGGGGACGATCTAAATATTCGCACTATACTGGACAAGAATCCGGTTGGCGCTCGTGTGCTGCCTGATCATTTCGTTCGCTATCTCGAAGTATGGCAGAGCTTGCTAGATGCACTGCCTGCTGGACTCGAATTGCCCTCGTTCCCCATCTGGGCAATGGAGTTTGGAGCGACTTATCCGGTGCGAGCCGGGTCGCCAGTTGGGCGAGGACTTTCCGAGGTTCGTGAATTTCGGGGCGCGTTTGGAAAACCGTTGCGAGGTCTGTCCGATGAGGAAATCCTTGACGCATTGCCGCCCTATGCGCGTGGCAGCGAGTCAACATTTCCAGAATGGAAAATCCAGTTCATCGAGCAGAATCGCCAATTTTACCGGACTCATCAGAAAACCATCGACCGATGGCTCCCGAAAATCCTCGATTTCGCCCCAAGCTTTCAGAAGCTTGAGTGGAATTGGAAAGGTGGCCCGAGGGACCTGTGGCAGACGGTCATTCAGTTCCGCGCGTCTGGAATTCGCGCGAAGCGACCTACCTTCGCGCCGTCGCTGGTAGCGCTCACGACCAGTCAGGTACCGGTCATTCCATGGGAGCGTCGCTACATGACAATGAGGGAATGCGCTCGCTTGCAGAGTATGGGCGATCTTCCGCATCTGCCGAAGGCGCAGGGGGCCGCTTATAAAGCCCTCGGCAACGCGGTGAATGTGACTGTGATCGAAGCTGTTGCGCGCAACTTGATCGGCCAGACGCACGAACCGCCTACTGAAAAACCTTTGGCATTGGCGAGTAGCATAGCAAGTCGAAATGACGTGCAGTTTGCTCATGCGAGCTAAACACGGCGGCGGGTTGGGCCCGCTGCAAATTGAGATTGCCTCTCAAGGGAATTAAAGAGCGAGAAAAGGATGTCCGTTGACGTCCTACCGGAGGGAATGTGGACGAGATCGATAATGGCGAGATCGCAAGGCTCCTGAGTAACCTCTCAAGTCGGACGCAGCTCCCGGACAATATCAAGTCAAAGCCGCCGACTGAGTTTTCAGCGGCTGATGTCGGCTTTGAGGATAATAGTTGGCTCGCTAGAGTCGTGGAAGTTCAGGGCTGGCTCTGGCTCGATGACCCCTTGAATAAAGACGAGACTGAGTCCGCAACCGCGATTAGGTTGTTCAATCAACTTGCTCCAGACACGGAAGAGTTGTTGTTCAATGTTTCGAACGGCGTCGTTCGAATGACCGAGCAGGGCGTAGACGTTTTGGAGAGCCGACTTGCCCGAGCCGATGAACGGAGTTCGCGGTTCGTTGAGGCGCTTGACGATGACGAATCGCGGAGTTCCGCGTCAGCTGTCTGGGAGCAGGAATGGGATGAGCAAGAGGTACGCGAGCCGCCGAACATAAAAGCCAAAGTCGATGCTCTGCCAATTGTTGAGTTTGTCGGCCACGCCCGAGAAGGGGAATTAGACCTCAACCCGCCCTACCAACGTGAGTACATTTGGTCTAACCCGGACTCTCAGAAGCTTATCGAGTCAATCCTACGTGGCATACCGCTACCCTCCATCATCCTCGCGACGGTAGCGGACGACGACAAACTCCAGATCGTTGACGGCAAGCAGCGCCTGACGTCAATCTTACGCTTTGTCGGCGCTCACCCTTCTGCAATAGCCTTTGCTGTAGAGAAAGACGATCTTGCGCTATTTCACAGGAGCTTTCGCAAATTCGCGAAAAAGTACGCGCTCACGCCGGACGACGTTCGCAAGCATTACCTGCCATTTAAAACTAGAAACTACGAGAAAACAGACCCGCTAAGAGCACTTTCTGGAAAGTTTTATGACGAGATAAGAGAGGTCCAGATTCCAATTGGCGGAAAGCCGGTCGCTGTCCGGAAGCTTTTTGACTCAAACTCTTCTCCATACCGGATTCCCATCCTGCGATATGAAGACACCGCGGTTCGCGATATCCATCAGGTGTTCAGGATATACAATCAGCAAGGCGTTAAATTGAATGCCGAAGAGATTCGTAACGCAGTCTACAACCACCTGAAAATTGTCCAGTTGATGCTTTTCATCGGAGGCGACCGCGCCGACCCTTTGATGGCGGAGTACGCCGTCGAGGCCGGCGTCGATCCTTCCTTTGCGTACAGCGTGATTGCCGACATGGGCTTCAGCATCGCGCGCTTTAGACGCACAAAGGTGCTGTTATGGATGGTGGCCGCACTGTTGCATCCGACAGGGACGGCGGGAAGCTATCGCGCACCATCGACGGCCAGCCACATCGATAGCTTTCTTGAAGCGATAGACAAGAAGCTCCCGCGGCTTCGTACGACGCAAGTTTTGACCGAGCTCGCACGTGACCTGGTCGCTGCCATTGAACTCCATGCCGAGGCAGACCGAGCTTGGCATCCACGTTTTCGCAGCAAACGTGAATCTGGAACGAAATGGGAGGAATTGGGCGCGGTGGCCAGTTTGGCGGCGTGCTTCGTCCTCGTTATGCTTAGTAAACAAGATCGTTTACTTGGTGGCGTCGATGAAGTTAGGGCCGTCACGAAAGAGAAGAAAGGTCCCGATAGTACTCAGAACAAAACTCAGTGGGGCCATATTTCAGACTCGCTGTTGACGATCCTTGAGACAGTCGGAGTAACCCCTGAAGAAATGCGGACGGCTATGGACGAGCGTTACGGCACGTCAGCTGTAGATGGGCTTATCGAACTGCGCACGTTGGCTGCGGATGCTTGAACCTAACTCGAAATCGATAACCGTAGTTCCGGCGCAAGCGGTCTCATCTAAAACTGATGAGGAGCGAGCCAGTTGGTGGGACCAATACAAAGTCAACGCCGCTGCCCAACTGTCGCCGACGGCGCTGAAGGTGCTGGAGGCCGACGCCCGCTACATTGTGGAGAAGGCTCTTCCCGGTTCAGATGGCAACATCGACGCCGACGCCTGGCCAGAGGAAGGCCTCCGAACCGGCATGGTTATCGGCTCTGTCCAGTCAGGGAAGACTGCCAGCATGTTGGCGGTCGCAAGTCTGGCGTTGGATAAGGGCGTTGACGTTGTCGTGCTGTTGGCGGGTACCCGCGTAGGTCTTTGGCTGCAGACTTATGAACGCATGCTTTCGCAACTAGACGGTAGTTCACGCGACACAGCCTATGCGCGCTCTAGCGTGCGGCTGATCTTGCCTCAGCCTGAAGATGTTTTAAACCCCGATCGGATGGGACCAACGAGCTATTTGAAGCCCTCTAAGGCCACGCTCGCGGTTCGTCAGGGCATCCCTATGATTATCGTCGTTCCCAAGCTCGACGAACATCTCCTTCACCTTTCCCGAATGCTGAAAAATGTACTGAGTAGTACGATCCTTGCAGGCGGTGATCGAGCAACTACAATGTTGGTCCTCGATGATGAGGCTGACGACGCCTCCGTGCTCGATAGCGCCACGTCGGACAAAGTCACGCCGCGTTTCATCGCCGCACTATGGAGCGGTGATCACCACAACTCCTCATCCCGAGATGCGAATTTGCGGGCATCTTACGTTGCCTACACTGCCACGCCCCAGGCAAATTACCTTCAAGAGTCCCATAATCCACTTGCACCGAGAGAGTTCAGCGCTGCGCTGCGGGTGGCGGGTCATGAGGGGGAAATCACGCCCCGTTCGCTCACCTATCTGGAGCCCAATGGTATCCGCGGTTACTACTGCGGCGGCGACATGTATTACGATGCCACGAGTTTCCTCTCGGGACCGCTCACGGTGTCGTGGCCGTATCCTGAGTTGCGACCCGGTGAAACCGAGAGCGAACTAGCTGAGCGACAAGAGGTCCTTCGCTGGGAGGCGATATCGGCCGCGATACGAAGCTTTATGGTCGGGGCCGCGGCGCGTCTTCTTATAGACGGTCGTCGGTACTCTGACGTTGCCGGTCGCGTGTTCCCCGACCGAAATACGCTTCAGGCGGCGATGCCCCGTGCGCACACAATGATGTTTCATCCTTCGGTTCGTAAGGACGCTCATTTCGCGGCAGCAGAGGATATTGCGCGTTGGTCCCGTGCGCTTCCTGGCAATGAGCGCAACATTGAACTACCTGAGGGCGACGATGGCGAGCCAATAGTCGCTCTTGATCCGGCCGGTCTAGCTGTTCGACTTCAGTTGGAAGAAGAGAAGTGGCGCGCTTGTTATTCGAGTTTTGAGCATTCACGCCTTGCTCTGTCCAGTTTTCCGGGTGCTGCCTATCCCCGCCTGGATGAGGCTAGGTGGACGGAGGTCTACTCTCTCCTTGTGAATGAGATTTTTCCGAATGTCGCTCTGCGAGTTCTAAACAGCGATCCTGCAGCGGATGATCATCCTCGTTTTGAACCCACCGAAACTGCCGAGGGATGGCGTTCACCCGAGGACCTTCTTACCATCTTCGTAGCGGGAAACATTCTTTCACGAGGTCTTACGGTTGAGGGACTCGCGACCAGCCTCTTTCTCCGAAGCAGCACAGAACCTGCGGCGGACACTCAGATGCAGATGCAGCGTTGGTTCGGCTATCGGGGGGCGCACTTGCCTTTCTGCCGGGTGTTTCTGCTTGAGGACCAGCTCACGCTTTTTCGCCAGTACAACATTCGCGACAGGGCGCTAAAGTCGCTCGTACTTCGGCGGATGGCACTGCCTCAAGATGAGACTGCTGCTGGAACCCTCATCTTGGAGGGCTTGGATTTTGTGGCGACGAGCAAGATTGAGACCCGCAAAATTCCACTCAGTCCAGGGCCAAGCCCTCAAATTCGGCTTGTGGAAAGGTCTAATCCTGATTTGGCAAGCCATAACAATGGCATACTTGTATCCGAACTGGGACGAGGGAGATGGGACGAGATCGATGCTGCCCGCAACGTTGGAAGAATACGTAGCGAGCCAATTGGTCTGCTTGAACTTGCAGATTTGCTGGATCAACTTCGTTATACACAGCACGACCCCAGCCTCGAAGATGAACTCAGCCGGCGCTGGGCCAGTCTTCAGCATAGTCTCGGCTTGAGCGACCCACTGTTCCGCCCACCTGGGCTCAATCCTATGCCATATCGTGTTCGCCCCCAGTCTTGCCCCTATGCCATGGCGGCCTACCTTCGACTTTGGCACGCGCTCGGCACCGGCCATTACGCGCCAGGCTTCCACGCTACTGACAAGGCGGATTTGCCATGGTCCCAACTCGATGGCCGTACCACTCCGCAGTTCTACCTCGCAGTACGCTCGGGTGAAAAACAGTCGACTGTTTCTGAGCTTCGATCGCTCGGCATCGGCGCGATGATCCGTGGTATTGGACCAAATGATCGGCTAAACACTCTTTGGGGTAGTCGAGGATACGACAGCAGCGGCTATTTTGGCGACCAGTTTATCGACTATCATTACCACGGGCGCAGACCAGTGCCTCGCTTGCGAGATGGCGACACCTGGCGGCCTCGTGGACATCCTGGGCTTGCTCTTTTTCACGTAATAAGTGATGACCAAGGAGGGCCAGACATGGTTACCCTCGGCCTGGGTTTGCCGCACGGTGGACCTGATCACATTGCGGCCCTCAGACGATGATGGACTTCCGAACGATCAATTTCGAAACGTTGCGCGATCAGCTTTCCGACCTTGAGGTTCCTGCCGGAAATGCACGTCGCCTTCTCTGGGTCGTGCCCGAACGCCTTGGTGCTGCTATGACCAGCAGCGGCCTCTACGAAATCTTCTTGGCGGGCCGAGAACTGTCCGCAACGCAAGCTGTAGTCGCGCGCAACCTCCAATACGACCGTTGGGAGCCTAGTGACGGTGGAGCAGAATTCGCGGCGACGCGCGTATTGCTCGGCTCCGCGGCGCATTTCGCGGCGGTGGCGGCGTTGATCGTGACCGAGTTAGCGCGCCTTGACCTCTCTACGCATGTGGCGATGCAGGCAGCATTCAACGAAGTGGAGCCGATTATCGAGTTGGCAATTCGACGTGGGACCTTGTCAACCGAGTCATTGATTGGTCTGTTCGCAGAACTCCAAGTGCTGCGCGTCGCACTTCTTGCAAGTCCCTTGGCGGGCCGGCCGATAACCTTGATAGCCTGGCGTGGCTGGACGAAGGGACGCGACTTCGTCATGGGGCGGCATGCAGTCGAAGTCAAAGCGACATTAGGTGACACGTCTCGCCATGCCTTTAGTGGGCTTCACCAACTTGAGGCTCAGACCTTACCTGACGGCGCACAGGAAATGGTACATCTCCTTAGCGTCGGCTTGACCGAGGTTCACCAAGGCGGGCAGAGTTTGCCCGAACTGGTCGACGACATTTTGTTCTTACTAAGTGACGCCCCCCCAACGGGAGCGGGCACATGCACGCAATTCTTAGGGATGGTCCGGGAATATGGTGGTATTGGCACTTCCGGTTATGATCATGCGACCATGAGAGGCTGGAGCGCCTATCAAATTCGTCTCCAGACCACGTTCACAAGGCTCTATGCGATAAATGATCCCGAAATGCGCCTCCTTACAAGTGCTGCACTCGACGGTACATTCGTTGTACCCGGCACACTAAGTTTCGAAATGCAGCTACCAACTCGCGTCTCTGCGTTCAACCCGACTCAGAACTGGCAGGGCGAGATCGCAGCGATGGTGGCTAGATAGGGAACTGAGCAACTGCGTCGGCCGTATCAGGTGCATGTACGTGGTCGATATGGCCGATTTTGTCCACTAAGATCGGCCGTGAAGCAGTATCAAAGCCTTGTTCGGTTTCTAAATATTTTTCGCACATAGTCGTCCTTTGGAGTTCTCAGTTCGCCCGCGTCAGTTTATTAAACTGCCATTGCTCAACAATGGCGGGTGTAAACTATGGTCGATTTCAAGAAACTCAGGGAGGCAAAGGCTAAGCCAAAGCCAATTAACCCCCGCGATATCTTTAACTCACTCCCCAAACCTCCGGGGATTAACGATCTATACGCAAGCCAAGCTGAGGTATTAGACTCCTGGTTTCCGAGACGGACCGATAACGATGTTGTCGTTAAGCTGCATACCGGCGGCGGAAAAACGTTAGTTGCGCTGCTGATGGCGCAATCGGTCATGAATGAAACCGGTGAAGCCGTCCTCTACCTTGCCCCGACTAACCAATTGGTTGAGCAGGTTCTTGCCAAGAGCAAGGATTACGGAATCCCTGCCGTTCCCTACACACGGGGCCAGCCACTCCCAGCCGACTTCCTTGATGGCAAAAGCGTTCTTGTCGGCTCTTACGAGACCCTTTTCAATGGACGTAGCAAATTTGGCGTCAGGGGGTCCGGACAGGAAGTTGTCAAGGTCGGTGCAATCGTTCTTGACGATGCGCATGTTGCTCTCTCGTCAGTCCGAGACGCGTTCACACTTACCATCTCGGCCAAATCCCACGGCGACGTATACAAAGAACTCGCGGACCGATTTAGGCCGGCTTTCAAAGAAGTTGGTCGCAACGGTACCTTTACCGATATCGTCACCGGGAAGGAAAATGGTGTTGCGGAAGTCCCGAGTTGGGCATGGCATAGAAAGCTGGACGAGTTGCAACAATATCTCGCTGGCAAGGTTGACGGTATTGATGCCTTCGTGTGGCCTTTCCTGCGCGACAATCTCGCGGTTTGCCATTGCTTATTCAGCAAGTCCGCCGTTTCGATCACTCCTATTTTCCCCCCTGTCGACCTGCTGCCGACCTTCGACGATTGCAGTCGACGCATTTACATGTCGGCCACGATCGCTGACGACAGTGAGATCATACGAACCTTCGGCGCATCTCAGGAAGCAGTAGCCAAACCCATCACTTCAGCATCCTTGGCAGGCGTAGGCGAGCGTATGATACTCGTCCCTGGTCTGATGAAGCTTGGTGACACGGCGATTGTGCCGATGGTGAAAAAGATCGCAAAAGCGCTCGCTGCGAAAGATCGAGGCGTTGCAATTCTTTCACCTTCGGGCCCCGCCGCAAAGGAATGGACCGATATTGCGGAGTATCCGGAAACGACGAAAGCCGTATCCGAGAGCATAGCATCTATGCAGGCGAGCAAGACCTTTGGTCCTCTGGTGCTTGCGAACCGTTATGATGGAATCGATCTTGCTGGAAACGCGTGTCGGTTACTCGTCATGGATAACCTGCCCCAAGGCACCAACAACTATGATGTTTTTCGTATGAACGTTGTCGCTGATGCGGCTGTCAGTTCGCTATTAGCTCAACGGATAGAGCAAGGTATCGGCAGAGGAACGCGAGGCGGCGCAGATTTCTGCGTAACTATATTGGTTGGAGCCAAACTCGTAGGCTGGATTGGCCGCAGAAAGAACCTAGACTTTCTCACGGCAAGCACACGCATTCAGCTGAAGATGGGACAAGAGGTGAGCGAGGCCGTTACCACACCCAAGGAGGTCGGGGAGACAATTCTCAAATGCATTAATCGCGACCCCGATTGGGTCGCCTATCACGCGTCTGAGCTCGCCGAGGCCGTTCATGCCGTCCCGGTAGATGAAGCATCAATGAAGATGGCATCCGCAGAACGCCGCGCCTTTAGGCTTCAGCGATTAGGGCAGTTCGAGAAGGCCATTATTGCTTTGGAAAAGCTGATGGGTGACGCAGCCTTGGCCAAAGATTTCCAGCGTCGAGCTTGGCTCGCAGCCTCAGCCGCGCGGATTGCCTACCAGATGGAGGACGAGCAGAAGGGACAGCGGTTACAGACCACCGCCTTCTCCGCGAACAACAATCACAGCCCACCGCGAGTACGGCCTGCTTACGTTACAAGGCCAATGCCGGGTAAGCAGTCGGGAGCCATCGTCCAGCGTCTACAGGAATACGACCAACGTGCGGCGATACTTGCCGATTTTGAGGAGGCAGTAAGCAACCTCGTGCCGGAAGCTTCAGCCACCAGGTACGAAGAAGCTCTAGCCAACCTTGGTCTTTACCTTGGCTTTGAGTCTGAGCGGCCAGAGAAAATTCATGAGGTCGGGCCAGACGTGCTCTGGCGCACCGATGCAGCCTTCGATTTCGTCATCGAGGCGAAGAGTGAGAAAGACGAGGCCAATCCACTCTATAAGAAGGATCATGCCCAGCTACTCGAAGCAGAGCATTGGTTCAAGCAGACATATCCGGGTCGAGAGGCGATTCGAGTCTCCGCCCTCCCTGAAGCGGTAGCTGACGAGAAGGCGACACCCGCAGGCAGTTTTGCTTTTCGGCTAGATGAGATCACTAAAGTCGTGACTGCCTTACGTGGGGTTCTAACTGAACTAACCGGCGTCGGTGGCGACTTTGACATGCTCAGTGAACATTGTGAGGCAGCGCTAATCAAAGCTAGGCTTAAACCGATGATGATCCGCGACTCATTCATGAAACCTTTCGGCAAAGCGCAAACCAAAGCATAGTGTATCAATCATCGAAGCTTCTTTAGCATATACGACGAGCCAGCCTCGTTGCCAACTGACGTGCGGAGCCATAAAGAATCTGGGGTCGGCCTTGAAGCAAATGAAGTTCAGTGAACTGATTCAAAACCTACGGCACGGGATGAACGACGACGTGATCGCGTTTGTCATTGCGGTGTCTCGATTTGACTTTGCCTTCAAGAAAGCCGGCGGATTTTTCACGCGACCATATGGGACTACGCCCGACGTTGACTGGCAGCACCACGTGCCCAACGCCTTCGCAGGCTTTGAAACGAAATGTGAAGACCTTCGCAGTACAGAGTTTTTCTTGAGGCCTCCCCGGGAGTTCAAGCGCGTTGATGGCGTCGCGGAATTCACCCAACAACCTGCTGCCCTCAGCGACACCAAGTCAATTTTTTGGGCAATTTGGACGCTGCGGAAAAACTTAATGCATGGCACAAAAGGCAAGCTGTTCTCCCGGGATCATATCCTCGTACGCGACGCCAATGTCGTTCTTGAACGAGCGTTCCAATTTTGCCAAGATTCTGATGATTTGCACTTATTATCGGTTGCTGAAATAATGCAAAAAGTCGAGTCCGAGGTCCTCGAGGATGAGGGCGAGTAACGAGCCCCGCCGCGGTCATCAAACGGGTGAATGCTGTTCGAACCGTCAACGACGCGTCGATTCCACCGGGCTAGATGCCACCCACGTCTGCATGATGAGGCAAAAATGTTGGTCTATTCTGATTGGACGCCGATCACGTCTCCATCTGCGTCGAAATCCTCTGATCGCAAGGTACCAAATGACCGAACCGGAAAATAAAGCCCTTTCGTATATTGCTACTGAGACGGACCCAGCATCTCTTCTCCAGATAGCTCGAAATGCCCAAGGCAAGTCACCATCCGTTGAAAAAGCAGCTCTCCGACGTCTAGCGGAAGTTTCCGCCAAGCATATGCCAGGAACTGTGGAGCACGCGTGCTGGCAGATGGTCCATGCAGTCGAGGCGCTACGCCGATTAAACGGACGCAAGGTGCCGCGTATGAATCGTATGCGCGCGAAGATTGAGAAGGATGGAGAAATCGGTGCGCTTGAGTACTGCGCCCGGAAAAAGACCGACGGCTTCGACGAAGTGATGGACTACGGGACGCCCGAACTCACCGCTGAGGCAATTGTCTTGCGCCATGCGAGCCACTTTAGTCCAGTCGCCGTTGCCGCCGCGCAATCGCGGCTCGAACAGCGGGGTGTACAGTTCGACCCCAGGGGCAACATCGTTTGATGGAAAGCAGCTAACTGCCCACGCAAGCATCCGGAGACAGCCAGGAGCAGAGTGACGTCACGTACCTCAACGTGACGTTCGCCATGCGTGAGGCCGATTTAAGTGAGCCGCCTGTCCTCGCTCGGCGGCTTTGGTGGTCGGCGTAAGAGGTCAGTTCATCTCGTATTCGTCTGACTCGTAGTGAGTTCGTAACTGCTCGGCGGTCCATTCGACGTCGGGTTCATCGAGTTCGAACCATCGATCATCTGGACGTTTCGCTTCCCCATGAGCTCCGAGGATCATATGTTGCCAGAGTTCTAGCATCCGCAGCTTCAGCGAGGAATCGGTGTCGAGATCATAAAACCGCTCG
The DNA here is from genome assembly GCF_014195045.1 of Rhizobium sp. BK591. Lineage (NCBI taxonomy): Bacteria > Pseudomonadati > Pseudomonadota > Alphaproteobacteria > Hyphomicrobiales > Rhizobiaceae > Rhizobium > Rhizobium sp. BK591. Next base: position 389,735 of record NZ_JACIAZ010000003.1, read on the forward strand.
ATGACGCTGATCTTACCTTCGCCCTTGTGCGTGACCTTCCCAACCTCGCTTACGATATCATCATACGGGAACCCGAGCTTGCGGCCTTTCTTCCCTATGTGTGTGACAAAAGCCCGCCTCAGGTCGTGACTGGCGAAGTCCGTTCCTTCCAGCGGCCCACCGGGCTTTCTGGCCGATTGGAAAATGTCGTTGACGAGCTTGTTTGATATGTGCCCGTTCCCCGCAACATGTGCGTAGCGCTTCTTCAATTGGGGAAAGAGAAAGTTGTTGGGGTCTTTGTCTGGCGAACGCTCCCGGTATCGCATTAGTGCCGCATGTCCCGCCCACGCCGCCCAAGACGGTAAGGGAAGCGGACGGTAAAGCTTATTCTTGTCCGGCCCCAAGTACCACACGTAGTCGTACCGCCCGCGAGTATCGTAAGTCCGCGCCATTTGGTTGTGAAACGTCGTCGTGACCGTTTCAATCCGCTGCCCGGTAAGAGCTTGCAGCGTAACGGCCATCCTCGCCTCGTGCGGGAAATTCTGATGCGGAATCCAAAAGAGAAAGTCGTAAAGCTGCTTCAGCGACATGTACGGGCGGACGAAAATGTCGTCCGCGTTTATGACGTCGCGCTTTTTAAAGTCGGGTTGCTCGACCGCGGGTAATCCGATTGTCGGGTTCATCTTGAGCCCGGTGGTGCGGCGAGGGTCCATCGCAAACTTGAAAGCCGCTTTCAGGCCATTTTCCGTTTGCTCCGCCGCGCGGACATTGTCTTTTGGAATACCGTTGACCATTCCGCCGCGCTCAAGGATGTTCTGGCGGACGCCCAGAATGTCGAGTTGGGTAATGTTCGCGATCGGTTTTCCAGCGAGGTGAACGAAATCGGTAGCAAGTTTGCTGTTTTTCGCGGCTCCAAGCGCCGACCGGTAGGTAGAGTGCATCGCATCGCTCTTATATATCTTCGCCCACGCGAGATATTCGTCGCGAAGAACTTCCCAGGTCCATGCCCCATCGACTTTCACGGCGGCGACGTTCTCCGCAGCTTCCACAGATGGTGTTGCGGTAGGCTGCGAAAATAGTGCGGCAACCATGATTTTGATGTCGTCGTTTACGCGACCGGCCTTCCAGCTTGCCTTTATCCGTGCGGCAATCAGTCGAACGAGGGGCATCTGGTCGACCCCGAAGCTGTCAAGCGGAGCGAAGGAAATCTTATTCTTCTTGGTCATAACCCACCAACCGGCGGTGCCGTTCTTTACGCGGATGCACAAGCCCGCGACGTCGCTATCTCGAAATGTTACCTCAGTACGTGACTGTGCAGCCGATCGTGCCTTCTCAACGGTCTTCCTATCGATGTATTCGGCCACTTAGACCTCCTGATTTTTTAGGCCACCAACTCTGAATGGGGCCACCCTGGAGCCACCATGGTTCTTGTGCAAGAGTGAAACATGTAGCGCCGCGCAGGTTCGCGAAAGATTTTGGAAGTTGGGAGAATTTTAACTTTTTATAGCTATATCAGCACGATAGGTCGGATTGTTGATTTCTGGATTACGAAGCAAAAAGGTTGTATTTTACTATTTGCTTGATTTGTAATCAGGGGGTCCCGGGTTCGAACCCTGGCGGGGGCACCAGCCTACGCTCTGTGAGCTTCGGCTCGGCGAGCTGAAGAAAGCTGCTAAGCGAAGGCGCCGCCTTCGGAGGCCATAACCTCGGTTCGACGCTGCTTTGTTCGATCGCACCCAGCAGATTTTTTTAATAGCCCGCATCGCTCGATGAACCGCGCGTGAAGGGCTGCTTCAGCGCCAATTCAGCCGCGCCCGACTATCTTCGCCTCATCATCAATGAGGAAACAGCCATGAGGCTCGCACATCTCTTTCTCGCCGCAACCATTTCAGTCGGTGGGGCTTTCGCGTCCGTCGCACCGGCGGCCGCCATGCCGGTCGAGCGGCCGGCAGTGTCGGCACAGGGCGATATCGTTCAAATTCGTGATGGCTGGCGACGTGATCGCGACCGTGACGATGGTGACGACCGTGGCTGGCGTGACGACCGTGGCTGGCGCGACGAGCGCGATTGGCGCCGCTCCCATTGGCGCGATGATCGCCGTCATTGGCGGCGGTGGCGTGCCGAGCGTTGGCAGGAACGCCGCGAGTGGCGCGATCGTGATCGCGGCATGCCTTTCTGGCTCTACCGCAGCTGAAGATAAAGGCCCGGATCATTCGGGCCTTTGTTTTAATGCGCGATAGGTTCATTGACGCTCGCCTCGATCCTGTCGCCATTGCCGGTCTCTCCGGCGCCCGATGGCGACATCATCGCGATGCTGAGCACGGAGACGACCATGAAGGCGACGACGGCGATCATTATGCGCATGAGCGTTCAATCCTCGTTCGATTCCGGGATTAACGCGTAAGCGCCCTCCGCGTTCCGGCCGGGATTATTGCACCGGTCCCGGCGTCGCGGGGCCGGGCGCCGTCGGCGACAGGGGATCGGGCTGGTGGATGGGATGCGAGGTGTCCACCCAGATGATGCTGAGAATAATCACGACGAAGACCGCGACGAAGAGGATACCGAAAATCAGCGGTCGAATGGCCATGATGGGAATCGTTCCTTCTTGCTTCTGACCGGTCGCGCCAACCGGTCATCGCCCGATCATAGTGTTCCGGAAGGTCTTTCCAAGGCAAAAGTGGATTTCTCCGGCATCGGCCAGGCGTTGCACGGGTCTTGCCGGCATCCGTTTCCCATCTGTCGCGCCGGATCGAACCATGTCAGAGATACCGAAGCATTTCAGAGGCGGACTGTGATGAAGCGGACGATCAAGACATCGACTATCCTTGCGGCACTGATTTCCTTGGCCGGAGCGTCCGAAAGCCCGGCACCGTTCGACAGGCCGATAAAAGTGGACGTCGTCGCGCTGCCGAAGGACGAACTCAATCCTGATGCAAAGCCGAAGATCACCTGCAGCCGTTATCCCGCCTTCATGGTCAAGGAAGTCGATCTCGGCGAGGTCGGAGCCGAAAAGCTGGCGCTGCTTGCCGCCGATGCGCCCTGTGAGCGCGCCGACGAACGCGAGCGGGTGATCGAGGACGATATAGCCGGTTATCTCATGGGCGTCAGCGGCGGTTTCGTCTTCTTCCGGGCAGCGGACGGGTGGAACGGCGGACTGCCTTTCGTCGTCTACGATGCGGCGACGGGCGAGCGGCTACTCGACGATTCGTTTGAGGGCGACAATTTTGCCGCGATAAGGAGCGGGAAGGGGGAGCTGACCCTCGACTTCCGCCGCGTCTACACGGCGTCCTGCTCGCTCTATCTCGATGGTGCTGCCTGCGCAAAGGCGATCGCCGCCGACACCGGGCTGCCGCTGAAGCAGCTGCCGGATTGTGCCTCAGCCTACAAGGCGGAAATCAAACGCAGCCCCGGCCACGCTGGTGAAATCGAGAAGCTGCCGAGCGTGATCGTCTATCCCGTCGAGGTGGCCTATGTGGCGGGCGATACACTGCGCCGACCGCTGGACGGACCTGCCAGCTGCCAGACGCCGAGCTGAGCAGGAGCGCGGCGTCCGAGCAGGCCAGCCTATGCCTTCAGGTGGAGACGCGCCGCATAAAGCGCGATCGCTGCGGCATTCGAGACGTTGAGCGATTTGATCGCGCCCGGCATATCGAGGCGGGCAAGTGCGTTGACAGTTTCCCGCGTCTTCTGCCGAAGTCCCTTGCCTTCGGAGCCGAGCACCAGCGCCACCTTCTCGCCAGAGAAGGTGCCTTCGAGCGGCGCCGGCCCTTCCGAATCAAGGCCGATGGTGGAGAAACCGAGCTTGTGCAATTCGCCGAGCGCATCCGCGAGATTGGTGACCTGTATATAAGGTATCAGCTCCAGCGCGCCGGAGGCGGACTTGGCGAGCACGCCTGACTCGGTCGGGCTATGTCTCTGGGTGGTGATAACGGCGCCGGCATTGAAGGCGACGGCTGAACGCATGATCGCGCCGACATTGTGCGGATCGGTCACCTGATCGAGGACGAGCAGGAGAGGGCTGTCCTTCAGCGCTTCGAGTCGGCGTACCGGAAGCGGCCGTGTTTCCAGCATGACGCCCTGATGGATCGCTTCCGGGCCGAGCACCTTATCGATCTCCTGCGGCGAGACGATTTCGAAGGGAATGCCGAGCGTTTCGACGTCGACTTCGAGCCGCGCCAGCGCATTCTGCGTCACGAACAGCTTGATCTTCTTGCGCTCGGGATTGTCGAGGGCGGCGCGCACCGTATGCAGGCCGTAAAGATGCACCTGATCGGGGGCAAGAGCCGGCGGCTTCCAGTCCTCGGCCCCGCGCCTGCGCTTCTGCGGCTGAGGTGTCGGAATCTCGCCGCGTTCGCGCTTGGCGTCCCGGTGGGCGCGCCGCAGATTGGCGTAATGCGTATCCTTGGCGGATGGGTCTGTCGCGGACTTGCCGCCGGATTTGTTGTCTTTGCTCATGCGGCTTTATAGCTATGGCGCTCGCCGCCGCATAGGCTTTCTTTCATATGCCGGCTTTCGGCGGCGAATGAAATTTTTCGTGTTTTTTCCGTTGTCATCGTGTTGACAGACTGAAATGCTCCGGTCATATACGCGGCGCAGACGACGGGCGGCAACGCTTCGAAGTCTGACGAACTTGGTCTAGCGATCCGGACGAAAACTGGAGAGATGCCCGAGTGGTTAAAGGGGACGGACTGTAAATCCGTTGGCTCAGCCTACGTTGGTTCAAATCCAACTCTCTCCACCATTCGTCATCGGATCGGACCACCCCGCGGGTATAGCTCAATGGTAGAGCAGCAGCCTTCCAAGCTGAATACGCGGGTTCGATTCCCGCTACCCGCTCCAGTTTCCCTGAAGCCAGTTCATACGACCGCCGCCGCGGTAGTTTTTGGGTGTTTCCGCGCTGGCGATGAATTCCACGATGGCGGCCATCGCCTGACGGGCGAGGGGCGGTCGGCGCCGACCGCCTGAGCTTCGTCCCCCAGTCGTCCATGCGATTTTCTCTGAGATTTCAGGGATTTTCGAGGGCACTTCGGCGAATCGCCTTGCAGGCGGCGAATTGTCTCCCATATGCGCTGTCAGGCCAAGAATGGCGTCTGCAATTAAGTCTTGCGCAATGTCGCCGAAAGCCTTAAACGGCGGCACTAAACCGGTTCGCCGGGGCCCACCATTTCGTTCACAGGAAGCATTCAAATGGCAAAGAGTAAGTTTGAGCGCAACAAGCCGCACGTCAACATCGGCACGATCGGCCACGTTGACCACGGCAAGACGTCTCTGACGGCAGCGATCACGAAGTACTTCGGTGAGTTCAAGGCGTACGACCAGATCGACGCGGCTCCGGAAGAAAAGGCTCGTGGCATCACCATTTCGACGGCACACGTCGAATATGAGACGCCGGCCCGCCACTACGCGCACGTCGACTGCCCCGGCCACGCCGACTACGTCAAGAACATGATCACCGGTGCTGCCCAGATGGACGGCGCGATCCTGGTGTGCTCGGCCGCTGACGGCCCGATGCCGCAGACGCGCGAACACATCCTTCTGGCCCGCCAGGTCGGCGTTCCGGCGATCGTGGTGTTCCTGAACAAGGTCGACCAGGTTGACGACGCCGAGCTTCTCGAACTGGTCGAGCTCGAAGTTCGCGAACTGCTGTCGTCCTACGACTTCCCGGGCGACGATATCCCGGTCGTCAAGGGTTCGGCGCTCGCTGCTCTCGAAGATTCGGACAAGAAGATCGGCGAAGACGCGATCCGCGAGCTGATGGCTGCGGTTGACGCCTACATCCCGACGCCTGAGCGTCCGATCGACCAGCCGTTCCTGATGCCGATCGAAGACGTGTTCTCGATCTCGGGCCGCGGCACGGTTGTGACCGGCCGCGTCGAGCGTGGCATCGTCAAGGTTGGCGAAGAAGTCGAGATCGTCGGCATCCGCCCGACCTCGAAGACGACGGTGACCGGCGTTGAAATGTTCCGCAAGCTGCTCGATCAGGGCCAGGCCGGCGACAACATCGGCGCGCTGATCCGCGGTGTGAACCGTGACGGCGTCGAGCGTGGTCAGATTCTCTGCAAGCCGGGTTCTGTCAAGCCGCACAAGAAGTTCATGGCGGAAGCCTACATCCTGACGAAGGAAGAGGGTGGCCGTCATACGCCGTTCTTCACCAACTACCGTCCGCAGTTCTACTTCCGCACGACCGACGTGACGGGCATTGTGACGCTGCCGGAAGGCACGGAGATGGTTATGCCGGGCGACAACGTCACGGTTGCCGTCGAGCTGATCGTTCCGATCGCGATGGAAGAAAAGCTGCGCTTCGCTATCCGCGAAGGCGGCCGCACCGTCGGCGCCGGTATCGTCGCTTCGATCGTCGAGTAACTTTCGAGTTATCCGCAATTATGAAGACCCCGCTGGAAACAGCGGGGTTTTTCATTTTCATGGCTTCCGGTAGGTTTAACAGGTGTTGTAAAAATATCGTTAAATTGGCCTGTCACAGTATTTTGTTCATCTCACATTCAGAAACCGGTTTGTGAATGGCCCATTTTAGTCCAGACTCCTTCTTGCAAAGAGGAGAGCCCGGATGATTCCAAAGGCCACATTCGCTGCGACGATATTCGCTATGTATGTTTTCACGATGTTTTTCATCGCTGCAATTCCGCAAGAGGTTGTTCAGGCAGCCGGAGTGCAGGTCAACGAGATAAGCGTCGTCAAGTGACGACGTTGGAGTTAAGCGTCGTCAAGTGACGACGCTGGAGGTAAGTGTCGTCAAGTGACGACCCTTGCAGAGCATCGCAGCCTTCTGCGATGATCGGAAATGATCGGCCAGGCGCTCCCGGATAGGATGCTCCTGGCGACGCGGGGGTGAACCCTTGCACGACGCTCGCTTGCTCTTCGCGCGGAAGCGTCTCACTATGCCTCCGATTTCATGACGCGGAGGATATTCCATGAAGAGACGCATTCTGCTCACGGGCGGTTCGGGCAAGGCAGGTCGCCATACTGTGCCATGGCTCGTCAATGCCGGTTACGAGGTTCACAACCTCGATCTCGTGCCGCTGGATAGCCCCGGCGTCACCAATCTCATCGCCGACATCACCGACAGCGGTCAGGTCTTCAATGCGCTCTCGATGCATCGCGATTTTCCCGATCTCGATGCGGGCAGGGGCGTGCAGCCCTTCGATGCTGTCGTGCATTTCGCCGCCATCCCGCGCATTCTGATCAAGCCCGACAACGAAACCTTCCGCATCAACACGATGGGCACCTACAATGTCATCGAGGCGGCGGTGAAGCTCGGCATCAGGAAGATCATCGTCGCATCGAGCGAGACGACCTACGGCGTCTGCTTCGCCGAAGGCCATCGCGATTTCCACCATTTCCCGCTGGAGGAGGACTACGACGTCAATCCGATGGATTCTTACGGCCTTTCCAAGGTGGTCAACGAAAAGACGGCGCGCGCCTTTGCCGAACGCTCGGGTTTCGACATTTATGCGCTGCGCATCGGCAACGTCATCGAGCCGCACGAATACGAGAAATTCCCCACCTTTTTCGCCAATCCCGAGATGCGCAAGCGCATCGCCTGGAGCTATATCGACGCCCGCGACCTCGGACAGATCTGCCATCTGTGCATCGAGAAGGACGGTCTCGGCTATCAGGTCTTCAACGCCGCCAACGACACTGTCTCGGCCAACACGCCGTCGAAGGAGCTTGCAAAGCGATTCTTCCCGAACGTGCCCTTCATCCGCGAGATCGGCGAATATGAGGGTCTGCTCTCCAACCGCAAGATTCGCGAGGTGCTGGGCTTTAAAGAAGAGCACGATTGGCGGAAATATGTGAACCTCTGAACGGATCTTGGTCGCCCGGTGGAAAAGCCTACTGCTCGCATATGAGGAGAATGGCTTTGAAAATCGAAAATCGTGCTTGCCAATCCCGTGCCGTCGTCTTAAAGGGAGCGCCATGCTTTTCAGCAGCGATTTGCGGGCCTTGGCTCTGGCGCTGAATGACAGGTATGAAGGGGTATAGCTCAGTTGGTAGAGCGGCGGTCTCCAAAACCGCAGGTCGTAGGTTCGAGCCCTACTGCCCCTGCCATTCTCCTTGATGCGGGACAGCGCGGACATGCTCGCGGCATTCCGGCCGGGGATTGATGGGTGGTAAGTAATTTCGTTAAACTTCGGTTTCCCTCTTGTGTATTCGGAAATCGGTGTTTATTTAGGGTTCAACAGACACGCGGTGCGTGGGGCTGATAGTTTCAGCTTTACGCGCCGTAATTGCGTGGGCAGTCGATGGCATCCAAATCCAATCCGTTTGCGTTTCTGCAGCAGGTTCGCTCCGAGACGTCCAAAGTTACATGGCCGTCGCGCCGCGAGACGATGATCTCGACGGTTATGGTGCTTGTGATGGTGGTTTTCGCCGCGCTGTTTTTCTTTGCCGCTGACCAGCTGATTGGCTGGGTTCTGAGCTTCGTGCTGAATACCGGCAACTGATACGGGTGGAGATGAAAATGGCGGCACGTTGGTACATCGTCCACGCATATTCTAATTTTGAAAAGAAGGTGGCTGAAGACATCGAGAACAAGGCTCGCCAGAAGGGGCTGGAGCACCTGTTCGAGAAGATCCTCGTGCCGACCGAAAAGGTGGTGGAAGTGCGTCGCGGCCGCAAGGTCGATTCGGAGCGCAAGTTTTTCCCGGGCTACGTCATGGTTCGCGCCAATCTGACGGATGAAGCCTATCACCTGATCAAGAATACGCCGAAGGTCACAGGTTTCCTCGGCTCCGACAATAAGCCCGTTCCGATTCCGGATTACGAAGCCGAGCGCATTCTCGGTCAGGTCCAGGAAGGTGTCGAGCGGCCGAAGGCCTCCATTACCTTCGAGATCGGCGAGCAGGTCCGCGTTTCCGACGGCCCGTTCGCGTCGTTCAACGGCACGGTTCAGGATGTGGACGAAGAACGTTCGCGCCTGAAGGTGGAAGTGTCGATCTTCGGCCGCGCAACGCCGGTCGAGCTGGAATACGCTCAGGTCGAGAAGGTCTGATTGCAGAGACTGGAGGCTGGCCCTTGCGGCCTGTTTCCTGCGGACTTTGTCCGCATCCGCGTGGAAGGTGAGGGGTCTTAGCCGGACCCTAACGATCCGCACCACGCAACCGCAGCCGCCGGAGAGATCCGGCATCACGGGCCGGGCGACCGGCCGTTCATGAAAGGCAGAGAGATATGGCTAAGAAAGTTGCAGGCCAGCTCAAGCTTCAGGTCAAGGCAGGATCGGCAAACCCGTCCCCGCCGATTGGTCCGGCGCTTGGTCAGCGTGGCATTAACATCATGGAATTCTGCAAGGCGTTCAATGCCGCCACGCAGGAAATGGAAAAGGGTATGCCGATTCCGGTCGTCATCACCTATTACCAGGACAAGTCCTTCACCTTCGCGATGAAGCAGCCTCCGGTCAGCTACTGGCTGAAGAAGGAAGCGAAGATCACGTCCGGTTCCAAGACGCCCGGCAAGGGCGCCAAGGCCGGCTCCCTCACCAAGGCTCAGATCAAGACGATCGCAGAAGCCAAGATGAAGGATCTGAACGCAGCGGATATCGAAGGTGCAATGGCGATGATCGAGGGCTCTGCCCGCGCCATGGGCCTGGAAGTGGTGGGTTAAGATCATGGCTGGTAAGCGCACGCAGAAGATCAACGAAGGTGTTGATCCCACCAAGCTCTACGCTCTGAGCCTGGCCATCGGCATGGTCAAGGAACGGGCTGTCGCCAAGTTCGACGAAACCATCGAAGTCTCGATGAACCTCGGCGTCGACCCGCGCCATGCGGACCAGATGGTTCGCGGCGTCGTCAACCTGCCGAACGGCACAGGCCGTACGGTTCGCGTCGCAGTCTTCGCGCGTGGCGCCAAGGCTGATGAAGCCAAGGCTGCCGGTGCTGATATCGTCGGCGCTGAAGAGCTCGTCGAAATCGTCCAGGGCGGCAAGATCGAATTCGATCGCTGCATCGCCACCCCCGACATGATGCCGCTCGTCGGCCGTCTCGGTAAGGTTCTCGGCCCCCGCGGCATGATGCCGAACCCGAAGGTCGGCACCGTCACCATGGACGTCGCCGGAGCCGTCAAGGCTTCCAAGGGCGGCGCTGTCGAGTTCCGCGTCGAGAAGGCTGGCATCGTCCATGCCGGTATCGGCAAGGCCTCTTTCGACGCCAAGGCTCTGGAAGAAAACATCCGCGCCTTCGCTGACGCCGTCATCAAGGCAAAGCCGGCTGGCGCCAAGGGCAACTATGTCAAGCGCGTGGCGATTTCCTCGACCATGGGCCCGGGCGTCAAGATCGAAGTCGGCTCGGTCACCGCAGCTCCGACTGCATAAGTTCGCGCCCAAGGACTTGGGCGCAATGGTCGGGCTTTGAGCCCGGCGACTGAATTTCCGGCCTCGCAAGGGGCCGGAATATTCCGGAGAAATCCGGAATCCTGTCCGAGATTGCAGGTGGTTTTCCCTTAATCACTTGGCCTGCATGAGACGGGTAAGACCCGAATTGCATGAAGTTCGCTTCTCGTAACTCGGTTCGAGCCTTGGATGCCTTGTGCCTCTTTAGCCTTGATTGGCGCGGGAGCGCGGGGGGACAGGATCCTCAAGCGTCGCTTGGGATCTCACATGATCCCAGGAGGCAAAGGCAACCCGGCAGGTCCGATTTCGGTCCTGCCAACTGGAGATAGGCAGTGGAAAGAGCGGAAAAACGCGAATTCGTCACGGAACTGAACGAAGTCTTCAAGGCTTCGGGCTCAGTTGTCGTGGCCCACTATGCTGGTGCCACAGTCGCGCAGATGAACGATTTTCGTTCGAAGATGCGTGCAGCTGGCGGTACCGTCAAAGTCGCGAAGAACCGCCTGGCCAAAATTGCCCTTCAGGGTACGGAAGCGGAAGGGATTACCAATCTCTTCAAAGGTCAGACGCTGATTGCATACAGCAATGACCCGATCACCGCTCCGAAGGTCGTCATGGATTTCGCCAAGACCAATGACAAGATCATTGTTCTGGGCGGCGCCATGGGAACAACCACGCTCAACGCCGAAGCAGTCAAGTCGCTTGCGACCCTGCCTTCGCTTGATGAGCTGCGTGCGAAGCTGCTGGGCATGATCCAGACACCGGCTACCCGCATCGCTGGGGTTGTTGCAGCACCGGCAAGCCAGCTTGCTCGCGTGTTTGCGGCCTACGCCAAGAAGGACGAAGCCGCGTAAGGCGGTTTTTCGCTGTTTATAATCAACCGGTTCGAACCGAACAAAAGGAACTAGTAAAATGGCTGATCTCGCAAAGATCGTAGACGACCTCTCCTCGCTGACCGTTCTGGAAGCTGCAGAACTGTCGAAGCTTCTCGAAGAAAAGTGGGGCGTTTCCGCTGCTGCTCCGGTAGCTGTTGCTGCCGCTGCCGGTGGTGCTGGCCCTGCTGTCGTTGAAGAAGAAAAGACCGAATTCGACGTCATCCTCGTCGACGCTGGTGCCAACAAGATCAACGTCATCAAGGAAGTCCGCGCCATCACCGGTCTCGGCCTCAAGGAAGCCAAGGACCTCGTCGAGGCCGCTCCGAAGGCTGTCAAGGAAGGCGTCAACAAGGCTGAAGCCGCTGACATCAAGAAGAAGCTTGAAGACGCTGGCGCCAAGGCCGACGTCAAGTAATCTTGAACTGCTTTTGGGAGGCAGCATCTACTGCCTCCCATTTGCCGTTTTTCTGAACGAATTACCCAAAAGCCGCGTCAAAACGGCTTTTGGGTAATGGGTTCTTCAAAAGGATAGTCTCGCACCGAAGGCAGCACAGCAATCCGAGCTGAGCGTTTTCGGGAGTCGGACGAGATTGAATTACTCATTGATTGACGGGATCGACTGGCCATCGGTTCCCGTCCGTTGCAGGCCCGGGTGCAAGATTTTGAAGGAGCGACGATGGCTCAGACCCTTTCGTTCAACGGTCGCAGGCGCGTACGCAAGTTTTTTGGTAAGATCCCCGAAGTCGCAGAAATGCCGAACCTCATCGAGGTTCAGAAGGCGTCCTACGACCAGTTTTTGATGGTTGAAGAGCCGAAGGGCGGTCGTCCCGACGAGGGCCTTCAGGCCGTCTTCAAGTCGGTTTTCCCGATCACCGATTTCTCCGGCGCTTCCATGCTGGAATTCGTGTCCTACGAATTCGAACCGCCGAAGTTCGACGTTGATGAATGCCGTCAGCGCGACCTGACCTATGCAGCGCCGCTGAAGGTGACGCTGCGCCTCATCGTGTTCGATATCGACGAAGATACGGGCGCGAAGTCGATCAAGGACATCAAGGAGCAGTCCGTCTACATGGGCGACATGCCGCTCATGACCAATAACGGCACGTTCATCGTCAACGGCACCGAGCGCGTGATCGTCTCCCAGATGCACCGTTCGCCGGGCGTCTTCTTCGACCACGACAAGGGCAAGAGCCATTCGTCCGGCAAGCTGCTCTTTGCTGCGCGTGTCATTCCTTACCGCGGTTCCTGGCTCGATATTGAATTCGACGCCAAGGACATCGTCTACGCCCGTATCGACCGCCGCCGCAAGATTCCGGTCACGTCGCTGCTGATGGCGCTTGGCATGGACGGCGAGGAAATCCTCGACACCTTCTATACGAAGTCGCTCTACAAGCGCGACGGCGAAGGCTGGCGCATTCCCTTCAAGCCGGAAACGCTGAAGGGCGCCAAGGCGATCACCGAGATGGTCGACGCCGATACCGGCGAAGTCGTCGTGGAAGCCGGCAAGAAGCTGACCCCGCGCCTGCTGCGCCAGCTCTCCGACAAGGGCCTGAAGGCGCTGAAGGCCGGCGACGACGACCTTTACGGCAACTACCTTGCCGAAGACATCGTCAACTACTCCACGGGTGAAATCTATCTCGAGGCCGGCGACGAAATCGACGAGAAGACGCTTGGCGTCATCCTGTCGAACGGTTTCGACGAGATCCCGGTTCTCGGCATCGACCACATCAATGTCGGCGCCTATATCCGCAACACGCTGTCTGCCGACAAGAACGAGAACCGTCAGGACGCTCTGTTCGACATCTACCGCGTCATGCGTCCGGGTGAGCCGCCGACCATGGAATCGGCCGAAGCCATGTTCAACTCGCTGTTCTTCGATGCGGAGCGCTACGACCTCTCCGCCGTCGGCCGCGTCAAGATGAACATGCGCCTCGACCTGACCGTCGAAGACACCGTCCGCATCCTGCGCAAGGACGACATCCTGGCCGTGGTCAGGATGCTGGTCGAATTGCGCGACGGCAAGGGCGAGATCGACGACATCGACAACCTCGGCAACCGCCGCGTCCGTTCGGTCGGCGAACTGATGGAAAATCAGTACCGTCTCGGCCTCTTGCGCATGGAACGTGCGATCAAGGAACGCATGTCCTCGATCGAGATCGACACGGTCATGCCGCAGGATCTGATCAACGCCAAGCCGGCAGCCGCCGCCGTCCGCGAATTCTTCGGCTCCTCGCAGCTCTCGCAGTTCATGGACCAGGTCAACCCGCTCTCGGAAATCACCCACAAGCGCCGTCTTTCGGCTCTCGGTCCGGGCGGTCTGACCCGTGAGCGCGCCGGCTTCGAAGTCCGCGACGTGCATCCGACCCACTATGGCCGCATTTGCCCGATCGAAACGCCGGAAGGCCCGAACATCGGTCTCATCAACTCGCTTGCGACCTTTGCCCGCGTCAACAAGTACGGCTTCATCGAAAGCCCGTACCGCCGCATCGTCGACGGCAAGGTGACGAACGACGTGCTCTACCTCTCCGCCATGGAAGAGGCGAAGTACTACGTCGCCCAGGCCAACGCCGAAATGAACGCCGACGGTTCCTTCGTCGACGAATTCGTCGTCTGCCGTCATGCCGGCGAAGTCATGCTCGCGCCGCGCGACAGCATGAACCTGATGGACGTTTCGCCGAAGCAGGTCGTTTCGGTCGCAGCCGCGCTCATCCCGTTCCTGGAAAACGACGACGCCAACCGCGCGCTCATGGGCTCGAACATGCAGCGTCAGGCCGTGCCGCTGCTGCGTGCCGAAGCCCCGTTCGTCGGTACCGGCATGGAGCCGGTCGTTGCCCGTGACTCCGGCGCCGCCATCGGTGCCCGTCGCGGCGGCGTGGTCGACCAGGTCGACGCGACGCGTATCGTTATCCGCGCCACGGAAGACCTCGAAGCCGGCAAATCCGGCGTCGATATCTACCGCCTGCAGAAGTTCCAGCGTTCGAACCAGAACACCTGCGTCAACCAGCGTCCGCTGGTCACCGTCGGTGACGTCGTCAACCGCGGCGACATTCTCGCCGACGGTCCGTCGACCGATCTCGGCGACCTGGCGCTTGGCCGCAACGCGCTCGTCGCGTTCATGCCCTGGAACGGCTACAACTACGAAGACTCGATCCTGCTCTCCGAACGTATCGTTGCCGACGACGTGTTCACCTCCATCCACATCGAAGAATTCGAAGTGATGGCGCGCGACACCAAGCTTGGTCCCGAGGAAATCACCCGCGATATTCCGAACGTTTCGGAAGAAGCGCTGAAGAACCTCGACGAAGCCGGCATCGTCTATATCGGCGCCGAAGTTCAGCCGGGCGATATCCTCGTCGGCAAGATCACCCCGAAGGGCGAAAGCCCGATGACGCCGGAAGAAAAGCTTCTGCGCGCCATCTTCGGCGAAAAGGCCTCCGACGTGCGCGATACCTCCATGCGCATGCCGCCCGGCACCTACGGCACGATCGTCGAAGTCCGTGTCTTCAACCGCCATGGCGTCGAGAAGGACGAGCGTGCGATGGCGATCGAGCGCGAAGAGATCGAGCGTCTGGCAAAGGACCGCGACGACGAGCAGGCGATCCTCGACCGTAACGTCTACGGCCGTCTGATCGACATGCTGCGCGGCCAGGTCTCCATTGCCGGCCCGAAGGGCTTCAAGAAGGGCACCGAGCTTTCGAACGCCGTCGTCTCCGAATATCCCCGCTCGCAGTGGTGGATGTTCGCGGTCGAGGACGAGAAGGTCCAGAGCGAACTCGAAGCACTCCGCGGCCAGTACGACGAATCCAAGTCGCGCCTCGAACAGCGCTTCATGGATAAGGTCGAGAAGGTCCAGCGCGGCGATGAAATGCCTCCTGGCGTCATGAAGATGGTCAAGGTCTTCGTCGCCGTGAAGCGCAAGATCCAGCCGGGCGACAAGATGGCCGGCCGTCACGGGAACAAGGGCGTGGTCTCGCGCATTGTGCCTGTCGAGGACATGCCGTTCCTCGAAGACGGCACGCATGTCGACGTCGTTCTGAACCCGCTCGGTGTGCCCTCGCGCATGAACGTCGGCCAGATCCTGGAAACGCATCTGGGCTGGGCTTGCGCCGGCATGGGTCGCCAGATCGGCGAACTGATCGAAGCCTACAAGGCCAATGGCAACATCGAGCCGCTGCGCAAGACCATCGGCGATGTCGTCGGTGACGGTCCGAAGGCCGAACAGGTCCACGACTTCGACGATGAGTCGGTCCTGCGTCTCGCCGACCAGTGGAAGCGCGGCGTTTCGATTGCGACGCCTGTTTTCGACGGTGCGCATGAAGGCGACGTCAACGACATGCTGCGTCTGGCAGGTCTCAAGGACACGGGTCAGTCGACGCTTTATGACGGCCGTACCGGCGAGCAGTTCGACCGCCAGGTGACTGTGGGCTACATCTACATGCTGAAGCTCAACCACCTGGTCGACGACAAGATCCATGCCCGTTCGATCGGTCCTTACTCGCTCGTGACCCAGCAGCCGCTGGGCGGCAAGGCGCAGTTCGGCGGCCAGCGCTTCGGCGAAATGGAAGTCTGGGCGCTCGAAGCTTACGGCGCCGCCTACACGCTGCAGGAAATGCTGACGGTGAAGTCGGACGACGTCGCCGGCCGCACCAAGGTCTACGAAGCCATCGTCCGTGGAGACGACACGTTCGAAGCCGGTATTCCGGAAAGCTTCAACGTTCTCGTCAAGGAAATGCGCTCGCTGGGCCTCAGCGTCGAGCTCGAGAACACCAAGCTTGACGAGGCGCAGGCAGCTCAGCTGCCCGACGCGGCCGAGTAAGCACTTGATAGGGCGTGCGCTGCCAATGCGGCGCACGCCGGTCCCGCCGGGCGCCGTATCCGTGTCGGCCCGGGAGGGAAGTTTCGCCGCATCTTGCGGTTATTCTCGTTTAAGCGAGGGAGGCGGCTCCCGGGAAATTGCCGCCGACCATCGCATTTTGAGGGCGCTTTAGCCCATGAAGGAGACAGGCATGAACCAAGAGGTCATGAATCTTTTCAATCCGCAGGTGCCTGCACAGAATTTCGATTCCATTCGGATTTCGATCGCGTCTCCGGAGAAGATCCTCTCCTGGTCCTACGGTGAGATCAAGAAGCCGGAAACCATCAACTACCGTACGTTCAAGCCGGAACGCGACGGTCTGTTCTGCGCGCGCATCTTCGGGCCGATCAAGGACTACGAATGCCTGTGCGGCAAGTACAAGCGCATGAAGTACAAGGGCATCATCTGCGAAAAGTGCGGCGTCGAAGTCACGCTGTCGCGCGTTCGCCGTGAGCGCATGGGCCATATCGAGCTCGCCGCTCCCGTCGCCCACATCTGGTTCCTGAAGTCGCTGCCATCGCGCATCTCGACGCTGCTCGACATGACGCTGAAGGATGTCGAGCGCGTCCTCTACTTCGAAAACTACATCGTCACCGAGCCGGGCCTGACCGCCCTGAAGGAGCACCAGCTCCTCTCGGAAGAAGAGTACATGCTTGCCGTCGACGAATACGGCGAAGACCAGTTCACCGCGATGATCGGCGCTGAGGCGATCTACGAGATGCTCGCCTCGATGAACCTCGAAAAGATCGCTGGCGACCTGCGTTCCGAGCTTGCCGACACCACGTCGGATCTCAAGCAGAAGAAGCTGATGAAGCGCCTGAAGATCGTCGAGAACTTCATGGAGTCGGGCAACCGTCCGGAATGGATGATCATGAAGGTCGTCCCGGTCATTCCGCCGGACCTGCGTCCGCTGGTTCCGCTCGACGGCGGCCGTTTCGCGACGTCGGATCTGAACGATCTTTACCGCCGCGTCATCAACCGCAACAACCGCCTGAAGCGCCTGATCGAGCTTCGCGCGCCGGGCATCATCATCCGCAACGAAAAGCGCATGCTGCAGGAATCTGTTGACGCGCTGTTCGACAACGGCCGGCGCGGCCGCGTCATCACCGGCGCCAACAAGCGTCCGCTGAAGTCGCTCTCCGACATGCTGAAGGGCAAGCAGGGCCGCTTCCGCCAGAACCTGCTCGGCAAGCGCGTCGACTATTCCGGTCGTTCGGTCATCGTCACCGGCCCGGAACTGAAGCTGCACCAGTGCGGCCTGCCGAAGAAGATGGCGCTCGAGCTCTTCAAGCCGTTCATCTATGCCCGCCTCGACGCCAAGGGTTATTCCTCGACCGTCAAGCAGGCCAAGAAACTGGTCGAAAAGGAAAAGCCGGAAGTCTGGGATATCCTCGACGAGGTCATCCGCGAGCATCCGGTTCTCCTGAACCGCGCACCGACGCTGCACCGCCTGGGCATCCAGGCCTTCGAACCCACCCTGGTCGAAGGCAAGGCGATCCAGCTGCATCCGCTCGTCTGCACGGCCTTCAACGCCGACTTCGACGGTGACCAGATGGCCGTTCACGTGCCGCTGTCGCTCGAAGCCCAGCTCGAAGCCCGCGTGCTGATGATGTCGACCAACAACATCCTGCATCCGGCCAACGGCGCGCCGATCATCGTTCCCTCGCAGGACATGGTTCTCGGCCTCTACTACCTGTCGATCCTGAACCAGAACGAGCCGGGCGAAGGCATGGCCTTCTCCGACCTCGGCGAACTGCATCACGCCCTCGAAAGCAAGGTCGTGACGCTGCACACCAAGATCCGCGGCCGCTTCAAGTCGATCGACGAGGATGGCAAGCCCTACTCGAAGATCTATGAGACGACGCCTGGCCGTCTGCTCATCGGCGAACTGCTGCCGAAGAACGGCAAGGTGCCCTTCGACATCTGCAACCAGGAAATGACCAAGAAGAACATCTCCAAGATGATCGACACGGTCTATCGCCACTGCGGCCAGAAGGACACGGTCATTTTCTGCGACCGCATCATGCAGCTCGGCTTCTCCCATGCCTGCCGCGCCGGCATTTCGTTCGGCAAGGACGACATGGTCATTCCGGATGCCAAGGCCAAGATCGTTGCCGACACCGAAAGCCTGGTGAAGGAATACGAGCAGCAGTACAATGACGGCCTGATCACCCAGGGCGAAAAGTACAACAAGGTTGTCGACGCCTGGGGCAAGGCGACCGAAAAGGTCGCCGAAGAGATGATGGCCCGCATTAAGGCGGTCGAGTTCGACGAGAAGACCGGTCGTCAGAAGCCGATGAACTCGATCTACATGATGAGCCACTCCGGCGCCCGCGGTTCTCCGAACCAGATGCGTCAGCTGGGCGGCATGCGCGGCCTGATGGCCAAGCCGTCGGGCGAAATCATCGAGACGCCGATCATCTCGAACTTCAAGGAAGGCCTGACCGTCAACGAGTACTTCAACTCGACGCACGGCGCCCGCAAGGGTCTGGCAGACACCGCGCTCAAGACCGCCAACTCCGGTTACCTCACGCGCCGTCTCGTCGACGTCGCGCAGGACTGCATCGTCACGCACGTCGATTGCGGAACGCAGACGGGCCTCACCATGACCGCCATCGTCGATGCCGGCCAGGTCGTTGCCTCGATCGGTGCTCGCATCCTCGGCCGTACGGCGCTCGACGATATCGATCATCCGATCACCGGTGAGCGCATCGTCGATGCCGGTAAGATGATCCTCGAGCCCGATGTCGTCGAAATCGAGAAGGCCGGTATCCAGTCGATCCGGATTCGCTCGGCACTGACCTGCGAAATCCAGACGGGCGTCTGCTCGGTCTGCTACGGCCGCGACCTCGCGCGTGGTACGCCTGTCAACATGGGCGAAGCCGTCGGCGTCATCGCAGCTCAGTCGATCGGTGAACCGGGCACCCAGCTCACCATGCGTACCTTCCACCTTGGCGGTACGGCAACCGTGGTCGACCAGTCGTTCCTCGAAGCCTCGTATGAAGGTACGGTGCAGATCAAGAACCGCAACATCCTGCGCAACTCCGATGGCAACCTCGTTGCCATGGGCCGCAACATGACCGTCCAGATCCTGGACGAACGTGGTGTCGAGCGGTCGTCGCAGCGTGTGGCCTACGGTTCGAAGCTGCATGTCGACGAAGGCGACAAGGTCAAGCGCGGCCAGCGTCTGGCGGAGTGGGACCCCTACACCCGTCCGATGATGACGGAAGTAGCCGGTACCGTTCAGTTCGAAGACCTGGTCGACGGTCTCTCCGTTCTGGAAGCGACCGACGAATCCACCGGCATCACCAAGCGTCAGGTCATCGACTGGCGTTCGACCCCCCGCGGTTCGGACCTCAAGCCGGCGATCGTCATCAAGGATGCCAGCGGCAATGTCGCCAAGCTGTCGCGTGGCGGCGACGCCCGCTTCCTGCTCTCGGTCGACGCGATCCTGTCGGTCGAGCCGGGCACAAAGGTCTCCCAGGGTGACGTTCTCGCGCGTTCGCCGCTGGAAAGCGCCAAGACCAAGGACATCACCGGCGGTCTGCCGCGTGTTGCCGAACTGTTCGAAGCCCGTCGTCCGAAGGACCACGCCATCATCGCGGAGATCGATGGTACGATCCGCCTCGGCCGCGACTACAAGAACAAGCGCCGCGTCATCATCGAGCCGGCGGAAGACGGTGTCGAGCCTGTCGAATACCTGATCCCGAAGGGCAAGCCCTTCCACCTTCAGGAAGGCGACTATATCGAAAAGGGTGACTACATCCTCGACGGTAACCCGGCTCCGCACGACATCCTGGCGATCAAGGGCGTGGAGGCTCTGGCCTCCTACCTCGTCAACGAGATCCAGGAAGTCTACCGCCTGCAGGGCGTTGTCATCAACGACAAGCACATCGAGGTGATCGTCCGTCAGATGCTGCAGAAGGTGGAAATCACCGATGCAGGCGACTCGACCTATATCGTCGGCGACAATGTCGACCGGATCGAGCTCGAAGACGTCAACGATCATCTGATCGAGCAGGGCAAGAAGCCCGCCTACGGCGATCCGGTTCTTCTCGGCATCACCAAGGCGTCGCTGCAGACCCCGTCCTTCATCTCGGCCGCGTCCTTCCAGGAAACGACCAAGGTGCTGACGGAAGCTGCGATCGCCGGCAAGACCGACGGCCTGCAGGGTCTGAAGGAAAACGTCATCGTCGGTCGCCTCATCCCGGCCGGCACCGGCGGCACCATGACCCAGATCCGCCGCATCGCCACGTCGCGCGACGAGATGATCCTCGAAGAGCGCCGCAAGGGCACCGGGGCTGCCGTTGCTACGCCGATGCTGCAGGACATGGCCGAAAAGGCTCCGGCTGCGGAATAATCCGCCGGCTGAAGTCGTTGAATTGAAAAACCGCCCGGAGCGATCCGGGCGGTTTTCGTTTTTGGTCTGCTCTGTTTGGTCGGGCGGGGAGGGAGCGCGCCCCGCGCGGCTCCCTTCAGTTGAAGCGGATGATCGCGACTTCGCCGTCGACGGCGCCCTGATAGGCGGAGGCGTGCGGTTCCTCGGCAGGCACCTCGGTCAGCATGCCGATCTGGTCGAGATCGGCCTCAATGAAGCCTTCCTCGGCAAGGGCGTTCAGGGCCTCGCGGACGGCGGTGTCGTCGTCGGGCGCCTTCAGCATGATATGCAGGTCGATGCCTTCGCTGGCGTCGGACTCGTAGCCCTTGCCGATGATGATGAAGATCATCGGACCATCGAAATTATTGTCGTTATCAGGTGTCGTGATCATCGCCTGTCCTTCGGCTCTTTGACGATTCGCTCGCTCGAATCCCCTGTGAGGGCCGAGCGCTGCAATTGCTGATTCCTTAGCTGCTTTTGCTGCGATGCCCAAGTTTTTATCTTGGCGCACGGCTGTGAATTCGTCTAGGAGGGTGAAAACAGGGCGTCAGGCCCGCATATCAAGGCGATGCGGCGAGTTTATTTCTTAACCGGCCTTGACGAGATGGGTGGAAACCAGTAGTACCCCGGCCATCAGATCCCATGTGAGGCTTGGCTGTTCGGGGCGACGCGCCCTGAAGTTCACCTCAAACAAGGTTCTAAACGCACGTTGAAGTCATGATGCTGCACGCACGACGCATATTCTATGCGTCCTCTGCTCCTTGTGGTCCATCTGCGGAAGCGGATCGGGCCATATTTTGCGCATTGACGGAAAGCGTGCGTCACTGCCGGAGACGGCGCGAGTTCAAGCCCGCAAGGGTACTGAGATAAAACGTAAGGGATGGTTGAATGCCTACCGTAAACCAGCTGATCCGCAAGCCTCGCCAGGCGAACGTAAAGCGTAACAAGGTTCCCGCACTCCAGGAGAACCCGCAGAAGCGCGGCGTTTGCACGCGCGTCTACACGACGACGCCGAAGAAGCCGAACTCGGCTCTGCGTAAGGTCGCAAAGATCCGCCTGACCAACGGCTTCGAAGTCATTGGTTACATCCCCGGGGAAGGTCATAACCTTCAGGAACACTCTGTCGTCATGATCCGTGGCGGCCGCGTCAAGGACCTTCCGGGTGTCCGTTATCACATCATCCGCGGCGTTCTCGATACCCAGGGTGTCAAGAACCGCAAGCAGCGCCGCTCCAAGTACGGCGCGAAGCGTCCGAAGTAATTCGGTTTTGAATAATTCGGCGCTGCGCGAGGTCCTCCGCGTGATGAAGCGCCTTAACGATTGAAGAGACGAAAACTATGTCCAGACGCCATAAAGCAGAAAAGCGCGAGATCAATCCGGATCCGAAGTTCGGCGATCTCGTCGTCACCAAGTTCATGAATGCCATCATGCTCGACGGCAAGAAGTCCGTTGCTGAAAACATCGTCTACGGTGCGTTCGACGCCGTCCAGGGCAAGTCCAAGCAGGAGCCGCTCACGGTTTTCCATTCTGCGCTCGACAACATTGCCCCGCACGTTGAAGTCCGCTCGCGCCGTGTCGGTGGTGCGACCTATCAGGTCCCGGTCGACGTTCGTCCGGAGCGCCGCCAGGCTCTCGCCATTCGCTGGCTGATCGCTGCTGCCCGCAAGCGCAATGAAACGACTATGGTTGACCGCCTTTCCGGCGAACTGCTCGATGCGTCCAACAACCGTGGCTCCGCCGTCAAGAAGCGCGAAGACACGCACAAGATGGCTGACGCCAACCGCGCATTCTCGCACTATCGCTGGTAATTCCGAACGGTATCGAAAGGCAGTCCACAATGGCTCGCGAATATAAGATCGAAGATTACCGCAATTTCGGTATCATGGCGCATATCGACGCCGGCAAGACCACGACCACCGAGCGTATCCTTTACTACACCGGCAAGTCGCACAAGATCGGCGAAGTCCACGACGGCGCAGCCACCATGGACTGGATGGAGCAGGAGCAGGAGCGTGGCATCACGATCACCTCTGCTGCCACCACGACCTTCTGGAAGGGCCGTGACGGCAAGATGCGCCGCTTCAACATCATCGACACCCCCGGCCACGTCGACTTCACCATCGAAGTCGAGCGTTCGCTGCGCGTTCTCGACGGCGCCATCGCGCTGCTCGACGCCAACGCAGGTGTTGAGCCGCAGACGGAAACCGTCTGGCGTCAGGCCGAGAAGTACAACGTCCCGCGGATGATCTTCTGCAACAAGATGGACAAGACCGGCGCGGACTTCTACCGCTCCGTCGAGATGATCAAGACCCGTCTCGGCGCAACGGCTGTCGTCATGCAGCTGCCGATCGGCGCTGAAAGCGACTTCAAGGGCGTCATCGACCTCATCGAGATGAACGCTCTCATCTGGCGCGACGAGTCGCTCGGCGCCCAGTGGGATGTCGTCGAGATCCCCGAGGATATGAAGGCCAAGGCCGAAGAATATCGCGAAAAGCTGATCGAGACGGTCGTCGATATCGACGAAGCCGCCATGGAAGCCTATCTCGAAGGCGTTCTGCCCGACAACGATCAGATCCGCGCGCTGGTTCGCCGCGGCACGATCGACGTCAAGTTCCACCCGATGTTCTGCGGCACCGCCTTCAAGAACAAGGGCGTGCAGCCGCTGCTCGACGCCGTCGTCGACTACCTGCCGTCGCCGATGGACATCCCGGCGATCAAGGGCATCGACTTCAAGACGGAAGCTGACATCGAGCGTCACGCCGACGACAACGAGCCGCTTTCCATGCTCGCCTTCAAGATCATGAACGACCCCTTCGTCGGTTCGCTGACCTTCGCCCGCATCTACTCCGGCAAGCTCGAAAAGGGCGCGTCGGTCATGAACACGGTCAAGGACAAGCGCGAGCGCGTCGGCCGCATGCTGCAGATGCACTCCAACTCGCGTGAAGACATCGAAGAAGCCTTCGCAGGCGACATCGTCGCTCTCGCCGGCCTCAAGGAAACCACGACGGGCGACACGCTTTGCGATCCGCTGAAGCCGGTTATCCTCGAGCGCATGGAATTCCCCGAGCCGGTCATCCAGATCGCCATCGAGCCGAAGACCAAGGGCGACCAGGAAAAGATGGGCCTCGCGCTCAACCGCCTGGCTGCTGAAGATCCTTCCTTCCGCGTCAAGACCGACCAGGAATCCGGCCAGACCATCATTGCCGGCATGGGCGAACTGCATCTCGACATCATCGTCGACCGCATGCGTCGTGAATTCAAGGTCGAAGCAACCGTCGGCGCGCCGCAGGTTGCCTACCGCGAAACCATCACCCGGACGCACGAAGAAGACTACACGCACAAGAAGCAGTCCGGTGGTACCGGCCAGTTCGCGCGCGTCAAGATCATCTTCGAACCGAACCCGGACGGCGACGACTTCAAGTTCGAATCGAAGATTGTCGGTGGTTCCGTTCCGAAGGAATACATCCCCGGCGTCCAGAAGGGCATCGAAAGCGTCCTGTCTTCGGGTCCGCTGGCTGGCTTCCCGATGCTCGGCGTCAAGGCGACCCTCATCGACGGCGCCTTCCACGACGTCGACTCCTCGGTTCTCGCCTTCGAAATCGCATCGCGTGCCTGCTTCCGTGAAGCAGCCAAGAAGGCCGGCGCTCAGCTGCTCGAGCCGATGATGAAGGTCGAAGTCGTGACCCCGGAAGATTACGTCGGCGACGTCATCGGCGACCTGAACTCCCGTCGCGGCCAGATCCAGGGCCAGGAAAGCCGTGGTATCGCCGTCGTCATCAACGCGAACGTTCCGCTCGCGAACATGTTCAAGTACGTCGACAACCTGCGCTCCATGTCTCAGGGCCGCGCTCAGTACACGATGACCTTCGATCACTATTCGCCGGTCCCGTCGAACGTCGCAACAGAAATCCAGGCAAAGTATTCCGGTCAGAAGTGACCGGCATACCAATTGACCGATAACAAGAATTAGATCCCCTCGGGGACTAGCAAAACGGAGAGCCGAAAATGGCAAAGAGTAAGTTTGAGCGCAACAAGCCGCACGTCAACATCGGCACGATCGGCCACGTTGACCACGGCAAGACGTCTCTGACGGCAGCGATCACGAAGTACTTCGGTGAGTTCAAGGCGTACGACCAGATCGACGCGGCTCCGGAAGAAAAGGCTCGTGGCATCACCATTTCGACGGCACACGTCGAATATGAGACGCCGGCCCGCCACTACGCGCACGTCGACTGCCCCGGCCACGCCGACTACGTCAAGAACATGATCACCGGTGCTGCCCAGATGGACGGCGCGATCCTGGTGTGCTCGGCCGCTGACGGCCCGATGCCGCAGACGCGCGAACACATCCTTCTGGCCCGCCAGGTCGGCGTTCCGGCGATCGTGGTGTTCCTGAACAAGGTCGACCAGGTTGACGACGCCGAGCTTCTCGAACTGGTCGAGCTCGAAGTTCGCGAACTGCTGTCGTCCTACGACTTCCCGGGCGACGATATCCCGGTCGTCAAGGGTTCGGCGCTCGCTGCTCTCGAAGATTCGGACAAGAAGATCGGCGAAGACGCGATCCGCGAGCTGATGGCTGCGGTTGACGCCTACATCCCGACGCCTGAGCGTCCGATCGACCAGCCGTTCCTGATGCCGATCGAAGACGTGTTCTCGATCTCGGGCCGCGGCACGGTTGTGACCGGCCGCGTCGAGCGTGGCATCGTCAAGGTTGGCGAAGAAGTCGAGATCGTCGGCATCCGCCCGACCTCGAAGACGACGGTGACCGGCGTTGAAATGTTCCGCAAGCTGCTCGATCAGGGCCAGGCCGGCGACAACATCGGCGCGCTGATCCGCGGTGTGAACCGTGACGGCGTCGAGCGTGGTCAGATTCTCTGCAAGCCGGGTTCTGTCAAGCCGCACAAGAAGTTCATGGCGGAAGCCTACATCCTGACGAAGGAAGAGGGTGGCCGTCATACGCCGTTCTTCACCAACTACCGTCCGCAGTTCTACTTCCGCACGACCGACGTGACGGGCATTGTGACGCTGCCGGAAGGCACGGAGATGGTTATGCCGGGCGACAACGTCACGGTTGCCGTCGAGCTGATCGTTCCGATCGCGATGGAAGAAAAGCTGCGCTTCGCTATCCGCGAAGGCGGCCGCACCGTCGGCGCCGGTATCGTCGCTTCGATCGTCGAGTAATTAGCGGCTGGGCCACCAGGCCCAAGGAAAGGATAGGGACGCCGATCTGGGTGTCCCTCTCGATCTTTGAAACCGGTGGCCCGCTAACGTAACTGAAGGTAAGTCGTGTCCCTCAATGGTGACACGCGGATAACAGACACAAGGATAAAGTCGAATGAACGGCCAGAATATCCGCATCCGCCTGAAGGCGTTCGATCACCGGATTCTCGATGCCTCCACGCGCGAGATCGTATCGACGGCGAAGCGCACCGGTGCCAGCGTCCGGGGCCCCGTTCCGCTTCCGACCCGCATCGAGAAGTTTACGGTCAACCGGTCCCCGCACATCGACAAGAAGAGCCGTGAACAGTTCGAGATGCGCACGCATAAGCGCCTTCTCGATATCGTTGACCCGACCCCGCAGACGGTAGACGCGCTGATGAAGCTCGATCTCGCCGCCGGTGTCGATGTTGAGATCAAGCTCTGAGACCTCGGGTCTTCGGGCTGAGTGAGAAGGATTGAACCGATGCGTTCAGGTGTGATTGCACAGAAGGTGGGAATGACCCGCGTCTATAACGACGCCGGCGAGCATGTCCCGGTAACGGTACTGCGCATGGAGGCCGTCCAGGTCGTTGCCACGCGCACTGTCGAAAAGAATGGCTATACCGCAGTTCAGCTCGGTGCCGGCCAGGCGAAGGTGAAGAACACGTCGAAGGCGATGCGCGGCAACTTTGCCGTTGCCAACGTCGAGCCGAAGGCCAAGGTCGCAGAATTCCGCGTGTCGGAAGATCAGCTGCTCGAAGTCGGCACTGAGATCAAGGCGGGTCACTTTGCAGCCGGTCAGCTCGTCGACGTGACGGGCACGACGATCGGTAAGGGTTTTGCCGGCGCCATGAAGCGCCACGGTTTCGGCGGTCTGCGCGCCACGCACGGTGTGTCGGTTTCGCACCGCTCGCACGGTTCGACCGGCTCGCGCCAGGATCCGGGCAAGGTTTTCAAGAACAAGAAGATGGCTGGTCACATGGGCCAGACGCGTGTCACGACGCAGAACCTGGAAGTGGTTTCGACCGACGAAGATCGTGGTCTGATCCTGATCAAGGGTGCTGTTCCTGGTTCCAAGGGTGCCTGGATCATCGTGCGCGACGCCGTCAAGTCGGCCGCGAAGTAAGGGAGCCAGATCAATGGAATTGAACGTCAAGACCCTCGAGGGAAAAGACGCCGGGAAGGTTTCCCTTTCGGACGCGATTTTCGGCCTCGAGCCCCGCGAAGACATTCTCGCCCGCGTCATCCGCTGGCAGCTTGCCAAGAAGCAGCAGGGCACGCACAAGGCTAAGGGCCGCGCTGAAGTTTCGCGCACCGGCGCCAAGATGTACAAGCAGAAGGGTACGGGCCGCGCCCGCCACCATTCGGCTCGCGCTCCGCAGTTCCGCGGCGGCGGCAAGGCTCACGGCCCGGTCGTGCGCAGCCACGAGCATGATCTTCCCAAGAAGGTTCGTGCACTCGGCCTTCGCCATGCCCTTTCGGCCAAGATCAAGGCCGATGACGTCATCGTCATCGACAACCTGGTTGCCACCGAAGCCAAGACCAAGGCTCTCGCGTCCGTTTTCGAGACGCTCGGCCTGACCAACGCCCTCTTCATCGGCGGCGCAGAGCTTGATGGCAACTTCAAGCTCGCAGCTCAGAACATCCCGAACATCGATGTTCTGCCGATCCAGGGCATCAACGTTTACGACATCGTGCGCCGCGGCAAGCTCGTGCTTTCCAAGGCTGCGGTTGAAGCGCTAGAGGAGCGATTCAAGTGACCGATCTTCGCCACTACGATGTGATCGTCTCCCCGGCGATCACCGAAAAGTCCACGCTGGTATCCGAAAACAACCAGGTTGTTTTCAATGTCGCCAAGCAGGCGACGAAGCCGGAAATCAAGGCTGCTGTCGAGGCGCTGTTCGGCGTCAAGGTTACGGCCGTCAACACTCTGCTGCGCAAGGGCAAGACCAAGCGGTTCCGCGGTTTCGTCGGCAAGCAGAAGGACGTGAAGAAGGCTGTCGTAACCCTGGCTGAAGGCCAGACGATCGACGTCTCCACCGGTCTCTGAGGTATAAGAAAATGGCATTGAAAACATTCAATCCGATCACCCCGAGCCAGCGCCAGCTGGTCATCGTCGACCGCTCGGCCCTCTACAAGGGCAAGCCGGTCAAGGCGCTGACGGAAGGTCTGACCAAGAGCGGCGGTCGTAACAACCTCGGTCGCATCACCGCCCGCTTCATCGGCGGCGGTCACAAGCGCACCTATCGTCTGATCGACTTCAAGCGTCGCAAGTTCGACGTCGAAGGCACCGTCGAGCGTATCGAATACGATCCGAACCGCACGGCGTTCATCGCGCTGGTGACCTATGCTGATGGCGAAAAGGCTTATATCCTCGCTCCGCAGCGCCTCGCTGCCGGTGACAAGGTCATCGCTTCCGAGAAGGCTGTTGACGTCAAGCCCGGCAACACCATGCCGCTGCAGTTCATCCCGGTCGGCTCCATCATCCACAATGTGGAAATGAAGCCGGGCAAGGGTGGTCAGATCGCTCGCTCCGCCGGTGGCTACGCACAGCTCGTCGGCCGCGACCAGGGCATGGCGATCCTTCGCCTGAACTCCGGTGAACAGCGTCTCGTCCATGGCTCCTGCCTTGCTTCGATCGGCGCCGTCTCCAACCCGGATCACGCCAACATCAACGACGGCAAGGCCGGTCGTACGGTTTGGCGCGGCAAGCGTCCGCATAACCGCGGCGTCGTCATGAACCCGGTCGACCATCCGCACGGCGGTGGTGAAGGCCGCACCTCTGGTGGTCGCCATCCGGTGACACCCTGGGGCAAGCCGACCAAGGGCAAGCGCACCCGGTCGAACAAGTCGACCGACAAGATGATCATGCGCTCGCGTCATCAGCGTAAGAAGTAAGAGAGGAAGTCTCCAATGGCTCGTTCAGTATGGAAAGGTCCGTTCGTTGACGGCTATCTTCTCAAGAAGGCTGAGAAGGTTCGTGAAGGCGGACGTGCAGAAGTGATCAAGATCTGGAGCCGTCGCTCCACGATCCTGCCGCAGTTCGTCGGTCTTACCTTCGGCGTCTACAACGGCAGCAAGCATATTCCGGTCAGCGTCAATGAAGACATGGTCGGCCACAAATTCGGTGAATTCTCTCCGACCCGCACCTACTACGGTCACGGCGCGGACAAGAAGGCGAAGAGGAAGTAACAATGGGCAAGGCAAAAGCCGAACGCCGGCTGAAGGACAACGAGGCGCAAGCAGTCGCCCGCACGCTCCGCGTCAGCCCCCAGAAGCTCAACCTGGTTGCTGCGGCTATCCGTGGCAAGAAGGTCGAGCGCGCACTCGCTGAGCTGGAGTTCTCCCGCAAGCGCATCGCAGGCGCCGTCAAGAAGACGCTCGAATCTGCGATCGCCAATGCCGAGAACAACCACGATCTCGACGTCGACTCGCTTGTCGTCGCCGAGGCCTATGTCGGCAAGTCGATCGTCATGAAGCGTTTCCACGCTCGTGGCCGTGGTCGCGCGTCGCGCATCGAAAAGCCCTTCGCGCACCTGACGATCGTCGTTCGTGAAGTGCAGGCAGTAGAGGAGGCCGCATAATGGGTCAGAAAATCAATCCAATCGGTTTCCGTCTTGGCATCAACCGTACCTGGGATAGCCGCTGGTTCGCGGACAATGCCGAGTACGGCCAGCTGCTGCACGAAGACCTGAAGATGCGCAAGTTCGTCATGAGCGAACTGAAGCAGGCCGGGATCTCCAAGGTGGTCATCGAGCGTCCGCACAAGAAGTGCCGCGTCACGATCCACTCGGCACGTCCGGGCCTCATCATCGGCCGCAAGGGCGCAGACATCGACAAGCTCCGCAAGAAGCTGTCGGACATGACGAATTCGGAAACGCACCTCAACATCGTCGAAGTGCGCAAGCCCGAAGTCGACGCGACGCTGGTCGCTCAGTCGATCGCCCAGCAGCTCGAGCGCCGCGTGGCTTTCCGCCGCGCCATGAAGCGCGCCGTTCAGTCCGCGATGCGTCTTGGCGCCGAAGGCATCAAGATCACCTGCGCCGGCCGTCTCGGCGGCGCTGAAATCGCCCGTACGGAATGGTACCGCGAAGGTCGTGTGCCGCTGCACACGCTGCGCGCCGACATCGACTACGGCACGGCTGAAGCAGAAACCGCATTCGGCATCTGCGGCATCAAGGTCTGGATCTTCAAGGGCGAAATCCTTGAGCACGATCCGATGGCTTCCGAGCGCCGTGCGATGGAAGGTGACGCCCAGGGTCCGGCAAGCCGTGACCGTGACCGCGACAGAGACCGTCGCCGCGACAACGCTTGATAGCGCGCGTGGCAGAGAAGTTCGGAGAATAAGAAAATGTTGCAGCCAAAGCGTACCAAGTACCGCAAGCAGTTCAAGGGCCGCATCAAGGGCGTCGCCAAGGGCGGTTCTGACCTGGCATTCGGCGAATTCGGCCTGAAGGCTCAGGAACCCAACCGCGTCAACGCGCGCGAGATCGAAGCGGCCCGCCGCGCGATCACGCGTTATATGAAGCGCGCCGGCCGTGTATGGATCCGCGTGTTCCCGGACGTTCCGGTAACCGCAAAGCCGACCGAAGTCCGTATGGGTAAGGGTAAGGGCTCCGTTGAATACTGGGCATGCAAGGTCAAGCCCGGCCGTATGATGTTCGAGATCGACGGTGTCAGCGAAGAAATCGCCCGCGAGGCGCTTCGTCTCGGCTCTGCCAAGCTCTCGGTCAAGACGCGCTTCGTTCAGCGCATTGCAGAGTAAGGGATTGAGCTCATGAAAGCCTCAGATGTTCGCGGGTTCACCGCCGACCAACTCAAGGACGAGCTTGCCAAGCTGAAGAAGGAGCAGTTCAACCTGCGCTTCCAGAAGGCGACCGGCCAGCTCGAAAAGTCCTCGCGCATCAACGAAGTCCGCAAGGACATCGCCCGCGTGAAAACCATTGCCCGCCAGAAGGCGGCAGAAGTTAAGGCCTAAAGGAAGAAAAATATGCCGAAGCGCATCCTGCAGGGCGTCGTCGTTGGCGACAAGAACGAGAAGACGGTAGTGGTTCGTGTCGAGCGTCGTTTCGCTCACCCGCTGCTCCAGAAGACCGTTCGTCGTTCCAAGAAGTACAAGGCCCACGACGAGAACAACCAGTACAAGATCGGCGATACCGTATCCATCGAGGAATGCGCGCCGATTTCCAAGGACAAGCGTTGGACGGTGATTTCCGCCCAGGGCAAGTAACAGAATTTTGTGCGAGGCCTTGCGTCTCGCCGAAATATCTGTATGAAGCAGCGTCAGAACGCTCGAATGCCGGGCGTTCTTTTGCTTTGAGCGCACGGAAGGTCCCGTTCGGGAAACCACCCTGGCACGATCGACCCCGCGCTATTCAGCTATTGCCGCGTCTGTGTTGCCGTCATGGCAGCTCGGCCGGCGAAAATTTTCATAAGCCGGAGTAGGGGGCTAGCCCAACCATTCCGGTAAACCAAGAAGGCGACCTGATATGATTCAGATGCAAACAAACCTCGACGTCGCGGATAATTCCGGCGCACGTCGTGTCATGTGCATCAAGGTGCTGGGCGGCTCGAAGCGCAAGTATGCCTCGATCGGCGACGTCATCGTCGTTTCGATCAAGGAAGCGATCCCGCGCGGCCGTGTGAAGAAGGGTGACGTGATGAAGGCGGTTGTCGTTCGTACCGCCAAGGATATCCGTCGTCCGGATGGCTCCGTCATCCGCTTTGACACCAACGCAGCAGTCCTCATCGACAACAAGAAAGAGCCGATCGGCACCCGTATCTTCGGACCGGTTCCGCGCGAACTTCGCGCCAAGAACCACATGAAGATCATCTCGCTGGCTCCCGAAGTACTGTAAGGAGCGAAGCGATGCAGAAGATTCGTAAGGGCGACAAGGTCGTCATGCTCGCTGGCAAGGACAAGGGCCGCACCGGCGAAGTTGTCCAGGTCATGCCAAAGGAAGATCGTGCCGTCGTTCGTGGCGTCAACGTCGTCAAGCGCCACCAGCGCCAGACGCAGACCCAGGAAGCCGGCATTATCAACAAGGAAGCCTCGGTTCACCTGTCCAACGTTGCAATCGTCGACAAGGACGGTAAGCCGACCCGCGTCGGTTTCAAGGTTGTTGACGGCAAGAAGGTCCGTGTGGCCAAGCGTTCTGGAGAAGTGATCGATGGCTGAGGCAAAATACGAGCCACGGCTCAAGAAGGAATATGTCGAGCGCATCCGCAAGGCGATGCAGGAGCAGTTCTCCTACGCCAACGAGATGATGATTCCGAAGCTCGACAAGATCGTGATCAACATGGGTGTTGGCGAAGCGACCGCTGACTCGAAGAAGCCGACGGTTGCTGCCGCCGACCTCGCAGCGATCGCCGGCCAGAAGCCGGTCATCACCCGCGCACGCAACTCTATCGCAGGCTTCAAGGTCCGCGAACAGATGCCGATCGGCGCCAAGGTTACCCTTCGCGGCGCCCGCATGTACGAGTTCCTGGACCGTCTCGTGAACATCGCGCTCCCGCGCGTTCGCGACTTCCGCGGCCTGAACCCGAAGAGCTTTGACGGCCGTGGCAACTTCGCCATGGGCATCAAGGAGCACATTGTGTTCCCTGAGATCAACTACGACAAGGTTGATCAGATGTGGGGCATGGACATCATCGTTTGCACGACGGCGACGACCGACGACGAAGCACGGGCTCTTCTGAAAGAGTTCAGCTTCCCGTTCCGTCAATAACCGTAACGACGAGCGTAGAAAAGGAACCTGACATGGCGAAGACAAGCGCAGTTGAAAAGAACAAGCGCCGCCGTACTACGGTCGCCAACCAGGCCGCTAAGCGGGCTGCGTTGAAGGCGATCATCATGAACCAGGCTCTTCCGATCGAAGAGCGGTTCAAGGCCTCGATCAAGCTGGCATCCCTGCCGCGCGATGGATCGAAGACCCGTATTCGCAACCGTTGCGAAGTCTCGGGGCGTCCGCGCGCATATTACCGTAAACTGCGCATGTCGCGTATCGCGCTGCGTGAACTCGGCAATCTCGGCAAGGTGCCGGGCATCGTCAAGTCGAGCTGGTAAGGAGCAGGTTACATGACAATGACTGATCCGTTGGGCGATATGCTCACCCGCATCCGCAACGGCGCTTCCCGCCGCAAGTCGTCGGTCTCGACGCCTGCGTCCAAGCTCCGTGCGCGTGTTCTCGATGTCCTGCAGTCCGAAGGCTACATCCGTGGCTATTCCGTTGTCGATTTCGGCAATGGCAAGTCGGAACTCAGCATCGAGCTGAAATATTATGAAGGCGCATCGGTGATCCGTGAGATCGGCCGTGTGTCCAAGCCGGGCCGCCGGGTTTATGTCTCGGTCAAGTCCATTCCGCAGGTCGCGAACGGTCTCGGCATCACCATCCTTTCGACTCCGAAGGGTGTGATGGCCGATCACCAGGCTCGCGAACAGAACGTTGGCGGCGAGGTTCTTTGCTCGGTCTTCTAAGATCGGGCAGGGGTCTCCATAGCGAACAGACAGGATAGAAACATGTCTCGTATCGGTAAAAAGCCCGTTCAGGTACCTGCTGGGATCACGGCTACGGTCGATGGTCAGAAGGTGACTGCAAAGGGTCCGAAGGGCGAGCTGTTTTTCGTTGCTAACGACGAAATCAGCCTCAAGCTCGAAAATAACGCGGTCGTCGTAACGCCGCTCAGCCAGACCAAGGATGCACGTTCGAAGTGGGGCATGTCCCGCACGATGATCGAAGGCATCTTCAAGGGCGTCAAGGACGGTTTCGAGCGCAAGCTTGAAATCAACGGCGTTGGTTACCGCGCCTCCATGCAGGGCAAGAACCTGCAGCTGGCTCTCGGTTTCAGCCACGACGTGATCTATGAGCCGCCGGTCGGTATCTCGATCGCTGTTCCGAAGCCGACTGAAATCATCGTCAGCGGCATCAACAAGCAGCAGGTCGGCCAGGTTGCCGCCGAAATCCGCGAATATCGCGGTCCCGAGCCTTACAAGGGCAAGGGCGTCAAGTACGCCGACGAGCGGATCGTCCGCAAAGAAGGCAAGAAGAAGTAAGGATCACGCGAAATGGCTAGCAGGAAAGAAGCACTTGCACGTCGTGCCAACCGCGTGCGCCGTCAACTCAAGTCGGTGGCCAATGGCCGTCCGCGCCTGTCGGTTCATCGCTCCTCGAAGAACATCTACGCCCAGGTCATCGATGATGTGGCCGGCAAGACGCTCGCGTCTGCCTCCACCCTCGAAAAGGATCTGCGCGGTTCTCTGAAGACCGGTGCCGATACCGCCGCCGCTGCCGTCGTAGGCAAGCTCGTTGCCGAGCGCGCCTCCAAGGCCGGTGTTACGGAAGTCGTGTTCGACCGTGGCGCCTTCATCTATCACGGCCGCATCAAGGCTCTCGCCGAAGCGGCCCGCGAAGGCGGTCTCACCTTCTGATCAGTTTCCGGCCGGACGCTTTCAGCGCCGGCCGGATTTTCGCCGGACCGCAGGCACTTCCCGAAAGGGGAGGCTGATGCGGTCCACATGTGTTTGCCGATTGCACCCGGAAAAGAAAAAGGAAGAGGACAATGGCACAGGAAAGAAGGCCGCAGCGGGAAGACCGCCAGAGCCGTGAAGAGCGCGATAGCGAATTCGTCGACAAGCTGGTCGCGATCAACCGCGTCGCCAAGGTCGTCAAGGGCGGCCGTCGTTTTGGTTTCGCAGCACTCGTCGTCGTCGGCGACCAGAAGGGCCGCGTCGGCTTCGGCCATGGCAAGGCACGTGAAGTGCCGGAAGCCATCCGCAAGGCAACCGAAGCCGCCAAGCGCGAACTGATCTTCGTACCGCTGCGTGACGGCCGTACGCTGCATCACGACGTCCATGGCCGCCATGGCGCCGGCAAGGTTCTGCTGCGTTCGGCCAAGGTCGGTACCGGCATCATCGCCGGCGGTCCGATGCGCGCCGTATTCGAAACGCTCGGCATGCACGACGTCGTCGCCAAGTCGACCGGTTCGTCGAACCCCTACAACATGGTTCGCGCCACCTTCGACGCTCTGAAGCACCAGGTTCACCCGAAGGACATCGCAGCTCAGCGCGGCATCAAGTATGCAACGCTGCAGGCTCGTCGTAGCGCCTCCGGCAACGCCTCTGAAGAATAAGAGGAGTTTGACAGATGGCCAAGGCTACCAAGAAAGCTGAAGCGAAGACTGTCACGATCGAACAGATCGGCAGCCCGATTCGCCGTCCGGATGTTCAGCAGCGCACGCTGATCGGTCTCGGACTGAACAAGATGCACCGTCGCCGCACGCTGGAGGATACTCCTTCGGTTCGTGGCATGATCCGTGCTGTCCAGCATCTCGTTCGCGTCGTCGACGAGAAGTGAGACGGAGGAAACGCTCATGAAACTGAATGAAATCAAGGACAACGAAGGCTCGACCCACAGCCGCAAGCGTCTCGGCCGCGGTATCGGCTCGGGCTCGGGTAAGACCGGTGGTCGCGGCGTGAAGGGTCAGAAGTCCCGCTCGGGCGTCGCCATCAACGGCTTCGAAGGTGGCCAGATGCCGATCTATCGTCGCCTGCCGAAGCGCGGCTTCAACAACATTTTCGCTTCCGATTTTGTTGTCGTGTCGCTCGGCCGTATCCAGGCGGCAATCGACGCCGGCAAGCTCGACGCCAAGGCGACCGTTGATGCCGCTGCCCTCAAGGCCGCTGGCGTCATCCGTCGCCCCAAGGACGGCGTTCGCGTTCTCGCCGATGGCGAGCTCAAGGCCAAGGTGACGATCGTCGTTGCAGGCGCCTCCAAGCCTGCCGTCGAGAAGATCGAAAAGGCCGGCGGCACCGTGACGCTGCTTTCGGCTCCGGCTGCTGCCGAATAATAATCTGATGATATATCGCCCGGGGTGCTTCACACCGGGCGATTTTGCTCCCATATGTGGGCCTCACAAAAACTTGGCTGGCGCGCCCGCGTCATACCGGTAAGACTAAAACGAGGGTGAGGCATGGGGTTGCATTGCAATCCGTTCTGAACCCGGTTTTGAATAATTTTCATACTGATTCCGGGGCCGGCCTATCCCCCAGAGACGCCGGAATTGGTAGCGCGGAGAAACGCATGGCTTCTGCAGCGGAACAATTGGCATCCAACCTCAATTTTTCGACCTTTGCCAAAGCCGAGGATTTGAAGAAGCGCTTGTGGTTCACACTGGCAGCTCTCCTCGTCTACAGGCTCGGCACCCATATTCCGCTTCCGGGCCTCAATCCCGAAGCCTATGCCCAGGCTTTCCGCGGCCAGGCAGGCGGCATTCTCGGCCTTTTCAACATGTTCTCGGGCGGCGCCGTTCAGCGCATGGCGATCTTCGCGCTCGGCATCATGCCCTATATCTCTGCTTCGATCATCGTGCAGCTCATGACCTCGGTCGTGCCGGCGCTCGAAAACCTCAAGAAGGAGGGCGAGCAGGGCCGCAAGATCATCAACCAGTATACCCGCTACGGCACCGTCATCCTCGGCGCGCTGCAGGCCTACGGCATTGCCGCCGGTCTTGAGAGCGGCCAGGGCCTCGTCGTCGATCCGGGCTGGTTCTTCCGTGTTTCCACCGTTCTGACGCTGCTCGGCGGCACGATGTTCCTGATGTGGCTCGGCGAGCAGATCACCTCGCGCGGCATCGGCAACGGCATCTCGCTGATCATCTTCGCCGGCATCGCCGCCGGTCTCCCGACGGCCCTTGCCGGCACGCTCGAGCTCGGCCGCACCGGCGCGCTGTCGACCTTCCTCATCCTGCTCGTCATCATTGTGGCGATCGGCGTCATCGGCGTGATCGTTTTCGTCGAGCGTGCGCAGCGCCGGCTGCTGATTCAGTATCCGAAGCGCCAGGTCGGCAACCGCATGTTCCAGGGCGATACCTCGCACCTGCCGCTGAAGCTCAACACCTCGGGCGTCATCCCGGCGATCTTCGCCTCCTCGCTGCTGCTGCTGCCGGCAACGCTTGCGGGCTTTGCCAACACCACGGCTATGCCCTCCTGGGCGACGTCGATCGTCGCGGCGCTGGGCCACGGCCAGCCGCTCTACATGGTGCTCTACGCGGCGCTGATCGCCTTCTTCGCCTTCTTCTACACGGCCATCGTCTTCAATCCGAAGGACACGGCCGACAATCTGAAGAAGCATGGCGGCTTCATTCCCGGCATCCGTCCGGGCGAGCGCACTGCCGAATATATCGACTACGTGCTGACCCGCATCACGGTGATCGGCGCGATCTATCTCGTCTTCGTCTGCATCCTTCCGGAGATCTTGGTGTCGCAAACCGGCATCCCATTATCCCTTGGTGGGACTTCGCTTTTGATCGTGGTTAGCGTAACTCTTGATACGGTTGCACAGATCCAGGGTCACCTGATCGCGCAGCAATACGAAGGCCTGATCAAGAAATCGAAGTTGCGTGGAGGAAAGAGGGGGCGATGAGACTTATCCTTTTGGGGCCGCCGGGCGCGGGTAAGGGAACCCAGGCCCAGCGGATCGTGGAAAAGCACGGCATTCCGCAGCTTTCCACGGGAGACATGCTGCGTGCAGCGGTCAACGCCGGTACGGATGTCGGCAAGCGCGCCAAGGCGGTCATGGACGCCGGCAAACTCGTCTCGGATGAGATCGTCATCGCCATCGTTTCCGAGCGAATCGATCAACCCGATTGCGCCAATGGCTTCATTCTTGACGGTTTCCCGCGGACGCTCGTCCAGGCGGATGCCACCGAGGCGATGCTGAGGGCAAAGGGTCTCGGCCTGTCCGTCGTCATCGAATTCCGTGTCGATGATGCCGAACTGATCCGCCGTGTCGCCGGTCGTTATTCCTGCGCGCAGTGCGGCAGCGTCTATCACGATAGCGATAAGGTTCCGGCTGCCGAAGGCGTGTGCGACAAGTGCGGTTCGACGCACTTCAAGCGCCGTCCCGATGACAATCCGGAGACCATGACGGCTCGGCTGCAGGTCTACTACAAGGAAACCTCGCCGCTGATCGGTTATTACCATGCCAAGGGCAAACTCAAGTCCGTGGACGGCATGGCGGACATCGATCAGGTGACTGCCGAGGTCGAAAGCATTCTTTCCAAGCTTTAAGGCTTTGAAAATAAACTTGGCGGAACGGTTGCTTTTCAGCAGTGATTCCGCTAAACACCGCGCCAACTCGCGACATTCCATGCGATCGGCGCGGATTTCCCAGGGAAGTCCGGGTGCGGTCGTTTTGACATGTTACGGACGTAAATCTGAACGGGCGGTTCTAAAGACCGCATA
This sequence comes from Rhizobium sp. BK591, assembly GCF_014195045.1. NCBI lineage: Bacteria > Pseudomonadati > Pseudomonadota > Alphaproteobacteria > Hyphomicrobiales > Rhizobiaceae > Rhizobium > Rhizobium sp. BK591. The sequence goes on from NZ_JACIAZ010000003.1 coordinate 427,601, forward strand.
ACGAAGCCCACTTGCCGGATGGCAACTGGAATGCAAGGAGAACAGGCGTGGCACGTATCGCTGGCGTCAACATCCCGACTGCGAAGCGCGTTGTTATTGCGCTGACCTACATTCACGGGATCGGTCCGAAATTCGCACAGGAAATCGTCGAGAAGGTCGGTATCCCGGCTGAACGTCGTGTGCATCAGCTGACGGACGCAGAAGTCCTTCAGATCCGCGAAGCCATTGACCGCGACTATCAGGTCGAAGGCGATCTTCGTCGCGATACCGCGATGAACATCAAGCGCCTGATGGACCTCGGCTGCTACCGCGGCCTGCGTCATCGCCGCGGCCTTCCGGTCCGCGGCCAGCGCACGCACACCAATGCCCGCACCCGCAAGGGCCCGGCAAAGGCAATCGCTGGTAAGAAGAAGTAATTTCCGGGAAACCGGGGTAGGGAGGCTGGCGGTCTGCGCCGGCCTCTTTTGAGTTTGGAGCGGGACCATATAGGCGCCGTTCCGGTGTAGCCGCTGGCATTACGGCGGTGAAGAGATCAACGAAAGGAATACCATGGCTAAGGAAGCCGTCCGCGTTCGCCGTCGCGAGCGCAAGAATATCTCGTCGGGTGTCGCTCACGTCAACTCGACCTTCAACAACACGATGATCACCATCACCGACGCGCAGGGCAATGCGATCGCATGGTCGTCGGCTGGCGCAAAGGGCTTCAAGGGCTCGCGCAAGTCGACCCCGTTCGCCGCCCAGATCGCTGCCGAAGACTGCGCCAAGAAGGCCCAGGAACACGGCATGAAGTCGCTGGAAGTCGAAGTCTGCGGTCCGGGTTCGGGTCGTGAATCGGCTCTGCGCGCGCTCCAGGCTGCAGGTTTCATGATCACGTCCATCCGCGACGTGACCCCGATCCCGCACAATGGCTGCCGTCCGCGCAAGAAGCGCCGCGTCTGATCATCGCTCTCGTCACCGGTGAGCGCCTGCGCGCTCCCGGTGGTTTTCAAGCTCGGTTGCCACGATTGGATGGTGGCAACGAACGGAAGGCAAACTCATGATTCAGAAGAACTGGCAGGAACTGATCAAGCCGAACAAGGTGGAGTTCTCCTCGAGCTCGCGCACCAGGGCGACGCTCGTTGCCGAACCGCTGGAGCGCGGCTTCGGCCTCACCCTCGGCAACGCGCTGCGTCGCGTTCTGCTCTCCTCGCTGCGCGGTGCTGCCGTCACGGCGGTGCAGATCGACGGCGTGCTGCATGAATTCTCCTCGATTCCAGGCGTCCGCGAAGACGTGACGGACATCGTGCTCAACATCAAGGAAATCGCCATCAAGATGGATGGCGACGACGCAAAGCGCATGGTCGTGCGCAAGCAGGGCCCGGGCGTTGTTACGGCTGGCGACATTCAGACGGTCGGCGATATCGAAATCCTCAACCCCGAGCATGTCATCTGCACGCTCGACGAGGGCGCCGAAATCCGCATGGAGTTCACCGTCAACAACGGCAAGGGCTACGTTCCGGCCGAGCGCAATCGTGCGGAAGATGCTCCGATCGGTCTCATCCCGGTCGACAGCCTCTACTCGCCGGTCAAGAAGGTGTCCTACAAGGTTGAAAATACCCGCGAAGGACAGGTTCTCGACTACGACAAGCTGAACATGACCATCGAAACCGATGGCTCGATCACCGGCGAAGACGCCGTCGCTTTTGCGGCGCGCATTCTCCAGGATCAGCTTGGCGTCTTCGTCAACTTCGACGAGCCGCAGAAGGAAACCGAAGAGGAAGCAGTCACCGAACTCGCTTTCAACCCGGCTCTCCTCAAGAAGGTAGACGAACTCGAACTGTCGGTCCGTTCGGCAAACTGCCTGAAGAACGACAACATCGTCTACATCGGCGACCTCATTCAGAAGACCGAAGCAGAAATGCTCCGCACGCCGAATTTTGGTCGCAAGTCGCTGAACGAAATCAAGGAAGTTCTCGCTTCCATGGGCCTGCACCTCGGCATGGAAGTGCCGGCATGGCCGCCCGAGAACATCGAAGATCTCGCCAAGCGTTACGAAGACCAATACTGAGAAAACAAAAGGCAGGCTCTTTCGGCTGCCTTTCCCCGTCAAACAGCAGGCCGATCGCCTGCATGTGCCAGGAAACGGCAGGCCCATTTAGCGTAAGGGCACCTGCATTAAAGGAGAATAGCAATGCGCCATGGTAAAGCCGGCCGCAAGCTGAATAGAACTGCAAGCCACCGCAAGGCGATGTTCGCCAACATGGCGGCTTCGCTGATTACCCACGAGCAGATCGTCACGACCCTGCCGAAGGCCAAGGAAATCCGTCCGATCGTCGAGAAGCTCGTCACGCTCGGCAAGCGCGGCGACCTGCATGCTCGCCGCCAGGCGATCTCGCAGATCCGCGATGCTGCCGTCGTTTCGAAGCTCTTCGACACGATCGCAACGCGTTACGCCACCCGCAACGGCGGCTACCTGCGCATCATGAAGGCCGGCTTCCGCCAGGGCGACAATGCCGCCATGGCCGTTGTCGAATTCGTTGATCGCGACACCTTCGCCAAGGGCGCAGCCGACAAGGCCCGCGTCGCTGCCGAAGAACAGGCCGTCGCCGCTTAATCTTCCGTTTCGGCGGAAACAAAACAGCCGGGCTGCAAAGCCCGGCTGTTTTTGTTTGTGCGCCGGCGGACAGCCTTTGCTTGATCATTCGATATCTGCACCTCGGCCGTCCAACCGGCGGAAATTGAGATAGGACAGGTCATTGCGCGCAATTATTCAAACTCGCTCTCGAGCGCAGTTCCTGCGTCTCGCAGCCCTGCTTCTTGTCATCGCTCTCGGGCTGGCGCTCCGGCGCTTTGGCTATGCGGCCGATCTGCCCTTCGTCGTCGTCAAATATGGCGGATCGGCGCTCTGGGGCGCGATGGTCTATCTGCTGGTGTCGCTCATAGCCGCAAGGTCCCGGCGGGCAGTCATCGCCGTCATAGCGTTGCTCATCGCGATCTCCGTGGAACTGTTCCGGCTCTATCACACGCCCTGGCTCGACGCCTTTCGGCTGACCACGGCAGGCACCCTGCTGCTGGGCCGGATATTCTCGCTTTGGAATATGCTGGCCTATGCCATCGGCATTGCTACGGCCTGCACCCTCGATCCCGCACGTCGGTGAAGCTTCTCGCCGGTCGTTTGCGCCTCACGAAGCCGAGGCCATTGCGCGATTGCGCGTCCGTCCCTGGCCCTTTTTCCTGTTGCGCGCGATCGGCCGGTAGGAGCGGTAGAGGATGAGCGCGATGATCAGCCCGACATAGATATATTGCTCGAGGTCGAGGATCTTGGTCGAGAGCGCGAAATGCAGCGCTCCGCTGGCGGCGATGATGTAGATCAGGCGATGCAGCCAGATCCAGTTCTTGCCGAGGCGGCGGATCGAGAAATTATTGGATGTCAGCGCCAGCGGAATGAGCATGGCAAGGGCTGCCATGCCGAACATGATGAAGGGGCGCTTCAGCACGTCGTTGATGACGGCAGAGATATCCATGGCCTGGTCGAGCACCATGTAGACGGTGAAATGCATTAGCGCGTAGTAGAAGGTCAGCAGGCCCAGCGCGCGGCGATAGCGCAGATAATTCCAGCCGAAGAGCTCGCGGGCCGGGGACACGGCAAGTGTTGCGATCAGGAAGCGGATCGTCCAGATGCCGAGGAAGAGCTCGAAGGTCTTGACTGGATCGGCGCCGAGCTGATCGGTCGCGCCGAGATAGAAAGTCCAGGCCGCAGGCACCAGCCCGACGACGTAGAGCAGCCAGACGGAGGCGGGTTGCCAGCGCTTGGGGATGGCGAGCGACAGTTCCGCCATCAGAAATTCGCCTTCAGATCCATGCCGGCATAAAGACCCGCCACCTCGTCGGCATAGCCGTTGAAGGGCAGGGTGGGATGGCGGCTCGCACCGAAGAAGCCGCTTTCGCCGATGCGCCGCTCGCTCGCCTGGCTCCAGCGCGGATGATCGACATCAGGGTTGACGTTGGCGTAGAAGCCGTATTCCTGCGGATTGGTCACCTGCCAGGTATTCTTAGGCTGCTGGTCGGTGAGCGTGATCTTGACGATCGATTTGATGCCCTTGAAACCGTATTTCCACGGCACGACGAGGCGGATCGGCGCGCCGTTCTGGTTCGGCAGCGTTTCGCCATAGAGCCCGACGGCAAGCAGCGTCAGCGGATGGCGCGCTTCGTCGAGGCGCAAACCTTCGACATAGGGCCAGTCGAGCGACTGGAAGAAGCCCTTCTGCCCCGGCATTTCTTCCGGCCGCACGACGGTTTCGAAGGCGACGTATTTGGCGCTGCCGAGCGGTTCCACCTTGTCGAGCAGCGATGCCAGCGGAAAACCGTCCCACGGGATGACCATTGACCAGGCCTCGACGCAGCGCATCCGGTAGGTTCGTTCCTCGATCGGGAATTCCTTCATCAGCGCCTCGATGTCGAAGGTGCCGGGCTTGTTGACCATGCCGTCGACCTTGACCGTCCAGGGCAGCGGCTTGAAATCGCCGGAAAGAGCTGCGGGATCGCCCTTGTCGAGGCCGAACTCATAGAAGTTGTTGTAGGTCGTGACATCCTTGATCGGCGTCGGCTTCTCGTCGACCTTATACTTGCTCTGGACGGCGGAAAGCGCCGCAGCACTCGCCTTGCCGGCGCTGTAGAGCGCCACGGCGCCAAGCGCTGCCGCGCCGAGGAATTCACGACGCCGCACATAGATCTGGCGCGGTGTTATCTCCGATGACGCGATCTTCGGTGGGCGATAGCTTGGCATGGCGAAACCTCCTGGGCGGATCTGTGAAATATAGTCTTAAACGAACCACCCGCACACTCGGATGAGTGTCTAAGCCTTGAATATTACCGACGGGAAGCCAATTTTTTGTGTTCGGCGGTGATGGAATAGGCTGTAACGAAACATCGCGCCGAACCGTATATGATCGATGGGCTTGTGGCGCTTGGCCGATGGCGTACCGGATTTGAGCTTCCAGGTAGTGACAGCCCCCGTCGATTGGATTAGGACAATTCCAAAAAGCAGCGTTTGCCCGGCCTGCAGGCTCCATGCCGCCCCGCTTTGCCTGATAATTCCGCCACGTTGAGGAAGACACCGATGCCAGCTTACCGTTCCAGAACCACGACCCATGGCCGCAACATGGCGGGCGCCCGCGGCCTTTGGCGCGCCACGGGCATGAAGGATTCGGATTTCGGCAAGCCGATCATCGCGGTGGTGAATTCCTTCACCCAGTTCGTGCCCGGCCACGTGCACCTGAAGGACCTCGGCCAGCTGGTCGCCCGCGAGATCGAAGCGGCCGGTGGTGTCGCCAAGGAATTCAACACGATCGCCGTCGATGACGGTATCGCCATGGGCCATGACGGCATGCTCTATTCGCTGCCCTCGCGTGAGCTCATCGCCGACAGCGTCGAATATATGGTCAATGCCCATTGCGCCGACGCCATGGTCTGCATCTCCAACTGCGACAAGATCACTCCCGGCATGCTGATGGCGTCGCTGCGCCTCAACATTCCCACAGTCTTCGTCTCCGGCGGTCCGATGGAAGCCGGCAAGGTCGTGCTGCACGGCAAGACGCATGCGCTCGACCTCGTTGATGCCATGGTCGCCGCGGCCGACGACAAGATCAGCGACGAAGACGTCCAGACCATCGAACGCTCGGCCTGTCCGACTTGCGGCTCTTGCTCCGGCATGTTCACCGCCAATTCGATGAACTGCCTGACGGAAGCGCTCGGCCTGTCGTTGCCCGGCAACGGCTCGACGCTCGCCACCCACGCCGACCGCAAGCGGCTCTTCGTCGAGGCCGGCCATCTGATCGTCGATCTCGCCCGCCGCTATTACGAGCAGGACGACGTCAAGGCGCTGCCGCGCACCATCGCTTCCAAGCAGGCTTTCGAGAATGCCATGGCGCTCGACATCGCCATGGGCGGCTCGACCAATACGGTCCTGCACATCCTTGCCGCCGCCCATGAAGGCGAGGTCGATTTCACCATGACCGATATCGACGCGCTGTCGCGCCGCGTGCCGTGCCTGTCGAAGGTCGCGCCCGCCAAGAGCGATGTGCATATGGAAGACGTCCACCGCGCCGGCGGCATCATGTCGATCCTCGGCGAGCTCGACAAGGGCGGTCTCTTGAACCGCGATTGCCCGACCGTCCATGCCGAGACGCTGGGCGATGCGATCGATCGCTGGGATATCACCCGCACCAACAGCGAAACTGTCCGCAAATTCTATCGCGCCGCTCCGGGCGGCATCCCGACCCAGGTCGCCTTCAGCCAGGAGGCCCGCTGGGACGAGCTCGACACCGATCGCCAGAACGGCGTCATCCGTTCGGTCGAACATCCCTTCTCGAAAGATGGTGGCCTCGCCGTGCTCAAGGGCAACCTTGCGATCGACGGCTGCATCGTCAAGACGGCCGGCGTCGATGAATCGATCCTGAAATTCTCCGGCCCCGCCCGCGTCTTCGAAAGCCAGGATGCCTCCGTCAAGGCGATCCTTTCCAACGAGGTCAAATCAGGCGACGTCGTCGTCATCCGCTATGAAGGCCCGAAGGGCGGCCCCGGCATGCAGGAAATGCTCTATCCAACGAGCTATCTGAAGTCGAGGGGCCTCGGCAAGGCCTGCGCCCTCATCACCGACGGCCGCTTCTCCGGCGGCACCTCCGGCCTGTCGATCGGCCATGTCTCACCGGAAGCGGCCAATGGCGGCATCATCGGCCTGGTGCGTGAAGGCGACATGATCGACATCGACATCCCCAACCGTACGATCAGCCTGCGCGTCAGCGAAACCGAACTTGCCGCCCGCCGCGCCGATCAGGACGCCAAGGGTTGGTACCCGGTCGAAGTCCGCAAGCGCAACGTCACGACCGCGTTGAAGGCCTACGCCGCCTTCGCAACGAGCGCCGATCGCGGCGCCGTGCGCGATCTGAACGCCCGTTGAGGCATCTCAACCGATTACCTGCTGATTAAAAGTCAGCGGCTCTACCAACCGGTCGCTTTCACAGCGGCCGGTTGATGTTTTTATAGGTCTCGCCGAGTTGCTTCAGCCGCTCGTCATAAGCAGCCTTGATGCAGGTCGCATCTGCCCCGCATTCCTGCCGTTTCTTCAGCCAGGCCGTCTGTTCGTCCTGCAGCGTGCCGCGCGAGCCCATCGCCAGCAGGCCGGAGAGCAGATCGAAGGTCGTCACCATCTGCACGTCGGCATCGTTGAGCGCGCGGTTGTCGCAGATCGCCTTTTCATCCGGCTTCAATTCTTTCGCGTCGCAATCGAAACTGGCCGCCTGTGCCACGGGCGATGCGAGGAGCAGGGTCGCAAAGCCGAAGGCTGCCGTCATCATTCTTGTCATCATCATGCATATGTTCCCGTTGGTGCCGTTCAGGCGAGCCTGCTGAGTGCCAGAGCCAGGAAGATGATGCAGGCGAGCCAGACGGCAAGGATGAAGATCATTCCGAGACGACTGGAGGGGCGCTCGATGCGCTTGGCCGCCTCCGTGCGGAGCTCGATCATCACCTCCACCGGCACGAGCCGGATAGCCAGCATGATGCCGAGCGGCACGATCAGGAGATCGTCGAGATAGCCGAGCACGGGAATGAAATCGGGGATGAGATCGATCGGCGACAGCGCGTAGGCGGCAACAGTGCCGGCCACCGTTTTGGCATGCCAGGGCACGCGTGGATCGCGAGCGGCAAACCAAAGGGCCACGATGTCACGCTTCAGTGACTTCGCCCAGAGTTTGGCTTTCGATATCAGTTGCATGGCCAATCTTCCTGAATCAAATTCACAATGACTTCAACCGGTTTCCGAGGCGTCCTCTTGCCTTATTCTTCCATGCTTCCGCCCTCTTTCCTTTCTAGCGTCGGGCCGCAGAACGGGACGATTTTAGGCCGGCCGGCCTAAAATCTGAATCCTGTTCGCAATTAAATAGTTAGAGCATGATGTCGTCCGAAAACCGCTCACATTTTTCGGCATCATGCTCTAAAACGTTCCTCAAGAGGATTCAAAAGGGATACCCATGCAAGGCCTGTTCAAGCGCGCGTCCGTCTCGCTCTTCGCTCTCATGCTCATTCTGCCGGCCGCGGCCGATGCGCAGACTGCAAAGACCGTCCCCGAGAGCCAGATGCAGATGCAGCTCTCCTTCGCGCCGCTCGTCAAACAAACGTCAGGCGCCGTCGTCAATGTCTATGCGGAAAAGATCGTCCAGCGGCAGTCGCCCTTTGCCGGCGATCCTTTCTTCGAGCAGTTTTTCGGCCAGCAGATGCCGAACCGTTCGGAAAAGCAGTCCTCGCTTGGTTCCGGCGTCATCGTTGAGGCGAACGGCACTGTCGTCACCAACAATCACGTCGTCGAAGGCGCCGACGACATCAAGATCGCGCTGTCGGATGGCCGCGAATTCCCTTGCAAGGTGGTGCTGCGCGACGACCGCGTCGATCTTGCCGTCCTGAGGATCGATACCAAGGAAAGCTTCCCGACATTGCCGATCGGCAATTCCGATTCGGTCGAGGTCGGCGATCTCGTGCTGGCGATCGGCAACCCCTTCGGCGTCGGCCAGACGGTGACGAGCGGTATCGTCTCGGCACTGGCCCGCAACCAGGTGGTCAGGAACGAGTTCGGCTTCTTCATCCAGACCGATGCCTCGATCAATCCCGGCAATTCCGGCGGCGCCTTGATGAACATGAAGGGCGAGCTGATCGGCATCAATACGGCGATCTTCTCCCGCGGCGGCGGCTCGAACGGTATCGGCTTCGCCATCCCCGCCAATCTCGTCAAGGTCTTCCTCGCCTCGGCCGATGCCGGCGTCAAATCCTTCGAGCGGCCCTATGTCGGCGCCAGTTTCGATGCCGTGACCTCTGAGGTGGCTGAAGCGCTCGGGCTGAACAAGGCGCGCGGCGCGCTCGTCGTCAAGGTCTCGGAAGGCGGGCCGGCGGCCAAGGCCGGGCTGAAGGCCGGGGAAATCGTCACCGCCGTCGACGGCATTTCTGTCGAACATCCCGATGCACTGCTCTACCGGCTGACGACGGCCGGTCTCGGCAAATCGGTCAAGCTCACCGTCGTCGAGAACGGCCGCGAGGAGCAATTGCCGCTGACGCTCGACCGCGCCCCGGAGACCTCGCCGCGCGACCAGCGCACGATCGGCGGCCACACGCCGTTTACCGGCGCCGTCGTCGAGAACCTGTCGCCGCGGGTTGCCGACGAGTTGCGCATGCCGCCGGAATCGGCAGGCGTCGTCGTCTCCGAGGTGAAAGAGGATTCGCCTGCCGCCCGTTTGGGCTTCGAGCCGAAGGATATCATCGTCTCGATCAACGGCACGGATGTGAAGTCGACCAGCGAACTGTCCGAGATCGCCGATAGCGACCCCGGCCTCTGGCGAGTGGAAATCGAGCGCGACGGCCAGCGCATCCGGCAGTTTTTCCGATGAGCAACGATCTCTTCGCGCCGCGTGTTCCGGAGGAGGTCGCCGCCAGGCGGCCGCTTGCCGACCGGCTGCGGCCGAAGACGCTTGCCGATGTCACCGGTCAGGAACACCTGACCGGTGAGGATGGCGTGCTGAAAAGGATGATCGAAAGCGGCTCGCTCGGCTCGATGATCTTTTGGGGGCCGCCAGGCACCGGCAAGACGACGGTGGCGCGGCTGCTTTCGGGCGAGGCCGGGCTGGCCTTCGAGCAGATATCGGCGATCTTTTCCGGCGTCGCCGATCTGAAGAAGGTGTTCGAGACAGCCCGCCTGCGGCGCATGGACGGCCGTCAGACGCTGCTCTTCGTCGATGAGATCCATCGTTTCAATCGTGCCCAGCAGGACAGTTTCCTGCCGGTCATGGAGGACGGCACCGTCATCCTCGTCGGCGCCACCACCGAGAACCCGTCCTTCGAGCTCAACGCCGCTCTCTTGTCGCGGGCCCGTGTCCTCACCTTCAAGTCGCATGACGAGGAGAGCCTGGAGGAACTGCTGAAGCGCGCCGAGGCGATCGAGCAGAAGCCGCTGCCGCTGACCGAGGAGGCGCGCGCCAGCCTGATCCGCATGGCCGACGGTGATGGCCGGGCGGTGCTGACGCTCGCCGAAGAGGTCTGGCGCGCCGCGCGCGAGGGCGAGAGCTTCGATACCGAGGGCCTGACGCGCATCGTCCAGCGCCGTGCCCCAGTCTACGACAAGGCGCAGGACGGGCACTACAATCTGATCTCGGCGCTGCATAAATCCGTGCGCGGCTCGGATCCCGATGCCGCGCTCTATTATCTCGCCCGCATGTTCGATGCCGGCGAAGACCCGCTCTATCTCGGCCGGCGGCTGGTGCGCATGGCGGTGGAGGATATCGGTCTTGCCGATCCGCAGGCGCTGGTGATCTGCAATGCCGCCAAGGATGCCTACGATTATCTCGGCTCGCCGGAAGGCGAACTGGCGCTGGCGCAAGCCTGCATCTATCTCGCCACCGCGCCGAAGTCGAATGCCGTCTACACCGCCTTCAAGGCGGCCAGCCAGGCGGCAAAACAGAACGGTTCGCTGCTGCCGCCGAAACATATCCTCAATGCGCCGACCAAGCTGATGAAGGGCGAAGGTTACGGCGAGGGCTATCGTTACGATCACGACGAGCCGGATGCCTTTTCCGGTCAAGATTATTTCCCGGAGAAGATGGGCCGCCAGACCTTCTACGATCCGCCGGAGCGCGGATTCGAGCGCGACATCCGCAAGCGGCTGGAATGGTGGGCGAAACTTCGCAAGGAGCGCAATCCGCGCTGACGGGTTTATGCCTGTTGGGTTGGCGAAGGGGCTCACCCGCCAAGAGCGATCGCTATTGCAACCAGAAGCAACCCGAGAGAAGTCATCGTCATCCCTGCGCGAAAAGGCCTGCCTCCCGAAAATCTCGCCCACGCATAGCCCGTCACAAACAGCAGCATGATGAGAAACAGGTTGCTGACTCTCAGAGCTAGGTGCGCGCTGTCGATGAGAAGGAAAGGGGTCACTGCCGGAATGGAGGTGATGGAGACCAGAAAGAAGACCGCGATGGCGGCACAGAGATCACCTTTCGATAGGGACACCGTCACAGGATCGGCCCGAGATGCAAGCGTCAGGAGTGATCGATAGAGCGTGTCCGCGTCCCCGGCCTTTGCAGAAAACGGTGCTTCTTCGATCGGGAATTCTTTCGCGAGCATCTCAAGCGCCGCAGCTTCGCTTCTGGCGGCTTTAATTTGCCGAAAAAGGCGCAGCCGTCTGCTCTTGTAAAACGTCGTACCCAGAATGAACAACACGGCATCAATGATCCCCCAAGCGACGTTGCATCCGATTGTTGCGACGATCAACTCGTGGACATCTAACCCTTCATCCTCAAAAACGAGCCTTGAACCTACCGTAAATGTTAGCGCCATGATCAATCCGAAAAGGACCTCACCGAGCGCATCGCCGGGATCGATGATATTGGTGATACGACCGATCGGGCTCGAAGTCATGGACTGCCCCCAGGTGATGAAGATCATGGCCCGCTGTTCCTCACTCTCTAGCAGAGCATGAATGAGGAGCCGACTTGCAACTGGCGGCGCGGGGTAAGCCTCGCGACCACAGAACTGTGACCGACGTCGCGGTCTGATTCATTGATCGCAATCAACGATCGGCAGGATTGGGCGTCTCGTGATCACGGTTTTTCGACAGAGCAGCTTCAGCGCTTGCTTTTGCGCGTCCGAAAGATGCGTGGGTGCTGTAAAATTCAGGAGGGCCGCGGCATCTTCTGATTTGCGGGCGCCGCGATCACCTTGACGGCGGATTCCGCAAGCCCGTGATGGCCCTCCATGTCGACGACGACATGCCAGTGGCCGCTTTCCGGCACGGCGATCCTGATCGGCGATTTGCGCGCTACGCCGCCGATATATTTGAAATCGAGAACCTCGGTGAACCGCTGAAAATTCGGTGACGTCATCAGCCGGACATTGTTCACCGCATTCAACGACACCTCGATGACCGATCCGGCGCGTTGTTCCTTGAGATCGTAATGGGTGAAGCGGAAATTCGGTTTCGGCATCGGTCTCGCGGCGTCTGAAGTCTCTGCGCCAGGATTTTACCAGCATGCCGGTTAAGGAAAAGTTGGAATTGGCCTTTCAGCTCACGTCTTCGCGCTCCGCCTCAGAGCCAGCCGAAAATGACGTAGAGCTCGACACAGGCGAGCACCACGCCGAAGACGATGAACGCCTGGGCGGTGCGCCTCTCGCGCATCTGCCGGCTGCCGCGCGTGATCCTGTAGGGGCGAAGAGGCCGGAAACCGGAGGACATGAGATTTCGCATGGCTTTTTGACCTTTGCAGTGATGGCGAAAGGCTACTGCCGCTTGCGATAGGAAATCCATTCGGAGAGAGGGGCGAAAATGTAGAAATGGCATAAAGGCCGATGGCAGAAATTTCGAAGCGCGGTGTCGGAAACGCATGATCGCCGCCGTCCTTGCGATATCGAAGCAAACATGGGAGCAAGGACATGTCGAAGATGACGCTGATTTCGATGATCGCAACGGCTGCCGCATTCCTGGCCGCACCCGATATGTCAGGTGCTGAAAGTGGAAGGCCTGTCATCGAGGACAATAAGGCCGTAGCGCCGATGGTCAGGAAGGGAAGCGTGCCGGTCAACGGCATCGATTATTACTACGAGATCCGCGGGGAGGGCGAACCGTTGCTGCTCCTTCACGGCGGCCTCGGGCAGATCGAGATGTTCGCGCCGGTCATGCCCATCTTCACCGACCACCGCCAGGTGATCGCCGTCGACCTGCAGGGCCATGGCCGCACGCCGCTCGGCAAGCGGCCGATCGAGCTTCCGGCGATCGGCGCCGATCTCGCGATCCTGGTGAAGCAGCTCGGTTACGACAAACTCGACGTCTTCGGTTATTCCTTTGGCGGCGGGGTGGCGCTGAACATGGCGGCGAACGCGCCCGACCAGGTGCGCCGGCTGGTGATACTCTCTGCACCCTATGCGCAGAACGGCTTCTTCCCGGAGATGCTGCCGCAGCAGGCGGCCGTCGGCGCCGGCATGGCCGAGATGATGAAGGACACGCCGATGTTCCTCTCCTACAAGGCGGTGGCGCCTGATGTTTCTGAATTTCCGAAGCTGCTCGACGCCATGGGCGCGCTGATGCGTGAACCCGCCGACTACAGCGATGCGGTCGCGAAGCTCACCATGCCGGTCATGCTGATCTATGGCGATGCCGACATGATCCGCCCCGAGCATATGGTCGACTTCTATCACAAGCTCGGCGGCGGTCTGCGCGATGCGGGCTGGATGCGGGAAAACATGTCGAAGAACCGGCTGGCGATCCTGCCCGATCTCACCCATTACGAGACCTTCGCCTCTCCCCTCATGGCGAATATGGCAATGACCTTCCTCGATGGCGGCGGCAAGGCGCCGAATTGGGCCGAGCAGGTCGGAAAGTAAGTCAAGGCGGCCGGGTTTCTCCCGGCCTTTCCTTTTCTCCGCAGTCAGCGGTCGCGCTGGTTTTCCCGATCCAATTGTGTCACCAGCGCCAGGATCGTTTCCGAGACTGGGGTCGGAACGGCACTCAGGCGTCCGAGCGCCACCACCATGCCGACCAGCGGCGTGATTTCGAGCGCCTTGCCGCCGATCAGATCCTGCAGCATCGATGTGCGCACGGCGCCGATATGGCGCGATTGCTCGAGCCGCTGCTCGACGGTCATGCTGAAACGCGCGCCCAAGGCCTCGCCGACGGCGCGGACCTCGTTCATCACCTTGCCGACTGTGGTCGAAAGTGCCGGATCCGCCATGATGTCGGTCATCAGCGCCCTGGTCAGCGCGCTGATCGGGTTGAAGGCGGTATTGCCCATCAGCTTGCTCCAGATCTCGTCACGGATAACAGCCGTCGTCGTGATGTTGAGGCCGGCGTCGGTCAGCACCGCGGCGATCGCCTTGAGATCGGCCGACATCTCGCCTGAGGGCTCGCCGAGCACGAAGCGGCCGTTGTTGGCAAGCTGGATCTCGCCGGGATAGATGACCTCTGCCCCTTGATAAGCGACGCAGCCGATCACCCGTTCCGGCCCGATCAGTCGCCAAAGCCTGCCGCCGGGATCGAGCTCGTCGAACTGCAGCTCGGCATGCCGGCTCTGGATATCGCGGTGAAAATACCACCACGGAATGCCGTTGAGGATCATGACGACGCGGGTGCCTTCCTTGAGGAGGCCTGCAATACCTTCGGCAGCGGGTGCCAGCTGATGCCCCTTGAGGCCGGTGATGACGAGATCCTGCGGCGGCAATGTCCTGGGATCGTCGGTTGCGGTGAGGCGGACATTGAGCGGCCTTTCCGCACCGGCTTCGCGCAGGCTGAGACCATTGTCGCGGATGGCGTCGAGATGGGCTCCACGCACGACGACGGAGATGATGGCGTCGTTTTCGGCGTGGCTTGCAAGCTTGACGGCGATAGCGCCGCCGAGCGCCCCGGCGCCATAGATGCAGATGGACTTGATGGACATGCTCGCCTCTTCATGGTGGTGATCGAACCTAGATCTAGGCCATTCCATACGCGAGGCGAACGCTAATTTGCCGCATGCTGCACTTTCCTGCACTCACGGCGCGCAGCCGCCGCATCCCGGAGATTCGGGAGGCAACGGCTGCCCCACCTTGGTCTTCAGGCCGAGCCCGTTGCCTCGCTTGGAAAATCCGTGGACAAAGCGAGCTGGCGCCAGGCGGCAAGTTCCTTTTCGACGCTGGCGTGCTGATCCTCGATGACGGCCACCGTATCGCTGCCGAACGGCATGCGCAGCGGCGGATTGGGCGAATTGGCGAGCGTCATGATGCCGGCGGCAAGCTTGGCGGGATCGCCGGGCTGGGTATGGTTGGCATCAACAGCGAAGCTGCGCATGTTGCCGGCCGGCGTGCCTTCGTAATCGGCGATGGAGGCCGGGCTGACCGCCAGCGACGTGTCGGCGAGGAAGTCGGTGCGGAAGAAGCCAGGCTCGACGATCGTCACCTTGATGCCTAAAGGTTCGAGTTCGGCGGCCATCGATTCGGACAAGCCTTCGACGGCGAACTTCGTCGAGCCGTAGACGCCCCAGCCGGGATAGCCGAAATAACCGCCAATTGAGGAAAAGTTCAGGATGTGGCCGGAGCGCTGGCGGCGCATATGGGGCAGCACTGCGCGCGTCACCTTCAGCAGACCGAAGACGTTGGTGGCATAGAGCCTCTCGATCTCTTCGGCCGTGGCTTCCTCGACAGCGCCAAGCAGGCCGTAGCCGGCATTGTTGGCGAGAATATCGATGCGGCCGAAGCGGGCGATGCCGGCAGCCGCAGCCTCTTTCGCCTGCGCCTCGTTGGTGACGTCGAGGGCGACGGCAAGCAGGTTCGGGTGGTCGCCCAACTGCTCGGTCACGGTCTTCGGGTTGCGGGCGGTGGCGATGACGGCATCGCCTGATGCGAGGGCTTCTTTGGTCATCAGCGCGCCGAAGCCGCGAGATGCACCAGTGATGAACCAGACTTTCATGACGAATTCCTTTCGAACTATTCGGTTGGCGGTGGCATCTCTGTGCCGACGAGGTGAATTTGACTGAAAATTCGTTGCTGTATAAGATTTGTTATTCTTGAAACTATGATGAGCTTATTTCAGCAATGCGCGCCACCGAACTGTCCGAACTCGCGGCTTTCGCCGCCGTCGCGCGGCACAAGAGCTTTCGCAAGGCAGGCGAGGAGCGGGGCGTCACTGCTTCCGCGGTCAGCCATGCCGTGCTCAATCTCGAAGACCGGATCGGCATCCGCCTGCTCAACCGCACGACGCGCAGCGTCTCGCTGACGGAGGCCGGCGAACTGTTGATCTCGCATCTTGACCCGGCCTTCGGCGAGATGGCGGCAGCGCTCGATGCGCTGAACCGCTACCGAGACACGCCCTTCGGCAAGGTGCGGATCAACGTGCCGAATTCGATCGGCCCCTTCGTCATCGGCCGCATCATCGGTCCGCTGTTGACAAAGAACCCCAATTTGCAGCTGGAGATCAACGCGACAGACAGGCTGGTCGATATCGTCGAGGAGGGGTTTGATGCCGGCATCCGCTTCGGCGAGCGCGTCACCGAGGGCATGATCGCGCTGCGCATCAAGCCGCGCATCCGCCTGGTCGTCGTCGGTTCGCCCGCCTATTTCGAGACCCGGCCGAAACCGGCGACACCGCATGAGCTCAAGCGCCATCTCTGCATCCAGAACATGTTTCCATCAGGTGCGCGCTATGCCTGGGAGTTCGAGAAGGATGGCCAGACCGTGAGCTTTCAGCCGACCGGGCCGCTGTCGCTCGACGATCACGAGCTGATGATGCAGGCAGCACTTAGCGGCGTTGGCCTTGCCTATATCTGGGAGCCGCGCGTGGAGAAGGCGGTCGCCGGCGGCGAACTGATCCAGGTGCTGGACGACTGGTGTCAGCCGGAGGAACCGCTCTATCTCTACTATCCGAGCCGCCGCCATATGTCGGCGGGTTTCAGGGCTGTTATCGACGCGATAAGAGCGGAGTAAAAAAGGTCGGGATTGGCATCCGTCACCCTTTTGACTCCCATGGGCGAACTGGCCAATGATGCTGCCGTGACCCGCATCATCGGGAGAGGTTGATGAACAATCGGATTTTGTCTGCCGGTAATCGAAGGCTCGCAAGGCGGCTCGGATGTCTGTTGCCTGCGCTTACTGCGATGGCGTTGCTGGCATCCGGCGTGTCTGCGCAGGACATTGGGCCGCAAAGCCAGGCCTCGCGTGAGCAGGTCGAAAAACTCGTCAGCCTTTGGAAGAAACACTTTGCCGGCGCCGACAGCCTGCAGCAGCGGCGGACGGCCTTCAGAACGCTGATGGAGACGACGCCGGGACCGACGCGCATCCAGGTCCGGCAGGTCGATGCCGACGGCGTCGATGCCGAACTGATGTGGCCCGCCCGACTTCATCACCCGATCGGCCAAAGGGTGATCCTCTATATCCATGGCGGCGGCTTTTCCAGCGGCTCCATCCGCACGCACAGCCTGATTGCCGGCTCGCTCGCCAAGGCCGCATCGAGCGACGTTCTTCTCGTCGATTATCGGCTGATGCCTGAATATGGCTATCCCGCGCAGATCAACGACGCGCTGACCGCCTATCGCTGGCTTCTCGACAACGGCTATCGGAGCGAGAACATCATCGTCGCCGGAGACGGCGCCGGCGGCAATATCGCGATCGAGACGGTGCTGCGGCAGATGCAGGTCGCAAAGCCGTTGCCGGCGGCTGTGATTGCGCTCAGCCCCATTACCGATCTTGCCGCGACGGGCGGATCGATGACATCGAATGCCGAAAGCGATCCGCTGGTCGGCAAGGACTGGATCGAGACCTTGCGCAAGACCTATCTCCGCACCCGGTCTCCGACCGATCCTCAGGCCTCGCCGCTCTATGCCGACATGACCGGCTTTCCGCCGCTGCTGCTGCAGGTCGGTTCCGGCGAAGTCCTGCTGGACGATACGCTGCGGCTCGCCGACAAGGCGCGCCAAGCGGGAGTGGACGTCACCACCGAGGTCTGGCCGGGAATGCCGCATCAATGGCAGCTGTTTCCCTCGCTGCTCGACGATGCCGACCGATCGAGCCAGAACATCGCCGAATTTGCGATCCGGCATTTTGCGGACAAACCACAGGAGTAGGGCCGCAGGGGAACAGGGGGCCGCAGGAGCAGGCGCCCTCGGTCATCGCATCATTGCGATGTGCCACGAGACGGTGAGGGCGCCAGAGGCCGCTCCACCTCCCGGCCGACGCTGAGTGTCTTTCGCACATTCGGCTCCAGCCGCTCGATATAGGCGTGGTCGGGTGCAGCGCCCAGCGCATCCAGCATTTTCGAGAAGAAACACCGGGCCGCGGCCGCAGCCGTGACGTCGAAGACATCGGCATCGCTCAGTCCGTGTTTTTTCAGCCCGTCTATATCCTGCTGGGTGACCGACGTCGCATCGCGCGCCACTTTGGCGGCAAAGGCCATGATCGCGCGTTCGCCGGCATCGATCGGCGCCTTCTCCGTCTCGTTGACAACTGCCGTGAGCCCGTCGCTGGTGAAACCCTCGCGCAGCAGCACCGAGCCGTGCGCCAGCATGCAATAGGAGGATTTCAGCTCCTTGGCTGCCGCCAGCGTCACCAGTTCATAGCGCCTGAGGCTCATATGGCTGCGAATGCTCGAAAGCAGCGCCGCCCAGCTCTCCATCACCTCCGGCCGGTGGCCGAAGGCCCGGTACATGTTCGGCAGATATCCATAATTCGCCTCGGCCGACGCATACATCGACGTCGTCTTCTCGCTGGCGGATGCATTGGGGGTGTGAATGAAAGCCATGGCGTGATCCTCCTCTATTGCGAGAAGGATAGGGTAGATATGGCGGACAGCAATCCTGAAACGTCAGGCCGCGTCATTGGTCGCGGAAGCGTTACCGCTTCTCTTGATGGGAAGGGTTACGGTGAATGTCGACCCGCATCCTTTTGCGCTTCGAACCTCTATCGAGCCGTTATGCAGCTCGACGATCTGCTTCACCAGATTGAGGCCGATACCCGTTCCGGCAATCCCGATCGACGTCCGGGCACGAAAATAGCGCTGGAACAGCCGGGGCACGTCTTCCGGATCGATCCCCACACCGTCATCGCTGACCGAAACTTTGACGTTTCCTGTCTCTGCCCATGCCGTGACGCGAATTTCGGAGGTTCCAGGCGCGTATTTGACGGCATTGGAAAGCAGGTTGGTAAAGACCTGTGCCAAAGTGCGGGGATCGCCATCGATGAACTCGGGAAGCCCATCTATGTCCAAAACAAAGCTGTGCGTCTTTGCGATCGTCGACTGCCGCTCGCAGCAGGTTCTTATCAATGATCTTAATGCGCAAGCGGTGTAGCTGATATCGATCTTGCCGGTATCGAGGCGTCCGGCCGACAGGATGCTCTCCATGAGATCGACAATCCGGTTCACCGATGCGCGGATCTGATCGACCTTGTCGCTGAGAAATTCGGGTTCGACCGCCCCTCGTTTACGCAGCAGCCGCTGGGCAGCGGCGTCGATGATGGCAAGCGGGGTCCTGAATTCATGCGATGCCATCGCCACGAACTGCCGCTGCAATTCGTTGATGTTCCGCTCCTGCGTGAGCATGCGTTCTAGTTCCCGCGCTTGCCGCTCGACTTCCGCCGTACGACTCTTCACCGTCGCTTCGAGCTGATCGTGATGCCGGCGCAGCTCTTCGGCAAGGCGCACGGTCTTGGTGACGTCTTCATGGGTGGCGACGTATCCACCGTTTTGCATCGGATTGTGGGTGATCTTGATAACCCGCCCATCGGTGAGCACGATGTTCTGGCTGGCTACCGCACCGCGGGCCGTCGCTTCGAAAACGACATCAAAATAGGTAGCGGTATCGGCCGGGCCATTTCCCTCCCGGCTGCGATAGGCCAGGATATCCACGAGTGGCGTCCCCGGTTGCGTCAGCAGGTCCGGCAGATTGTACATCCGCGCATAGGAGGGGTTGCACAATATCAGGTTCTTGACGGAATCGAACATGCACAGCCCATGCGGCATGTTGCTGAGGGCTGCGTCGAACCGGCGATGTTGTTCGGCCAGGCTGTCTTCGACGCGAATGAGCGTCGAGATGTCTTCATAGCTGAGGATCCAGCCTCCATCCTTCGATGGCGCGCAGGTCAATGAGATCATCCGTCCGTCGGAAAGTACGAACTGAGACGTATGCGGTTTGCCGATCGCCGATCGCCGGGATGCCACCGCACGGCAGTCGGCGCCCAACAATCCGTCGATAGCCATTCCCTTGCGGATGGCGCCTTCCGGAAGGCCGAGAATATCAAGCGTGCGGGAATTGAACGCCGTTACCGCACTGGCAGGATCGAGCAGGACAATGCCCTGAGGCAGGCTCTCCAGAATGGATTCAAACGAGTGTGGCATCCTCCGGTCCTGCTTCAGATCTGGTGCGTTGCACGTCTGCGTAGCATTGGTCAGAAACGATAAAGTTTCGCTAATGTCTGTCGGTGGGAACTGCTCGACGGAAAGCTGGGGGAATACGGCTCTCCGGCATTCTTCTATCTTTCTCAGATAGGCGAACCAGCGTTCAGGGGGAAGTTGCTTTGCGTCTGCCTGCAGGCCGCGGCGAACCGTAGGTCGACTTCAGGTGGAACGCCAGGCTGAGCAACAGATAGTCATCCTTGTTGTCGATGTCCTTGCCCATCAACAACTGCGCCCGCTGCAGCCTTTGATAGAGGGTGTTGGTGTGTATGCCGAGGCAGGCCGCTGCCTTGGACGCTGATTTTCCGCTCTCGATGTAGGTTTCCAGGGTCCTGAGAAGGGCGTCGCCGTTTGCTTCCTTCTCGAAGGGAGCGAGTATCTGATCGGCGAATTCGAGGATATCAGCCGCGGATTGTTTGCGCAGCAGTCTGTCGATGCCGGTCTCGCTGTGCATGAGGATGCCCGCCCGATGCCGCATGCTCATGAGATGCGCGGCCTCGACAGCCTGTGCGGCGCCTTCCGGATAAGGATGGGGTGCGCTTTGAATGAGGCTCGCCCCGCAGCACCATCCCTCAGCTACCGCCTGGTCTCCGATGGATGC
This sequence comes from Rhizobium sp. BK591, assembly GCF_014195045.1. Taxonomy (NCBI): domain Bacteria; kingdom Pseudomonadati; phylum Pseudomonadota; class Alphaproteobacteria; order Hyphomicrobiales; family Rhizobiaceae; genus Rhizobium; species Rhizobium sp. BK591. The sequence continues at coordinate 448,123 of NZ_JACIAZ010000003.1, forward strand.
CAGATTCGTCCGCAGGGCCTCCTCGGTGGCAGCGCAAAACAGCAGGAAGACGCCTTCATCGGTATAGAATGACAGCTGGTTGCGGATCGTCGCCGCCTTCAACGCCTGCTGCAGCGTTCTCTGCAGGAACAGGCTCTGGTTCTGGGCGCTCCCTTGCTCATGCCTGATAAAGATGATCTGGCAGTACTTCCTGATCTGGAAGCCGAACCGGACGGCGCCACCCGATGTGGCCTGATCATCCTTTCCTAAAACCTCGAAGTGCTTCCGTTTCCTGCTGTTGAGGATATCGTCGTGTGAGGCGCTGCGGACAATTTCGAGCGCGACGAAAGCGGAAACCACGCCGAGGATCGCCGCGCAATAGCCTGCATTGTCGCCGCGCTCGGAACGAAAGGTTCCGACGACGTCGTCGGCGACACGGACGGGATGCACGAATATGCTTTCTCGCTGGCGCAGGCCACCGTCGAGGAGTGCGGCCGGCACGTCCTTCGTCGTCTTCGGCTCCTTCCATCCCTTGGAGCCGAACGTCGTTCCAAAAATATCGGCATAGTGGAAATCGATGCCGTAATGGGTCGCGATCTCGTCCAGATGTTCGCCGAGCGGCCGATGGTGCGTGAAGATGGACAGGATGTCGTCATGGGCCGAGAGCGAGCGCGCCAGCTCTGCGTTGCGCCTTTCGATCTCCAGCCGCATCCGGTTGATGCTTTCATTCGACCGAACGGCCTGCTCGTAGGCCTGCGACTTCTTGTAGGCGATGGCAAGCTGCGTCGCCACGGCCGCAAGCAGGCCTACGCTGAATGCGCCATAGGCGGAGCCCTGCCGAAACGACATGACGGTCAGCGTTCCCAGCGTCGTCGTGTCGGTCCTGATGGGAACGCAGATGAGGCTGTGAGAGAGACGCTGTTCGGATAGGAAGCGAACGTTTGGCGCACGCAGATTCGCATGGGCATCTCTGATATCGGCGGCCGAGTTCAGCAGGACGGGTGTTCCGGTCGAGAAGACGCTGCCGGAGATCGATTCCTGAGGCTTGATGCGATAATTGTAATAATCGTCGTCGAAGCCGACTTGTGACACCGGAATGAGGAGACCTGAGGCCTCGTCGTAAAGTCTCAGGACGCCCGCGTCGCTCTCGGCTATCACGCTCAGCGTCTGCTCGAGCGCGTTTACGTTGATCTCGTTCGGATCGAGGGAGTCGAGGACATTGCGATTGATGGCGTTCATGGCCTGGACGGCGCGGTTCTGAAAGCGGATGACTGTGCTGAGTACGATCTCCTGCAGGTGCGCAAGGGCGATTTCAGCGTGGGCACCGGGTATTCGCACCTCGCAGATGGCCCCGGCAAAATAGGAAATATCGGCGATCAATATGGCGTCGTCGCCGTCGCGGTGATGGCTGAATCCGATCGCAGGTTCCGGCGCGTCGGTCTCCGAAACCATGGGCCGGCCCGTAACCCGCCGCCAGCTGATGCGAGGTCGATCCGGCAGGCGCAAAAGCGAAGCCTCGATTTCGTCCATGATCGTCATGTTGGCAACCTTGTGTCTTTTCACATAAATAAACCGAGCATGATGTGTGTTTCAACATCCAAAAGCGACTGCTCACATATTAAGCATGTTTTATAAACGCTCAAAAAAGGGGAGCATTCCATGCTTAGTCAAATCAAGCGAAGGCACGTCATTGTTGCGATGCTGTTTGTCTGCTGGGTCGTCGGTTTCCTCGACAAGACCGCGATCAACATCGCCATCATTCCGATCGTCGACGAGTTCCACCTGACTTCCGAACAGTCCGGGATGATCATCAGCGCATTCTTTCTCGCCTATTCTCTGACGCAGCTCGTCGGAGGATACCTTGTCGATCGGCTGGGAACCCGATCGGTCTTGACCTCCGCAGTCGGTATCTGGTCGCTCGGCACGGTCGCATGCGGCGCTGTCAGCTCCGCCATGGGGCTCGCCGTGTCGCGCGTCCTGGTCGGAATGGGCGAGGCTGTCTTTCCGGCGGGAAGCTCGGTCGCCATAACCGAGAACTTCAAAAAGGAGAGCATGGCCAGGCCGAAATCGGTCATTCAGTCGGGAGCCTCTGTCGGCTTTGCCGTAGGCTCGCTGGTAACCACGGCCTTGATTGCCTACTTCAACTGGCGCGTCATGTTCGTCACCCTCGGCTTGGTCGGACTGGTTCTTGCGATCGCGCTCTATCTGGTCATGAAGCCAGTCGCCGGCGCGGCTTCGATCTCCGCCGGCCCGAAAACGGCAAAGTCGGAAAAAGCTCGGATCACGGCGTTGCTCAAGAATGCACTGACCTGGAAGATCGCCCTCTGCTACTTCTTCACCAACATCGTCTTTTGGGGTCTCCAGTCCTGGCTCCCGTCCTATTGGGTGAAGGTCAAGGGCATGAGCATGATGTCGATGGGCGCCTATTCGGCAATCCCGCCGACGCTCGGCTTCCTGTCCTTCCTGTTCTGCGGCTGGCTGCTCGACCGCTATTTCCACAAGAAGGAAAAGTATCTCATCTGCATCGGCGCCCTGGTGTCGGCGGCGTTCATCTATCTGATGGCCAACGCTTCCTCCATCCCGCTGGCCTTCTTCTATCTCACGGTTTCAAACGTCTTCCTGAACGCGATCTCGATCAGCGTGTTCGTGACGATCATGAAACATTACCCCAGCCACTCGGTGGGGACAGCGACGGGCCTGATCAACTCCCTGGCCCAGATCGGATCCTTCGTCTCGCCGACAGCGATCGGGGCCATCCTGCACGCCACAGACCAGAATTATCAGACAGCCTTCCTGGCGATCATCGGCTGCGCTGTCGTGACCTTCGCCGTGGCGGCGACGCTTCCGACCGGAAGCAAGGACGAACTGGTCGCCGATCAAGCAATTCCAGGACTGGTGAAATGACATATATCGACATCATCGAGCGCGTGCTCACCGACAAGGCGGAAGGGCTGCAGTCGGCAGCCAATGAAATCTGGTCTTTCGCCGAAATCCGCTATGAAGAGTACAAGTCGGCCGCATTGCTCGCCGACCTTCTCGAAGCGGAGGGGTTTGCCGTCGAGCGCCGGGCCGGCGGCATCGAGACGGCTTTCGTCGCAAGCTACGGCGAGGGACAGCCGGTCGTGGCGATCCTGGGCGAGTTCGATGCGCTTCCCAATCTCAGCCAGGAGGGCGAGGTCGTCGGATATAAGCCCATCATCCCCGGCGGCAACGGCCATGGATGCGGGCATAATCTGCTGGGTGTCGGTTCGCTGGCCGCCGCCTTGGCGCTCAAGGCCTGCAAGGAAGAACTCGGGCTTGCCGGTACGGTCCGCTTCTACGGCTGCCCTGCCGAAGAGGGCGGTGGCGGCAAGGCCTTCATGGCCCGTGAGGGACTGTTCGATGGCGTCGACGTTGCCTTCACCTGGCACCCGTGGGATGAAAACCTCGCCTATCATGCAAGAATGCTGGCGACGAACCAGGTCTATTTCACCTTCCGTGGCGTCAGCGCGCATGCCGGCTTCGAACCTCATCTCGGACGAAGCGCGCTCGATGCCGTCGAGCTGATGAATGTCGGGGCGAACTTCCTGCGCGAGCACATCGTTCAGGACGGCAGGATTCACTATGCGATAACCGATACCGGCGGAAAGGCGCCTAATGTCGTGCAGTCGCAAGCCGAAGTGCTCTACAAGGTCCGCGCGCCGCTGATGGATCAGGTGCGCGACATTACCGAACGGGTCAAGGACGTGGCGCGCGGAGCGGCGCTGATGACCGGAACGGAGGTCGAGATCACCTTCGATGCAGCCTCTGCCGACCTGATCCCGAACGCCACGCTGGCAGGCGTCATTCACCAGGAACTCGGCAAGATCGGCGGAGCGTCCTTCTCCAACAGCGAGAAGGCGTTCGCGGCGGAGATCCAGAAGACTTTTCCCAAGGACGTTCAAGCGCGCATCGAGAAGCGCGGAACGATCCTCTCCGCGCATATCAACGAGTTTCAGGAAAAGCCGACGTTCCTGCACGGTTCGACCGATGTCGGCGACGTCAGCTGGATCGTTCCCACCGGACAGGTCTACATGGCGACATCAGCCTACGGAACGCCTCCGCATAGCTGGCAGATGGTTGCGCAAGGCAAGGCCTCCTACGCGCATAAGGGAATGCTTCAGGCCGGCAAGGTCATGGCCGCCGCCGCCGCCAGATGTCTCCAGAACAGCGAGTTGATCGTCCAGGCGAAGCAGGAACACGTCAGGGAACTCGGAGGCGCTTCCTACAAGCCTCTCATCCCGCCCGAGACGAAGCCGATGAAGGTCCGCTAGACAAATGCGGACGGTTATGCGAGCCATGGAATAGTTACGAGCAACAGCGAGCGGCGAGGGGACTTCAGCCGAGTTTGGCTAGTTGCTCCTCCAGCAGATCAAGGCTGTCCTCTCCGACCTCGTTGACATCATTCGGCATGGGATCGCCGGTCTCCTGGTAAACAAGCCAGGCGACGTACATGGCCGCCGTCGTCAGCGCGTTCCAGCCGTCTTCGCTGGGCTTTCCCACGGCCTCGGAGAGCCGACGGAGTGTCCCGCGCTCATCGTCGCTGTAAATGAGGTCGGAGAAATATCGGCCGGTCAGGCGTCCATCGCCACTCCCAATACGGATTGCCGCCAGGGCGGCCCTGGCTTCGGACGCGTCGGGTTCGATGCGCTCGATGTGTGCGACCAAAGCCGCGGCAACGGTTGCCAAGCGCCGTGCTTGTTCGCGTTGCGGCAGGCCGGTCAACTCGGCGCGCAGTTTCATGTCTCCATGCTCTCCACTGAGTTTGTCGCAAAGTTTTTAACACAGATAGAAGCCCTTCCGGCTTGTCCCAGAAGGTCTGCCGATTGCGGCGCATTGCTCGTGTTTAGATCGGTCGAAAAAATCGAACGATGGCGCGTAACGGGTCGTCCTTTTAGAACGTTCCAATTCTAAAATGAAGGGTTCTGCGACAATTAGAAAATCATTACGCCGAAAATAGCCAATAAATGGCATCAGATTAAGATTTCTCTTGACAGAATTGGAACGTTCCAAATATTTAACGATCAATCAACGTTTGGTGTTCGGAGGAAGAGGTGACGAAGGCGCGGGTGACCGTCATCGATATCGCAAAGGCGGCTGGCGTCTCCAAATCGACGGTTTCGCTCGTGCTTCAGGGCTCTTCCCTGGTCAATGAGGGGACGCGGTCCAAGGTCAATGCGGTGATGCGCGAGCTGGGCTATGTCTACAATCGCGGCGCAGCCAATCTTCGCCAAGCCGGCGCCAAATCGCGGATCATCGGGGTCGTCGTGAACGATCTGACGAACAGCTTCTTTGCGGAGCTGGCAGTCGGCGTCGACATGGTCGTTCAGTCGGCCGGATTCGTGCAGTTCCTGTCGAACACCAGTGAGAGCATCGACAGGCAGCGCGAGGTCGTCGCATCGATGCGGGAACATGGCATTTCCGGGCTCATCGTGTCGCCGGCGCGCGCCACCGATGCTGCAGACTTCAAGCCGCTCGTCGCGGCAGGCATACCGGTGGTGGTCGTCGTGCGAAACCTGCCCGGCGCCAAAGTCTCGTCGATCGTCTCCGACAACCGGGCCGGCATGATGTCGGCGGTCAAGCACCTGGCGGGGCTCGGCCACAAGCGCATCGCTTTCCTCGGCGGTTTTCCCGACACCGCCGTTTTCGACGACCGCCTTGCCGGTTACCGAAGCGGCATGGAAGCAGCCGGGCTCGACTACCACCAAGAACTTGTCGTCTCGTCGGCGCCGTCGCGCGCCGGCGGGGTCGAGGCGATCGGAAAAGCGCTCGTTCTTACCGACAGACCGACGGCGGCCGTCTGCTTCAACGATGCCGTCGCCTTCGGTGTTTGCGACGGGTTGCGCGCGCGCCGTCTGGAGCCCGGCTCCGACTTCGCGGTCGTGGGTTTCGATGACGTCATCGAGGCTCAGGCGGCGGTTCCGGCGCTGACAACGGTCTCGGTCGATCCGCAAGGCATTGGGCGCCGCGGCGCGCAGATGCTTCTCAAGCAAATCAGTGCGGGTAAGGCCGAGGCGGAGACGGTGACAACAGCCGTCCGGCTGGTCGTTCGCGAGAGCTGTGGAGCCGGCATGAGCGTCAAGATCAAACAGGACTCTGTCTAATGCCAATGAAGAAGCACCTCACCCCGGCCGAAGCGGCCGCGCTGATCCCGGATGGCGCTGTTGTCACGGTGTCGTCTTCGAGCGGTCTCGGCTGCCCGAACCTGATGCTGAAGGCGATCGGCGAACGTTTCGATGCGACCGGTCATCCCAAGGACATTACCACCCTTCACCCGATCGCTGCCGGCGACATGAGCGGCATCAAGGGCGTCGACTATATCGCCAAGAAGGGACTGCTCAAACGCATCATCGGCGGCTCCTATCCCTCCGGTCCGTCGTCATCAGAGCCGCCACTGATCTGGCAGATGATCACCAGCAACGAGATCCCGGCCTACAACATTCCCTCCGGCATTCTTTTCGACATTCATCGTGAAGCCGCCGCCAAGCGACCAGGCGTCCTGACCAAGATCGGCATCGATACATTCGTCGATCCAGAGCGGCAGGGTTGCGCGATGAACGGCCTGGCGTCGGAACATCCGGTGGTCAAGCGTGTCAGCTTCGAAGGCGACGACTGGCTGTTTTTTCCCGCGATCGTCCCCAAGGTCGCCATAATCCGCGCCACCACGGCCGACGAGCGCGGCAACCTCACCTACGAACATGAAGGCGCCTATCTCGGCGGACTTGATCAGGCCCTGGCCGCCCGCAACAATGGCGGCATCGTCATCGCCCAGGTCAAGCGGATCACCAAGGAAGGCTCGCTGAAGCCGCATGACGTCCGTGTGCCCGGAATGCTGGTCGATTATGTGGTCGTCGATCCGGAGCAGAAGCAGACGACGCAGACGCAGTACGATCCGGCGATTTCGGGGGAGATCTTCCGCCCGCTCGATAGTTTCAGCGTCCCGGAGTTCAATGTTCAGAAAGTCATCGCGCGCCGTGTCGCGCAGGAACTTCAGACGGGAAGCTGCGTCAATCTCGGCTTCGGCATCTCGGCCAACGTGCCGCGCATTCTGCTGGAGGAGGGGCTCCACGGCGCAGTCACCTGGGTGATCGAGCAGGGTGCCGTCGGCGGCGTGCCGCTGCTCGACTTCGCCTTTGGCTGCGCCTCCAACGCCGACGCCTACATGCCGTCTCCCTATCAGTTCACCTATTTCCAGGGCGCAGGCTTCGATGCCTCGCTGCTGTCCTTCCTTGAGATCGGCAAAGACGGTTCGGTCAATGTCTCCAAGCTCTCCTTCCGGCCGCATGTGACGGCTGGCGCCGGAGGCTTCGTCGACATCACCGCGCGGGCGAAGAAGATCGTCTTCTCCGGCATGTTCAACGCCGGAGCGAAGCTTTCGATCGCCGATGGCGCGCTACTAATCGAGAAGGAAGGCAAGTTGAAGAAACTCGTCAACGAGGTCGAACATGTCACCTTCAGCGGTAGGCGCGCGATCGAGCAAGGGCAGGATATCACCTATGTCACCGAGCGGTGCGTGATGAAGCTGACGCGCGATGGCATCGTCCTCACCGAGATTGCCCCTGGCGTCGATCTCCAGTCCCACATCCTCGATCAATCGGAGTTTCCATTGATCGTCGCGCCTGATCTGAAGGTCATGGACGCGGCGCTCTTCGCGGAGGCAGCGATCGGCCTGTCGCTTCCAGAAAAAAAGGCACGCACGCTGGAGGGCAGCTTCCATGGCTAGCGGATCCGTCAGAATTGACGTCGATGGACATGTTGCGACGCTGACGATTTCTCGTCCGGAGAAGCTGAACGCGCTCGACCTGGACATGCTGAAAGCGCTGGCGGATGCGGCTGACGAGGTGGAGGCGAACGCCAATGTGCGCGCTGCCATTCTCACGGGCGAAGGAAAGGGCTTTTCCGCCGGTGGCGATATCAAGGCCTGGGGCGGAATGTTGCCTCAGGAGTTCGGTCATCTCTGGGTTCGCCACGGCCACCGTATTTTCGAAAGACTGGCGACACTCAGGGTGCCGTTGGTCGCGGCTCTGAACGGCCACGCTCTCGGAGGAGGGCTTGAGCTTGCGGGCGTCGCGGACATTCGCCTCGCCGAGCAGCACATCAAGATCGGCCTGCCGGAGACCGGCCTTGGCATGGTGCCGGGCTGGTCCGGGACGCAGCGTCTTGTGCGCCGGTTCGGGGCGCAGGCCGTCCGGCGTATGGCCCTGGGTGGCGAGATATTCACCGCCGAGGAGGCACGCCTTCTCGGGATCGTGGACGCGGTTGTTCCCACAGGAAACGCGCTGGCCGCTGCCAAGGAATATGCGCAGCGGATTGCTGCAAGGGGGCCGGCTGCGACCGAGATCGCGAAGTTGATGATCGCATCGGCGAACGGCGAAGACAACGGAACCGCGGTCGAAGCCCTGGGCTCGATCCTCGCTGCGAAGACCGGCGATCTGAAGGAGGGCGTCGCATCATTCAGCGAGAAGCGCCCGGCAACGTTCAAGGGAGAATGGTAATGACGGTCCTCGTCAACCCCACGGCACTGAGCAACCACAGAGCGCGTGATTTCAAGATGCTCATCGACGGCAAATGGGAGGCAGGCTCCTCCGGTCCGATCGAGCGTGTCGCGCCAAGCCATGGTGTCGTGGTCAGCCGCTTCCCGACGGGCAGCAGCACGGACGCCGAGCGGGCGATCGCCGCGGCACGCAGGGCCTTCGACCTTGGGCCGTGGCCGCGGATGACCGCTTCCGAACGTTCCGCCATCCTGCTCAAGGCCGCCGATCTGATTGCGACGCGTGCGGAGGAGCTGGCATTTCTCGATGCGATCGAGGCGGGAAAGCCGATCACGCAGGTGCGGGGAGAAATTGCCGGATCCGTTGACATATGGCGCTACGCGGCAGCGCTCGCACGTGACCTCCACGGCGAAAGCTACAACACGCTCGGCGATGGCACATTGGGGGTCGTGCTGCGCGAAGCGATCGGCGTGGTGTCGATCATCACGCCCTGGAACTTCCCGTTCCTGATCGTCGGCCAGAAGCTGCCGTTTGCCTTGGCCGCCGGCTGCACCACCGTCGTCAAGCCCTCGGAACTGACCTCGGGATCGACGCTCGTGCTGGGAGAAATCCTGCAGCAGGCCGGCATTCCCGATGGTGTCGTCAATATTGTCACCGGCCGGGGACCTGAGGTCGGCGCGGTCATGACGTCGCATCCTGACGTCGATATGGTGTCCTTCACCGGCTCGACCGGCGTCGGCAAGCTGACCATGGCGAATGCCGCCCAGACGCTGAAGAAGGTTTCGCTGGAGCTGGGTGGGAAGAACCCGCAGATCGTATTCCCGGATGCCGATCTTGATGCATTCATCGATGCCGCGGTCTTCGGCGCATATTTCAATGCCGGCGAGTGCTGCAATGCCGGCTCACGGCTGGTCCTTCATAAATCAATCGCTGCCGATGTCGTCAGGCGGATTGCCGAATTGTCGAAGGCGGTGAAGGTCGGCGATCCCCTCGACCCTTCGACGCAGGTCGGCGCCATCATCACGCCGCAGCATCTGGAGAAGATATCGGGATATGTCGCCGGCGCCAGAAGCAGCGGCGCCCGCGTCGCTTATGGCGGCGAGACGCTCGATCTCGGCATGGGGCAGTTCATGTCGCCGACGATCCTCGAAGAGGTCACCCCTGATATGGCCGTGGCGCGTGAGGAAGTCTTCGGGCCGGTCCTGTCGGTCCTGACATTCGAGACATCAGCCGAAGCCATCAGGATCGCCAATTCCATCGACTACGGCCTGTCGGCCGGTGTCTGGAGCCGCGATTTCGACACCTGCCTGACGATCGGGCGGTCGGTGCGGGCGGGCACGATCTGGATGAACACCTTCATGGACGGCGCCTCGGAGCTTCCCTTTGGCGGTTACAAGCAAAGCGGCCTCGGCCGCGAGCTCGGCCGTGATGCGGTCGAAGACTACACGGAGACCAAGACGCTGAACATGCATATCGGCAAACGCACCAATTGGTGGATGCCGCAGACGGAAAAGCCGGCTTAGCCGGCGGCCGAACTACGCTCGAGGAGGGCGGGTGATTGGTGCGGGAATGGGTCCCGCATCTTCCAAACTGGAACTGGGAGGTTCTTCGATGAACAGGTTTTTGACCACGACCGCAATGATCGCATTGGCTCTGGCCAGCGGTAGCGTGTCCGTACGCGCAGCCGACGTGAAGGAAGTGCAGATGCTGCACTGGTGGACGTCGGGCGGCGAGGCAGCGGCGCTGAACGTTCTGAAGCAGGACCTGTCGAAGGAAGGTTTTGCCTGGAAGGATGTTCCGGTGGCCGGCGGTGGCGGTGACGCGGCGATGACGGCGCTGAAGGCGATGGTGGCGGCCGGCACCTATCCGACAGCCTCGCAGATGCTGGGGTATACCGTGCTCGATTATGCCCAGGCCGGTGTCATGGGCGACCTGACGGAGACGGCGAAGAAGGAAGGCTGGGACAAGTCGGTGCCGGCGGCGCTGCAGAAGTTCTCGGTCTATGACGGCAAGTGGGTCGCAGCCCCCGTTAACGTCCACTCGGTCAACTGGCTGTGGATCAACAAGGCGGTGATGGACAAGATCGGCGGCACCCAGCCGAAGACCTTTGACGATCTGATCGCCCTGCTTGACAAGGCCAAGGCCGCCGGCGTCATCCCGCTCGCCCTTGGCGGCCAGAACTGGCAGGAAGCGACGATGTTCGATTCCATCGTGCTGTCGACCGGCGGTCCGGAGTTCTACAAGAAGGCCTTCAACGACCTCGATGAAGAGTCGCTGAAGTCCGACACGATGAAGAAGTCCTTCGACAATCTGGCGACGATCGTCAAATATGTCGATCCGAACTTCTCCGGCCGCGACTGGAACCTCGCCACCGCCATGGTCATCAAGGGTGACGCGCTGGTGCAGGTGATGGGCGACTGGGCCAAGGGCGAATTCGTCGCCGCCAAGAAGACGCCGGATACCGACTTCCTGTGCTACCGCTTCCCCGGCACCGACGGCAGCGTGATCTACAACTCCGACATGTTCGGCATGTTCAACGTCCCCGACGACCGCAAGGCGGCGCAGGTGGCGCTGGCAACCGCAACGCTGTCGAAGAGCTTCCAGTCGGCCTTCAACGTCGTCAAGGGTTCGGTGCCGGCTCGTACCGACGTTCCCGATACCGACTTCGACGCCTGCGGCAAGAAGGGTATCGCCGACCTGAAGGCTGCCAATGAAGGCGGCACGCTGTTCGGCTCGCTGGCGCAAGGCTATGGCGCACCGCCGGCGATTGCCAATGCCTACAAGGACGTCGTCTCGAAGTTCGTCCACGGCCAGATCAAGACCTCCGACGAGGCCGTGACCCAGCTGGTCCAGGCGATCGACGACGCCCGCTGAGATCACTTGTGATGACAATGCTTCCCCGCGTGACCCGCGGGGAAGCTTCAGGCTCCGCGCCGATCACGCAGGATGATCATGCCCGGACGATATCGAGGAGCCATCATGCGGGGAGGAGATGACATTCCATGAGCACAGTTGCGACTACCGATCCGGTTCTGACGCCGCGGCAATCGACGGGTATCTCGTTGCGCGGCCGGCTGCAGGATGCGCTGCCGAAGATCGTGCTGGCGCCGAGCTTCGTCATCACCATCATCTTCGTCTACGGCTTCATCATCTGGACGGCCTATCTGTCCTTCACCAATTCCAAGACCTTTCCCTCCTATGCGCTGACCGGCGCACGCGCCTATCAGCGGCTGTGGCGCTGGACCTTCGAGAGCGATCCGCCGTCCTCCTGGTATACCTCGATCACCAACATGGCGATCTTCGGCTTCCTCTATGTCGGCATCTGCCTGGCGCTCGGTCTCTTCCTCGCCATCCTGCTCGACCAGAAGATCCGCGGCGAGGGGCTGCTCCGGCCGATCTTCCTCTATCCGATGGCGCTCTCCTTCATCGTCACCGGCGTTGCCTGGAAATGGTTCCTCGACCCCGGCCTCGGCCTGGAACAGACGCTGCACCACTTCGGCTGGACGAGCTTCCACTTCGACTGGATCAAGAACAAGGACTTCGTCATCTACACCGTCGTCATCGCCGGTGTGTGGCAGGCGTCGGGCTTCGTCATGGCGATGTTCCTGGCGGGCCTGCGCGGCATCGACGGCGAGATCATGAAGGCGGCCCAGATCGACGGCGCCTCGCCCTTCCAGCTCTACCGCCGCATCGTCATTCCATTGCTGCGGCCGATCTTTCTGTCGGCCTTCATCGTGCTCGCCCATATGGCGATCAAGTCTTATGACTTGGTGGTGGCGCTGACCTCGGGCGGGCCGGGCGGCTCGGCCTGGCTGCCGTCCAACTTCATGTATGAATACACCTTCAAGCGCAACGAGATGGCCGTCGGCTCGGCCAGCGCCATCATCATGCTGATGACCATCTCGGCAATCATCGTGCCCTATCTCTATTCCGAACTGAAGGAGAAGGCGCGATGAGCAGCCTGACCTCTTCACCGGTAACCTCGGCAGCAACGTTCTCGCAGGCCGGCGACAACAGGAGCGACAACAGCAGCAACAGCCGCTGGATCGGCCGCACCGTCATCTACGGCCTGCTCGTGATCTTCGCCGTCCTCTATCTGATGCCGCTCTTCGTCATGCTGACCACCTCGTTCAAGACCATGGACGAGATCCAGAACGGCAACATGCTGGCGCTGCCGCAAGCCCCGACCTTCGATCCCTGGATCAAGGCCTGGGGCGAGACCTGCGTCGGGCTCACCTGCGCCGGCATCAAGGGCTACTTCTGGAACTCGATCAAGATGGTGGTGCCGGCCGTCGCCATCTCCACCATCATGGGGGCGCTGAACGGTTATATCCTGACCAAATGGCGCTTTCCCGGCCACACGCTGGTGTTCGGGCTGATGCTGTTTGCCTGCTTCATTCCGTTCCAGTCGGTGCTGTTGCCGATGGCGACGATCCTCGGTTCGCTCGGCCGCTTCGGCATGACGCTGCAGAACGCCACCGGCTTTGCCTTCGGCTTCGGCAATCCGACCGTCAATCTGGTCTTCGTCCATGTCGTCTATGGCCTGGGCTTCACGACGCTGTTCTTCCGCAATTTCTACGAGGCCTTTCCGACCGAGCTGGTGCGGGCCGCCCAGGTCGATGGCGCCAGCTTCTTCCAGATCTTCCGGCGCATCATGCTGCCGAACTCGCTGCCGATCATCGTCGTCACCGTCATCTACCAGTTCACCAATATCTGGAACGACTTCCTGTTTGCCTCGGCCTATGCCGGCACCGGCGATTCCATGCCGATGACGGTGGCGCTCAACAATGTCGTCAACACCTCGACCGGGGTGGTCGAATACAATGTCAACATGGCGGCGGCGATGATCGCCGCCGTGCCGACGCTCATCGTCTATATCCTCGCCGGCCGCTACTTCGTGCGCGGTCTGATGGCGGGCGCTGTCAAAGGGTAATCCATGGCCTTCCTCGAAATCTCCGGTCTTAAAAAGCGCTTCGGCGCCGTCGACATTCTCAAGGGCATCGACCTCGAACTCGACAAGGGCGGCTTTCTCGTGCTGGTCGGCCCGTCCGGCTGCGGCAAGTCCACCCTGCTCAACACCATTGCCGGGCTGGAGACGATCACCTCGGGCGATATCAGGATCGACGGGCGCGACATCAGCGGCCTGCATCCCTCCAAGCGCGACATCGCCATGGTGTTCCAGTCCTATGCGCTCTATCCGAACATGACGGTGGCGGGCAACATCGCCTTCGGCATGGAGATCCGCGGCGTGCCGAAGGACGAACGTGCCAAGGCGATCAAGCAGGTCTCCGACATGCTGCAGATCGGCCATCTGCTCGACCGCAAGCCGAGCCAGCTGTCGGGCGGCCAGCGCCAGCGCGTCGCCATGGGGAGAGCCTTGGTGCGCAATCCGCAGGTCTTCCTGTTCGATGAACCGCTCTCCAATCTCGATGCCAAGCTGCGGGTCGACATGCGCACCGAGATCAAGCGGCTGCATCAGCGCATGGGCACCACCTTCGTCTATGTCACCCATGATCAGATCGAGGCGATGACGCTGGCGACCAAGATCGCCGTGCTGAAGGACGGCGTGCTGCAGCAGTTCGGCACGCCGGCCGAGATCTATAACAGCCCCTCCAATATCTTCGTCGCCGACTTCATGGGATCGCCGGCGATGAACCTCTTGACCGCCACCGTCGAAAACGGCGCCGGCGGGCTCGAAGTCTCGCTGGAGCGGCCGAATGCCGCCCCGCTCAAGCTCCCCGTCATGGCTGGCAACAATGGCCTGACCACCTATACCGGCAGACAGGTGATCTTCGGCATCCGCCCCGAGGCCTTGACCGATCCGGATGGCGCCGACCGCAAGGCGCGCATGCTGAGCGAGGGCGACTGCCTGATCGAAGTCGTCGAACCGGCCGGCTCCGACACCTTCGCCGTCACCAAGCTCGGCGGCAAATCCGTCGTCGCCCGGCTGCGCGCCGATGCCGGTATCGCGCCAGGCCAGACAACCCGACTGGCCTTCAATCTCGATAAGGCCGTCTTCTTCGATCCACAAAGCCAGGCGAGGATCGGGTGATGGCCAGGTGCTGATATGAGCGGTTCACCAGATATCGTCATCATCGGTTCAGGCGTCGGCGGCTCCACGGTCGCCGCCGGCCTGGCGGTGACCGGCGCCCGGATATTGATCCTCGAGGCCGGCGATCACATCGCCGATCTTCCGGTCAATCGCGACCAGCGCGCCATCTTCCAGCGCGGGCATTTTCGGCCGAAGGAAACCTGGTACGAGGCGAACGGCAAGGGATTCAACCCCGGCAACTACTACAATGTCGGCGGGAATTCGAAGTTTTACGGCGCGGTCTTGTCGCGCTATCGCGAGCAGGATTTCGACGTCATCGAGCACCGGGAAGGTGTGTCGCCGGCCTGGCCGTTTCCCTATGAAACCCTGGAGCCGTGGTATTGCCGGGCGGAACTGATGTATCAGGTTCGCGGCAGTCTGGGCGAGGATCCCACGGAACCGTATCATTCGGCTGCCTACGACTATCCGCCGGTCCCTGACGAGGCGCCGATCGCTGATGTCAGGGCGCGTCTCAAGAAGAAAGGCCTGCATCCGTTTTCCCTGCCGCTCGGCCTGGATCTCGATGCCTGGCTCTCCAAGGCACGCACGCCTTGGGATGCGCATCCCAATTCACGGGACGGCAAGATGGACGCCGAGACTGCAGCCCTTGCCGTGGCGCTGAAGCACGAGAACGTCCGGCTCGAAACCAATGCGCGCGTGACGAGGCTCGACATGGGCGCGGGGAACCGGATCGACCGGGTGACCTATGTCAAGAACGGTGAGACGCTGACCGTTTCGGCGAAGATCGTCATCCTCGCCGCCGGGGCGGTCCAGTCCTCCGTGCTTTTGCTGCGCTCGAAAAACGACCGCTTCGCAAGCGGCCTGGCGAATTCTTCCGATCAGGTGGGCCGCAACTTCATGAACCACAATGCGTCGGCCGTTATCGGCGTCTCGCCAAAATTCAGGAACACGGCTGTCTACCAGAAGACGTTTGCCTTTAACGACTTCTATCTCTCGGACGGTGAGGGAGGACCACCGCTCGGCAATGTGCAGCTCCTGGGCCGCATTTCCGAGAAAGTCCTCAAGGGCTCTCTGCCGCAGGCTCCGGAATGGTTTCTGCGCTTCATCACAACTCATGCCATCGACTTCTATGCCATGAGCGAGGACGTGCCCAATCCCGAAAGCCGGGTCATGGTCGATGGAGACCGGATCATTCTTCAATGGCAGCGAAGCAACTGGGACGCCCATCTTGCCCTTGTCGCCAAGCTGAAGGTCATCCTGAAATCGATCGGATTTCCGGTCGTGCTGTCGCGGCCCTTCGACAAACGCACGCCCTCCCATCAATGCGGAACGATACGCATCGGCAACGATCCCGCGACAGCGCCGTTGGATCCGTACTGCCGTTCCTACGATCACCAGAACCTCTTCGTCGTCGACGCCGGTTTCCTCCCCACCTCGGCGGCGGTCAATCCTGCGCTCACCGTCGCCGCCCAGGCGCTGAGAGTGGCGGATCACATTGCGGCGAAGGACTTTGCGGGCATGACAGAGGCGCTGGCGGTCGCCAGGCCGGATGCAACAGGACAGTAAAATGGGATTCGATTACATCATCACCGGCGCCGGTCCGGCAGGATGCGTGCTGGCAAGCCGGCTGAGCGAAGATCCTGATGTCAGTGTCCTCCTGCTCGAAGCGGGTGGAGGCGACTGGAATCCGCTGTTTCACATGCCGGCCGGCTTCGCCAAGATGACCAAAGGCGTCGCCAGCTGGGGATGGGAAACCGTTCCCCAGAAGCACATGAAAGGCAGGGTGCTGCGTTATACGCAGGCGAAAGTCATCGGTGGCGGCTCGTCGATCAACGCACAGCTCTATACCCGCGGCAACGCTGCGGATTATGACCTCTGGGCGCGGGAGGACGGCTGCGAGGGCTGGGATTACCGCTCGATCCTTCCCTATTTCAAACGCGCGGAGGACAACCAGCGCTTCGCCGACGACTACCACGCCTATGGCGGTCCGCTGGGGGTCTCGATGCCGGCTGCGCCGCTGCCGATCTGCGACGCCTATATCCGTGCGGGGCAGGAACTCGGCATTCCCTACAACCACGATTTCAACGGCCGCCAGCAGGCGGGCGTGGGATTTTACCAACTGACGCAGCGCAATCGCCGCCGGTCGTCGGCTTCGCTCGCCTATCTCTCGCCGATCAAGGACCGCAAGAACCTGACGGTCCGGACCGGCGCTCGCGTCGCGCGCATCATCGTCGAGGGAGGCCGTGCGACAGGCGTCGAGATCGTGACCGCGCGCGGCCAGGAGATCATCCGCGCCGAACGCGAAGTGCTGATTTCTTCCGGCGCTATCGGATCGCCGAAGCTGCTTCTGCAGTCCGGCATCGGACCGGCCGACCATCTGCGCTCGGTTGGCGTCAAGGTGCTTCACGATCTGCCGGGTGTCGGCGGCAACCTCCAGGATCACCTGGATCTTTTCGTCATATCCGAATGCACCGGCGATCACACCTATGACGGCGTCGCAAAGATCCACCGCACGCTTTGGGCAGGGCTTCAGTATGTCCTGTTCCGCACCGGTCCGGTCGCCTCGTCGCTCTTCGAGACCGGCGGTTTCTGGTACGCCGATCCGCAAGCGCGTTCCCCTGATATCCAGTTCCACCTCGGTTTGGGATCGGGCATCGAAGCGGGCGTCGAGCGGCTCAAGAATGCAGGTGTGACGCTCAACTCTGCCTATCTGCATCCGCGCTCGCGCGGGACGGTCCGTCTGTCATCCGCCGACCCGGCTGCCGCGCCCTTGATCGACCCCAATTACTGGTCGGATCCTCACGACAGGAAGATGTCTTTGGAGGGGCTCAAGCTCGCGCGCGAGATCATGCAGCAGGCGGCGCTGAAGCCCTATGTCATGGCCGAAAGGCTTCCGGGACCGAATGTCATGACCGACGAAGAGCTCTTCGATTATGGCTGCGCCAACGCAAAGACCGATCATCATCCGGTCGGTACCTGCAAGATGGGGACGGGGCCTGACGCGGTTGTCGGGCTCGATCTCAAGGTCCATGGCCTCGAAGGCCTGAGGGTATGCGATTCATCCGTCATGCCGCGCGTGCCGTCGTGCAACACCAACGCCCCGACGATCATGGTCGGTGAAAAAGGGTCGGACCTCATTCGGGGCTTGCCGGCACTTGCCCCCACCATTTTCGCCTACGAACGCAACGATGCGCGGCCTCGGGCTCGCGCCGAAATCCGGTGAGCCGCGTCGAGAGGAGAGACGACAATGTCTGAAGTCAAAGTGGCCGTGCTTGGCGCCTCGGGCTGGATGGGGAAGGTCCACACGATGGCCTACCAGACCTTTCCGCATTTCTTCGGAGTGTCGGACGGAACGGCGCGGGTCGTCGCTCTCGTCGAAGGCCCCTCGACGGCAGCCGAGGATATTGACCACCGAGCGCCGGGCGCAAAAATTCTTGGGGATTGGAAACTGGCGGTCGCGGATCCCGATGTCGATCTGATCGATATCTGCCTGCCTGACCATCTTCACTACGAGGTGGCCAAGGCGGCTTTGCTGGCCGGCAAACATGTCTACTGC
Organism: Rhizobium sp. BK591; assembly: GCF_014195045.1. NCBI lineage: Bacteria > Pseudomonadati > Pseudomonadota > Alphaproteobacteria > Hyphomicrobiales > Rhizobiaceae > Rhizobium > Rhizobium sp. BK591. The sequence goes on from NZ_JACIAZ010000003.1 coordinate 466,220, forward strand.
GAGAAGCCATTGGCAAACACCGCCGCTGAAGCGCGGGAGCTGGCCGACATCGCCAGGGAAAAGGGCGTCATTACCCGCGTCGGGCACGCCTTCCCCCGAAACCCGGTCCATGATCTTGCGAAAGACATCATTCAATCCGGCGAAATCGGCGAGATCAAGCTGTTCCGCGGCTGCCAGCACGTCGACATGTATGGTGATCCCTATGCGCCGTTCATGTGGCGCGCCGATGGAAAGCTTGCGCCGACCGGGATCGTCGGTGATACCGGCTCGCACATTTTCAGTTTCATGGATTTCCTGATTGGCCGCGTCAGTTCCTTGATCGCCGACAATCTGATCGTGACGCCGCGCAGGCCTGTCGTCGAGGGTCTTGCCTATGGTGAGCAGGTGAAACTGACAGGCAACGAGTCCTGGGCTGATATCACCAACCCCGATGCAACGAACCTGCTCTGCCGGTTCGAAAACGGCGCCGGCGGAATCGTCGATTTCAGCCGTGTCGCGACCGGCCGCAAGTTCATGCAGACCTATGAAATCTACGGAACGAAAGGCAGCATCGCCTTTAACTATGACGAGATAAACCGGCTGCGCTTCTACTCCAACGACGACCGGACGGGGCGGCGCGGCTTCCGGGAGATCGACGTGGGACCTGAAAATTCGACCTTCCGGGCTTTTCTCCCGCTGCCGAATTTCGGATTAGGCTATAATGAAAGCAAGATCATCGAAGTGGCCGAGGTGATCCGCTCGATCGTTGCCAACAGGCCGATGTGGCCGACATTCGAGACCGGTCACCACATCTGCCAGATCGTCGACGCATGCATGGAGTCTTCCCGGCAGAGGCGCTGGGTCGACATCCCGCTGGCTGAACGCCAATGACCATGGACGTTCCGCAGGAAATTCTCGACGCGCTGACCGATGTCGACATGCCGCGGCTGCCACCCGAGGCCGCTCCTTCGGAAACGGTCCGGCTCGCCGGCGTTGAGGTGCCGGTCTATCGGGCCGGCTGCATCGTCGTCGGATCCGGCGCGGCAGGTCTGCGGGCGGCGGTGGAATTGAAGCGGCGCGGCGATGACGTCGTTATCGTCAGCCAAAGCGCGTGGGGTGGAACCTCGGCCTGTTCGGGATCGGACAAGCAGACCCTGCACACTGCGAATACGGCGGATCAGGGCGACAATTACAAGGCGATGGCCCGATCCATCCGCAGCGGCGGCGCGATGGACGAGGACACGGCCTACGTCGAGGCGGTGGGCTCGTCGCGGATGATGGCGTCGCTCCAGTTCTTGGGCCTGCCGCTGCCCCAGGATCCGCTTGGGGGAACGCTGAGATATCAGACCGATCATGATGAGGTCGGGCGCGCCACCAGCTGCGGCCCGCGCACCTCGCGCCTGATGGTCAAGGTGCTGGCCGAGGAGGCGATCCGACTGGGCGTGCCGTTTTACAACCAGACCACGGCGGTCAAGATCCTCACTGGGGGCGAGGGGGCTGACCGTCATGTCGTCGGCATGCTTGTCATGCGCGCCAGCGACCGTACAGAGCAGAATCCGCTGGGTATCGCGCTGTTCGTCAGCAGCGTGATCGTGCTCGCCGCCGGCGGGCCGGGCGAACTCTATCGCGACAGCGTTTATCCCAATGGCTGCTTCGGCTCTCTTGGATTGGCGCTGGAAGCCGGCGTCGAACTCGTCAACCTGACCGAAAGCCAGTTCGGCATCGGAACGCGCAGGGAAGGATTTCCATGGAACCTGTCGGGCACCTATGTCCAGGCGATCCCGCATATCTATTCGATCGATAGCGAAGGCGTCGAACACCACTTCCTGGCAGACTATTACCGCAGCACGCAAGAACTGGCGTCGAACGTCTTCCGCAAGGGCTATCAGTGGCCCTTTCATGCGACGCGCATGCTCGATTTCGGCTCCAGCCTGGTCGATCTCGCCATCTCTAGCGAAACTGCCGCTGGCCGGCGCGTTTTCATGGACTTCAACCGCAATCCGCTGTCCGTACCGGGCGATCTGCCGTTCAGCCTGGAAAGACTGGACGAAGATGTCCGCGACTATCTCGGCAAGGCCGGCGCCGACCAGGACATGCCGATCGATCGATTGAAGCATATGAACCCGCTCGCGATCGAGCTCTACCGCCGCTATAAGATCGATATTGCCGAAGAGCCGCTCGAATTTGCGGTCAACAACCAGCATATGAACGGCGGCATCATGATCGACACCTGGGGCCGCAGCAATCTCGGCGGCTGTTACGCGGTCGGGGAGGCCGCGGGCACCCATGGGGTGACGAGGCCGGGGGGAGCGGCGCTCAATGCCGGGCAGGTCTTCGGCACCCGCGCGGCCGAGCACATCAGCGCGAGCGGCAGGGCGAAGCGGACAGCTTCAGGGGATATAACCGGTACGGCAGAGACAGGCATCTCCGATCTCCTTGCCGCCCTTCGCACCGAGAGCCCACTCACCGTCAAATCGATCCGCTCGGAGGTGCAGGCGCGAATGAGCGAGAAGGCTGGCATCCTCTGCGATCAGCAGAATGTGGCCCGAGCCTTGATCGAAGCGCGCAAACTGAATGTGGACATCCGCGCCAACGGCGTCGCCTATGGTCGCGCAGCGGAGGCGGTCCGAGGCGTGCAATGGCGGCATATGGCGCTCGCCTCGGAAGCCGTGCTCAGCGCGCTTGATTTCTTCATTCGCGGTGGCGGCGGCAGCCGTGGGGCGCGAGCGATATGCGATATAGCGGGCGAATCCACGCCGCTCGCGCGCTCAGGTCCATTGCCGGATTATCGCTTCCGGAAAGAACGCGAATCGCATCGCAAGGAGCAGATCGTCGTTCGTCTCGATGGTGATGAGATAAGGCTTTCAACGCAGGCGAACCGTAGTTTCGATGAAAGCGCCAAGTCCTTCTTCGAGCGGGACTGGCCATCCTGGTTGACGGGCCGCATCTACGACTGAGGTCGGACGAATGAGGGGACGCCAGATCGGCTGATCAATCAGGATTCGCAACCGCGGGCGGAACACGAACTCGCTCGGTGTCGTCAGAGCCTTCGGCAATGGCTTCCTCGCTTCTGCGCATTCGCCTTGGCGGATTCTTGCCTTCGATAGGCTTCGGCGACATTTGGTCGTCGGCCTGGATCTCATCGGTGTTGAGGTAGTTCTTGCTTTCGTCCATAGCGGTCACCTCAGGTTGGGGAATTGCGATGCAGGAAAACGATTCTCCGCATCGGCGCTTTGCACGCTAACGCTCGGCGACATGACGGGTTCCCTCGCTGGTCGGCCAGCGGTGGCCGAGGCTCATAGGTCGGCTCCGGCTTCGGAAACGTCGAGCTCGATTATGACGGGCGCGTGGTCGCTCGTATGTTCCCAGCCGCGCGGTTTTCTCCGGACCGTCGCCGATCGAAGCCATGGCGCGACGGCCGGACTGAGCAGGAAGTGGTCGATCCGAAGCCCCGCGTCACGTTCGAAGCTGTTTCGCCAATATTTCCAGAAGGTGTAGATGCGCTCGCCCGGATGCAGATGCCTGATGGCGTCGGTCCAGCCCTGGCCGACGAGTTGCGCATAGGCCTTGCGCACTTCCGGTCTGAAGAGGGCATCGTCCAGCCAGCGTTCCGGCTTATAGACGTCGATCTCCGTCGGCATGACGTTGAAGTCGCCGGCCAGGATCGAAGGCACCTCGAGCTCGAGGAGTTCGGCGGCGTATTCGTGCAGGCGACGGAACCACCGGAGTTTGTACTCGAACTTGACGCCCGGGAACGGATTTCCGTTCGGAAGATACAGGCACCCGATCACGATGCCGTCGACGACAGCTTCGATATAGCGGCTGTGGCTATCATCGGGATCGCCGGGAAGTCCGCGCCGCGTCAGGATCGGTGTCTTGCCCTTGGCCAGGATGGCTACCCCGTTCCAGGATCGCTGTCCGTGCCAGACGGCGCCGTAGCCGGCCCTTTCGATCTCCCTTCGCGGAAACCCCGCGTCGTCTGTCTTCAGTTCCTGGAGGCACACCACATCAGGGGCGTCCTCCTTGAGCCAGCGCAGCAGGATGTCCAGCCGTCCATTGATCCCATTGACGTTGTAGGTTGCGATTTTCATCATACTCCCGGAAGCCGGGCCCCCGCCGGACATGCTCTAGAAACGCTCTTAAATTTCCTCCTCGGAATGTCTTGCCGGCCATGGCTGGCGCCTCAACGCGTCGCACCGAAGACGAAGGCGATGCCGGCGACGATCGCAACTGCTGTCAGCGGCTGCCGGCGTATCCGATCCTCGAGGTCGTGGACGAAGCTGCTTGCTTCCGCCTTTGCCAGGCGGGCTGTCCCGGAAGCCAGCTCCGAAGCCGACTCCGCTATCCGACCGGCTTCTTTCTGAAGCGCGCGCATCTTCTCGTGATCGGCATCAAATCCTTCGGAGGAACGGGCGAATTCGCCGGTCGAGCGCAGAGCTTGATCCGCGAGCGGAAACGCCTCGTCGAGTTTGGTGGGATCGGGCTCTCGCTTCACGCGCTCGGCGGCCTCGACGTCGCTGCGCCCGGCAGGAATTGAGGTGTGGGTGGCTGACACCGGGTCGGAGGCCGGAAAAGTGTCCTCGATTGCGCTGTCGAGTTCGCCCTTTCGGGACTGCTTCCGCTGCTCTGCCTGTTCTTTTCGCATGGATTGGACTGCGGGGGATTCGTTCGGGTTTGCCATCGGGGTTTCCTCTGTTGCACTTCGACAAACAAAGCGACGACGAGCGGAGAAGTTCCATAGAAATGCTTCCGCGCCTCACAGAGCAACAGCGACGCGCGAAACGAGCAATGCCGGCGCGCGCAATCGCTCGGACTTTTCTGGACGACGAGGGTCACAATCAATCAGTCGGACCAAAGTCTTGCCAGTGCCTACTACCTAGGTCGGTTGCATTCTGCATTGGGAAAAGCGAGAAATCTCATGCGCCATATGGCATATATTGTATGGAAAACGGCGAAGAACCGCCGAACGAGGCTATTGCATGAATATCCGGAAACGCGATTTTCTGAGATTGGGCGGCAGCGCGGCCATCGCCCTGGTCGCTGCCGCATCGCCAGCCACTTTGAATCTCGACGGTTTCCTTCCTGGTCTGGCGGTGGAACGCGCACAGGCAAAAGACGGCAACAACGGCAATGGCGGCGGTAACGGCAATGGGGGAGGGAACGGCAACAGCGGCAATGGCAACGGGGGAGGGAATGGGAATAGTGGCGGCAGCGGCAATGGCTCGGGAAATGGCAATAGCGGTGGCAACTCCGGTAGCGGTTCTGGATCCTCTTCCAGTTCCTCTTCAAATACCTCTTCTACAGGGGCGTCGGGAGGATCGGGAACGAAAGCGACCGAAGCGTCCGATGGCTCGATCAATGTCCGTCACGCGAATGGCATCACGGAAAGCCTGCGCAGTGGCCGCTACATCATGAAGGACTCGAAAGGGCGGACGATCGTAAGCCGGCAGGCGACGGCCAACGATGCCCTCCGATTGAGCCGTTTCTTTCGCTAAAAGCTGAATCTTGTTTTAATGCAGTTCGCGCCATTGCAGAGCCGCTTCCGTCCTGTTCGAGGCGCCGAGCTTGCTCAGAATCTGGGTCATATGGTGTTTCACGGTCTTTTCCTGCAGGCCGAGACGCAAGCCGATATGCTTGTTTGACAAGCCTTGAGCGACAAGATCCATCACCTCGCGTTCCCGTGGCGTCAGACTGCTTTTATCCGACGTTCCGCCATTCAGTGAATTCTCCATGACCTTTGCCGACATGGTTGGCGAGATATATCGCGTTCCACCGAGGACGGTTTGGATTGCTTCGGCGAGACCGCGGGAGCCGACACCCTTCAGAACATAACCCATCGCGCCCCGTTGCAGAGCGTCAAGCAAGGTGTCCACCTCCTCGGATACCGTCAACATCAGCACTTTCGTCGTCGGGCTCCGCTCCAGGACGTTGCTGATCGCAGACAGCCCGCCGCCGGGCATCGAGACATCGAGGAGCATAATGTCGGGGCGGTTGTCCGAAGCGATCATCGCCGCGTCATCGCTGCTGGCGCCTTCGCCAATGACGACAAAGCTGCTGATCTCCGACAAGCTGCGCGTGACGCCCTCGCGAAAAAGCGGGTGGTCGTCCACGACGCCGATGGTGATTGATGTCATCTCTAATCTCCCACTTCCATAGGCTCGAAGGTCATGGTCACGGTCGTCCCACCTTCCCCTGTCTTGATGTCGAAGGATCCTCCGAGGCTGTCGATGCGTTCCCGAAGTCCGACAAGACCGAGGCTCGCTGGCCTCACCTCGGTCGGATCGAAGCCATTGCCGCGATCGCTGACCTCGACACGGACATGGCCTTTGTGCGAGACGGCGCTGACAGCCTGCTGAACGCCGCCGCCGTGGCGATAGGCGTTGTTCAAGGCTTCCTGGACGAAGCGATAGATACAGATCTTCACGGCAGGAGCAAGTTCAGGTCCATCCTCGTCGATGACGGTTTCGACATTGGTTTCTGTCTTATGCTGATGCGCTTCGACGACCCGCATGACGATCTCGGTGATCGATGACTTCTCGATCTGCGGCAGCACCAGCCCGCTACAGATATTGCGGATCTCCGTCATCGCCTCGGCAAGGCTCGAGCGTATCCAGGAAAGCTCTTTCTCGCGTGCTTCGGGCTCTGTGGAAGCGTTGATCAACAAATCGCTGTCCAGCCGCAATGAGGCATAGGCGATGTGCTGGGCCGGACCGTCGTGCAGATCGGCGCCGATGCTGCGCAGATATGTTTCGTTGAGCGCCGCCGCCCGCTGGGAGGCGCGCTGCAGCCGCCGCTGAAGCCCGCGATTTTCCGAAAGCAGCGCAGACAGTTCATTGACCCGTTCCTTGAGATCCTTGCGTTGCGCCTCGATCGTGCGACTGCCCCGAAATACCAGAGCGGAGAGAATAAGGAAAAAGATTGCCGTGAGAGCGGCGACGGCGCCCCAGCTCCGGAGCCTGGCATGCGCCAGACTGTCGCTCAGTCCTTCTGCCGTCTCGTAGAACTCAAGGACGGCGACCGCCTGTCCGGACCAAGGCTGGAGGACAGGATTGTAGATTTCCATGAGCGGCTTGCCGAGTGCGCGCTCCTCGCTGCTTTCCGGATCGCTGGCGATCTCGTAGCGCGCAACCAGAGACCCTGCGAATGCGCTGCGGAGTTTGTCGTTGACCGGGAATCTCTTTCCCACCAGTTCCTTCTCGTTCGAATAAAGGATGGTGCCGTCGCCTCGCCACAGCTTGAACGAAACAAGACGCCTGCCGAGCGCACCCTGGCCGAGCGTCTCGTCGAGAGCCTGGGCACTGCCTTCGTCCAGCAGCGATTCCTTTTGCATGTCGGGAAGCAGCGGCGCGACGACGCTGTCCACATATAGTGCCGTTGCAGCACCGGAATTGTGGATGACTGCCTCCTCTATGAGGTGGGTGACGAGAATGCCCACCAAGAACATGGTGGCGATCGATATGAGCCCACCCGCGACGAAGAACTGGGAGGCGAGGGTGCGGGCATTCCAGCGGCGAAGCCAATTCATTTTGATACCGGCGAGAGACTTGCAGAATAACCTACCGCTTCTTTAGAGTTTTTCCAAACGGTGTCAGGGTGCATTCCTCGTATCGAAGATCTCGGCGCCCGCTATGCTCTGGGTCAACCGGAGGCTATCGCCCGACATGGCTGCGCCGAAAACGTAGAGAAGGGCGGCCAGAACGATAACAAGAGCGAAAACGGACGCGCTGCAGGCGCCATTGATTCGGGATCTATTAGTCCGGGACATGTTCGGATCTCCTTCGGTATCGTTCGAAACGGAGCGGAACCGGTGCCCGTTCCACATTGGGGCTTCGGTCGGAGAAGGGTGGGACCAAGGTCTGATCCCGTGGACATTCGCAGATTCAGGCATATTTCAGGCTCGATGGGCTCGGGTCTGGAGGTTTGCGAGTGACAGCTTCTATCGATATCGAAGGCGGCGCCGGCGCCGGATCTCTGGCGCTTTTTCCGGAAAGCGTTGCCGACCTATACGAGACCTTTCTCGTGCCGATCCTCTTCGAACCCTATGCATCGGAAATGGCAATCATCGCCGAACGGTCGCAACCAGGCAGTGTTCTCGAGGTCGCTGCGGGGACGGGCGCTTTGACACGCGCTCTGCGGGCGAGGCTTGATCCAGCAACCGAGATCGTTGCTACCGACCTCAGCCAGGCGATGATTGACGTCGGCGCATCTTCGCTGACGCTGTCGCGGACCCACTGGATGCACGCCGATGCGCAAGATCTGCCGTTTGCGCCCTCGATGTTCGATCTCGTCGTCTGCCAGTTCGGCGTGATGTTCTTTCCTGATAAGCCGAAGGCCTATGGCGAGGCTAAAAGAGTGTTGCGCAGCGGCGGTCATTTTCTGTTCTCGACGTGGGATTCACTCGAGGCCAACGATTTCGCAAGATGTGTGGATGAATGCCTGGGAAGGTTCTTCCCGTCAGATCCGCCGGATTTTTTCAGGCGCTTGCCATATTCCTACTTCGACCCCGATCTGATCAAGGCGCAACTGACTGCGGCGGGGTTTGATGCGGTGTCCTGCGATCGGGTCGAATTGACATCCGTCGCAGCCACCGCGCGCGACGTGGCTGCGGCGTTCTGCCAAGGCACTCCGCTCAGGGGAGAAATCGAACAGCGGGCGCCGGAACGTATGTCGGAAATCGTCGATCAAGTGGCCGAGCGCGTGGAATCGCGCTACGGAGCCCGTCCTAGCGGCGGCATGAGCGCGCTCATCGCCGCCGGCCGCGCACCATAATGCTGCGTGGCGCGGGGTGTCGTCTCGATCAGGCGCTTCCTCAGGCGGTCCAAGAGATCTATCCGCCCGGATATGACGGCTCATCGGACTTTAGCGGGTCTGCGTAGGAGGCGTCCTCTATCGCGCGGATGACGTGCCGCTCGATCACCAAACAGGTCTCGTCGTACTCTTGCACCAGGTTCGGATTGAACCGTCGCTTTCGAACGGAGTCGCGGGCTTCGACTGCCATCTGATAGGCTTCGAAGAGCTCGAGCAGCCACGGGTCGCGCGCTTCCATGATCAGCTTCCGCATCTGCGGCAGGCGCATCGCCAGGCGCCTGCGTCCGGCTTCCCGACGGTTGGATCGCGCCATCTCCTTCGATCTCCTGCTTATGCCCGCGATTACGCGGCTTCTGGATTCTGAAATAGCGTCGGCAACGGACGTTGGAATGGGTTTAGGACCAAAGGCCGGGATCGCTCAGACTGAGGTCCGGGGCGTGGAACGACCCCGCCTCCAGCCAGTTGGTTTGGCAGCGGTCACGAAGGCCGCTCCAACACAAGGAGGAAACAATGCTCTCCAAACTTATCGTCGGCGCAGCAACTGCCGCGACCCTCATGTCGGGCGTCGCATTCGCCCAATCCTCGACCGTCAATGGTGCGGCCGGCGGTGCAATCACCGGAGCGATCGTCGGTGGTCCCGTTGGCGCTGCTGTCGGCGGCGTTGCCGGCGCAGTCGTGGGCACGGCGATCGATCCGCCGCCGGCAAAGGTCGTCACCTATGTCCGCGAGGCCCCGGCGCCCTCGGCACGCGTGGTCGTGAAGGAAAAGGTCGTTATCGGTCAACCCCTGCCGGAGACGGTCGTCGTCACGCCCATTCCGGACGACCCCACCTATGCTTACGCGGTGGTCAATGATGAACGCGTCATCGTCGAACCGTCGTCCCGCAAGGTGATCCAGGTTATCAAGTGACCTGATCCTCTGCGCGGCCTCTGCCGCACCTTCCTTCCGGAAATCAACTTTTAAGGACCCGAGAACCGCCGCACGACGGACGCCAGCGTCGTCGTGCGGCCAAAGCAACGAGCCGGCGGCCCTGCGCCGCCGGGCCTGAGGAGAGGAACATGATCTATTCCGAAGAGAAATCCGGTGGTCTGGCCGTGCCGCTGATCGCCATCATGCTGGCTATTGCCGGCATTCTCGCCGTGCTTGTCGCTACCGGCGGCCGAGAGAGCGCGGCTGTCGGCCGCGTCTGGGTTCCCCAGGCGCAACAGCAAGGTTCGGGACAATGAACGCCATCGCATCCCTTGCCTTTGGCATTGTCAGCTCTGTCGGAGCCTGCATCGCTGCCGCATCTGTCGCGTCCCACGTCGTGGCGGAGTCCGAACCACACACCTTCAACGACCTCGCAGCACGCGATCTATGGACGACGACGCCAGTGAAAATCGACCCGCGGCAGCAGCGCTATGAGCGAATTCCGCCGCTCTATTCCAGCTATGTCACCGAGGCGCCGGCGATCATGATGTCAGCGGCAAGATCGGATGCCGCTCGCCCGTCAACCGAACTTCCGCCGCCTCAGCCAAAACTTTCGGCCGAACACCTTGCCTGGTGTGGGGAACGCTACCGCTCCTTCAATCCCGAAACGAACACTTATCGATCCTATAGCGGCGAGACCCGCGAGTGCTCGCCGCCGTTCCGGCAGATCACCGCGGAATCCGATGAACGCGTCGGCATGAAAGCGAATGCACAGGCGGCAGCCCGGTGCGCTGCTCGCTACAAGTCGTATCGACCGGAAGACAACACATATCAACCATGGGATGGACCGAGACGCTCCTGCGACATGTCGGATCTCCTTGCGACGCGCAATTGATCATCGGGGGTGGGCGCGGTCTATGCCAAGCTGCACTGACCGGGATGTCGGACCAAAGTCCGTGTTACAAACGCTGCGGTTGTGATAACCGGTTGTATTAGAGGTTGGAGATCGGGGATGGCAACGACGCTGATAACGGAAATCCAGCAGGCGCAGACAAGGCTCCCGTTCTTGAGCAGGGCGGATAGAGGAGCCCTCATCGTTCGCATCCTCCACGAACTGAAGGCGCATCGGCGGGAGGCGCTCGGAAACGTGCCGGCCGAGCGCTGCGTTTGGATCGACACCCTCATCGCCTCCGTGTCTTCGACGATCTCGGAAATCGTCAGCATGCAGGACGCCGAGTTCAATCGTGTCCTGAACGAGTTCGAAAAGCTAATGGCGACGCTCGATGACATTTCGCATACGAAGAAGCGGCCGAAGACAATTCATTGAGGAATACATTGGCAGGCACTTACCCATCAGCTTCGATGGCGTAGCGCATCCACCAGAGCGACGAAGGCTGGAGAGGACTGCCTTCTGCTGGGATAGTAGAGATGGTAGCCATCCCAGTGTGGTGAAAAGGATTGCAGCACGCGTCTCAGATGGCCCTTTGCGATATGGGCAAGAGCGACATCTTCCGGCACGTATGCCAGGCCAAGTCCGTGCAGAGCCGCTTCCACACTCTGATAGGAGTTGTTGAAGGCAAGCTGTCCCTCCACTCTGATCCTGATTTCTTTCCCATTGTCTTCGAACTCCCATGCCCAGAAGCCCCCGTAGGTCGGCAGGCGCTCGTTGATGCAGTTGTGGCGGACGAGGTCCTGCGGATGCTCCGGAATCCCCATGCTGTCGAAATAGGAGGGCGCGCCAACGACGGCAAAAGGGAAATCAGGCCCAATGCGCGTCGAGATCATGTCTTTCGCCACCTGCTCTCCCATCCGGACGCCCGCGTCGAAGCGCTCCCTCACGATGTCGGACAGTCCGTTCTCGCGTATCAGTTCGACTTTGATGTCAGGGTTGTCCGGCAGGAAGCGCTGAAGCTTCGGCCAGATGATGCAGTTGATAGCGTGATCGGATGCCGTGATGCGAATGTTCCCGGCGGGTCTTTCCCGGAGCGCCGTGAGAGCGTCGAGCTGAGCATCGATCTCGTCGAAATGTGGCCCCACGCCTTGAAATAATCGTTCTCCCGCTTCGGTGAGCGAAACGGCTCGGGTGGTCCGGGTCAGAAGGCGGATGCCCAGGCGCGCCTCGAGCTGGCGGACGATATGGCTGAGTGCCGACTGGGACACGCCCAGCTTCGCAGCGGCGCGCGTAAAGCTCTTCTCTCGGGCGACCGCCAGAAAAACCATCAGGTCATTGACGTTCTCGCGCGGCATTGATGGGCTCCTTCGGATCAAATGGCGGTTGTACCGAATTTGCAGGGGCCGGACATTGAAATCATCGTGAACATATGGCCGATACGTGCGCTGTCGGCGGAATTCTCCAACCGTCTCGTCGCAATGGAACAAGTTGCAGCGCTGGCCATTTGTCGTCCATGAAAACAGCCCTGCCGATGTCGCTGCTCGCTCTCACCATCTCCGTTGGCGGTGCGAGCGCGCGGGAACTCCAACCCGAAGCCATCAATACCGCGTCGATTGCTTCCATTGAGGCAGGCAAGCCCAAGCCCGCAGATCCAGACCCGGCGATCGCCCGCCTTCAGGTTCTGCTCGACCGGGCGGGTTCGTCTCCAGGCGAGATCGATGGCCTCTACGGGGAAAACGTCAGCAAGGCCGTGGCCGGCTTCGAGGCGATGAACAAGCTTCCTGTCGATGGCAGGCTGGATCCGGAAGTCATCTCCCACCTGGAAGGCAATGGCCCGATCGTCGCCCCGATCGTTGAAAGCTACGTCGTTTCGGCGGAGGATGCTGCCGGCCTCGTCGACAAGATCCCCGAGGACTATGGCGAGAAGGCGAAGATGCAGAGCTTGGGATATGTGAACGTTGCCGAGAAGCTGTCCGAGCGCTTCCACATGGGTATCGATCTTCTCAATGCCCTCAACCCGGGTTCGCAGTTCGCTCCCGGCGATACGGTGTGGGTCGTGAACTCAGGTCCGCCGAGGGAAGGAAAGGTCAAGAGGATCGAAGCCGACAAGAAGACGGGGCAGGTGCTCGCCTATGCCGAGGACGGATCACTGCTTGCCGTCTATCCCGCGACGATCGGCAGCGAAGACAATCCGGCGCCGTCGGGCAAGCATAAGGTCAAGGGCGTGGCGAAGATGCCGGTCTACCGATATGACCCGAAGCGCAACTTCAAGCAGGGAAAGAACGACAAGGTCCTGACCATCCCGAAAGGACCGAATGGCCCGGTTGGCACGGTGTGGATCGATCTGACCGAACCGACCTATGGAATCCATGGCACGCCGGAGCCGAAGCTCATCGACAAGGTTGGATCGCATGGCTGCGTGCGGCTGACGAACTGGGACGCCGAAGAGCTGGCCGGCATGGTCAAGCCAGGAGTCCTGGTGGACTTCGTCAATCGAAGTGCAGCCACGCCGAAGTGAGGCCCGCACCCGCCGCCTGATCGTCAGCGATTCACGACGCCTTGGCTTCGAAAGCGGGGGCGAAATCACCGAGCGATTTCGCCTTGAGGATCATGCCCTCGATATCCTGCTCCACGATCGCTTCGAGATCGGCGAAGCTGTCGATAACGTAATAGATCGGCTGGAGGATATCGATCCGGTAGGGCGTTCTCAGCACGCTCATGAGATCGAACGGCCGGAACTCGCAGGCCTTGCCTTCCATTGCCGCTTTCGCTTCGCTTGGCGATGAGACGATGCCCGCGCCGAAGCAGCGCCGGCCCTGCGGCGTGTTGATCAGGCCGAATTCGACGGTGAACCAGAAGATGCGGAACAGATGCCAGGAATAACCCTTGCCGAGACCGACGGCGGTTTCGCCGAAATGCCGGACGAAATTGGCATAGCTCTGATTGGTGAGCATCGGGCAGTGGCCGAAAACCTCGTGGAACAGGTCCGGTTCCTCGATATAGTCGATATGTTCGCGACGGCGCAGGAAGGTTGCAAGCGGGAATTTGCCTTGCGACAGAAGCTCATAAAAGCGTGAGGGCGGAATGAGGGCCGGCACGCCTTCGACGCCGAAGCCGGTGGTCTCGTTCAGGCGTCTGTTCACATCGAGAAGCTGAGGCACCTTATCAGGCGTCAGTCCCAGCAATTTGACGCCGTCCAGATATTCGCGGCACGCCGTATCGGCGAGCAGCTTCATCTGACGCCGGTAGAGCTCGCCCCATATCGCATCTTCATCCGGGGTATAGTCATAGAGGCCGTCCGGGCCGGGCAGTTTGGCGGTGTAGCTGCTTTCCTTGGTCATTCGCTGATCCTCCCAGATGCGGCGCTATTCCTCCCATTATGATCCAGGTTTGGAGGATTTTCTTTTCTTTCGTGCTGGCTGTTGCCATACTGTTGGCAAATCTTCCCGAAAGCGGCGCATAAAATGAAAGAAACTGGGAATTTTCACCGCAAGCTTCTGCAACTCGTTCAGGCCGACGGCAGCCTTTCGCTGGCAGACCTGGCCGAAAAGGCCGGCATGTCGCAGAGTTCGGCTTGGCGGAAGATCCAGGAACTGGAAGCCGACGGCGTCATCCGCAAGCGGGTGACGCTGCTCGATCCCGGAAAACTCGATCTCAAGCTCTGCGTCATTGCCCATGTGACGCTGGAGGATCACCACGAAGAGGCGGTTGCCTCTTTCGCTTCCGTTGTGCTGGAGCGGCCGGAGATCATGGAGTGTTACGCCCTGTCAGGTGCCTTCGACTATATGCTGAAGATCCGGGCGAGGGACGTGGAAAGCTACGAAGCCTTCATGACCCGCTACCTCATGCGCAATCCGCATGTGCGCACCGTCGTCTCGAGCTTCGTGCTGCGCGAGCTGAAATTCTCGACCGAACTGCCGCTCTGATTGAGATGCGTCTAGGGCGATGCTGTCGCCGTATCAATGACCCGGCATGTGCACCGGAAAGCCTTCGAATGTCTTCAGCGTGTCGAGCACGATCGACGTCTTCACATGCTGCACCGACTCGTGCGGCAACAGAACGTCGTTGACGAATTTGGAGAGGTCGGCGAGCCCGCGGGTCGCCACTTTCAGGTGATAGTCCATTTCACCGGTCAGCGCATAGGCTTCGAGAACTTCCGGCAGTCCGTTGATCAGCTGCGAAAACCGGCGGGCATTGTCCCGGTTGTGGGTGGCAAGCGTCACCGAAATGACCACCAGCATATCCAGACCCAGCTTCTGCTGATCGAGGTAGGCGCGGTAGCTGCGAATATATCCCTCAGCCTCCAGTCTCGTGCGCCGGCGCGAGCATTGCGACGGTGAAAGCGCGATCCGCTCGCCGAGCTCGTTGTTCGTCAACCGTCCGTCCTTTTGAAGTTCCTGGAGCAGGCGCAAATCCAATTTGTCGAGCTGTTCATCCATTGCGCAAAATCTCCAAAATACTCACGAACCGTGCATAATATCTTCTTGGAACATGAAGAATGCAAGAACTTTGCGCGCGTTTTGGGCCACACTTTGCACCAGTCAAGGTTCAATCCTCAGGAGGAGAAAATGGGCCCTTTTCCACATGACGCGCCGCCTTCGGAAATCACCCCCGACAACCCGGCCGGCACCGACGGCTTCGAATTCGTCGAATTCGCCCATCCCGAGCCCGAGAAGCTCAGCGAGCTCTTCACACGCATGGGCTATGTCGCGGTCGCCAGGCACAAGACCAAGGACATCACCGTCTGGCGCCAGGGTGATATCAACTATGTCCTGAACGCCGAACCCGGCAGCCATGCCGCCCGTTTCGTCGCAGCTCATGGTCCCTGCGCCCCGTCGATGGCATGGCGCGTCGTCGACGCCAGGCACGCCTTCGATCATGCGGTGTCGAAGGGCGCCGTTCCCTATGAAGGGGACGACAAGATGCTCGACGTCCCGGCGATCGTCGGCATTGGCGGCTCGCTGCTCTATTTCGTCGAGACCTATGGTGCAAAGGGATCGGTTTACGATGCCGAGTTCGATTGGCTTGGCGAGCGCAACCCGCATCCCCAGGGGATCGGCTTCTATTATCTCGACCATCTCACCCACAACGTCTTCCGCGGCAACATGGACAAGTGGTGGGATTTTTACCGCAACCTGTTCAATTTCAAGCAGATCCACTTCTTCGATATCGATGGCCGCATCACAGGTCTGGTCAGCCGCGCCATCACCTCACCCTGCGGCAAGATCCGCATTCCGCTGAATGAATCGAAGGACGATACCAGCCAGATCGAGGAATATTTGAAGAAGTACCGGGGCGAGGGCATCCAGCACATCGCCGTTGGAACGGAGGACATCTACGACGCGACCGACAGGCTGGCCGATAACGGCCTGCGCTTCATGCCGGGTCCGCCGGAGACCTATTACGACATGTCCTATGAACGGGTGAACGGCCATAGCGAACCGATCGAGCGCATGAAGAAGCACGGCATCCTCATCGACGGCGAAGGCGTGGTGAATGGCGGCATGACGAAAATCCTGCTGCAGATCTTCTCTAAGACCGTCATCGGCCCGATCTTCTTCGAATTCATCCAGCGCAAGGGCGACGAGGGCTTCGGCGAGGGCAACTTCCGTGCGCTGTTCGAGTCAATCGAGGCCGATCAGATCAAGCGTGGTGTCATCGGCACGGCGGCGGAGTAAACTCTAAGCGCCGCGGGTTTTCAGACCCGCGGCGCTGCGGCGTTTTCGGGGAGGAGTTGAGAATGGACCAGACATCGATCCAGGCTTCCGAGAGTGAAGCCGCGACGGCAAACAAGCTGAAATACATGCCGGGCTTCGGCAACGACTTCGAAACCGAGTCGCTGCCCGGCGCCTTACCGCAGGGCCAGAACAGCCCGCAGAAATGCAATTACGGCCTCTATGCCGAGCAGCTGTCCGGCTCGCCGTTCACCGCGCCGCGCGGCACGAATGAAAGGTCCTGGCTTTATCGCATTCGACCGAGCGTGCGCCACACCCGCCGCTTCTCCAACGCTTCCTATCCGCTCTGGAAAACCGCACCCTGCCTGGACGAGCATTCGCTGCCTCTCGGCCAGCTTCGCTGGGATCCGATCCCCGCGCCCACGGAAAAGCTGACCTTTCTCGAGGGAGTGCGGACCATCACGACGGCAGGCGATGCCACCACCCAGGTCGGCATGTCGGCCCATGCCTACCTCTTCAATGAGGACATGGTCGACGATTACTTCTTCAACGCCGATGGTGAACTGCTGATCGTGCCGCAGCTCGGCGCCATCAGAGTGTTCACCGAAATGGGCATCATGGATGTCGAGCCCCTGGAAATATGCCTCATCCCGCGCGGCATGATGTTCAAGATTTTGAGGGGCGGCGAGCAGACGGTGTGGCGTGGCTATATCTGCGAGAATTACGGCGCGAAATTCACGCTGCCGGACCGCGGGCCGATCGGCGCCAACTGCCTGGCCAACCCGCGCGACTTCAAGACACCGGTCGCCGCCTTCGAGGACAAGGAAACGCCCTGCCGCGTCCATGTGAAGTGGTGCGGAAAATTCTATGTCACGGAGATCGGCCACTCGCCGCTCGATGTGGTCGCCTGGCACGGCAATTACGCGCCTTACAAATATGACCTGCGGACGTTTTCTCCGGTCGGCGCCATCAGCTTCGACCATCCCGATCCGTCGATCTTTTCCGTGCTGACCGCGCCCACCGAAGATGCCGGCACCGCCAATGTCGATTTCGTGATCTTTCCGCCGCGCTGGCTGGTCGCCGAGCATACGTTCCGTCCGCCCTGGTACCACCGCAACATCATGAGCGAATTCATGGGCCTGATCCACGGCCAGTACGACGCCAAGGAGGAGGGTTTCGTGCCGGGCGGCATGAGCCTGCACAACATGATGCTTCCCCACGGGCCGGATGCGCTCGCCTTCGAAAAGGCATCCAATACCGAGCTCAAGCCGGTGAAGCTCGATCACACCATGGCCTTCATGTTCGAGACCCGGTACCCGCAGCAACTGACGAAATATGCGGCCGAGCTCGAAACGCTGCAGGATGACTACCTCGAGTGCTGGGACGGCCTGGAACGCAAGTTCGACGGAACCCCCGGATTCAAGTGAAGTATCAAGTGAAGCATCAAGCGAAGACATCCTCCAGCACAGGAATTCGGACATGAAACTTGCGACGTTGAAGGACTCTACGCGGGACGGCCGGCTGGTCGTCGTTTCCCGCGACCTGACCCGCTGTTCGGAAGTCGGCCACATCGCCCGCACATTGCAGGCAGCACTCGACGACTGGGAGCATGTGGCGCCGAGGCTTGCATTGATTGCCGAAGGCATCGAGACCGGAGCCCAGCCGACGATCCGCTTTCACGAACATGACGCAACGTCACCTCTACCGCGGGCCTACCAATGGGCCGATGGTTCCGCTTACGTCAACCATGTCGAATTGGTGCGCAAGGCGCGCGGCGCCGAGATGCCGGCGAGCTTCTGGACCGATCCGCTGATCTATCAAGGCGGGTCGGACACTTTCCTCGCTCCGCGCGAGCCGATCGTGATGGCCGACGAGGCTTACGGGATCGACATGGAGGGCGAGGTCGCCGTCATCACCGGCGACGTCGCCATGGGTTCCGGCCCGGAAGCGGCGCGCAGCGCCATTCGCCTGCTGATGCTCGTCAACGACGTGTCGCTGCGCGGTCTGATCCCCGACGAACTGGCGAAGGGATTTGGTTTCTTCCAGTCCAAGCCGGCCTCAGCATTTTCGCCGGTCGCCGTAACGCCGGATGAACTCGAAGACGCCTGGGATGGCGGCAAGCTGCACCTGCCACTGTTGGTGAGCTTGAACGGCAAGGCATTCGGCAAGGCCAACGCCGGCATCGACATGACATTCGATTTCGGCCAGCTGATCGCCCATGCCGCCAAAACCCGCCATCTCGCGGCCGGCACGATCATCGGCTCGGGAACGGTGTCCAACAAGCTGGACGGCGGCCCCGGCAAGCCGGTGGAGGAGGGAGGAAACGGTTACTCCTGCATCGCTGAACTCCGGATGATCGAGGCCATCGAGACCGGATCGCCGAAGACCCCCTTCATGAAGTTCGGCGATCAGGTCCGCATCGAGATGAAGGATCATGCCGGCCATTCGATCTTCGGGGCGATCGAGCAGACGGTCGAGAAATACGAGGGGGCCGGGCGGCAATGAACGAGGTCGTTCTCTACGACTACTGGCGATCATCGGCGAGTTATCGCGTCCGCATCGCGCTCAATCTCCTGGGCGTCGACTATCGGACCGTGCCGATCAACCTGTTGGAGGGCGCGCACAGGAGGCCGGACTATCTCGCGCTCAACCCGCAGGGCTTCGTGCCGACACTGGTGATCGATGGGAAAACACTGACGCAGTCGCTTGCTATCATCGAATATCTGGCCGAGACCCGACCGGAATGCGGATTGCTGCCATCGGATATCGCCGATCGCCAGAAAGTCCGCGCCCTCGCATATGCGGTTGCCATGGACATCCATCCGATCTGCAACCTGCATGTCGTCTCGCACCTCATGACGCTAACAGACAAGACGGATGCCCGCGAGGAATGGATGAAGCATTTCATCACCGACGGGCTTCGCAAACTGGAAGCCATGATCGGCAACGGCGATGGCGCGTTCAGCTTCGGAGATACACCGACGATGGCGGACCTCTGTCTCGTTCCCCAGGTCTACAACGCCCGCCGCTGGGGCGTGGATCTGACCGCTTTCACGCGTATCGTCGATATCGACGCCAGATGCGCCGAACTGCCCGCTTTCCAGGCGGCGCATCCTGACCGGGTGAAACCATAACGGCAGGCCTAACCACACGAAATCCGAAGGCGCACTGCCTTTTTCCTGCTGCTCCCACATCAATTGCCGGCACCGCGTCGGATCGCCTGGGCTGGGATCTATCGATCGCGGCGAGCTACCGGCGTTTACCGTGTCTTATCACTTCTGATTGTGCCGCTTGCCAGAAGATCGCTCCTTGTGCATTGATCAGGTCGCTGGGGTAGGTCTGAAATGTTCTCGTCAAAGCTGTTGATCTTCAAACTCGTAATGGACACGGGTTTGATCGCATTGAACGCTGATGGGATTTGATGATCACCCCCGGCAATACATACGTGAGCAAGATATGCTGCGAGTGACGACGGGAGAAATACACGTGCTCGAAGGCTGGAGAAGAATACGGAAATCCGTGTCGTTCATATCGATGCTGCTGGCTTTCGCCGCCCTGGCGCAGGAGACGCATGCGGCAATTTCCTATGAACGTCTCGACGGCGCGCCGGGCAAGCGCGGCCTTGCGATAAAGGGCGCGTTCGAAATCTCCGACGATCCGAAGGCGCTTGTCGACGAGTACAAGCAGTTCCAGCCGGCCTATATTACCTTTGACTCGCCCGGTGGAAACGTGATCGTCGCGATCGAGTTCGGCCGCACCATCCGCGCGTTGAATGCGCGAACGATCCAGCTCAGAGCCGTGGAATGCGCATCGGCTTGCGCCTTCGCCTTCGTCGGTGGCGTTCAAAGATTTGCCGAGCCGGGGTCCATCGGCGTGCATCGGGTTTCCCTATCCGAAGATGCCGCCATGGACAGCAATTTGGCAGTCTCGTCTGTTCAATCGCTGACCGGCGAGATCATCGGATATTTGACCGACATGGGGGTGAGCCCCAATCTGCTGCAGCTCAGCCTGTCGATTGACAGCACCGATATAAGGTATCTCACCGCTGCGGAAATGCGAGACTGGAATATCATCACGCCCGAGGACATGTCCTCGCCATCGGCGGGCGAGCCGCCACCGCCGGGCGCTGCGCCACAGGTGAGCGCCACACCCGCCGTCACGCCATCAGACCCAAGCGCTTCCGAGGAGGCCACCGCAGCCGCACCCGGCGACCTGACCACGGAGGCGGTTGATTTCGTCAACCGTTACAATGACGAATGGTCGAAAGACAGCGCTTCTGCGCTTGATTTCATGAAGAGCGTCTATGCCGATCAGGTTTCCTTCTTCGGGACCGTGGTCGACAAAGACGTCGTCTTGAAAGACAAGGCAGCCTTCGCCCAACGCTGGCCAGAACGCATATACAGCGTCAAACCCGGCTCCGTGACCGCCAGCTGCGCTGGAAAATGCGAAATGTCGGGAATTGTCGAGTGGTTTGCTCGAAACCGAGAAACGGGTAGGACAACCTCCGGGATGGCGGAATTCTCTTTCGTGTGGAACACCGCCTCCCTGCAGATCGAGTCCGAGACCGGAAAGGTGATCGCCACGGACAAAGGAGCCAAAGCGCCGGATCGGTTGATCCAGCAGTGGATAGGACTGGACGACATCTGCCGCGGCAGCACCGATCGCTACGGCATCGAGACGGAGCGGGCCTGCAAACGGCGCAAGCAGATCAGTCCGCTGCTCAATCGCGTCGACTGGTGCTATGGCCATGAGGATGAAGCCGGAATGGATATGCAATGGCACAAATGCGATGCCAACTCCCGTAGGTATTGAGATTAAGTACGAGGCGGTTTCACCGTCGGCTGCGGCGAGCGCGGAGTAGAAGGCAAGAAGACCACGGCGTCTATCTCGAGCTTCAAACGAGTGGCGATCGTCTCGGCCAAATAAAAAGCCGCCGGCAGCTGACTGTCGGCGGCTTTTGACTATCGATCAGTTTGTGTCGGACGCCTTTCAACGGGGCGCGCTAGACAACAAGCGCCCACTCAGCTGCACCCGCTCGTAGCACCACACGTGTCGCACTTCTCGCAGGTCCCATTCCGCACCATCGTGAAGTTCTGGCACTCCGAGCACATGTTGCCGGTATAGCCCTGCATGATCGAGCGTTGGCGGCGTTCGGCCTCCCGCTTCTTGGCTTCGGATTTCGCCGTGGCCGCGTCGGCCGCCGCCTTGTCGGAGAAGAGGGCGGTTGCGTCGCTGGTGATTTCGTCGATCACCTCTTCGGCAATCTCTTCCGCCAGTTCCTTGGCGCGCTCCTCATAGTCGCGCTTGAAGGCGACGATTTCGGAGGTGGAGATGGCGACCGTCGGCTCCAGCTTGCGGGCGGCACTGCCGGCAAAGGCAGTCACGGTACCGGTGGAAGCAGCGCGGGCAGGGGCGGCAGTCGCCGCACCCTTGGGCTCGGCCGCTGCCTGGCGTTCGCCGCCGGTGCCGGAGACCAGGGTCGGCTTGTAGCCGCGGGTCCAGCCGGTGGAGAGCAGGTTGGTCTTGCCCTCCTGGATGCCCTTGCCGAGCGCGGTGTTGGAGAAGTCGGACGTATCAACATGCGCCAAGTCGTGGCGGCCGAGATAGGAGACGGCAAGTTCGCGGAAGACGTAGTCGAGGATCGACGTGGCGTTCTTGATCGCGTCATTGCCGATGACCATGCCGGCCGGCTCGAACTTCGTGAAGGTGAAGGCCTCGACATATTCCTCGAGCGGCACGCCATATTGCAGGCCGAGCGAGATGGCGATGGCGAAATTGTTCATCATCGCGCGGAAGGCAGCGCCTTCCTTGTGCATGTCGATGAAGATCTCGCCGAGGCGGCCGTCGCCGAACTCGCCGGTGCGGAGATAGACCTTGTGTCCGCCGACGGCGGCCTTCTGGGTGTAGCCCTGGCGGCGGTTCGGCAGCTTCTCGCGTTCGCGCGAAACGCGTTCGATCACCCGCTCGATGATCTTCTCGGTGATGGTGACGGCCTGGGCGGCGACCGGCGCCTGCAGCAGTTCCTCCAGCGCATCCTCGTCATCCTCGTCTTCGATCAGCGAGGCATTGAGCGGCTGCGACAGCTTCGAGCCGTCGCGATAGAGCGCGTTGGCCTTGAGGCCGAGCTTCCAGGAGAGCAGGTAGGCGTTCTTGCAATCCTCGACGGTCGCCTCGTTCGGCATGTTGATCGTCTTGGAAATCGCACCCGAGATGAACGGCTGGGCCGCCGCCATCATGCGGATGTGGCTTTCCACAGAGAGGTAGCGCTTGCCGATCTTGCCGCAGGGATTGGCGCAATCGAAGACCGGCAGATGCTCATTCTTGAGGAAGGGCGCGCCTTCCAGCGTCATCGCACCGCAGACATGGATGTTGGCGGCTTCGATGTCCTTCTTCGAGAAGCCGATATGGTCGAGCAGGCTGAAGCTCATGTCGGACAGTTGTTCGTCGGAAACCTTCAGCGTGTCCCTCAGGAAGTCGGCGCCGAGCGTCCACTGGTTGAAGACGAACTTGATGTCGAAGGCGCTCTTCAGCGCGGCGTTGACGGCTTCCACCTTCTCGTCGGTGAAGCCCTTGGTCTTCAGCGTCGAGGGGTTGATCGCCGGCGCCTGGTTCAGGTTGCCGTGGCCGACGGCATAGGCCTCGATCTCGGCGAGCTGGCTCTCCGAATAGCCGAGCGTGCGCAGCGCTTCGGGCACGGCGCGGTTGATGATCTTGAAGTAGCCGCCGCCGGCGAGCTTCTTGAACTTGACGAGGGCGAAGTCGGGCTCGATGCCGGTGGTGTCGCAATCCATGACGAGACCGATCGTGCCGGTGGGCGCGATGACCGAGACCTGGGCATTGCGATAGCCATGCTGTTCGCCGAGCTCGAGCGCCTTGTCCCAGGCCGATTTGGCATGGGCGACGAGATCCTGGTCCGGGTTTTCCGAATGGATCAGCGCGACCGGGTTGATCGACAGGGCCTCATAGCCCGATGTTTCGCCATGGGCGGCGCGGCGATGGTTGCGGATGACCCGCAGCATGCTCTCGCGGTTTGGCGCGAAGTTCGGGAAGGGCCCGAGTTCGGCAGCCATTTCGGCCGACGTCGCATAGCAGACGCCGGTCATGATCGCAGTCAGCGAACCGGCAATGGCGCGGGCCTCGGTGGAGTCGTAGGGAATGCCCGACGACATCAGCAGGCCGCCGATATTGGCGTAGCCGAGACCGAGCGTGCGGTATTCGTAGGAGAGTTCGGCAATGCGCTTCGACGGGAACTGCGCCATCATCACCGAGACTTCGAGCACAACGGTCCACAGGCGAACTGCATGTTCGTAATCGGCAATGTTGATGCGCTTGGTGGCCTTGTCCTTGAACTGCAGCAGGTTCAGCGAGGCAAGGTTGCAGGCCGTGTCGTCGAGGAACATATATTCCGAGCACGGGTTCGAGCCGCGGATCGGGCCGCCGGCCGGCGAAGTGTGCCAGTCGTTCATCGTCGTGTTGAAGTGGATGCCCGGATCTGCCGAGGCCCAGGCAGCGTAGGAAATCGTTTCCCAGAGATCGCGCGCCTTCAGCGTCTTCATCACCCTGCCATCCTTGCGGGCGGTCAGGTTCCAATCGCCATCATTCTCGACGGCGCGCAGGAAGTCGTCCTTGATCGAGACGGAGTTGTTGGAGTTCTGGCCCGATACCGTGAGGTAGGCTTCCGAATCCCAATCCGTGTCGTAGGTCTTGAACTGGAGATCCTTATAGCCCTGGCGGGCGAACTGGATGACGCGCTGGACGTAGTTCTCCGGAACCTGGTCCTTCTTGGCAGCGCGGATTTCGCGCTTTAGGGCAGGGTTCTTGGCCGGGTCGAAGCAATCGCCGTTGTCGCCGCCTTCACAATTGAAGCAGGCCTTCATGATCGCCTTCAGATGCTTGGCGACGACCTTCGAGCCGGTGACCAGGGCCGCGACCTTCTGCTCTTCCTTGACCTTCCAGTTGATGTATTCCTCGATGTCGGGATGGTCGATATCGACGACCACCATCTTGGCGGCGCGGCGCGTCGTGCCGCCCGATTTGATGGCGCCGGCGGCGCGGTCGCCGATCTTCAGGAAGCTCATCAGACCGGAGGAGCGGCCGCCGCCGGAAAGCTTTTCGCCTTCGCCGCGCAGCATGGAGAAGTTGGAGCCCGTGCCGGAGCCGTATTTGAACAGGCGCGCTTCACGCACCCAGAGGTCCATGATGCCGCCTTCGTTGACGAGATCGTCCTCGACCGACTGGATGAAGCAGGCATGCGGCTGCGGATGTTCGTAGGCCGACTTGGACTTGGTCAGCTTGCCGGTGAAGGGATCGACATAGAAATGGCCCTGGCCTGGGCCGTCGATGCCGTAGGCCCAGTGCAGGCCGGTGTTGAACCATTGCGGAGAGTTCGGGGCGACGCGCTGGGTGGCGAGCATATAGGCAAGCTCGTCCTTGAAGGCCGCGGCGTCTTCCTCGGAGGAGAAATAGCCGCCCTTCCAGCCCCAATAGGTCCAGGTGCCGGCAAGACGGTCGAAAACCTGGCGCGCATCGATTTCGGAGCCGGTCTGCTCATCCTTCGGCAGGGTCTTCAGCGCAGCATCGTCGGGAACGGAGCGCCACAGGAAGGAGGGAACGTCGTTTTCCTCGACCTTCTTCAGGCGGGTGGGGACGCCAGCCTTGCGGAAATACTTCTGCGCCAGAACGTCGGTCGCGACCTGGGAGAACTGCGCGGGAACGTCGATATTCTCGAGGCGGAACACGATCGAACCGTCGGGGTTCTTGATCTCGCTCGTCGCCTTGCGGAATTCGATATCCGCATAGGCGCCTTGGCCGGCCTTCGTGAAACGACGTTCGATGCGCATGGTCTTGACCTCGTGTTGGCGCCCGATCCCCAGCGACCGGGGCGCAAAATTCCTATCCGGCGGCACTTTGTCGTCGTGCAGCCAGCCTCGTTTCCGTATCGTGACAGGGGTGTCATCCGGAGATGTCCTTCCTGTATCTTGTGGTGATGGTGGCTGCAAACGCTAAATATAGTATTAACAGCTTATTATCGCCAGTCCCGACGTCACTTTTTTTGGAGGCTGAAAACCGCGCAGAGAACCTGTCGGGTCTGAACCGCTCCCGGCGCATCACCCTGATTCTGCGTCCTGATTTTCAAAAGGGAACCGGGCTCGTTACCTCCGGTCCTGTCGCCGCCGCAACATCGAAAACAGTAAAGTTTGAAACAGCTGATTCCGTCAAGGGCTGGCTTTTAATTGATTGCTAACCACAACATGTTGTGGATGCGCCTGTGGAGATTGGGGAAAGCCGGGGAGCGCTGAAATTACAATGGCTTGCAGGCGTTGCCGGCTAAGGAAAAGGCCGGAACGATAAAAAAGCGCCCTGCGGCAAATCTTGTGATGGCATTTCCGGCGCAAATGCGCATGGCGATTCGGCGAGAAAACGAGCGGTCTTAAAGCGCGTCGATGGCGATGGTAACGGTGGCCACGCCGATCGGCCTGTTCTCTTCGTCCATGACCACGAAGCTCGCCTGCGTCTCGAGTATCTGAGTGGATTCGTTGCGCTCGGCCCGGTCGATGAAGACCTCTCGCGAGCCGTTGGCGAAGGTTCTGAGATATTTCTCTTCGTCGCCCTGCCAGTAGTCGGCGGTAATGATGCTCTGCCCGACATTCAGTCCATGACTATCGGTGACGAAAAATTCGACGATCGCTCCCTGCGAGGCGTCCTGCCTGGCTTTCAGGTAATGCGACACGGATCTGTCGAGCAGCAGCTTGACCATATGCAGGTGATGCTGATCGACCTCAGATCGGTAAGTGTCATCGAGCACCCGCATATCCATTTCGCTGACGTTGCCGAACTCCGCGTTCTGCTCGGCAATGGCCTTCAGCACCAATGGCGTTTCCACCATTGGCCGGATCTGCTTCTCGACATAGTCGCGCACAAGGGGGATATAGGCAGGCTCGGCGCGGACAGGCGTGAGGGAAAACAGACATGCCGCCAGCCCGACGGTCACAACCGCTGCTCTACGCCCCCACCGCGCCATCTTGTTTCCCTATATCACATCGTTTGCTGCACGCTTTAAGCGCAATTTGATGCGATTCGCAGCTGTCGAGTTTATGCGAACACGATAAAATAGATGTGCTGCTCCCGATAGCGGATTCAGGAAACCCCGCAGACAAAAACTGGAACAATTTCAAGTGGTAAATACGAAGGCCGCGCGCTGTGATCGGTGGCGATCAGCCTGCGCCTTTGGCGATCGGCTCCTGATAGGTGAAGCCCATGTCCCAGGGGAAGTAGATCCAGGTGTCCTGGCTCACCTCGGTGACGAAGGTGTCGACCGTCGGCACGCCCTTCGGCTTGGCATAGACGCAAGCAAAATGCGCCCTCGGCAGCATGGCGCGCACCTGGGCGGCGGTCTTGCCGGTATCCGTCAGGTCGTCGACGACGAGCACGCCTTCGCCGCCATTTTCCTGAAGTTCGGGCGCGATCCCCTTGAGCAGCACCATGTCGCCCTGGTTGACATAATCATGATAGGAGGCGACGCAGACGGTCTCGATCAGCCGGATGTTCAGCTCGCGTGAGATGATCGCCGCCGGAACGAGGCCGCCGCGGGTGATGCAGACGATCGCCTTGAACGCCTGATTGAGGCCGGCTAGCCGCCAGGCAAGGGCGCGTGCATCGCGGTGGAACTGATCCCAGGAAACGGGAAAGGCTTTATCGGGAAGGGACATTCGGGCTGCTCCGCGGCATGAAAAACGATACGCCGTTTGCCGGCGACCAGATGGGCTTGGAACGGCGATCGGCAAAACGAGAAATCGCGTAGCCGAAACTGCGCGAAATCGCGAGCTGCAGCTGCGCGAGATCGCGAGCTGCACTGCGCGAGTTGTGGCCGAGGCTCGAAGCTCTCATCGGTCGCTGCAATTAGCGGGATTTGCCGGCAAAACGCAAGAGCAGCAATGATTGCGGCAAGAGGATCATCGCGACAACAGGGTCAGCGCCGTCATCGATTGCAGCAAGCTCTTCGTCGTGCCGCCGAAGATCATCTGCCAGAGCCAGGAATGCGTATAGGCGCCCATGACGAGAAGATCGATGCTGCTGTCCGAAAGCCGGTTCTCGATGACATGCGACGCGTTCTTGTCCACACTTTGGGCCGTCGAAAGCGTCGTCTTCACGCCATGACGGGCGAGTGTGGCGGCAATCTCGGCGCCGGCGGTGAGCGGCGATTGCAGCGCCGTGTCGGCCGGATCGACCGAAAAGATCTCCACCTCCTCGGCGGCTTTGAGGATCGGCAACGCGTCGAAGGTCGCGCGCGCCACCTCCTTCGAGCCGTTCCAGGCGATCAGCACGCGTTTGATCGGCTTCGGCTGGCGGATGATATAGGGGATCATCAGCACCGGCCGGCCGGTTTCGAAAAGGAAGCTGTCGACGTCGACTTGGCTGTCGGAAGGTTTGGCCGGATCGGCCTGCGAGGCGATCAGAAGGTCGGCGCTGCGTGCACTTTCGATCAGCGGCGCGGAGCCGTAGCCGGTTGAGGTCGCAAAGCTGCGCCACTCGTAGGAGGCGCCTGTCGCAGCCGCTTTTGCCCGGAAGATGCGCTCAACCGCGAGCGTTTCGCTATGCGCCATGTCCTGCAGCGCCTGCACGGCGACGGGATCGGGGATTTCCATCGGCGCCACCAGCGGCACGGCGGAGATGATTTCGGCATGCAGGCCGATCACATGGGCACCGCTTTCAGCGGCGATGGCAAAGGCGAAATCGGCAACCGCAGCACTATTATCGGATGTATCGAGTATGGCGAGAATGGTTTTGTAAGACATATCAATTCTCCTTGCGCTGAAATGGCGTGCGCGAGGGAAGGAATGCACCGGCCCCTTCTGCTGTTCCTTGACAGGGATCAAGGATGACCCCCGTTCCGGCGTTTCCTTCAAGCCTCGGCAGAATGGTTTTCTGTGATGTCCTTCCTCCGGCGGATGGCTTCGATCATCGCCTGCACCTCGGCGCCGGCCGCATCGATCACTGCCTGCGAGCGGCCGCGCACGACGATCTCGGTCGAGAATTTCTGGCCGATATAGCGCGGGTAGGAGCCGATGCTGGTTTCCGGATGCGCTTTCTGGATCGCGGTCAAGGGCGTGCCGATTTCACCTTCGCCGTAAGGGCAGGCGATGGCGAGCGACAGCACCGGCGTGCCGGTCCGAAGCGCCGGCAGCACATTGTCGACCATTGCCTGGAAGACCTGCGGGACGCCGGCCATGACATGGACATTGCCGATGATGAAGCCAGGCGCCGTCGAGACGGGATTGGCGATATGCACGGCCCCGCGCGGCATGCGCGCCATGCGCTGGCGGGCTTCGGTGAATTCCATCTCGCGGCGCCGATACATTTCGGCCAGCAGCGTCATCGCCGTTTCGTCGTATTCGCAGGGCAGGCCGAAAGCCTTGGAGATGGCGTCGGCGGTGATGTCGTCATGCGTCGGCCCGATGCCGCCCGAAGTGAAGACGTAATCATATTTGCCGCGAAGCGCATTTAGCGCCTCGACGATCGCCTCCTCGTCGTCGGCGACGATGCGCACCTCCTTGAGGTCGATGCCGGAAAGCGTGAGCAGATCGGCGAGATGGCCAATATTTTTGTCCTTGGTGCGGCCGGAAAGAAGTTCGTCGCCGATGGCGAGCATGGCGGCGGTGACGACGATGTCTTGGCTCATGGGATGTTCCGTAATGTGAAGCTGGTGAATAGGTAGCGCCGTTCGATCTCTTTGCAAACAGCCGGAGCATTATGCCGCAAGTGCAAGCGGTTATCGGACGGCAGCATCTGCGTCCATTTTGCTGAAATGAAAAGGCAAGTGAATTTTCGTCTACATCAGTTGAACACTGAGTTCTTCAGGCCGGGGCTTTGTTCAAGCAGGCGGGCTGATAGACATCCTCCGGTCACGAAATTCAACCCGATGTTTCAAGAAAGATAGAAGATGGCGAAGGTTCTCGTCCTTTATTATTCGGCTTACGGCCATATCGAAACCATGGCCTATGCCGTCGCCGAAGGCGCGAAGTCGGCCGGTGCCGAGGTCACCGTCAAGCGCGTTCCGGAACTGGTTCCGGAAGAGGTCGCCAAGGCTTCCTATTACAAGGTCGATCAGGCCGCTCCGATCGCCACCGTCGACGAACTGGCGGATTATGACGCGATCATCGTCGGTGCCGGCACCCGCTTCGGCACGGTCGCCTCGCAGATGCGCAATTTCTGGGATCAGACGGGCGGCCTCTGGTTCGCCGGCAAGCTCGTCGGCAAGATTGGTTCGGTCTTCACCTCTTCGGCCACCCAGCATGGCGGCCAGGAATCGACCATCCTCGGCTTCATCCCGACCTTCCTGCACCAGGGCATGGTCGTTGCCGGCCTTCCCTATGCCTTCCAGGGCCAGATGGGCACCGAGGAAGTCAAGGGCGGCTCGCCCTACGGCGCGTCCACCATCACCAACGGCGATGGCTCGCGCCAGCCCTCCGAGATCGAGCTGGAAGGCGCGAAATACCAGGGCGCCCATGTTGCCAAGCTGGCCGCCAAGCTCGCCTGAGCGTTGATACTGACATGATGAAGGGTGCGGCGGGCGTGAGGCTCGCCGCGCCTTATCCGTTTTCGTTGGCGCAGCCGACAAAACGAGCACAATTTTACGCCTCGCGGCTCTTCCCATCGCCAATGACGCAAGATATTGAAAACGCAGCAAGCGGGCGTGGCGAAACTGGTAGACGCAAGGGACTTAAAATCCCTCGGCCTTGGCTGTACGGGTTCGACCCCCGTCGCCCGCACCATCTTCACAATCCTGTTTGAATATGCCTGTATTTTGTGCGTAAAAGCGCGTTGTTGCTTGACAATGACATTTTCGGTGCAAGGATTGCGCCGCGGCGGTTGAGTAAGTGTTGTCTTGTGGGAGTAAGACGATGGTTTACGATTGGAGTGGGGCGAGGGTTCGGCGCATCCGAATCTTCAAGACCAGTGTCGCACTTGTTCTGGGAACTGCGATGGCTGCAATACCACTGTTCTTTTGGGCAGTGCAGTTGCGCGCTTTCTAAGCTGGGACAATCAGCGTTCCGCTAGGGGAAGCGCGTTGGGCGCTTTCGTGTCGCGCCGCCTGTTGATCACCCAGCCGGCGAGCAGCCCGACGGCGGCACCCATGGCCTTGATACCCGCGTCATGCAGGCGCGGATGCCGCGTCGGCGAGAAGTACTGCAAATATTCGATGCCAACCGCACCGGCGATCAGCAGCACCGCCACCAATTTCCACTGTTTCGGATAGGCGAGCGCAAAGGCAAGGCCGAGGAGAACATAGGCGCTTGCGCGATCGGTATTGACCGTCGTCACTGTATCCGGCCTCAGCCCGATCGGTGAAATCGTGACGACGAGGATGAAGGCGAGCAGCAGCCAGGCGAGCGGTTTTGCGAGTTTGAATGTGATCATGGCTTCATATTAGTGGCTGGCCTTTTCATTGACAGTTAAAATCAGTTCATGTGCCGCTGATTTTGCGATTGGCTTAAGAAAAGCTTCCCAGGAGCGAACTGCAAATGGTCGAAGCGGGCTTTCTATTGC
Organism: Rhizobium sp. BK591; assembly: GCF_014195045.1. Lineage (NCBI taxonomy): Bacteria > Pseudomonadati > Pseudomonadota > Alphaproteobacteria > Hyphomicrobiales > Rhizobiaceae > Rhizobium > Rhizobium sp. BK591. The sequence goes on from NZ_JACIAZ010000003.1 coordinate 497,030, forward strand.
CGGCCGGCCTGTGCCATAGCGGCGCTGCAATCATGAGAATGGATCACGCCCGTGACGAGACTTGATGTCGAAAGCGCCGAAGAGGCAATGCGCAGCCTGTTTCCGGCAACGCCACTGCAGCTGAACGACCATCTGTCGGCCCGCTACGGGGCCGACATCTGGCTGAAGCGCGAGGACCTGTCGCCGGTGCGCTCCTACAAGATCCGCGGCGCCTTCAATTTCTTCCGCAAGGCGATCGGGCAGGGTGCGGCCGGCAAGACTTTCGTCTGCGCCTCGGCCGGCAATCATGCCCAGGGCTTTGCCTTCGTCTGCCGCCATTTCGGGGTGCCGGGCGTCGTCTTCATGCCGGTGACGACACCGCAGCAGAAGATCGACAAGACCCGCATGTTCGGCGCCGAATTCATCACCATCCGGCTGTTCGGCGACTTCTTCGACCAGTGCTACCAGGCCGCCCGCGAACATGTCGAGGCGGTCGGCGGCGTCATGGTGCCGCCCTTCGACCATGAGGACATCATCGAGGGCCAGGCGACGGTCGCCGCCGAAATCATGCAGCAGCTGCCGGAAGGAACCGTGCCCGACATGGTCGTCCTGCCGGTCGGCGGCGGCGGACTTGCCGCCGGCATCACCGGTTATCTCGACGGCACCGTGCCGAAATCGGCCTTCGTCTTCACTGAACCCGCCGGCGCGCCGAGCCTCAGGCGCAGCATCGAGGCGGGCAAGGTGACGACACTGGCCAAGGTCGACAATTTCGTCGATGGCGCCGCCGTCGCCCGCATCGGCGACCTGAATTTCGCCGCCCTTCGCCATTTCCCGGCAAGCCAAGTGCATCTGATGCCGGAGAACGCCATCTGCGTCACCATTCAGGAGATGCTGAATGTCGAAGGCGTCGTGCTGGAACCGGCCGGCGCCCTGTCGCTGACGGCGATCGCCGCGATGGACGGCCAAACGATCCGTGGCAAGACCGTCGTTGCCGTCGTCTCCGGCGGCAATTTCGATTTCGAGCGTCTGCCTGACGTAAAGGAAAGAGCCATGCGTTACGCGGGGCTGAAGAAATACTTCATCCTGCGGCTCGCCCAGCGCCCCGGCGCGCTCAGGGATTTCCTCAATCTGCTCGGTCCCGACGACGATATCGCCCGGTTCGAATATCTGAAGAAATCGGCACGCAACTTCGGCTCGATCCTGATCGGCATCGAAACCAAGGCGCCTGAGAATTTCGCCCGGCTGATCGGAAATTTCGAAGCTGCCGGCATGGGTTACGAGGATATCACCGAAAACGAGATCCTCGCCAACCTGATCATTTGACTTGGCGACAGCGATGCCGTCGTGCTAAAGGCGGAGCATGGCTTCGTTCATTTCAAATATCTTTTCGATGTTCTCCGGCGGCGGCAAACCGGCCACGGAAGCGGCAGGCCCTTCCGGCGAGCCCCAGCTTTACGGCGATTGCACGATCTATGCCGAGCCGCGCAGGGAAGGCAGCCAGTATCGCCTTGCCGGCCGCATTGAAAAGAAGGTCGGCGACGAGGTGCTGGTGCGCAATTTCATTCGCGCCGATCTGTTTTCTTCCTCCGACGACGCGATCGAATGCACGGTGCGCAAGGCGCATCAGATCATCGATCAGCATGGTTCGTCACTCTTTGGTGACGGCGAAAAGATTCGTCAGGTCTGAAATCGGGATCCGCCGGATCAGCACGCGATGCCGGCCCGCAATTGTTCTTGTTTATCAATCGGGTGACCCCGGGCCCCCGCCGGCGAACGCGATCTCACTCACGCAATCTTAAAGGATTGGGGTGAAAGGTATCTCCTGCAGGATTTGCAGGACGCCCTCGTGTTTGACTTTTTCCGACGATCGACCAAAGGATTCGCTGTCGCGATCGCCGCGCCGGCAGGAGACCGAGGGCGGATGTCCGGAGCCGAGCTATCGTGATGGAGACACTCAACCTCCTTCTCTTCGTCGTCGAAGCCATCGCCTATTTCGCGCTGATGGTGACGCTTCTGCATTTCCGTCATCGGCTCGGTCTCGGGGTTTTCCTGACGGCGCTCGGCGTCATGCATTTCATGGAGACCTATCTGGCGGCGGTCTTCTACGTCTCGCTGCCGTTCGGGGACGTATCGCCGGGTTCATCCGTCTTCTTCTCCGGCAAGCTGATGATGATCCTGATGCTTTATCTGCAGGAGGATGCCGCGACGGTGCGCCAGCCGATCTATGGCCTGTTCCTCGGTAACCTGCTCACCGTCGGCATCGCCGGGGTGCTCCAGCTGCACCAGCCCCTGCAGATGTCGCCGGACCACACCCCCGACGTCGATTTCCTCAAGGAGATGGGCTGGCTGATGGTCTGGGGCACGGCGCTGCTCTATGTCGATTCGCTCGGCATCATCCTGCTGTACGAAAAACTCGGCGACTTCTTCCGCCGCCGCGTCGTCCTGCGCTTCCTGATTTCAGGCTTCGTGCTGCTGACTTTCGACCAGATCGGCTTCTTTTCCGCGCTGCATTATTTCTTGGGAGTGCCGATCGCCGCCTTCTGGGGCGGCTGGAAGGCAAAGATGTTTGCCGTCTGCCTCTATGCGGCGATGTTCGCCATCTATGAGTATTACATTCGCCGCGGTCGGGCGGCCGTGTCTGCACGCTCGATCAGCGACGTGTTCGGCGACCTGACATTCCGCGAGCGCTACAACGATCTTCTGGAGCGCACCGGCCGCGATATGCTCACCGGCGTCTACGATCGGACGCGCATGGAGATGGAAGCGCCGCTGATGCTGCGCGAGGCGCTGAAGCAAGGCCTGTTCGCCACCGTCCTCATTCTCGATGCCGATCACTTCAAGGATGTCAATGACGGCTACGGCCATCTCCAGGGCGACGAAGTGCTGAAGGCGATCGCCGCCCGATTGGGCACGACGCTGCGGTCCAGCGACCGCGTCTTCCGCTTCGGCGGCGAGGAATTCGTTGCCGTCTGCCCAGGCACTGACCACGAGGAGGGGCTGCGGCTCGCCGAGCGCCTCCGTTGGACGATCGCGACCAGCGTCAAGACGCCGGATGACAGGCCGGTCACCGTCAGTATCGGCGTTGCGACCGCCGATGAGGACGGCGTCGATTTCACCGCCGTGCTGACGGCTGCCGACGGCAGGCTCTACGCGGCGAAGAAGAGCGGCCGCAACTGCGTCGTCGGCCGCTCAGGCGTGGTGAAACTCAATTAGTCCGGCTGGCCTTAATTTTGAAACTCTTCCCACTTGGCTGAACTCGATGTTGAGGATGTTGCTCCAACCGCAACATTTGTCATTGGATTTCAGTATTTTCAATATGTTAGTGGAAACATAAAAACGGCTTGTTCGTAAAATCCAAACGTGATCTCCATTGCCGCAATATCCCGGATGAGTTTTCCTGCGAAGGGCGTGGAGACATGAGTGATTCAATGGCACGGAAGAAAGTCGATGGCGGCGAGTTCGCCGTTTTGTGTATCGGAGGGTTTCTTCTTTCGATCGCTTATGGCGTGACCTTTCTGATCCCGGTGCTGGTGGGTCAGCGTGGCGGCGACGAGGCGCTGGCCGGTCTGATCATTTCGGCCGCCACTGTCAGCACCGTCATTATGGTGATCCTCTCCGGCCACATCGCGGATGCCATCGGCTCGGCGCGGGCGGTGGCTGTTTCGGGACTGTTTCTTGCGGCATCGGCGCTGGGATTCGCCATCATCCCATCGGCGGGATTGAGCCTGATGATTGTCGGTTTCATCCTCGGCATCGGTTGGGGCGCGTTTTATACGCTCGGACCCATTCTGGTCGCCGCGATCGTCGAGCCCGTGCACCGCATCAGGTTTTTTGCCCTGCTTTCGGGATCGATGATGTCGGGCATCGGCGCTGGACCGATCATTGGCCGCATTGCCACCGGCTGGTCGATGCCGATCGAGACAGCCTTCGTATTTGCCTTCCTCTCCAGTCTCGCCGGCGGTGCGCTTTACTTTTTGCTCCACATCAGGCTGACCAAGGCCGGCAAGATCTTGCCGCATGTCAACAAGATCTCGTTTGGCGCGACGCGGGAGGTGATTGCTTCGCCGGCCATCTATTCCATCGTCATGGTCGGCATCGGCGGTGCGATGTTCGGCGGGCTGTCCAGCTTTCAGACCAGCTACGCCAAGGCGCACGGGTTCGACTACTCCCTGTTCTTCATCGGCTTCATGTCCGCCGCGATTCTGAGCCGGCTGTTCGTGGCGGGCTATGTGGTCAAGAAGGACCCGCTCTATTCGCTCTTGATCCTGACCAGCCTGACGCTGGCATCGATCCTGCTGTTCCTGATGCTGATATCAAGTCAGCTTGCCTATCTCGGAGGCGCAGCGATGCTGGGTCTGGGCTATGGGCTGACCTATTCCGTCATCAACGGCCTGGCTGCCAATGAGGCTCCCGCCGGCCTTATGCCGCAATCACTTCTGTTGTTCTCGCTGGCCTATATCATCGGCGTCTTCGGCTTTCCGCTGATCGCCGGCAATCTGATCGTTTCCTCCGGCGTGCAGACCATGCTGTACGTCGTGCTCATGCTTGCCGTCCTGAATTTCGCACTTGTCCTGTTTCGTATTGCCCAGCGCGCGACAGGCGCAAACGAAGCAAGCGTCCTCAGGAGAAAATAGCAGCGCTCGAGGACGGCGGACCGGGTCGGCGAGGAGATTGACGGCGGGGCCGGGCAAGGTCACTTGCCCGGCCCGGCAGGTTCAGGCGGCGCGAAAAATCTTGGCGCCGGAGGGGGCGCTCGTCATGCCGCCATCGACGGTGATCTCGATGCCGGTGACGTTGGCCGAATCATCCGAAGCCAGATAGAGCGCCGCCTTGGCGATTTCGTCGGCTTCGCTCATGCGGCCGAGCGGGCTCATGCCGCCGATGCGGGCCTCGAGCGCCGACATTGCATCTTCCGTCTGGGCCATCGGCGACCAGATCGGCGTCTTCGTGCCGCCTGGCGTTACCTGATTGACGCGGATGCCGCGCGGCGCAAGTTCGGACGCCATATTGCGCGTCATCGCCCGGACCGCCGCCTTGGTCGCCGCATAGGCCGACCAGCCGGGAGCGCCGAGCACGGCATGCACCGAACCATTGAGGATCACCGAAGCGCCGTCATTGAGATGCGGCAGGGCCGATTGCACCGTGAAGAAAACCGCCGTCAGATTGGTGCTGATGATCTGGTTGAACTGCTCCGGCGAGGTGTCACCAAGTGGCGTCGCGCCGCCGATGCCGGCATTGGCGAAGACGATGTCGAACTTGCCGACCTTTCCGGCGGCTTCCGCAAAGGCCTTTTCGGTGGCGGCGGCATCGGTGACATCGACCTTCAGCGCCAGCACGCCGGCCCCGAGCGCCTTTTCGGCAGCGGCGAGCGTTTCCGGGTTGCGGCCGGTGATGACGACCCTGGCGCCCTCATCGATGAAGACTCGGGCGGTCGCAAGACCGATGCCGCTGTTTCCGCCGGTGATCAGGGCGATCTTGTTTCTTAGACGCATGATTCATGCTCCTCTTGGAATTGGCAACGATCTAGATTATGATCGTTATCTATCAGGATTACGATAGTAATCCATATGAGTCAAGAAGCAGTACTGGAGAGATTTCGGATGGGCCGTTCGCAGCTGGAGAAACAGAAGACGCACGAGAAGATTGTCGAGACCGCGTCGAAGCGGCTGCGCGAGGAGGGGCTTGACGGTATCGGCGTCGCCGACCTGATGAAGGAAGCCGGACTGACCGTCGGCGGCTTCTACAAGCATTTCGCCTCCCGCGACGATTTGGTCGCCGAGGCGATCCAGTCCGCTTTCGATTCATGGGGACGCAAGCTGGAGGCCGAAGGCATCAACCCGGCGGAGATGACGGCCGCCGATGTCGCCGATCGTTATGTCAGCGCCTATCACCGTGACAATCCGGGTGAGGGCTGCCCTTTTGCCGCGCTGACCTCCGACATATCCCGCAGCGGCGAGAAGGCGCGGGGGATCGCGACGGACGGGCTCCGGCGTAATTTCGCGTCATTGGCGGGCAAGGCTGCGGGAGCGGACGATAGAGAACGGCGGCGCAAGGCGATCATGGCCTTCGCGATGATGGCCGGCGGCGTTGGCCTTGCCAGGATTTCATCCGATGAAGAACTCTCGGCCGAAATCCTGGCGACCGTCCGGGATTTTGTCGCCGATATCGACAAATGACGAACGGCCGGCGAGAGCCGGCCGTTCCATGGAGCGTTTTAGGCGCCGATCAGGCGGCTAAGGCGATTTCCTGGACGCGCGACTTGGCGGCGCCGATGGCTTTTTCGGCAGCTTCCGGTCCGAAGGCCAGGCCTTCGACATAGATGGTCTCGACATCGGTGATGCCGAGGAAGCCGAGAACCGACTTCAGGTACGGAACGGCATGGTTCAGCGGAGCAGCCGGTCCCTGCGAATAGACCCCACCGGAAGCCAGTACCACATAAACCTTCTTACCGGTCAGGAGGCCGACCGGGCCGCTTTCCGTGTACTTGAAGGTCACGCCGGCGCGGGCGACGTTGTCGATCCAGGTCTTCAGCGACGAATAGATGTTGAAGTTGATCAGGCCGGTGCTGATGACGATCGTGTCGGCGGCAAACAACTCGTTGACGAGTTCGTCGGAGGTTTTGATGGCTGCGATTTCTTCGGCGGTACGGGCTTCTGCCGGCTTGCGGATCGCGCCGGTAAAGAGGTCATCGATATGCGGCAGCGGGTTGGTGGCCAGGTCACGGCGGACGACGACGCTGCCCGGGTTCTGGCTCTTCAGCTTTTCGGCGAGATCGACGGCGATCGGCGTCGAGAGCGATTCGGCACGCGGGCTGGACGTCAGAAGAAGGATGGACGACATGGTGCATTTCCTTTCGAATTGAATTTGACGGCCCGTTGCTGGGAGATGAGCCGCAGTCTCGATCAGGAAAATAGGTCTGGCCTGCTATCGAAAAAACGGGGATAATGTCGATCGAAACTATCGATGGAATGGATGGAAGATGCTGCCGAACCCAACGCTGGACCAATTGCAGGTGTTTCTGACCGTTGCCGAAACCGGCAGCTTCTCGGCCGCTTCGCGGGCGCTGAACCGGGCGCAATCGGTGGTGAGCTATACGATCGCCAATCTGGAGGCGCAGCTTGAAGTGCCGCTTTTCGAGCGCTCCGGTGCGCGCCAGCCGAAGCTGACGGAAGCGGGCAAGGCGATGCTGGAGGATGCGCGGCGCATTCTGGGCGACCTGCAGGTCATGCGGGCGCGGGTCAAGAGCCTGAGGGAAGGGCTCGAAGCGGAGGTGTCCGTCGCCATCAGCGTCATGGTGCCGTCACGGGCCATGGTGGATGTATTGCGCGAATTCCGCGAGATGTTTCCCACCGTTTCGTTGAACCTCAATGTCGGCGAGCTCGGAATGGTCATGGATCTCGTCCTCAGCGGCAAGGCGACGATCGGCATTGGCGGCGCAGTCGTCAAGCAGGACGATTCGATCGTTACGGAGCGGATCGGTCATTCCTTCATGTTGCCGGTTGCCGCGCGCAACCACCCGCTGGCTGGGATTGGCCGGCCGCTGACGCTGGGCGATGTGCGTGAGGAAGTGCAGCTCGTCGTTACCGATGCGTCGGGCCGGACGAAGGGCCGCGATTTCAACGTTCTGTCCTACAAGACCTGGCGCGTCAGCGATATTGCAACGAAGCACCAGCTCATCAAAGCCGGTCTTGGCTGGGGCGGCCTCCCGGCTTCCCTGATCCATGACGATCTGGTGAGCGGCACGCTCGTCCATCTCGATCTGGATGCCTATGAACAGGGGGAGTATCCGATATATTCGGTGCGCCAGCTCGCCAACCCGCCCGGACCTGCCGCCACCTGGATGATTGATGCGTTCCGCTCGCGGCTTTCCCATTGCCCGAGCCAGGCCGATTTCCATGCGCAGATGGCCGAACTCCAGGAACCCGCGGCACCGCTCGCGGCAGAATGATGAAGGCGCGGGTGCCGCGCCTTCGTCTACATATCCTTCGATGCGTAGATTCAAGGTGTTAGAGCGTCCTTTGTGCGTCCGAAAGGACGCACGGCGCTCTAGAGAACCAGCCTGAACTTGGAGAAACCGTCGGCGCCTTCGCCGGCATCCTCGATCTTGACGCTCTTTACCTCGCCGAGGAACTGCTTCGCCTTCGGGCCACTTTCGAAGGTCGCGGTCGTACCGGGAAGCGGTTTGAAGGTCCAGTTTGCGTCGGCCGACGGATTGATCGTGCCCTGGTCATGGATATAGCGGACGATGACGTCGCGGTTGGTATCCGGCGCCTGGAAGATCACCTTGTCTGCGGTGATCTCCGGGAAATTGCCGCCGCCGCCGGCGCGGTAATTGTTCGAGACGACGACGAACTTTTGGGCCGGATCGATCGGCTTGCCATCGAAGGCGAGGTTCTGGATGCGGTTGGCGTCCGGATTGATCGCCTTGCCGGATGAATCATATTTCGGCGGCTGCGACAGGTCGATCTGGTAGGTGACCCCGTCGATCACGTCGAAATTATAGGACGGGAAGTCGCTGTTGAGCAGCGGCGCGTCCTTCGAGCCCGCTTCGATGTGATTGAACATGCCGGCCGACATTTCGAGCCAGTTCTTCACCTGTGCGCCGGTGATGGCGACAGCCTGCACCGTGTTCGGGTAGAGATAGAGATCGGCGACGTTCTTGATGGCGATATTGCCGGCTGGAACGTCGGTATAGTAGTCGGCGCCGCCACGCCCGCCGGCCTTGAAGGGAGCCGCCGCCGAAAGCACCGGCAGGTCCTTGAAAGCGGTATCGGCGAGCATCTGCCTGATGTACCAGGTCTGCGCCTGTGAGACGACCTGCACCGAAGGGTCGTCGGCGACCAGCGCGAAGTAGGAGTAGAGCGGTGCGGACGTCTTGCCGACCGGGGTGCGGACATAGGCAAGGGTCGCCTCGTGCTCGGCCTTGGCGGCCTCGACCACTTCCTTCTTGTCTGCGTAATCGGCCACCACCTTCTTCTTGTCGTCGCGATGATAGATCGGCCGGGCTTCCGCGGTGAAATCGACGATCTTCCAGCTATTGCCGTCCTTTTCGAGCAGCAGGTCGATCAGGCCGAGATGCGAGCCCCAGAAGCCGGCCATCACGGTGGGCTTGCCATGCAGGGTGCCCTTGACCGGATCGGCATTGGCGATGCCGTCCCAGCTCTTCGGGCCGGGGAAGACGAGATGCTGGTGACCGGTGAAGATGGCGTCGATCCTGTCGACGGCCGCCAGATGCAGTGAGGCGTTTTCCATCTTTTCGGACGGTGCGCTGCCGTCGATGCCGGAATGGGAGAGTGCGATGACGATATCGGCGCCGGCCTCCTTCATGGCGGGAACCCAGGCCTTGGCGGCCTCGACGATATCGCGCGTTTGCGCCTTGCCTTCGAGGTTCTTGATGTCCCAGAGCATGATCTGCGGCGGGACGAAGCCGATGAAGCCGATCTTGACCGGGCTCTCATTACCGGCGCCGTCCTTGATCTGTTTTTCCAAGACGACGTAGGGCTTGAAGAAGAGGTCGTCCTGCTTCGGGTCCGAGGCAAGCTGGCCCTTGGTCAGGTTGGCGCAGACGAAGGGGAAGTTCGCGCCCGAGAGTACCTTGAACATGAAGTCGAGGCCGTAGTTGAACTCGTGATTCCCGAGCGTTCCCACCGTATAGCCGAGCGTGTTCATCGCCTTGATCACCGGATGGACGTCGCCCTCCTTCATGCCGTGCTGATAGGCCATGTAGTCGCCCATCGGATTGCCCTGCAGCACGTCGCCATTGTCGATCAGCAGCGAGTTGACGGCCTCGGCGCGGATGCCGTCGATGATCGTCCCGGTGCGGGCAAGACCCATCGTGTCGTTCGGCTTGTCGGCATAATAGTCATAGGGGAAGACGTTGACGTGAATATCCGTCGTTTCCATCAGCCTCAGATGCGCCTGGTTGGCGCTGGCCCGCGCGCTGAAGGGGTGCAGCAGCACCAGGGCGGAAGTGGCGGCGAGGCCGCCGAGCAGGGAACGGCGGCTCATTACGCCAACATCGAAAATAGAAGACATGGAAACTCTCCTTCAAGGATCATGCATCGTCCGGCCCGTCAGAATTAGGACGATTTGCCGTGGAGTACACTGCGAAAATGACAGGACGTCAAAACAATCCGCCGGGAAAGCAGCGTGGCTCCGAAATACAATTTATGGTGCAGTGGTCCGGCTGAAATTTCATCGGGGACGGATCATCGGCAGGATCGATCCTGCTCCGCCGTCAACGCCAAGAGCGCCGCCATCGACTTCGGAGGCGTCAGGCTGTCGTAGACGCAAGGGGCGGTCACCCTCGACGTCAACGTCAACCGCAGCTACTGGAACGATCTTAGCCGCTCCTTCGGGGCAAAGGCGGTGCAGCCTTACGATTTCAGTGTCGATGCCGCCAAGTGAGGCGTCCGATCGCCATTGGCGCCTGATATGGTCAACGGGCGGGTCGCCAGTACCGGCCGGACTTCTTTATGGAAGAATCGGAAATAGGAGGACACCTGTGCCCGCGCATTAGAGTTCACGTCGAACTGGATGCCGACGCGGCCGTTGTGCTTCCAGCGGATGACGCCTTCGAGCAGCCCGAGGTTTTCGGCCTCGATCCGCACCTTGCTGCCGGAGGCGGCATGGAACGGCCCTTTCATCTCCAGGGCGGCGCCGGTTACCGACAGGTTGAGAATGCGGGCATCCACCTGGCTGTTCAGATATTTGACATTGCCGAAAACGCGGCAGCTTTTCCGGTCGGCCTTTCGGGCCGTGATTTTCAAATTACGAGTCATACTGTCTCCCTTCTACAGCGAGGGAGCATAGCGCCCGAAAATTGAAATGGTTTTAGGGGCTTGGCTAAAATTGCAGTGAAACCGTCAGTTTGCCGCGGCGGCTCTGCGTCCCACTACATGTTCGCGCCAGACCGTGAAGATGCCGGCGGCGACCACGATCGCCGAGCCGACGATCATGTTGATGCTGAGCGTTTCGTCATAGATCACCATGCCGATGATCGAGGCGTAGACAAGTGACAGATAGGTCAGCGGCTGGACGGCGGCAGCATCGAGAATATCGTAGGCGCGAATGAGGAAATAATGGCTGGAGATGCTGGTCATACAGACGAGCGCCATCCAGCCCCAGTCGCCCGGCGACATCCAGCTCCAGTAGAATGGTCCGACCAGCGTCATCGTGACGCCGCCGACGACGCCGGTATAGAAGAAGCTGGTCATCGACGAATCGTCGCGGCTGACCAGGCGGGTGGCGATGACATAGAAGGCGAAGTTGAAGCAGGAAATGACGGCCAGAAGCAGCTTGAGGTCGAAAAATTCGCCTTCCGGCTTCAGGATCAGCAACACCCCGAACAGTCCGGCGCCGATCGCCGCCCACCGCCGCCACCCGACCCGCTCGCCGAGGATCGGCATTGCCAGCAGCGCGATCAGGATCGGCGTCGCGGAAAAGATCGCCTGTGAACGGGCAAGGCCGATCATGGCAAAACAGGTGATGGCGAGAACCACCTGAATCGCAAGCAGAACGCCGCGCGTCACCTGCAGGAAAGGCCGCTTGGTGCGGGCCGTCGCCTTGAGACCGCCGCGCATCTTCGAGGCGAGAATGATCGTGAAGAGCGCGAAAGCCCAGTAGCGGATCATCGTCACGAAGATCGGCGGATAGGTCGATGCCAGATGTTTCGAGATCGCGTCCTGCAAGGAGAAGATGGTGATTGCCAGCAGGGCGAAAATATAGCCGTGGGTCTTCGATGTCATGACATGCCGTTGAGCGGGAAACGCCCGCGCGCACCGAAAGTCTGGGCAGGCTTTCAATGAATATGCAAGGCCTCAAAGGCCGACATTCGGCCTGTCGATGATTTCTCTGAGCGCGAAACTGGAATTGATCTTGACGACGTGGGGCAGGGCAGACAGCCAGTCGCGGTGGATGCGCTCATAATCCTCGAGATCGCGCGCGGCGACGCGCAGGATATAATCGTATTCGCCCGACATCAGGTAGCAGACGAGCACGTTGGGGCAGAGCTTCACCGCCGCCTCGAATTCGGCCAGCGTCTTGGCGAACTGGCCGGAGAGCGAGATATGCACGATGGCGATCATCTTGTAGTCGAGCGCCTTGTGCGAAAGGCGGGCATGGTAGCCGTCGATGACGCCGCTTCTTTCCAAGATGTCGAGCCGGCGTGAACAGGCCGAAGGCGACAGTCCGATCCTTTCGGCAAGCTCGGCATTGGTGATGCGGGCATCGGCCTGCAGCACCTTCAGAATCGCAAGATCGATGGTGTCGAGATCGGCCATTCGAAGAACCTTCGAAGAAAGAGGGGCATTGCACAATAATCGCCGAAAAAATGCATTTGTGCAAATCGTCTTTGCAAGGACATTTCGCGGCCTTGATGATTGGATTCATCGTCTGAGGAGATCCGCGACTGCGGAGTGACATGAGAGGAACGCCAATGCGTGTCGGTTGCCCGAAGGAAATCAAGAATCATGAATATCGCGTCGGCCTGACGCCGGCTTCGGTGCGCGAATATGTCGCCCACGGGCACGAAGTCTGGGTCGAGACCAAGGCGGGCACCGGCATCGGCGCCGATGATGCCGCCTATGCCGCGGCTGGCGCCAAGATCGCCGCCTCTGCTAAAGATATCTTCGAAAAGTGCGACATGATCGTCAAGGTGAAGGAGCCGCAGCCCTCTGAATGGGCGCAACTCCGCGACGGTCAGCTTCTCTACACCTATCTGCATCTGGCGCCGGATCCCGAACAGACCAAGGGTCTGATCGCCTCCGGGGTGACCGCGATTGCCTATGAGACGGTGACCGACGAGCGCGGCGGCCTGCCGCTGCTGGCGCCGATGTCGGAAGTGGCAGGACGCCTGTCGATCCAGGCAGGAGCGACCGCGCTGCAGAAAGCCAACGGCGGCCTCGGCGTCCTGCTCGGCGGCGTACCCGGCGTGCTGCCGGCCAAGGTCGCGGTGATCGGCGGCGGCGTCGTCGGCCTGCATGCGGCCCGGATGGCCGCCGGTCTCGGCGCCGATGTCAGCATCCTCGACAAGTCGCTGCCGCGCCTACGCCAGCTCGACGATATCTTTTCCGGCCGCATCCACACCCGTTATTCCAGCATCCAGGCGCTGGAGGAGGAAGTCTTTTCGGCCGACCTGATTATCGGCGCGGTGCTGATCCCCGGCGCTGCTGCTCCGAAGCTCGTCACCCGGGAAATGCTTTCCGGCATGAAGAAGGGCTCCGTCATTGTCGATGTCGCCATCGACCAGGGCGGCTGCTTCGAGACCTCGCATGCGACGACCCATTCCGATCCGACCTATGAGGTTGACGGCGTCGTGCATTATTGCGTCGCCAACATGCCGGGCGCCGTGCCGGTCACCTCGGCGCATGCGCTGAACAATGCCACGCTGGTTCATGGTCTGGCGCTTGCCGATCGCGGCCTGCGCGCCATCGCCGAAGACAAGCATCTGAGGAATGGTCTCAACGTCCACAAGGGCCGCATCACCAGCAAGCCGGTCGCCGACGCACTGGGTTACGAAGCCTTCGCGCCGGAGAGCGTACTGAACGTAGCGTAAGCTATCTCACTCAAGGTGATGGCTTACAGCATTATTCTTCGATCGGCAGGGCGGTATCCGAAGGGATGCCGCCTTCTTTGTATGACGGCGCACCTGTAATCGAACCGCGACCGTCGGCGGCGTTGGAGCTATGTTTTTCCTCGTCAGGCAGCGCGATGAGTTGTGTCCCTCCCGAACAGTTGCCATCGTATCATGCCGATGTGCAGTCGCCATCCAAACGGAGCAGCAATGACGGTTGAGAGTCGAGAGCAAACATCGCCGGTTCCGCTTCGAACGTCACCGACCGGGCTCGAAACATATATTGCCGGCAGAACACTCGTCAGCGGGGATGGCCCAGCCTGGACCGACATATTCGTGCAGGTGTTTTCCCGCCTGAAGGTGCAACACCCCTTTCTTGTTCCGGCAGTCGCCGAGCCTCTCGTTGTTTGGGTGATCTCAGGCCAAGCATGTGTCGAGGAACGCGATCTGGGCGGGGAGTGGGAGGCCAATACAGTCAAAGTTGGGGACTTTTTTCTGACGCGGTCGCCCACGCCATACGAAATGCGCTGGCATGCCGAGGGAGACGAACCTTTCCAGGTAATGCATCTCTATCTCTCCGTTCCGTTGTTCGACCGGGTGGCGGAAGGGGTTCTCGGCAAGGCTGCCAGCGCCATGCGCCTGCGCGACGTATCTGGCGGCCGCGACCAGCATCTTTCCACCATGCTGGAACTGATCCATGCTGAACTGACGGCAGAAGGGCAGGGAAGTCGGCTCTTCGTGCAGGGATTGGCGCAGACGCTCGCTGTTCATCTTATTCGACAATATGCAACATTTGATGCAGAGACACGGCCGTCAAATGCCCTCCCGGGCGCCAAGCTACGGCGGGCCATCGCATTCATGGAAGCCAACCTTCAAGAGCCGTTTGATCTCGCACGTCTGGCGCAAACGGCCGGCATGAGCGCTTTTCACTTCAGCCGCCTCTTCAAGAAAGCCACCGGCCTTTCCCCATCCCATTACTTCATTCGCCAACGCATAGCCAAAGCCCAGCAACTTCTGCAGGAAACCAGCACCAGCATCATCGAGATCGGCATGTCCGTGGGGTATTCGAGCCCCAGCCATTTTGCTCAGATTTTCCGCCGGGAGGCCGGCGTCTCCCCCAGCGACTACCGTCGCAGTTAAAACGCGTCGCGATCTTTCAGATTGGCTCCTTGCGCTTTTAGGCCTTTGTTTTTGCGCATGTCTCGCAAAATCGCTGCACAGTTTTGCGTGGCATGCTTTAGGAATTCAGCTTGGTCCTTGCGGTTTTGAGCAAGATCCCAACAGGTCCCGCAAGGTCCCGAGAGAGGGATCATGCCCGCTTCCTTATGTTCCTCCTTGTCGAACACGACCGTCCTTTCGGTTGGAAGGGCGCCAGACAAGGAGATAAACCATGACGAATATCAGTGGAAAAATCGCGCTGGTCACCGGCGCCTCGAGCGGCATCGGCGCCGCTACCGCGTTGAAGCTCGCCGAGGCCGGCGCAAAGGTTGGGATCGCCGCCCGTCGCACCGACAAACTTGAAGGCCTCCAAAAGGAGATCGCCTCCAGGGGCGGTGAAGCCCTTGTGATCGAAATGGACGTGGTCGATCCAGCCTCCGTCGAAGCCGGCGTCAAAAAGCTGTTGGGTGCCTATGGTTCGATCGACATTCTCGTCAACAATGCCGGTCTGATGCCGCTTTCGGATGTCGATCAGTTCAAAGTCGACGAATGGCACCGGATGGTCGACGTCAATGTGAAGGGCCTGCTGAATACCACGGCTGCCGTTCTGCCGCAGATGATCAATCAACATTCCGGCCACATCTTCAACATGTCGTCGATCGCTGGCCGCAAGGTCTTCAAAGGCCTGTCGATCTATTGCGCCACCAAGCACGCGGTGGCCGCGTTCTCCGACGGCCTGCGCATGGAAGTGGGCCAGAAGCACAATATTCGGGTGACCTGCATCCAGCCGGGTGCCGTGGCGACCGAGCTGTACGATCACATCACCGAACCCGGCTATATCAAGCAGATGGACGATCTTGCCAAGCAAATGACGTTCCTGCAGGGCGAGGACATCGGCGACACCATCGTCTTTGCGGCGCAGGCGCCCGCACATGTGAATGTCGCGGAACTCTTCGTTCTGCCGGTCGAACAGGGCTGGTAACCACGCCAGAAGGTCTTTCAGCTTCCCTGCATACGTGCGGGGAAGAAACTCGCGAAGGAACCGCACGATGAAAGAGATTTCCGCTTCCCAGGCCTATCGCCTGCTCGAACCGGGCCCGATCGTTCTTGTGACGACGAGCCTTGAGGGAACGCCCAATGTGATGACAATGGGTTTTCACATGATGGTCCAGCACGCACCGCCGCTGATCGGTTGCGTCATCGGCCCCTGGGACTTCAGCCACCAGACTTTGAAAAAGACCGGCGAATGCGTGATTGCGATTCCAGCCACCGATCTTGCCGAAACCGTGGTGGACATCGGCAATTGCTCCGGTGACACGGTGGACAAGTTCGAGCGGTTCGGCTTGGGGACTCGTCCAGCAAAGGATGTCGCGGCGCCGTTGCTGGTGGACTGCCTTGCCAATATCGAATGCCGTCTTGCCGATCCGAGCCTCGTCGATCGATACAATCTCTTCATCCTCGAAGCGAAGAGGATCTGGATCGACGAGGCCCGCAAGGAACGGCGGACCATGCATCATCGTGGCGACGGCAGCTTCACCGTGGATGGCGGCACACTCGATCTCCGGAAGCGCATGGTTAAGTGGCGGCACTTGCCATAAGGCGCGCCGCCGCACGCAAAACACACATCCCAAACTTCACATTGATTGAAAGGATATAATCATGTCCGCCTACCTCGTTGTCGATCTTGATATCCACGACCCCGAAGCCATTGCCGATTACCGTTCGAAGGCCCTGCCTCTGGTGGCAAAGGCCGGCGGCCGTCTCATCGCTCTCGATGACGCCCCCCTCGAACTCGAAGGCTGGCAGGCGACGAATATGCTGATCATCGAGTTTCTCGATATGGATGCCATCCGTGGTCTCTTTGCATCGCCCGAATATGCGCCGCTCGCACACCAACGGCAGGCTGCCGCAGGTTCGCGGATCATTGCTTTACGCGGCGTTTGATAACATTCGAGGGCGCGATCCTGGCAGCATTCGTCCGGGGAAACCGAAACGGCCCGCCGATTACAGCAGAAGGAGCGTGCCGGCGAATTCACGACTTCTTGTTGCGCCTCGACGGCCGCCGATCAGGCGCCAGCCTCCGCCAGGGCCGGCGCCTTTAGCTTGTCGATCCGGCACTGGAAGCAGTTGTTGCGCGCGGAGCGCACATGCACATAGGCGATATCAGATCGTCCCAGCAGCTCTTCGCCATAGGCCGGAATATCGCCGATCTCAGTCACCGCGCCGGTACCGTAGACGATGCGGTCGTTCTCGCTATAGCCGCGGACGATGAAGTCGCGACTCGTCGTCAGCACCGGCGGCATGATCTCTTCGGCGGCATAACGTGCACAAGGTTGCTTGTGCAGGAA
Source organism: Rhizobium sp. BK591 (assembly GCF_014195045.1). Taxonomy (NCBI): domain Bacteria; kingdom Pseudomonadati; phylum Pseudomonadota; class Alphaproteobacteria; order Hyphomicrobiales; family Rhizobiaceae; genus Rhizobium; species Rhizobium sp. BK591. The sequence goes on from NZ_JACIAZ010000003.1 coordinate 514,088, forward strand.
GACCGGGCCGGTTTCGGCATAGGGCTGCAGCTTCGGGAAGGGCCGGTAGGCGAAGACCAGCAACGCCTTGCCGGCATCGATATTCTGAAGGCAGTGGCGGCAGGGATGGCCGGGACCATCGGAAACGATCGTCTCGGGCAGCCTGTCATAGGCGTCGCGCCCGCCGTTCCAGAGGTGTTCGGCGTCGGTCGTCGGCATGGCGACAAAACGAATGGCGGTCATGGCAGATCTCCTTTGTGATTGCCATGAAATGCACCCGGACGAGCGTGCAAGCCACCCGTTTCTTGCGCGCCGCAGGCATTGGGCGATCGTGGGCCAGCTTGCCTCTGCGGTATAATGCTATCGTCGCGTCAATCGTGTCTCTCGTCGCCGCGGCGGGTATGTCTGGCGTCTTCATCCCGTGATACACGATCGGGACGGTACATGTACGGCCCATGCTGGGTCTGAGAGGCTGCGCGGGCCGGGCGGCTAACTCCTCACGAATTTCGGTTTCTAGGGATAGATCATGGCTGACGAAACGGCATTGAATTTCGCGGACTTCTATGATGCCGAGCTTGCTCTTCATAACGCGCATTTTCGGGTCGCCGCCGCGGTTGGGCAGTCTGATTGTGTGCTCGATATCGGTTGCGGCGCCGGACAAACCACTCGTGATGCCGCTCGTGTTACAGAAACAGGACGAGCGCATGGAATCGACCTGTCCGTGACGATGCTGGATATCGCCCGTCGCCGCAGCGCCGAGGAGGGGTTGTCCAATGTTACGTTCGAAGTGGCGGATGCACAGAACCATTTCTTCGCACAAGGGGGGTTCGACCTTTGCATCAGCCGATTTGGCGTCATGTTCTTTGCCGATCCGGCGGCCGCCTTCGCCAATATCGCCAACGCCGTACGGCCGGGCGGGCGTTTCGTTTTCATGGTCTGGCAGGGCAGAGATCGCAATGAGTGGGCGACCGCTATACATGAGGCGCTCAACCCGGATTCAACCGGTCCGGTTGCGGCCGGCAAAGCCTTTTCACTGAGCGAACCCTCGGTGACGTCTCGATTGCTCGAGACGGCCGGGTTCACTGCCGTCGAGTTTCGTGAAATCAGCGAGCCTGTGTTCTACGGTCCGGATCCTGAGACTGCATTGGCGACTATTCAGACATTTGAAAATGTCGAGACGGCTCTCAATCATCCCACTGCTGCGTCCGAAATACGGGCGCGTCTACTCGACATGCTGCGAGCGCACCAGACATCCCATGGAATTCAGTTCGATTCGCGCGCATGGCTGATCACCGGCCACCGGCACGGCTAGAGCCTTTCCGGGTCCGCCGCAACACTGCATGACGAAAAGGAGAAACCCTTGGCCGACGTCGATCTCGCGCTGCTGGCGCAACAGAATGCCGAAATACTGGAAGAGCTGAGGGCTCTGCGCCGGGAGGTGGCGGAGCTCAAGGAACAGTCGGGCCGCACGCTCGATTTCGAGCGCCGCAACGATCCGCGCCGCCCGAACAGCCTTACACAGCGTTAGTCATCTCCACCTATGTCGGGGAGGAGGCCGTCAACTTTTCCGCGCGAGCTCCAGAAGCTCCTTGTCGCTCAGCGGCCGGACGATTCCGGTGCCGGTGGAGACGGGGGAGAAGCCGTACATCTGATAGAGCTGCAGCGCGCGCGGGTGGTCGAGATTGTTGGTGGTGGTGGTGACCCGCTTCGGATTGAGCGACCAGATGGCATAGAGCGCCTGCAGCAGGAACCATTTGCCGATGCCGAGACCGAGCGCATGTTCGATCAGGCCGAAATGGCTGAGCTCGATCACATCCTCGTCTTCGCAGAAATATTCGTAGAATCCGGCGGGTGCGCCGTTCACATAGAGAACGCTGATATTGTTGCGCTTGTCGTTCAATGTCTCGGCAAGCTGCTCGTCGCTCATGCGCAACCGGTCCACCCATTGCCAGCGCGCGCCCACCTGCCGGTAGAGATAACGATAGAAGGGTAGCGGAATCTGGGGAGCGCGCATGATCGCCGTCTGGATATTGACGGGCACCGGCATGCTTGCCTTCGGCGGCGACGTCATTTCGAGCCGGGTGATGTGAGCTTTCAGCGAAGCAGGTGTCTTCCCCATGGCGATCAGGCTTTGACCGGTGTCGGCGGACCGGTAACGATGGGCGTATCGTCACGGCTGCCCCATTCGCTCCACGAGCCGTCATAAAGCTTGTTGTCGTTATGGCCGAGCGATTCCAGCGCCAGCGTGATGATCGCTGCGGTGATCCCCGAGCCGCAAGAGGTGACGACGGGCTTCGAAAGATCGATGCCGGCATCCTCGATCGTCTGCCTGAGTTCGGGCAGCGATTTGAACCGGCCCTGGTTGGCAAATACGCCGGAAGGCAGGCTGCGGGCGCCCGGCATATGGCCGGAGCGCATGCCGGCACGCGGTTCGGGCTCGGCGGCGGCGAAGCGGCCGGCGCTGCGGGCATCGGCGATTTGCATGGCACCGCTGGAGACGATGTCGCGCATTCTATCGAGCGTCACCACGCGGCTTTCGTCGAAGTCAGGCGTGAAACTCGCCGGCGCAAGGTTGGGTGCTGCGGTTTCCAGCGGACGGCCTTCTGCCTTCCAGCCATCGAGGCCGCCGTCGAGCACGAAGACATTCTTTGCCCCCATCACCCGGAACAGCCACCAGACGCGTGGCGAGGCGAACAGGCCGATGCCGTCATAGACGACGATCCGATCCTTCTCGCTGATGCCGAGCCGCCCGACTTCGGTGGCGAAATAGTCGGGCGAGGGGATCGTGTGCGGCAGTGATGTCGAGTGGTCGGCGATCTTGTCCTGGTCAAAGCGGATGGCGCCGGGAATATGGCCGGCCGCATATTCGGCATCGGCATCGCGTTTTTGCGCCGGTAGATAGAAGGAGGCGTCCAGCACGCGCAGATCGGCTTTCCCGAGTTCGGACTGCAGCCAATCGGCCGAAACGACGAAACGGCTCTTGGTCTCACTCATGATGGTCTCCCTTGATGGTCAGGCTTCGTCGCCGGGCGTGCCGAAGCGGATGCGGAAGCGCCGGTTCTCTTTGCCCTTTTTTTCGATCTTGGCGATATGGATCCGGCCGACTTCCTGGGTCTCGGAGACATGTGTGCCGCCGCAGGGTTGGCTGTCAATCGAGGAGTTCTCGCCGATGCAGACGAGGCTGACGCGCCCGAGCCCGATCGGCGGGCGTACATTCTTCGATTTGACGATGTCAGGATTGGCGACAAGCTCCTCGTCGGTGATCCACTGCAGATAGACCGGATGGTTGTCACCGACCAGTTCCATCAGCTTGGCCGTCACCTCATCCTTGTCGATCGTCTCGGCCATGTCGAAATCGACGCGGCTCTCCTCCTCGCCGACGGCAGCCCCGGTTATCGGATAGGAGCAGACAACGGAAAGCAGGTGGCAGGCCGTGTGCATGCGCATCAGCCTGTAGCGGCGCGGCCAGTCGACATGCAGCACCAGCGTTTCGCCGATCACAGGCCTCGGCTCGTTTTCGAGCGGCACATGGATGATGATATCCTTGCTCGGACCATGCTTCGTCTGGCCGAGCGCGATCTTGCTGCCGTCGGCGCGTTCGAACTCACCGGTATCACCAGGCTGGCCACCTGATGTCGCATAGAAACAGGTCTGATCCAGTTCGATGCCCCCGTCTTCGTGAACGGCCGTGACGACCGCTTCGCACGTCGAGAGATAGAAGTCGTCACGATAGAGGGCATTAACGGGCATGGGGTCTCACGCGGGCTCGTAGGGAACGTGGATATCAGGCGACTTGGCCATCCAGCCCGGAACGGGTAGTCCCTTCGACGTCAGGAAATCCGGGTTGAAGAGCTTCGACTGATAGCGGTTGCCGTAGTCGCAGAGGATTGTCACCACCGTGTGACCGGGGCCGAGATCCCGGGCGAGATTGACCGCGCCGGCAATGTTGATGGCTGTCGAGCCGCCGAGGCACAGGCCCTCGTTCTCGACGAGATCGAAAAGATAGGGAAGCGCTTCGGCATCGGAGACCCGATAGGAGAAATCGGGCGTGAAGCCTTCGAGATTGGCGGTGATACGGCCCTGGCCGATGCCCTCGGTGATCGAGGATCCTTCGGATTTCAGCGTGCCGTTCTGGTAGAATTCATAGAGTGCAGCGCCGTCGGGGTCGGCGATGCCGATCTTGACGTCTGATTTGAAAGCCTTGAGGCCGGCCGCCACGCCGGCCAGCGTGCCGCCGGAGCCGACGGAGCAGATGAAGCCGTCGACCTTGCCGTCGGTGTCTTTCCAGATTTCCTTGGCGGTCGTTTCGACATGCGCCTGACGGTTGGCGACGTTGTCGAACTGGTTTGCCCAGATTGCGCCGTTCGGCTCGGTCTTCGCCAGCTGTTCTGCCAGCCGCCCGGATACCTTCACATAGTTGTTCGGGTTTTTGTAGGGAACGGCGGGCACTTCGACCAGTTCGGCGCCGAGCAGCTTCAGCGCATCTTTCTTTTCCTGGCTCTGCGTTTCCGGGATGACGATGACGGTGCGGTAACCGAGCGCCTTGGCGACCAGCGTCAGGCCGATACCGGTATTGCCGGCCGTGCCTTCGACGATGACGCCGCCCGGGCGAAGCAGTCCCTTCCGCTCTGCGTCGCGGATGATGTAGAGCGCGGCGCGATCCTTCACCGACTGGCCGGGGTTCAGGAACTCCGCCTTGCCGAGAATGGTGCAGCCGGTCACCTCTGAGGCGCCCTTGAGTTTGATCAGGGGCGTGTTGCCGATGGCTTCGAGGACGGAGGGGTGGAAGGTCATGGAATCTGCCTCTATTCGAACTCTTACTTTAGGAACGGTCTTTTCCCTTCACAAGGCTGGGTTGGCAAGAAAAGCTATTCCACGCCTCTGTTGGACACGATAAAATTTCGCTTTCCTCCCCGAAATTGTGTACGGCCCGCAATCCCGCCCTGTGAGGGTGATCCGAAGATTGACTTTCCCCGTACGGATGACGACAAAGCGAAACGGAGCGCGGCAACAGGGCGTGACCGAAACAGACATGGTTCACGAGCAGATCGACACGATCGATGCATTGATGGCGCATTATGTTGCCGGCTCCTTGCCCGAGCCGGCGCGCGTGCTGGTACAGTCTCATCTCGAAATGAAACCGGACAATCGCAGCCTGGTGAACAGCCTCGAGCTGCTGGCCGGCGAAGCGTTGGAAAACGTGCCTGAAGCGGCTATTGCCGATCGCGACGGGCGGCTTGCGACGATCTTTTCCTCTGCATCTCCCGGAACGCCGCCGCCGGCGGCGGCGCGGCCGGAAAACGCGCTGTTTCCCCAAGCCTTGCGCGATCTCGTCGGCTTCGAGGCCGAGGATGTGCCCTGGCGCACGCGGCTGCCGGGCTTCAGGGAATATCCGCTCGACATGGACGGCTGCGAGGTCAACCTGATGTGGATCCGTCCGGGCCGCGCCTTGCCGGCGCACACCCACAAGGGCATGGAACTGATCCTCATTCTCGACGGCGCCTTCAACGATGAACGCGGCCGCTTCGGCCCCGGCGACATCTCTATTGCCGACGAGACGGTCGACCATCGGCCGGTCGCCGAAAAGGACAGGCCTTGCATCGCCTTTGCCGTTTCCGACGGGCCGGTCAGACTCACGGGATCCTTTCGTCAGCTGATCGGCGACCTGATCGGCTGAAAGCAGCCACAATGGTGTGATAGAGCCATAAATCCGGGAGAGGTGAGGAACTTCCGGACCTGTTTTCACATTGATCAGGCAGCCCGGAGGAACATGTCATGCGTGATTTCATCGCCCGTCCCGAACATGGAATCGTCTGGATCTCGGGCGCGAGTTCCGGCATCGGCCGGGCGCTGGCGCTGAAGCTGGCCGGCGAAGGATACAAGGTCGCCGTCACTGCCAGAAGCCATGAAAAGCTGGTCGAGCTGCAGACCGAGGCCAGCGGCCTTTCCGGCAGTATTGTCGTTCTCGACGGCGACGTCACCGATGCCGAGGACATGGAACATATCATGGCTTCCATCGAATATGAGCACGGCACGCTCGCCATGGCGATCCTCAATGCCGGCGTCTACCTGCCTGTTCATGCCGAGGATCTGAACCGCGCCGATTTCGAGAAGAGCTTCGCCGTCAATCTTTCCGGCGTCGTCAACTGCCTGTTGCCGGCAATCCGCCATATGAAGGAAAAGGAGCAGGGGCAGATCGCCATCGTCTCCTCCGTCACCGGCTATGGCGGCCTGCCGACAGGCGCTGCCTACGGCGCCACCAAGGCGGCGTTGATCAATATGACCGAGAGCCTGAAATTCGATCTCGATAAGATGGGCATCCGCATCCAGCTCGTCAGCCCGGGCTTCGTCGATACGCCGGCGACGCGGAAGAACGCCTTTCCGATGCCGGCCCTGGTATCGGTCGAGGAGGCCGCCCGGCAGATTGCTGCCGGGTTGAAATCGCAGGTCTTCGAGATCACCTTCCCGAAGCGCTTCACCACCATGCTGAAGCTCGGACGCCTGTTGCCTTACAGCGCCTATTTCGCGCTGGTGAACCGCGCGACCGGCTGGCGGGAGCGGCCGCCCTTGGCTGGTCACCATCCGGCGACGCCGCATCCGGCGGAATGATCAACGGCGCGAGAACACGACCTGGCGCACATCGATGTTGCGGGCGCGGAAGCCGGCTTCGCAATAGAACAGGTAGAATTCCCAGAGCCGCTTGAAACGCTCGTCGAAGCCCATCGGGCGGATGCGCTCCCAGACCGACCAGAAGCGTTCGCGCCATTCGGCCAGCGTGCGGGCATAGTCGAGCCCGAAGCCGAAATCCTTGACCAGCGACAGATCGACCTTGCCGGCAAGCTCGGCCAGATGATTGCGCGTCGGCAGCATGCCGCCGGGAAAGACGTATTTCTGGATGAAGTCGGGGTTGCTGCGATACTGGTCGAAGGATTCCGGCCGGATGGTGATGATCTGCAGGCCGGCCTTGCCGCCCGGCTTCAGACATTGCCTGAGCTTTGAAAAATAGGATGGCCAGTACCTCTCGCCGACCGCTTCGAACATCTCGATCGAGACGATCCGGTCGTAGAGGCCTGTTTCATCGCGGTAATCCTGGAAGCGGAATTTCACGCGGTCGTCGAGGCCGGCCTTTTGGATGCGCTCCTCGGCAAAGGCGAGTTGCTCGCGGCTGATCGTCAGGCCTGTTACCTTGCAGTTCAGCTCGCTTGCGGCAAACTCCGCAAAACCGCCCCAACCGCAGCCGATCTCAAGCACGTGGTCGCCGGGGCCGATGCCGGTCGCTTCGGCAAGCGCCCGGTATTTGGCATTCTGGGCCGATTGCAGGTCGTTGGCGCCCGTGGAATAGAGCGCTGAGGAATAGGTCATGCTCGGATCGAGCCATTGCCTGTAGAAATCGTTGCCGAGATCGTAATGGGCGGAGATGTTGCGTTTCGAGCCCGTCTTGGTATTGGCGTTCATCCAATGGCGGACGCGCTCGAAAAGGCGGCCGAGGCCGCCCTTGCCATGCGCATAGCTGTGCGCGGCCTCGCCGTTGACGAGGAAGAGCTCGAGGAAGGCGGCGATGTCGGGGCTGTCCCAGTCGCCATCCATATAGGTTTCGGCGACGCCGATCGTGCCGCTCGTCAGCGCCCTATAGGCAAGGTTCCAGTTGCGGAGGTGGAGTGCCGCCTTCGGTCCCGCCTTTTTGCCCTCGACCAGCAGCCTGCGGCCGTCGGGGAGTGTGACGGCAAGCGAACCGTGCTGCATGTGCAGAAGTCCGCGCAGGGCTAGCCTTGCCTTGAAGGGCAGACCCTTCACTATGCGGGACATATTTTCGGCCGTCAGCGTCACCGCATCACGAGCCAGCAGGTTCCAATCCTGCGCCTTGCTCATCTTTTCTCCTCCAGCATTTTCGTGCCGGTTAGGGACGACGATACACCCATTATGATATGCACGGCCGCCCCCTCGGCCATTGCATCGAACGCTACCGCATAATTCCCGAAATCGGAATAGATTTAGCAGTTCAAAAAGTTACGGCTCCTTTGCGCGGGGCAACGAGGCTGTCATGTCATTCCGCGGCTTCCGCAAGCGGGCGGGGCTGTCGGACGCTTACTTCAGGCGGCGGTGCCGGACGCCTGATGTAGCGAGCGCCCTTCAGCCACAATTTCAGCGCCTCCCAATGGATCCCGGCAATGATCTTGAAGGTGAGGAAGGGGATGCGCGCCGTCAGCCCCAGCAGCGAGGCGCTGGTCAATTGCATGTGCCTTCCGGAAAATGTCGCCGAGAGAAGCGGGCCTTCATGATCGTTTTCCAGGATGCGCCAGCGGATTTCGGCACCGGGCGGCAGCATGCGGAAATGATAACGCGCCGCCATGCCGATGAAGGGCGAAACGTGGAAGCGCTTGTCGCAGCTCTGGCGAAGCCCGCTTTCCGACATCTCACCGGGGCCGACGGGACAGACATAGCTGTGCCGCTCGCCAAACGTATTGCGCACCTCATAGATCATCGCGACGAGTGCGCCGCCACCATCATAGGCGTGATAGACAGAGAGCGGGTTGAAGACATAGCCGAGAATTCGGGGGTAACAGACGAGCAGGATCCTGTCCGCGCGGTCGAGCCCCGTCTCGGCGAACAGCCTGTCGACATAGGCGCGCAGCGTCGCGCTCCCGGCACTGGCATGGTCCTTCTCGTGGAACGAGACAAGATTGCGCCGATTGACGGAAAACAGCGACGATAGCCTGCCAGCCTCATCCAGCCTGTCGAGGTCTACGAGCAGCGAGAAGACGCGGTAGCGGAAGCGATGACCGAACGGTTTCATCCGTTGATGCATGATGTCGCCGACATAGAGCGTTGCCGCGGCATCTGGTGGAGGGCCGTTGGTCATCGTATTCATGCCGTGTTTTTCGCCGCGCCCTGTCATGCCGCTACGTCCGGTTGAGGCTTGAGGATGGCGGTTCGGGTAGTTCGCCAGGGGATGATCCCGCCCAAGGCTTCCGCCGCCGCCAGACCGGAAACGAGGCCATCCTCGTGGAATCCGTAGCCCGTCCAGGCGCCGGCGAAATAGCAATGGCTTTGTCCCTGAATGGTGACAAGCGCCTGTTGTGCAGCCATGGCGTCCGCCGAGAATTGCGGATGGTCGTAGGTGAATTCGGCAAACACCTTGTCACGTTCCGGCTCCCGGTCGGGATTGAGAGTGACGAACAACGGAAAATTGTCGTCGATGCCTTGCAGCCGGTTCATCCAGTAGGTGACGGCAACGCCGGCATTTCCCTCTTCACGGCTGGAGCGCAAATAGTTCCACGAGGCCCAAAGCTTGCGCCGCTGCGGCATCAACGATTGGTCGCGGTGCAGGACGACGCGGTTCGGCTGGTAGGGAATGGCGGCAAAGAGCCTGCTTTCCCTATCGCTGGCATCGGCGAGCAGGCGTGCCGTCTGATCGCTATGGCAGGCGAAGATCACCTTGTCGAACAGGTGTTCGCCGCCCGTTTCGTCGATGAGCGTCACGCCGTGCTCGGAGCGGATGACGGCGCGCACGCCGCAGGAAAGTTTCACCCGTTCGCCGAGGGGTCGAAGCAGCCGGTCGAGATAGGTGCGGCTGCCGCCGGTGACCGTCCGCCACTGGTGCTGCCGGCGGTAGATCAGCCGGTGATTGTCGAAGAAATTGACGAAGTGCTCGGCCGGAAACTGCAGCATGCGGGCGGACGGCGTCGACCAGATTGCCGCCGCCATCGGCATCAGATAATTGTTGGTGAAACCGGGCGAGAAGCCGCGCCAGTCGAGATAATCGCCGATCGAGCGTGAGGCGAGATGGCCGGCGGCCCGATCTTCGAGGCAGCTGCGGTTGAAGCGCAGGATCTCGCGGATCATCCACAGAAATGACGGCCGCAGCAGGTTGCGCTTCTGCGCGAAGACCGAGGACAGTCCGCCGCCGCTCCATTCCAGCCTGCCGTGGTCGAGCGAGAGCGAAAAGCTCATGTCGCTGGCATGCGTCGCAATGCCGAGCTCGGCAAACAGCGCCGTCAGATTGGGGTAATTCTGTTCATTATAGACGATGAAGCCGGTGTCGACCGCAATCCCAAAGCCGTTGTAATCGACGTCGACGGTCGCCGTATGGCCACCGGCCCGCGCCTGGTTCTCGTAGAGCGTGACGTCGTGCACGGTGTTCAGCGCCCAGGCAGCGGAGGCGCCCGATATGCCGGAGCCGATGACGGCGATCTTCAGCCGGCGCGATGCGGGACGGACATGCGCGTTCATGCGGCATCCCTCGTGGCGTTGTAGGCGGCGAGCGCTCGGTTGCGTGCGTTCGCATGATCGACGATCGGTTTCGGATAGGTTTGGCCCAGCGTGATGCCGGCCTCGTCGAGCACGCCTTGCGGCGCCTCGAATGGCCGGTGGATGTATTTTGCCCCGAGCCCTCGAAGCTCCGGCACATGAGCTCTGACATAGTCGCCGCCGGGATCGAAGGTTTCGCCCTGCAGCACCGGATTGAAGATGCGGAAGAACGGCGAGGCGTCGGCTCCCGAGCCTGCCACCCACTGCCAGCTTGCCGCATTGTTGGCGGGATCGGCATCAACAAGCGTGTCACGGAACCAGGCCTCGCCGCGTCGCCAATCGATCATCAGATCCTTGATAAGGAAGGAGGCGACGATCATGCGCACGCGATTGTGCATCCAGCCGTGGCGCCAGAGTTGGCGCATGCCGGCATCGACGATCGGATAACCGGTCAGCCCTCTGCACCACGCCTTGAAATCCTCGCCGTCGTTGCGCCATTCGAAGCCGTCGAAACGATCGTTCCAGTTGGCCGAGGCAAGACGCGGGAAATGGAAGAGCAGGTGATAGGAAAATTCGCGCCAGGCGATCTCCTTGCGGAAATGCACGATATCGGTTGCCGGCACCCGTTTCGACAGGCCGCGTGTCGCGTGCCAGATGCGGGCAGGGGATATCTCGCCGAGAGCCAGATGCGGCGACAGCATCGATGTTGCCGGTCTTGCCGGATAATCGCGGTTTTGCTTGTAGCCGTCGAGTGCGTCCTCGGCGAAAGCATGGAGCTTCTTCCGGGCGCCTTCTTCGCCAGGTGTCCAGAGATCGGCGAAATCGCCTGCCCAATCCGGTTTCACCGGCAGCAGCTTCCAGCTCTCCAGCCTTTCCGAGTTCGGAAGTTGCGATGCGAGAAGCAGTTTCGCCGGCGCATCCAGCGGCGGCTCCGGTTCGCAGCCACCCTCCAGCGCGCGCCAGAATGGCGTATAGACGCGATAGGGCGTGCCATTGCCGGTCATTAGCCGGGAAGGTTCGTGCAGCAACTGACCGCCGAAGCTTCTCGCTTCGACCGCCTGCTTCTCCAGTTCGTGCTTGATCCGGATGTCGATCGACATTCCGGATGGATCGTAGCGCCGGTTCCAGAAGACGGCTTCCGCGCCGCTTTCCCTGATCAGGGCGCAGAGCACCGCAAGCGCATCGCCGCTGGCCAGCACCAGCCGCCCCTGCCGCTTGCCCAGCGAGCCGTCCAGCGCCGCCAGCGAATGGTGCAGCCACCAGGCCTGCGCGGCACCCAGTGGACCGGTGCCTGCCGCCTGCGGCTCTCTGATATAGAGAGGGATGACCGGCCGTCCGGAGTGATGGGCGGCGTTGAGAGCCTGGTTGTCGTCAAGGCGCAAGTCCTTGCGAAACCAGAGGATAACAGGTGTTGCCGTGTCCTTTGCCAATGAAGCCATTCCCGTTCGTGTTCTTTCAAGCTGTTACGGCGGTACGGAACACGCGGATCAAAAGTTTCATCCGAAAGAAAAGCTTTCATGGCTGTCATGAAAAAGGCCGGTGTGAACCGGCCTTTTTCAAGCATGGCGCACGTTTGTGCGACATGCTCAGAGCGGGGGACTGTCCGCTCAGTTGTCGTATTCGCGGCAGGCTTCGCTGATCGATGCACCGCTCTGGCCGCCGCGCGTGTCGACGCCGGACATCTGTTGCGGCATTCCGGGGCATTCCATCGTCTGCGGCCGCCCGATGCTCTGGGTCGTCATCGGATCGACCGGCGAGACGGGGACCGGGCGTATGCCATTGTCATCGTTGGTGTAATCGGACGAATAGGTACCCGAGCTCGGATCGGTCGAGCCGCCATTCGTCGGCCCGATCGGATCCGGGTTCGACTGGGCAAAGGCCGACGATGCCATGCCGATCGCGAGTAACGAAGCGGCGATAAGGGATCTAGACATGGGATATATCCTCCTTGGATTTTCATCTTGGATGACCCTGATGTAACTGCCAGGCTGAATCATTGTTCCGAAATTTGCCGAAAACCTGCATTCAAGCCGCACGGCGTGGCCGACATGGTTATGCGTAAACCTTAACGGGCGATGTCGCTGGATCGGTGCCAGCGCATGCCCTACTTGCATGCGGAGATACTAAAAAACCGTGGCATGAGGCCGCAATGTTCATCTCCTTTCGCGAAGCCGCAGATCTCGGTCTCCAGATCGCACTTGCACTCACCTTGACGGTGAGCGGCATGGCGGTCGCCTCTTACGCCGTCAGGAATGACAAGACTAAAATTTCCGCGATCAACGTCAGCCGTCCCTCGCTCTGGACCGCCGTTCCGGTGCGCGTCGACTTGACCACACAGACCTACCTGCGTGCCGACGCTCCAGCCGGACTGGAACTCGCCGGCGCCGCGGATGATTTTTGCCACGATCCGATCGGCCTCCGGCTCTCCTGCGACCTGATCACCACGACCGCCAGCACAGCCTTTTAGGCGAAGCCTCTCCGCAGCCTCCAGCCCGCAGGCATAGGCAGCGAGGCAGGCGATGACTTCAGCGCGAACGGCTGGCGGCCGCCGTCTGAACGGGCAGGATCGTCGATGCCTTGATGTCCTTCAGCACAAACATCGTATGCATCTCCTTGATGCCGGGCAGGCGGCGGATCACCGTCATGGCGAATTCGGCATAGCTGTCGAGATCGGCCGCGACCACCTGCAAAAGGAAATCGGCCTCGCCGGCGACGGAATAACAGGCGACCACCGCTTCCAGTGCGCCGACCTCGCGTTCGAACCGTTCGGCCTCGTCATGGGAATGCGTGTCGATCTGGACGCGGACGAAAGCGAGGACGCCGAGGCCAACGGCGCGGCGATCGACAACAGCCTGATAGCCGCGGATGACGCCGGCCTCTTCAAGCCTTTTCACCCTGCGCCAACAAGGCGAGGTCGACATCCCCACGCGTTCGGCAAGCTCCTGGTTCGTCAGCCGCCCCTCGCTTTGCAGCGCCTTCAATATGCGGATATCTCCCGGCTCGAATTCCATGATCGGTATGTCCTTTCGAATTTTTTCGGTCGCCGGGAAAATCCTACCTGATTTGGATGTGAGACGTCAGGAATAGGCAGGATATTTCTCTGCCTTTCGATAGGGTGAGGACGTCGAACCGAGAAGGAGCGGACGAATGATGGTTGAGGACTGGCGTGTCGCCGTGATCGTCGAGCCAGGGCTGCCGGCCGGCGAACTCGCCAATACGGTTGCGGTGCTGTCGATCGGCCTCGGTGCCGCGGCACCCGCACTTGCCGGGGCACGGCTGAGCGATCATGCCGGTCGGGCATTTCATGTCAGTGCCAATAAGCCGGTTCCGGTGCTGCAGGCGGCAGCGGCCGATCTGAGATCGCTCTTGCTGAAGGCACTGCCGGCGCCCGAAGGGGCGCTGGTGGTGCCGTTCCCGCGTTTTGCTCGAGCGCTGCACGTCTATGCCGATTATGAGGCTTCGATGCCCGAACGCGACCTCTCTTCGGAGGTCATCGACGGCGTCGGGCTCGCCGGCCCGACGAAATGGATCCGCTCGCTGACGGGCTCGCTAAAGCTGCTTCGTTGATCCGAGTGGCCGGGCGTGTGGATAGGCTCGTCTCGCGAAAGCTTGCAAAAGGCCATGATTTGCCGTTTGATCGAGCGATACGACGACCATCCGACACTCTTCCTTAAAAGGATCCGCCTTTGTCCCTGCCGATGCCCCGCGGCTTCGAGAAGCCTTATGCCGCCTTCCTGTTCGATATGGACGGCACCATCCTCAATTCGATCCGTGCGGCCGAGCGTGCATGGAGTGACTGGGCAAGGCGCCACGGGCTCGATGTCGCAACCTTTTTGCCGAAGATGCACGGATCGCGCGGCATCGACACGATCACCCGGCTGAACCTGCCCGGCGTCGATCCCGAACATGAATCCAGGCTGGTGACCGAGGCCGAGATCGCCGATGTCAGCGATGTCGTTGCCATCCCGGGTGCTGCGGCATTTTTGAGTTCACTGCCGCCGGATCGCTGGGCGATCGTCACCTCCTCGCCTCTGCGCCTTGCCCACAGGCGGCTGGAGGCGGCGGGGCTGCCGCTGCCGAAATTCATGGTGACGGCGGAGGACGTGAAGGTCGGAAAACCCGATCCGCAATGTTACATTCTCGGCGCCGAACGCCTCGGCGTCGGCACGCGGGACTGCCTGGTATTCGAGGATGTCGCAGCCGGCATCACCGCCGGCGAAGCGGCGGGCGCCGATGTCATGGTCGTCACCGCAACCCATCACGACAAGATGGAAACGCCCCATCCGACGCTCTCATCCTATGACGAGATCGCGGTTCGCATCTCTGCCGAGCGTAAGATGCTGATCGTCCCCGCCACGGCCTGACATCAGTCCCGCCGCGTTACAGCATCCTTTGCGCTTTCACTCCGCGGCTGCGGCAAGACATCGATCGATGATCCTGCCGATTTCGCTGCGGCAGGAGCCGCAATTGGTTCCGGCGCTCGTTTCCTTGCCGACCGCCTCGACGCTGTGGCATCCGCCGCGCACGGCGGCAGCGATCTGATTGACTCCGACGCTGAAGCAGGAGCAGACGGTGGCGCCCGGATCCGGCCTGCCGGCTCCGGGACGGCCAGCGACCAGCGCAAAGCGCTTCCTGAGGTCGCCATGCGAGGCAGTAAGCTGCGAGATCGCCCAATTGCGCGCGACGGCGACCGGCTCGCGGGCGAGAAACAGCGCGGCAAGCAGGACCTCGCCATCGAAAAAGGCTAGCCTGAGGTCGCCGGATTGCCGGTCGGCATAACCCAGTGGTTCGACCTCGGCCGGAATGGCGAACACCGCCCGGCACCAGGCTGTCCAGTCTTCGACAGCTTCACCGAAGGCAAGCTCCAGCCGCCAGCCGCCGGAGGCTTTCGCCAGCGCCCAATAGGCCGCGTTGGGCGTGGCCGGTTTTGTAGCAGAGACGGCGAAGCCATAATGGGTGGCGCGGAAGGGCCGGATGGCGACAGCAACATTCTTCGACGCCGGCTGACCGGAAACGGGATCGGTGATCGGCGCGACCACGGCATCGATCCGCGCTTTCGCGGCGAACTGATCGTTCCAGTGCATCGGCGCAAAGACGCCGCTGCGAGCCTGACGATCGGTCACCAGCGCCCGGACGATCGCCTTGCCATGGGGGCTTTCGATCTCGACCAGACCGGCGCTTGATATACCGGTCTCGATCGCGTCACGCGGATGGATCTCGGCAAAGGGTTCGGCGATGTGGGCGGAAAGGCGTGCGCTCTTTCCGGTTCGCGTCATCGTGTGCCACTGGTCGCGGATGCGCCCGGTATTCAGCGTGAAGGGGAAATCGGCACTGGTGCGATCCGTGGCCGGCGGTTTGACCGCGACAAAACGTGCCTTGCCATCCGGATGGAAGAATCCACCCTCGGCGAAGAAGCGGGTGACGCCGGGTGCGGTCCCTGCCGGCTGCGGCCACTGGAAGGGCGAAAGCTCGTCATAGGCGTCGCCGCTGATATCGGCGCGCGCGCCGATGTCGAAATCGCGGCTGCCGTTATTTTCGAAGGTGGAAAGCGCGGCGTGCTCCGCAAAGATTGCGTCTGGCGCATCAAAATCGAAGGCGGCGGCAAATCCCATGCGGCGCCCGACCTCGGCAAGCTGCCACCAGTCGGCTCTTGCATCGCCGGGGAGCCCTAGAAACGGCCGCTGCCGGGAAATGCGCCGTTCGGAATTGGTGACGGTCCCGTCCTTCTCGCCCCAGCCGAGCGAGGGCAAAAGCACGTCTGCGTGCCGGGTCGTATCCGTCTCTTTGAGGATGTCCGACACGACGACGAAGGGACAGGCGGCGATCGCGCTTTCGACGCTATCGGCATCCGGCATCGAGACGACGGGATTGGTGGCCATGATCCAGAGCGCCTTGATGCGTCCGTCGGCCACGGCGCGGAACATGTCGACCGCCTTCAGGCCGGGTTTTGCGGCGATGACGGGCGAATTCCAGAAGCGCTGCACGCGGTCCCGGTCATCGGTATTCTCGATCGCCATATGGGCGGCAAGCATATTGGCAAGGCCGCCGACCTCGCGCCCGCCCATGGCGTTCGGCTGGCCGGTCAGCGAGAACGGTCCCATGCCGGGACGGCCGATGCGGCCGGTCGCCAGGTGGCAGTTGAGGATGGCATTGACCTTGTCGGTGCCGGAGGCGGATTGATTGACGCCCTGGCTGTAGCAGGTGACGACTTTCGGCGTCGTCTCGAACAGGCGGAAGAACTCCCTGATCTGCATGGCCGGCAGGCCGGTGCGTTCCAGGAGTTCGTTGATATCAAGTGCTGCGGCCGCCGCAAAAGCCTCGCCGAAACCTTCCGTATGGGCGCCGATATAGTTCTGATCGATGGCCGGGCTTGTCGCGAGATGGGCAAGCAGTCCCATGAACAGCGCGACGTCGCCGTCGGGGCGGATCGCCAGGTGCAGGTCGGCGATATCGCATGTCATCGTCCGGCGCGGATCGATGACGACGATCCGCATGTTGGGCCGCGCCGTCTTGGCGGCGGCAAGCCGCTGGTAGATGACGGGATGACACCAGGCAAGGTTGGAGCCGGTCAGGATCACCAGATCGGCGAGTTCGATATCCTCATAGGTTCCGGGCACCGTGTCGGCGCCGAAGGCGCGGCGATGCCCCGCCACGGAGGAGGACATGCAGAGCCTTGAATTGGTATCGATATTGGCCGAGCCGATGAAGCCCTTCATCAGCTTGTTGGCGACGTAGTAATCCTCGGTCAGCAACTGGCCCGAGACGTAGAAGGCGACAGCGTCAGGCCCGTGTTCGGCGATCGTTTCAGAAAAACGCCGGGCGACCAGGTCAAGTGCTTCGTCCCAACCGCTCCGTTCGCCTGCGATTTCGGGATAGAGAATCCGGCCGTCGAGATCGATGGTTTCGGCAAGGGCCGACCCCTTCGAGCAGAGCCGGCCGAAATTCGACGGATGCTCGGGATCTCCCTTGACGCTGACGGTTCCGGCCTCATCGACCGTGGCGAGGACGCCGCAGCCGACGCCGCAATAGGGACAGGTGGTCTTGACCTCAGCCGCCATCTATTCCGCCGCCATCATCAGGCTTTCGAGCGCGATGAAGAGGGCGCCGTCCTCATTGCGGACCGGGATGGTCCGCACCTGGCCCTCGTCGGCGCCGAGCGCCTTGCCGGTTTCGAGGGAGATCACCCAGTTGTGCAACGGGCAGGTGACCGCCTTGGCATGCACGATGCCCTGGGAGAGCGGGCCGCCCTTGTGCGGGCAATGGTCTTCGATGGCGAAGACCTCGTTTTCAGCCGTGCGGAAGACGGCGATCTTGCCCTGCGGTGTTTTCACGCAGCGCGCGCCGCGTAAGGGGATGTCGGAGATGTCACCGATTGGATGCCAGTTTTCATTGGGCCAGTTCATGTCCATCTCCTTACTCGGCTGCCTGCGGATAGCCGATCGTCGCCATCGGCTTGAACTCGTGCTTGTCCTTGCCGGAAACACGCTCCGACCAGGGATCGACCTGGGCAAATTTCTGGCTGAAGACGAAGCGGTCGTAATAGGCCTGGCGCTTTTCGGCATCGCCCATGATCTGGCGGCGGATTTCCTCCAGGCCGATGCGCTTGGCCCACTTGTAGATGCGCTCGAGATAGCGGGCCTGCTCGCGGTACATCTGCGTCAGCGCCACGATATGCTCCAGCGCCTCGTCCTCGGTCCGGACAAGCCCAAGAACCTCCGTGCCCTTGATGTCGAGACCGGCCGCACCGGCAAAATGGATCTCGAAACCGGAATCGACGCAGATCACGCCGATGTCCTTGCAGGTCGCTTCCGCGCAGTTGCGCGGGCAGCCGGAGACGGCCATCTTCAGCTTGGCCGGCGTCCAGGAGCCCCACATGAATTTCTCGATGCGAATGCCGAGACCGGTGGAGTCCTGCGTACCGAAGCGGCACCAGTCCGAGCCGACGCAGGTCTTCACGGTACGCAGACCCTTGGCATAGGCCTGGCCGGAGACGAAGCCGGCCTTGCCGAGATCGGCCCAGACGGCGGGCAGGTCTTCCTTCTCGATGCCGAGCAGGTCGATGCGCTGGCCGCCGGTCACCTTGACCATCGGGATCTCGAATTTGTCGACGACATCGGCGATGGCGCGCAGCTCGTTCGAATTGGTGACGCCGCCCCACATGCGCGGAACGACGGAGTAGGTGCCGTCCTTCTGGATATTGGCATGCACGCGCTCATTGATGAAACGCGACTGGTAGTCGTCGGCATATTCGTCCGGCCAGTCGCAGACGAGGTAATAGTTGAGCGCCGGCCGACATTTGGCGCAGCCGCAGGAAGTCTTCCATTCCAGCTCCTGCATGACGGCAGGTATGCTCTTCAGGCCCTTGGCCTTGATCAGACGGCGGACATCGTCATGGCCGAGTTCGGTACAGGTGCACATCGGCTGGACGGCGGCCGGATTGTAGCTGTCGCCGAGCGTCAGTGCCATGAGTTGCTCGACGAGGCCGGTACAGGAGCCGCACGAGGCGGATGCCTTCGTGTGGGCACGGACGTCGTCGAGCGACGTCAGCCCCTTGCCTGAAATCGTCGAAGTGATTTTGCCCTTGCATACGCCGTTGCAGCCACAGATCTCCGCGTCATCCGGCAAGGCTGCAACGGCCGCCATAGGGTCCAGCGGCGACCCTCCCTGATAGGCCTGTCCGAAGATCAGCGTCTCGCGCATCTCCGAAATATCGGTGGCCTTCTTCTTCAGATCGTTGAACCATGCCCCGTCGGCGGTCTCGCCGTAAAGCACAGTGCCGATGATCTTGTTGTCCTTCAGCACCAGGCGCTTATAGACGCCGGCGCTGGCATCGCGCAGCACGATCTCCTCGCGGTCGTCGCCGTCGGCGAAGTCACCGAGTGAATAAAGCTCGATGCCGGTGACCTTGAGCTTGGTCGGCGTATCGGCGTGAACGAAGGCGGGCGAGCGATCGCCAGAGAGATGCGCGGCAGCGATTCGGGCCATTTCATAGAGCGGCGCAACGAGGCCATAGACCATGCCGCCCACTTCGGCGCATTCGCCGAGCGCGAGAATATCGCCATCCGAGGTCTGCATGCCGGAATCGACGACGATGCCGCGATTGACCGCAATGCCGGCGTCCTTCGCAAGGCCGACACTGGGACGAATGCCGACGGCCATCACAACAAGCGTTGCCGGGATGATGCGGCCGTCGTCAAGCTCGATGCCTTCGACCTTGCCGTTGCCGATGATCGCCTTGGTATTGGCCTTGCAGATGACCTTGATGCCGCGCTCCTCCACCGCCTTCTGCAATAGATAGCCGGCGGCGGGATCGAGCTGGCGCTCCATCAGCGTCGGCATGACGTGCAGCACGGTGACGTCCATGCCGCGCTGGGCAAGACCGGCGGCTGCTTCCAGGCCAAGCAGGCCGCCGCCGATCACGACAGCCTTTTCGCGCGACTGGGCGGCAAGCAGCATGGCCTGCACGTCGTCGAGATCGCGATAGGTGATGACGCCGGGCAGATCCTTGCCGGGAACGGGGATGATGAAGGGCACCGAACCGGTTGCGATCACCAGCTTGTCGTAGCTTTCGGTGACGCCGTGGTCGGAGGTGACGGTCTTGGCGACGCGATCGATATTGACGATCTTGTGGCCCTTGTAGAGCATGATGCCGTGCTTGATATACCAGCCGTCACCGTGAATGATGATCTGCTCGTAATCCTTCTCGCCGGAGAGAACCGGCGACAGCATGATGCGGTCGTAGTTGACGCGCGGCTCGGCATTGAAGATCGTAACTTCATAGCGTCCGGGCGCCTGTTCGAAGAGGTGCTCCAGCATGCGCCCGGGCGCCATGCCATTGCCGATGATGACGAGTTTTTCGGTCATATTTCCAAGTCCTTAGATCAGGTTGCAGCCACGGGCGCCGAGTGCCCTTGGCGCGACAGTTGCTTGACGGACAGGTGCATCCAGATGAGTGAGGTGACGACGATCGCAAACAGCAGCAGGAAACAGCTGGACCAGAGGCCGGTCATGTCCTTGAGGAGGCCGAAGGCGATCGGAAGGATGAAGCCGCCAAGGCCGCCCATCATCCCGACGACGCCGCCGACTGCGCCGACGTTTTCCGGATAGTAGGCCGGAATGTGCTTGTAGACGGCGGCCTTGCCGAGGCTCATGAAGAAGCCGAGCACGAAGATCACCACGATGAAGATGACCGGCGTGATGGTCGCAGCCGGTAGCGACAGGATGAGGGTGGCGACGGCCGACACGGCAAACATCGTATACATGACGCTGCGCGCGCCCTTCTTGTCCGACAGCACGCCGCCGAAGGCGCGGAAGATGCTGCCGGGAATGGAATAGGCGGCCGCGATCATGCCGGCAGTTTCGAGGTTGAAGCCGTAGACGCCGACGAGGTAGCGCGGCAGCCACAGCGACAGGGCGACGAAGCCGCCGAAAGCGAAGAAATAGTAGAGCGAGAAGCGCCAGACCTGAACGTTCTGCAGCGGCGCGAATTCCTGGGCAAAACTCTTGGACGCGACGTTGCGCTCGCGGCGGAGACGGTAGGCCGGATCATCGGTCGTGGTGAACCAGAAGACGATTGCCATCAGCGCCAGACAGACGGCCCAGATCTCGGCAACCGCCTGCCAGCCCCAGGCGAGCAGCACGAAAGGAGCGGCGAATTTGGTCACGGCTGCGCCGACATTGCCGGCGCCGAAGATGCCGAGCGCGGTTCCCTGCTTCTCCGCCGGAAAGAAAGGCGAGACATAGGCGACACCGACCGCAAACGAGCCGCCGGCAAGGCCGACACCGAGGCCGGCGATCAGCATTTGCGTATAAGTCTGGGCATAGGAGAGCAGGAAGGTCGCCAATGCGGCGGCCAGCATGGTGAGCGTGTAAACGAGACGGCCGCCGTAACGCCCCGTCCAGATGCCGAGGACGATGCGCACGAGCGAACCGGTCAGCACCGGAGTGCCGACCAGCAGGCCGAACTCGGCCTCGTTCAGCCCGAGATCCTGCTTGATGCGAATGCCGATGATCGCGAAGATCGTCCAGACGGCAAAACAGAGGGTGAAGGCGACCGTGGAAATCCACAATGCTTTGGCTGGTTCGCCGGCGGACATGGGTGGCACTTTCTCGATGACAGACATAACTTCTCCGGGGCCCGACAAGGTCGTGCCGATCCATCGCTGAGGGTTAAAACAAAAAGCCGCTGGTCAGGACGCGCATACACGAGGTGCGCGAAATATCCTGATCAGCGGCTTTGCTGGTGGCGCCCGCCGTTGGACGCCGAATTCTTGGGCCTTCCGGCCGGTTACCCGGAGACAATCGACATGATCGCCCAGGTATTTGATTTCAAATCACCGAGATCTGCTTCTTCCATTTGAAGAGGATCTCCGTGTCTTCCGTGAACGCCTGCTGGCGCTCTTTCTGCGCAGATCGCCTTTGACCGGTGCGGTAATATCCTTGCAAGCTGCGTGCCAGTTTGTCGCTTTTTGTGTAATGTATTGATTTATTTACATTTCTCGAAATCGGCCGTTTGCTTGTTTTTCGAGCTGTCGACAGTTGTGCTAATCTTTTGTGCGCTTGCCATGTGGGGCGCAGATCCTTGCTGGCGTTTTGGGCAGGCGGGCGTGGATCAGATTTCGTCGCCGGTAACGAAGGGCAGGGCGCTTTTGACGGCAAAGCCTGCGACATAATCAGGCAGCCTCGCCGGGTCGAAGACATGGCCGTCCATGAAACGGTCGCCCTCGTCGCCGCCTTCGATGCGGATATCGGCATCATCGGGTGCGTTGCCGTCGCCGAGCGCTGTCCGATAGAGATCCGGGCGGTAGGCGGACGCGGCAGCCCTTGCCATGTTGAGGCTGGCCTCGGCCTGCCCCCAGCGGATCATCTGGCTGTATATCCACAGCGCCTGGCTTGGCCGAGGATAATTGGCGAATCCGGAATGGAACATGAAATAATCGGCGATGATGCGCCGGTTGCCCTTTGCGTCGAGGCTGAATTCGCCGGCGAGCACGCGGCGGATGATCTCGACGGGGGCAGCGATATAGCGGGGGTCGGCAAGAGCGGCCGCCAGCGCATCGTGATTGTCCGGCTGGTCGCACCAGCGGGCTGCCGCATCGAGCGCCACGATCAGCCTGGAAACGGTTTCCGGATGGGTTTCCGCCCAATCCGGCCGCATGCCGATCACCTTTTCCGGGGCGGACGGCCAGATATCCTGCTTGGCGGCGACGATGCGGCCGACGCCGCGCTCCGAAGCGACCATATTCCACGGCGCGCCGACGCAGAAACCGTCGATCGCACCGGCGGCCAGCGCATCCGAAGTCATCGGCGGCGGCACCACGACGAGCTTGACGTCCTTATCGGGATCGATGCCGCCGGCGGCCAGCCAGTAGCGGAATTCGTAATTATGCGAGGAGAAGGGATAGGTGACCCCGAAGGTCGGCAGCGGTTCGCCGCGCACCTTCATCGCCGCCAGTGTTTTTGCCAGGGCGCGGGCATTGTCGAGCGCGCCTGCCGTTTCCGGCAGTCCCGCGTCATTGCGCATCCTGTCGAAGAGCCGCGTCGACAGGGTGATCGCATTGCCGCCGCGCCCCAGCGAAAACGGTGTGATCGTCGGTGAGGGATTGGAGCCGAGGCCGAGCATGGAGGCGACGGGCATTGGCGACAGCATGTGGGCGATATCGAACTGGCGGAATGCCAGACGGTCACGCACATTCGCCCAGGAGACATCCTTGACGAGATCGAGCGTCAGGCCTTCCTTCTGCGCGAAACCGAATTCCGCCGCTGCAATCAGCACTGACGCATCGACGAGCGGAATGAAACCGGCCCTGAGCACTTTCGGTCCTTCGGCATTCAGGCGCATGGGCGAGGGCAACTCGCCGCCTGATTTGGCGGTCTTCGTCATCATATCCACTCCGGTTTCCTCCGGAAATTCATCAGGTCGGCCATTACATCAACAGCCCCGCGGCGGTGACGACGCTCTGGGCGATTTCCGACATCTTCTTCTTTTCGTTCATCGCCGTCTGCCGCAGCAGCGCGAAGGCCTCTTCCTCAGACAGGCCGCGCATCTTCATCAATATGCCCTTGGCGCGCTCGATGAGCTTGCGTTCTTCCAGCGCTGAGCGGGCATCGGCAAGCTCGCGCCGCAGCCGGCTGAAGGCGTTGAAGCGGCTGACGGCCATGTCGAGGATCGGCTTGACGCGTTCCTTCTTCAGGCCATCGACGATATAGGCCGAGACGCCGGCATCGACGGCGGCCTCGATCGAGGCGGTGTCGGAGCGATCGACGAACATGGCGATCGGACGGCTGACCGTGCGCGTCAGCTGGAAGAGATGCTCCATCATGTCGCGATTGGGATTTTCGATATCGATGATGATCACGTCGGGCATCAGCGTTTCGATGATTCGCGCAATGCCGTTGACCTCATGGACCACGGTGACGTGCGCATGCCCTGCCTCGCGCAGCCCCTCTTCGATGATGGAGGCGCGAATGGCATTTTCGTCGATCACCAGAATTGTCAGATCGCGATGCGTCATTGCTATATTTATGACGCGCTGCAGCAATTTTGGCAAGGTGTCGCCTGAAAACTGTGCAAAAATAGATATGCGCAAAAAATAATCAAATTGCCGCATTTTCGGGCGAGGGCATTCCGTCGGCCAGCAGCGCATGACCGCACTGCATGGCGCGGTGTTCCAGCAGGCCTTCAGCGAAGGAGCCGCCTATTTCAACCAGCTGATCGTCGATGGTGAAGCCAAATTCGTCGAGACGGCGCTTGGCCATGGCGGAAGCTCCTGAAGCCGGAAGCCTTCGACGAATGGCAGAAGGGCGCCCAGGGCGTATGGGACGATTTCGCGCCTGTTGTCGGCGGCATCGACAGGATCAAATCCATCCAGGCCGCCTGAAGCAAGGGGCAAGGCAGTTGTGCCTGCCGCTTTTGACGGGACCGATGGAAAACCATCGGTCTCTTTGTCGCGCGCACATGCCGGAAAAATAATGCCGGAGCAGGCCGGAAATCGAAAGAGCATGCCTTCGGTAATCGTGGTATATGACTTACTTAAAATCCTGGAATGGGAAGTCTTTTACCTTCGGCCGGTGCGATCCTGTTGACCGCAATCTCGCGACCGCTCCCGGCGGACGGATCCCATGGCCTCGATTTGAGAAGAACAACATTGAACACAAGGCTTTGGAGGGCCGACCATGAGCTTACGCATCAACGATATTGCCCCCGATTTTACCGCCGACACCACCCAGGGACCGATCAGCTTCCATGATTGGATCGGCAATGGCTGGGCCGTCCTGTTCTCGCATCCGAAGAATTTCACGCCTGTCTGCACCACCGAGCTCGGCGCCATGGCCGGCCTGGCGGGGGAGTTTTCCAAGCGTGGTGCCAAGATCATCGGCATCTCCGTCGATCCTGTGGAAAGCCATGCCAAGTGGAAGAACGACATCAAGACCGCCACCGGTTTCGACGTCGAATATCCCCTGATCGGTGACAAGGACCTCAAGGTCGCCAAGCTCTATGACATGCTGCCGGCCGGCGCCGGCGAGAGCTCGGAAGGCCGCACGCCTGCCGACAATGCGACGGTGCGTTCGGTTTTCATCATCGGTCCCGACAAGAAGATCAAACTGATCCTGACCTATCCGATGACGACGGGCCGCAATTTCAATGAGATCCTGCGCGCCATCGATTCCATCCAGCTGACGGCCAAGCACCAGGTGGCGACGCCGGCGAACTGGAACCAGGGTGAGGACGTCATCATCACCGCTGCGGTTTCCAACGAAGACGCGATCACGCGTTTCGGTTCCTTCGATACGGTTCTGCCCTATCTCAGGAAGACCAAGCAGCCGACCGCCTGATCGCTGCTTCCCAACTGCTACAAAGCCGCCGCGAAAGCAGTTTCGCGGCGGCTTTTTGTTGATGCGGAAGGCGGTGATGATCGCCGTAGTTGTCAGATTAAGCGGTGGCTTTTCGTGCCCGAACCGCATCGCCGAATGCCTGAAACAACGCACGGTTCACGGGGTTGGTCTGCGGATCGTATTCGGCATGCCATTGCACGCCGAGCGCAAATCCCGGCGCATCCTTGAACCGTATCGCCTCGATCGTCCCGTCCTCTGCAATGCCTTCGGCAACGACCCTGTCGCCAAGCTCGAGAATGCCCTGTCCATGCAGGGAGTTCACCCGGATCGTCTCCCGGCCGAGGATGCGTGCAAACATCCCATCCTGTATAAGTTGAACATCGTGACGATCGCCGAAAACGATGGCGAGGTCGGGATGGATCTCGCCGGTTTCCAGGCGCGGCATTCGGTGGTTCATGCGTCCGGGCAATTCCCGGATTTCGGGATGCAGCGAGCCGCCGGCCGCGACGTTCATTTCCTGGAAACCGCGGCATATGCCGAAAATAGGAACGCCGCGCGCTACACAGGCTTCGATCAATGGCAGCGCCAGCCCGTCACGATCCTCGTCATAAGGTTCATGCTTGGGATCCGGCACCGTGTTGAAACGGCTGGGATGGACATTGGCTCTGGCGCCTGTCAGCAGAATGCCGTCGACGACAGCCAGCAGATCGGCGATATCGGCCAGTTTGGGGTTGCCGGCAAACATCAGCGGAAGCTTCCTACCCGTATCGATGGTATTGAGAATTCCGCGTCGCGATGGAAGTTCGAACCCGCCGAGATCCGATGATAGGCCGGAAATGTCAGTCCGACATGGGGAGGAGATCGGCGAAGGCCATGCTTTCGCTTTGCCTTCTGTTTTCCCACGTGGATGCGGTCACGGCTCAGCCGGAAGGAAGCGCGGGACCGCCGGCCTGTCTCTATTCAGGTCCTTCAGCGTCGGGATCGGGTGAAGCGCTCTGCATCCGTAAGGACAGTTTCAATCGTGACCTTTGCGTCGCGATCGAGCATTTCGCCAGCGCCAATCAATTGCCGCCGGATTATTTCGCCCGTCTCATCTGGCGCGAGAGCACCTTTCGCCCCGATGCCGTCAGCTTCAAAGGAGCGCAGGGGATTGCGCAGTTCATGCCCGGTACGGCGAAACTGCGCGGTCTTGAAGACAGCTACCAGGTGTTGGAAGCCCTGCGGAAATCGGCGCAGTATCTCGACGAACTGCGCAATCGCTTCGGCAATCTCGGCCTTGCCGCTGCCGCCTATAATGCCGGCGAAAACGGCCTAGCATCTTACCTTACGTCAGGAAGATTACCCTACGAAACGCGCAGCTATGTCACGGCGATCACTGCCCATACGGTCGAGGAATGGAAGGATAACCCACCGCAAGATGCGGCCGCCCCGCTCGACAAGGACAAGTCCTTCATCGATGGTTGCGTGGCGCTCGCGGAGAGACGGACGTTGAAGGACACGCCCTGGCGTCAGGAGGGCGAATGGGCCCCCTGGGGCGTCCAGCTTGCGGCGAATGCGAATGTCGCGGTGGCCCGACGCATGTTTCTCGATGCCGTGCAGGATCTGCCTGCGCCCCTGAATGCCGAGCAGCCGCTGATCCTGCGCCAGCGCGATCGCAGCTTCGGTTTTCGCCCGCGCTACGCTGCCCGCATCGGTCGGCAGACGCGTATGGAAGCCAATGATCTCTGCAACCAGATCCGCAAACACGGCGGCACCTGCCTTGTTTTCAAGAACCGGTAGCGGGCCTGGCCCAGCCGCCTGGATCATGAAAAGTCTGCTTGCAGGATCGCCTGAGCGCAGCATATTCGACACGGAAATGCCAAAGGAGGAATGACGATGCGGGTTTTGGTAATCGGGGCAACGGGCCATGTCGGAACCTATCTCGTTCCCCGCCTGGTGGAGGCAGGTCATGACGTCGTCACGATCAGCCGCGGCACGGCGAAGCCTTATACGGAAAACCATGCCTGGGCTTCTGTCGATCAGCGTCAGATGGATCGGGCGGCGATGGAGCGGGTGGGTGATTTCGGCCCGGCCGTCCGTGAAGTGAAAGCCGATATCGTCATCGACATGATCTGCTTCACGCTGGAAAGTGCCGAGCAGCTGGTGACGGCGCTGTCGGGGCATGTCGGCCATTTCCTGCATACCGGCACGATCTGGACGCATGGCCATGCCAGCGCCGTGCCGACGCTGGAAGAGGCGCCGAAATCTCCCTTCGGCGATTACGGCACGCAGAAGGCTGATATCGAAACCTACCTGCTACAGCAGGCAAGGCTTCGCGGATTTCCGGCCACCATCATCCATCCCGGTCATATTGTCGGTCCGGGCTGGGCGCCGCTCAATCCAGCCGGCAATTTCAACCTGCAGGTCTTTTCAACCCTTGCCCGCGGAGAGACCCTGGCGCTGCCCAATTTCGGTCTGGAGACCGTTCATCACGTCCATGCCGATGATGTGGCGGCGATGTTCATGGATGCGATCGCCAACTGGAATGCCTCGATCGGCGAAAGTTTCCACGCGGTCTCTCAGCAGGCGCTGACGCTTCGCGGCTACGCCGAATCCATGTCGCGGTGGTTCGGGCATGAGCCGAAGCTCACCTTCGCGCCGTTCGATGCCTGGGCCAAAGGCCAGACGGCCGAGGATGCGGAGGCGACCTGGGAGCATATCGCCCGCAGCCCGAATTGCTCGATCGCCAAAGCCAGGCGCTTGCTTGGGTTTACCCCGAGATATCAGTCGCTGCAGGCGGTGCAGGAATCGGTCGGCTGGCTGGTCGGGCAGGGGCGGATCAAGACCTGACCCACCATTGCCGCGGGCTGCTAACGGATCAGGATAGCCCTGAAATCATTGACATTGGTTCCGGTCGGGCCGGTTTCAAACAGATCGCCGCTGGCCGCAAAGCCTGAATAGCTGTCATTGCCGTCGAGCAGGCGGCGCGGATCGAGCCCGGCGGCGCGCAGGCGCTTCACCGTGCCGCCATCGGCAAAGGCGCCGGCATTATCCTCCGAGCCGTCGATCCCGTCCGTGTCGGCAGCAAGGACATGGATGCCCTCCTGTCCGTCGATCGCAAGCCCCATGGCGAGCGCGAATTCGCCGTTGCGTCCGCCCTTGCCGCCCTTGGCGCGCAGCGTCACCGTCGTCTCGCCGCCGGAAAGGATGACGACCGGCTTCGAAAACGGCCTGTTCCGGCCCAATACTTCGCGGGCGATCGCTGCATGCACCAGCGCCACGTCGCGCGATTCCCCCTCGATCGCATCCGAAAGGATCGCCGGCTCGATCCCCTGCGATTTTGCCAGTGCCGCAGCGGCCTCCAGCGAAACGCCCGCGGAGGCGATGATGTGGTGCGCGTGCCGTGAGAAGACCGGATCGTCCGGGCGAGGGGCATCGGCCTTCGGCGAGTTCAGATGGTCGAGTGCGGCCTGCGGCAGCTGCAATCCATATTGCCGGATGATCTCGAGCGCATCGTGTCGT
This sequence comes from Rhizobium sp. BK591, assembly GCF_014195045.1. Classification (NCBI taxonomy): domain Bacteria; kingdom Pseudomonadati; phylum Pseudomonadota; class Alphaproteobacteria; order Hyphomicrobiales; family Rhizobiaceae; genus Rhizobium; species Rhizobium sp. BK591. The sequence continues at coordinate 542,651 of NZ_JACIAZ010000003.1, forward strand.
GTCGAACCATCCGGCACCGTCGGCCCGGAGGCGACATGGGCCGGGTTGTCGCCGGGAATGTCGGAGACAACAAGACTGACGACCTTCGCTCTGGTCGCTGCCGCAAGCCTTCCGCCCTTGATGGTGGAGAGATGCTTGCGCACGACGTTCATCGCCGAAATCGGCGCGCCCGAGGCAAGTAGCATTTCGTTGAGAGCGATCTCGTCTTCGAGGGTCAGCCCTTCCGGCGGAGCGGGCAGCAGCGCCGAGCCGCCGCCGCAGATCAGCGCGATCACCAGATCGTCTTCCGTCAAGCCGTTCACCGTTTCCATCAACCGCTTTGCCCCGGCGAGCCCCGCGGCATCGGGTACCGGATGGGCGGCCTCGATGATTTCGATGCCGAGCGTCTCGCAACCATAGCCGTAGCGGGTGACCACCAGGCCTTCGATCGCTCCGTCCCAGACGCTTTCGAGGGCACGCGCCATTTGCGCCGCGCCCTTGCCGGCGCCAATCACCACGGTCCTTCCCTTCGGCCTGTCAGGCAGATGCGCTTTGATGCCGGTCAGCGGATCGGCGGCGCGAACCGCCGCGTCGAACAGGCTTTTCAGGAAGTCGCGGGGAGCTGATATCCTCATCGGTGGTCTCTGCTGCTTCGGTGTCGATAGGGATGGTACAGTGCTTTAATTCTCGGCCCCGAAGGTCCGCAAGACATTGGCCGCACCACAGCCTATTGCATAATTCAAACTGTTACAGTGCCGCGCGTCAGTCGGCGAGGGCCGCCAGGATACGAACCCAGGATCGTATGCCTTTGTGGAAGCTGGAGAGATCATATTTTTCGTTCGGGCTGTGGACGCGGTTGTCGAAGCGGGCAAAGCCGACCAGGAGGGCATCGCATCCGAGCCGGCGTTTGAAGTCGCCGACGATGGGGATCGAGCCTCCCGTGCCGGCAAGAGCCGCTTCGCATTGCCATTCTGTCGAAAGCGCCTGAAGCGTCCTGGTGAGAAACGGACTGTCGATCGGCATGACGGTGGCCGGCGAAAGTCCATAATCCCTGAAACTGACCGAACAATCCCTGGGGATACGTGCGCGCACATGCCGCTGGAAGGCATCGCGGATCGCTTGGGGATCCTGTCCTTCCACCAGTCGAAACGAAATCTTGGCGCTTGCCTTCGCCGGAATGACCGTCTTGAAGCCTTCGCCCGTATAGCCGCCGCTCATGCCGTTGATCTCGCAGCTCGGCCGCGCCCAGATCTGTTCGAGGACGGAACGGCCTGCCTCGCCGGCCGGATCTCTCAGGCCGATATCGCCGAGAAAGGCCTCCTCGTCGAAGGGCAGTCTTTTCCACAGCGCCTTGATGGCGTCGGGGAGCTCTTTCACGCCGTCATAGAAACCTTCGACCGCAACGCCGCCATCGGTTCGCCGCAGGCTTGAAACGATGTCTGACAACACCTGCAGCGGATTGCGTGCGGCATTGCCGAACATGCCGGAATGCAGGTCCTGATCGGCGCAGGTGATCTCGATTTCCGTGGTGTAGATACCGCGCAGCATCGTGGTGACGGCAGGCGTTTCACGATCCCACATATCCGTGTCGCAGACGAAAACAGCATCGGCCTTCAACTCGTCCGCCGTGGCATCCAGAAAGGGTGCGAGACTCGGACTGCCGGCCTCTTCTTCGCCTTCGAACAGCATGCTCACCTGCACCGGCAGTTTCCCGGTAACGCTTTTCCAGGCGCGGCAGGCTTCGACGAAGGTCATCAATTGTCCTTTATCGTCGGAGGCGCCGCGCGCCACGATCGCGGTATCGCCGTTCGGCAAGGCTTCCATGCGCGGCTCGAACGGATCGCTGGTCCACAGTGCCAGCGGATCGACCGGCTGGACATCGTAATGGCCGTAAAACAGCAGATGCGGTGCGGATGCCGCCTTTTCATGCGCGACCACCATCGGATGGCCGGTCGTTTTGCGCACCGATGCTTCGAAGCCGATGGCAGCCAGATCCCGGCTCAGCCATTCGGCGGCGGCGCGGCATTGATCGCGATAAGCCGGGTCGGTCGAGACGCTCGGAATGCGGATCAGCTCGAAAAGCCGCGCCAGGCTGTCATCGAGGCTCCGGTCCACATGGGCAAGAACGGCGTCGATATCCTGATTGCTGATACTGGCCATGGTTTCTCCTCAGCGGCTCAATCTTCCGGGTCGAGAATGCAGCACTGCTCGGCAAGCGGGATCAGTACGGCGGACGCCCCTGTTTCCAGCGGGTCGGACAAAGCTCCATTGGCGGTAATCTCTCCCGCCGATGTCGCGCATTTATACTGATAGGCCCGGCCGAGATAGGTGCGGGTGCCGAGCACGGCGGCGATGCCATCGCCGTCACGGCTGACGGCAAGGCCGTCTGCGCGGCAGGCCAGCACGAAGTCGTCCTTGATCGGCCCGAATGCATCCTGAGACAGATGCAGCCGTGCGCCGCCCGTCGCTTCGGCGGTCACGATCGCTCCGTTGCGCGCGGTTACCTTCATCCGGATCAGGTTCTCGAAGCCGACGAACCGGGCGACGAAGGCATTGGCCGGCTGGCGGTACAGCACCTCCGGCGCATCGAGCTGCATGATGCGCCCGGCATTCATGATCGCCACCCTGTCGGAGATCGAGAATGCCTCTTCCTGGTCGTGGGTGACGTAAAGCGATGTCGTGCCGTTGGCGCGCTGGAGCTGCCTGATCTCGACGCGCATGTCGATCCTGAGCTTTGCATCGAGATTGGAAAGCGGCTCGTCGAACATCAGCAGCGGCGGCTCGATGACCAGTGCCCGGGCGAGCGCCACGCGCTGTTTCTGGCCGCCGGAGAGAGCCGAAGGCAGGCGGTCGGCGAAGGCGGAAAGGCCGACGCGCTCCAGCATGGCCATCGTTCTCTTCGTCCGTTCCGGCTGGGGAACACGACGCTGCCTCAGGCCGAAGGCGACATTGTCCTGCACGCTCAGGTGAGGAAAAAGCGCGTAGTTCTGAAAGACCAGACCAATGTCGCGCGCATGCGCAGGAAGGCCGGTGAGGTCGCGTTCGCCGAGCTTGATGCTGCCGCTGGTCGGCTGCAGAAAACCGGCCACCAGGCGCAATGTCGTCGTCTTGCCGCAGCCGCTGGAGCCGAGCAGGGAAACCAGCTCCCCGGCCATGACTGAGATCGACAGGTCCTTGAGAACCTCAGTGCTGCCGTAATGGGCGGAGATGGAATCGATGGTGAGGGATACGGTCAAGAGCGTTCTACTTTGTCAGGAAGGTGAGACCGAGCGTGGCCTCGACGACGGCCATGACGCCGACTGTCACGAACATCAGCAGCACCGATACCGAGGCGATCGTCGGATCGAAGAACTGTTCCATATGCGCAAGGATCTGGATCGGCAGCGTCGAGATGCCAGGACCGGTCAGGAAGACTGACACCGACACGTCGTTGATCGAGGTGATGAAGGCGAGGATGAAGGCGGCAATGACCCCGGCGCGGATATTTGGCAGGACCACGGTCAGGAAGGTTTTCAGCGGCGGGCAACCCAGGCTGATCGCCGCCTCCTCGACGGAAAAATCGAAGGCCGCCAGGCTGGCGCCGACGACCCGCACCGAATAGGGCAGGATCAGCAGCGCATGACCGACCAGCAGGCTGATGAAGATCGGAAGCCCGAGGCCGATCGTGACCGACTTCATCAGCGAGAATCCGAAGACGATCTCCGGCACCAGGATCGGCAGGACGAAAATGGTGGAAAGCCAGCGCGGCAATTCCACCCGGTAGCGGTTGATCGCATAGGCGGCCGGGATGCCGATCAGCAGCGATAGCGCCGTGCCGAGAAAGGCGACCTGCAGGCTGGTCAGCGCCGTCGTGCGGAAGGCCTCGATCTCGAAGATATTGACGAACCAGCGCAATGTCAGGCCCTGCGGCGGGAAGGTCAGATAGGTCGTGTCGCTGAAGGCCGCACCGACGATGATGACCAGCGGTGCGAGCAGGAAGAAGAAAACGCAGGCCGCGAAGGCGGCGAGGATCGGGTGAACGCGCCTGTCCATCACACCGCCATCGGATTGAGCCGGCGTGCAACGCGGCTCATGATGAGGACGACGCCGAGCGTCAGCACCACCATGATGGCGGCGATCGTCGATGCACCCACCCAATCGAAGGTGACCATGGCGCGCTGGTAGAGGAAGGTCCCCATCATCATCTGCTTTTCTCCGCCGAGCAGTTGCGGTGTCGCATAGGAGGTGAAGCTGCCGGTGAACACCAGCACGGCGCCGACGATGAGGCCGGGTGTCGCCAGCGGCAGGATCACCTGAAGGAATGTCATCAGCGGTCTGGCGCCGAGCGAAGCGGATGCATCGATCAGATCGCGCGGGATGCCCTCAAGCACGCCGACGAGCGTCAGGATCATCAGGGGAACGAAGAGATAGACCATGGCGACGATCACCGAGCCTTCGGTATAGAGCATCGAAAGCGGCTCACTGAGGATACCGGTCGAGATCAGCATGGTGTTGAGGATGCCGTTCTTCCCGAGAATAATCAGCCATGCGAAGGATCGGACGACGACACCTGTCAGCAGTGGAAAAACCGCTGCGATGATCATGATACTCTTCGCGCGGCCGGGCATTTGGGCGATCACATAGGCGGTGATGAAACCCACGGTGAGGGAGATCGCCGTGGTGATCAGAGCGATCTCCAGCGTTCGGTAAAGAACCGCCCGGCGAAAGCCGCTGCTGAAGAATGTCACATAGGGCGCAAACACGCCCTTCGGTTCCGCAAACGTCGCCGCGATGGTGATGGCGACGGGAACGATGAGAAGCGCAACGACGGCAATCGTCGCCGGCATCGTCAATCCCCATCTGGCAAAATGCTTCATCTCAAAACTCGTGGCATGTCCTGATATCGGGAGCGCCGCATCTCGGACTCGGATGTGCGGCGCTTCCAGGTCTGACCGAGGCCCGGCAATAAACCGGCCTCGGGCCGGGATACCGGCAGCTTACTGAGCGAAGACTTCGTTCCAGCGGTCGATCCAGTCAGCCTTGGCGGCATTCATCTTGGCATAGTCGATGCGGGTGAGGCTCGCGACCATATCCGCGCCATAGGTCCAGATCTTCGCCTGATCCGGAGTCAGGCTGACCTTGGTCGAGATCGGCGCATCGACGCCTTGTTCGGCTTCAGCCTGCTGGACGTCCTTGGACAGGATGAAGTTGATGAACTGATGCGCCAGTTCGACATTTTCCGAACCCTTCGGGATGTTCACCGTATTCAGCGTGGCGATGTCGCCGTCCTTGAGCTTGGCCCATGTCATCGTCGGAACGGCCGCCTGCATCGATGCCAGGGTAAAGTCCTGGGCCAGCGCAACGCGCACTTCGCCTGTCGATATCAGGTTTACCAGCTCCGAGCCGGTGTTGTAGTTCTTGACGACATTGGGCTTCAGCGCCTCGATTTCCGAGAAGGCCTTGTCGGTGTCCTCATAGGCATCCGCGCCGCCATGCTTGCCGGCTTCCAGAACGACCAGCGGGCCGGCGGTGGTGGTGATGCCGGGCAGGGAGACGGAGCTTTTCAGATCGTCGCGCCACAGGTCGCCCCAGGCGGTGATCGGCGGGTTGACCTTGGCGGAATCATAGACGATGCCGACGCGCCCGATCGTATAGGCGGGGCCGTATTTGCCCTGAGGCGCCTTGCCCAGTTCGTAGATATCCGCAAGATTGGGGATCTTCGAGGGATCGATCTCCTGGAACAATCCCTGTTCGATGCCGAGCTGCGAGAAGCTGTCGGTGAGGTAGATGACATCGACGCCCTTGCCATCGCGCAGTTTCAGCTTGTTGAGCCGGTCGGCGTTGTTGCCGGTCTCGAACACGATCTCGCAGCCGCAGATCTTCTTGAAGGGCGTGATGATGTTGGCGTTCATCTTCTCGCCGTTATAGCCCCACCAGGAGATGGTCAGCGTCTTCGATTGCGCATGGGCCGCAGCGGTGCCGCCGGCGGCGGCAAGCAGCGCAAGAGAGAGGATTCGGGCGAAACGTCTGGCCTTCATGAGCAATATCCTTCTGTGAAAACGGCGTTGATAATCGGGATCATGCCCCTTGGATTTGAGGGATACTATTTTTTGATCGATCGGCTCGCAAGCTCAATACTTGGGCAAATGCGTACTTGCTTGGGGAATTTTCCAAGATCGAACCATCAGTAGCTCTCGGTTGATGACGTCTTGTTGTTGATCGCAAAGCGTGTTGCGCCAGCGCTTTACACATTCGCGCGTGGTCTTTACGGTCCGCGGCGGTTCCAGCGTCTCACGGGCATTTCATTCATGGTTACCTCGCGCACCGCACTTCCTGATGACTTGCTGATCAACGCGTCCGACGAGGTTCGGACGCGCCAGGATCTTGTGCTGACGGCGCTCGGACGCCGGCCCGCCGACAGGCTGCTGCGCGTCGGCAGATTGCTCGATGTCCACACCAGGACATGGCTCGACGATCAGGAGATCGTCATCAAGGGCCGCCGTATCGCCTATGTCGGCCCTGCCGGCAGTTATGTTGGCGAGGTGAACGAGCGCTTTTCCGAGCCGGATCTTGCGGCCGTGCCGGGCTTCGGCGAGGCACACAAACATATCGAAAGCTCCCATCTGACGCCCGAATGGGAGGCGGCGCTGGTAATGCCGCATGGCGTGACCTGGACGTGTGAGGCGAGCCACGAATTTTCCAACGTCAACGGCGCCCGCAACCTGGAATTCTGGCTGGAAGCGCGCCGGCGCGGATCGCCGATGAAAATCTTTCCCCTGCCTGGCTCCGCCGTGCCGCCGACCGCCTACGAGTGGGGTGGCGGCTGGTTCGGTTACGACGAACAGAAGGCCTTCCTGTCCGAAAGCCTGATGGTCGCCGGGCTCGACGAAGTCATGGACTGGCCGTCCATATCCGATCCCGGCAATCCTTCCTACAACCGGCTGTGGGGCATGATCGGCGCCACCTTCGAACAACGCGGCGTCATCGAAGGCCACGGTGCCGGACTGCGCGACATGGCCTCGATCAACGCCTTTGCCGCGGCGGGTCTCGCCTCCGATCACGAAGGCTGGTTCCTCGATGAGATCTGGCAGAAACTCCTCCACGGTCTTTTCATCGAGCTCAGGCCACATTCCCTGCCGGAGGTCATCCGCGGCCTGATCGACAAGGGGCTGACGGACTGGTCGCAGATCGCCCTGGTGACCGACGACCGCAGCGCCTCGGACACGCTGAAAATCGGTGCGACCGACCACAATGTCCGCCTCGCCATCGAAAACGGCCTTGCGCCGGAGATCGCCATCCAATGCGTCACCCTCAATCCGGCGCGCCATATGCGGCTGACGCCGTGGGTCGGATCGATCGCACCGGGCCGCTTCGCCGATATCGTTCTTCTCAGCGACGTCGGCAGCCTGTCGATCGAAAAGGTGTGGGCGGACGGGCGTCCTGTGTCCGAGGGTGCGACCTTCATTGGCGTGCGCCCGGAAATCGACTGGCCGCAATGGGCGACGCGCACCGTGACCATAGACAGGACGGTCACGGCAGACGATTTCCGCATCGAGGCGCCGCCGAACCGGGCCACGGTCAACACAGCACTTTTGCGGCCGTTTCACTGGCACGACGATTTCATCACCATGGAATTGCCGGTAGAAGATGGCCTCGTGCAGCGGGATCCCGCGCGCAATGTTACCAAATTCTCGATTGTCGACCGGTTTTCCGGGGAGGCCAAGATCTCCAGGATGTTCTGGCTGGGCACCGGACCGCGCACGCCGGAGACGGCGCTCGCCTCCACGCTCGGGCACGACAAGCACAATATCTGGACGGTCGGTTCGTCGGACGAGGCGATGGCGCAGGCCGTCAATGCCCTGAACGAGCAGCAGGGCGGCTGGGCGCTGGTATCCGGCGGCAAGATTCTCGCCCGCGTCCGCTACGAGGTCGGCGGCCTGATGACGGCCCGTTCGGCCGAAGCGCTCGATGCGGAGATGCAGGCTCTTTATGCGGCCGGTGCCGGGATCGACTGGATGTACGAGCCGACCTTTTCGCCTCGATGGTGGCCGGGCTTTCCCGAACGCCTGTCGTTTGCAACGCTTACCTGCTCACCCTGGCGCTGGGTCCTGGTCGCGCCGTCGGAGCTGGCGCCGGAGGGGTTCGTGAACGTGCTCACAGGCAAGACCCATCCGATTGTCTGGTGACATTGCGGAGCGCCAAAAATCCACCTGATTGATCTTCTGACTGCAGCAATAGAAAGCATTAACCATAGTCCCTTAGATAACGAACAGGATCAAGGGAACCTGTGTTCGATGGCTGATGAAATGACCCACCGCCCCGCCGCCTCCAGTGAAGGCAGGGTGATTGCTTTCCCCTCCGGAACCGGAACTGCCAATATCGAGCGTTGCGCCCGCGAACTCGGCCGACGGCATGGCGCGGATGCGCTGGAATTCTGGAAGGCCGAATGCCGCAGGCTTGCCGATCAGCTTCTGGCGGCCGGGATACCGGAGAGCGACGTCCGTCAGCGGGTGATGTGGTTTCAGGAGGATGTCCAGAACGAACTCGTCCTCAGCCATCAAAAGCGGGCCGTTGCCTCTTCGTAAACTGCCTCTGGCGGCAGCGCCAGCAACCGGTCGGCCATCTCCTGCTTGAGCCAGGCGAGGCGCTCCTCTTCCGCGGGCGTCCGGTCGGTCTTGCGGCCGAGCGTGATGAACTCCTCGCGGACATGGCCGTCACGCAATTGCAGGGTGACGGTTCGTCCGCGATAGCTGAGTTCGAAGACGTAGCGAGCGAGGATGTCGCCGCGCTCCGTCCGGTCGAGCGAGGGGTCGACGCTATAGCGTCCTTCCGTCAGCGCACGCGTCACCATTTCGAAGGCGTCACGCCCGCCGGGACCGCGAAAGGCCGTGCGGATCGAGATTTCGCGGCGCTCCGGTGGTCCATCGACGCTGAGCAGCGGAAACGCGCGCTCCATCACCTTGAAGGCATGGGCGACACCGCCGGGAAAACCGTAGCCATGATAGTGCATGATATCGGCAAAGCCGTAGGCAAGCGGCTTGCCGTCTTCGAGAACTTCGATCTTCGCTTCGTTCATCTCGATCTTCCTTTGTCCAATTCCCGGCGCATCCAGGGAAGAAAACCATCCAGGAAACGCGTCGTCGCCGGCATGAAATGCGATCCGTGGTGGAAGCAGGGGTCGAGGCTGGTGATCACCATGCGCCCCGCCGTCGTGACCTCGTCCACATAGAGGATCGGCTTGCCTTCCTCATTCACCGCAAGAACCTCGACGCCCTCGGGTGGATCGAACCAGCCGTGAAGATGCCAGGTCAGGTCGTCCTGCCCGAGATGTTCGAACAGTGAATGGTGCGGGGAGGCGATCCTGACGCCGAGATCGGCGCCCTCGGTCAGCCACCACCACCAGTTCGTCGGCTGAGGTGTGAAATGGATAGCAGGCAGGAACGCCTGCCAGGCCGTCTCGCCGGTCGCGACGATCGTGCCGCCCTGATCGAGATAGTCGCGCAGCTGGGCCGCATGCGGCGCCAACCGGTCCGCCGGTGTGCGGCAGGGAATGAACAGCACCTGGTGTTTGCCGAGTTCGACCGAGGGCAGGTCCTCCGGCCGCACCAGGCTGTCGAAATAATGCCGGTAACGCGGCGCTTCCAGCGTCTCGATATGGTAGTAGGCGCCAGGATGGATCGCGAGCACGCTCATCGGTTCAGTTCCCCCGCCAGCCAGGCGATGGCGCGGCCGGCCAGCTGCTTCTGGATGTCGGGATCGTCTCCGCAACCCCAGAATTCGTTGCCGGCATGCGACAATACCTCTCCGCCCGCCGGCCGCGCCCAGATCCAGTCGATGGGCACCGCAGCCGGTCCCAATGTATTGATCGCGACGGCGCCTGATGGCATCGGATTGTGTCCCCGGCCGTAGAACCCGGCGACGCCGCGGTTCGTTTCCAGCATCCTCTGATCGATGCCGGCAAAGACCGGATGATCGAAGCGCCTGATTTGGGCGAAGTCTGACCGCTTCGGCTGCGGCATGGGAATATAGACGCCGAGTTCCGGCAGGATCGGCCGGAGCATATGGCCGTTGAAGATCCACCGGCCGCCGCGATCGAGGAAGGACGCCACCGCCGAGGCATATTTGAGAAAGCCGATCTGATCGAGATGGATGGTGGTGATCAGGCCGCTTGCGGCGGCAAAATGCGCCTCCGCAAGCTCCGTCTCGCGTACCGTCATCAGCTTGCCCTGCGCGGTTGCCTCCGCGAAAGCCGGCGCGCTCAGGGTGAAGGGGTCCTGATAGTGCGACTGGATGAGAAGAATGGTCATGCGGCGCGAATTCCTGCAAAGGCGGGCAGGACCGCCTGATGTCTTTCGCCTGCCGGACCGACAAGCTCGACAACCCGCATCGGCACCCCGTAGAGCCGTTCCAGATGGTCCGGCGTGATCGTCTCCGCGACCGGGCCGAACAGCGATTGACCATCAGGCATCATCAGCAGTGCGTCGTCGGCGGCCGCGAGCGCATGGTTCGGATCATGTGTGGTGAAGGCGATCGCCTTGTCGCGCGGCTCGCGAAGGCTCTTGAGCAGGTCGAGCAGCCGCTCCTGGTTGCGAAGGTCGAGTGCCGCTGCCGGCTCATCGAGGACGATCGCCTGCGAGCCGGTGGCGAGCGCCCGTGCCAGAAGCACGAGCTGCCGTTCGCCGCCGGAAAGCCGGTCGAAGAAATGATCGGCAAAGCGGGCAGCGCCCGCCCGCTCGAGCGCGGCATGGGCAATCTCGAAATCATCAGGTCCCGGCTGTCCGAAGAGGCCGAGATGCGCTGCCCGTCCCATGACGGTGACATCGATGGCGCGGTAGCGCTGGTTGCTGCTTCCGGTCTGCGGGACATAACCGACAATGGCGGGCGCGACGCGGCTGCCTTCGTCCAGCCGTTGAAAACCGAGCAGTGCTTTCAGCGTCGTCGTCTTGCCGCGCCCGTTGGGGCCGAGAATGGCGAGCGACCGCCCGACGGCAACCGAGAAGCTGAGACGGTCGAGAATGATGCGCGTCCCGAACCTGACGACCGCATCCGTCAAGCCGATCATGATCCCGTCCTTTCCCGATAGTGATGACGCAGCAGCGTTGCGAAGATCGGCGCGCCGACGAGGGCGGTAATGACGCCGAGCGGGATCTCCGCCGCCGTCGCCGCGCGGGCGAGCGTATCGATGCAGACCATGAACCCTGCGCCGAGCACGGCGGCCGCCGGCAGTAGCGCGCGGTGATCATGACCGACCAGCAGGCGGGCGGCGTGGGGAATGACGATGCCGATCCAGCCGATGATGCCGGAGACCGCGACCTGGCTGCCGACGATGACGGCGATGAGGCAGAAGACCAGCCATCTCTCGCGTGTCGTATTGGCGCCGAGGCTGCGGGCCTCGGCCTCGTCGAGCGACAGGATGTTGAGCCGGAAACGGAGCATCCACAGGAAGCAGCTTCCGAGGATGAGGCCCGGTGCCGCCACCAACGTGCGTTCCCAGGTGGCGGTCGCAAACGATCCCATCAGCCAGTAGACGATGGCGGGAAGGGATGTGTTGGGATCGGCGATGAATTGCAGCAGCGAGACGACCGCCGAGAACATCGAACTGATGACCAGTCCCGACAGGATCACGGTCACCGTTTCCGACCGGCCGTTGATGCGCGAGAGCAGTCCCACCAGGATGACGGCCGCCATGCCGCAGAAAAACACCATGGCGATCAGCGGAAATCCCCAGATACCGAGCATGATCGCCAGGGCGCCGCCAAAGGCTGCACCCTGGGATATGCCCAATATGTCGGGCGAGACCAGGGGATTTCGAAACACACCCTGAAGGCCGGCGCCCGAGATGGCGAGCCCGGCGCCGGCAAGTGCTGCCAGCACCACGCGCGGCGCCCGCACCAGCAAGACGATGCGTTCGTCGATCCCGGCAAGCTCCCGCGACGGATCGCTGATCCCCTGCCAGATCAGCTCCAGCGCACGTCCTGGCGGCACCGAGAACCGTCCGACGCAGAGGCTGACGGTGAAGGCAATCACCAGCAGCGCCAGCAGCAAGGCGAAAATCAGCGTCTGCCTGGCGAGGTGGATTCGGCGGGCAGCGGGCACCGCCTCGTCCTGCGTCATCGTCGTCATGACATTACCTAGCCTCGAACTGCGCGTAGTCGGCGGAGGCGCCCTGATCCTTCAGCCAAAGGATATTGTCGATATCGCCGTCGGTCAGGTCGTAGTTGTAAAGCGTCTTGTAGGCCGTCTTCATTTCCGCCCGCAGATCGTATTTGAAGATATCGGGATGGAGCAGGTTGGCGGTCCACATCCAGGACAACGGTGATTCCTGGTTCGGCGGATCCCAGCGATAGCCGCCGAGCGGCATCCTATAGACTCGCTTGGATTTGGCGGCATTGGTCAGGGACAGGATCGGATCCTTATAGACCCAGTCGACGTTCAGCTTGGCCTCAAAAGCATTGAGGAAGATGACGTCGGGGTTCCATTGCGCGATCTGTTCCTTGTTCACCGAGACCGTGCCGTTGAGTTCGGCAGAGGCGTTTTTCCCGCCCGCAAGCGCGATGGACCAGGCATTGTAATTGCCCTTGGTGCCCGATGCGCTGATATCGGAGAGCGCGCGGCCGAGATAGAGAACGTTCGGCCTCTTGTCATCGGGAATAACGGTCGCCTTGGCTTCGATATCCTTCTGGACGCGGTCGCGCCATTCCACCAGTTCGCCGATCCGCTCGGGCTTGCCGATCGCCTTCGAAGCCATGGTCATATAGTCGCGGGTCAGCTCTTCCGTGCCGTAGAGGATCAGCATCGTGGTGAGGCCGGCATTGGTGATCGGTGCGACGATATCGGCGCCGCGATCGCCCCACTGGATCACGAGGTCGGGATTGGCGGCGGTCAGCGCCTCGACATTCGGTACGAAATTCGGCGCCGTCACGTCGGAGGGAATATCCTTGGCTTCGGGGAAGATCTTTCCGAGAATCCCTTCGACCACGGCACTCTTCGCCGTCGGGTTCATGCCGACGAGCTTCCTGGTGCTGCCATCCAGCGCAATGACGGTGGACGCCATCGGGATGACGATCGAGACGACTCGCTCGGCCGCTTTTGCCAGCCGTACCTCGCGGTTTCCCTGATCCTTGAAGACGATCTCTTCGGCAAAAGCTGCCGGTGCAAAAAGCACGGCGGCAAGGGCTGCCGCCATGCGGCGGCGGCAAGCAGTTGCGATAACAAGCGAAAGCGGAACCATGGTGTCTCCCCGTACAGGCATATGCGATGAGCGCCATTCCTATTCCGCGTATTTAATCTTGTCTACAAATCTCCACTTTAATTAGCGACATGTCGTGGAACCCTCATCGATACCTAGCGCAGCAGCCCGGCGGACCGGAGGGCATCTTCAATGACCTTCTGAATACCGCCACGGTCGCTGCCCGCGCCAAATGGATCCGGGGTATTTTCCGGTTGAGTAGCTGAGGGCCTCGCGTCGCGCCGTTTCTCAAACGAGGGAACGAGACCCCAGGACCTGGCAATTTCGACAGTCGAGGAAATTCCGACGTCAAGCATGAAGGGGCCGCTTGCCCCGTAGCCGGTGCCGACATCGAGTGGCGTGCCGTGACCCATGCCGGCAATCGTATAGAGTTCGATCACCTCGCTACCGTGCGGATCGGTCCAGACCTGACGCTGATGTTGTCCGATATCTTCGATGCGCGCCGGCGATGCGCCGACGCCGTGGACATGTCTCCATTGCTCGATGATCGCATTCGCGTTGGATGCGGCGACGGTTCTGTCTGCGGTCCCCTGCCAGAGTGACAATGTCGGCCACGGGCCTTTGTGTTTTGAAGCGTTTCTCAACCGCAGTTCAAGCTCTTTGCCAGTCGGGCCACCTTGACCGCGCATCCGGTCGAACGCTTCGGGAATGGTCGCGGCACTTGCGTATGGCAGGCCTGCGATGATCGCGCCGCCGGCAAAAAACTCGGGATAGGTCGCGAGCATGGCGGCGGCCATGGCGCCGCCGGCCGACAGCCCCGTCACAAACACACGTCTGCCGTCAATACCATGTTCCGCAACGACCTTTGCGATCATCTGGCGAATGGAAGAGACCTCGCCATAATCCCGGCGAATATCCTCCGGGTTGAACCAGTTGAAGCAGAGGTTTGGATTGTTTGCCCTTTGCTGCTCGGGAAACAACAGCGCGAAGCCATAGTCCTCGGCCAATCGCGACCACCCGGATCCGCTATCATAGCCGGCGGCGGTCTGGGTGCAGCCGTGCAGGACAACGACCAGGGCCATGTTTTTCCCGCGCTTCGACGGCAAATAGGTGTAGCCCCCCAAGGCACCCGGGTTTGTGCCAAACGCGTCCAAGGCGACGAGATCGGAGTTGCCCTGCGTGGGTTGAGTGCGAAGTGTTCCTCGCAGCGCAGCAAGGCGTGCAAGGGTGTCTGACATAGATCTCATGAAACTCTCCGCCAATCAGCAGCCGGGATGGCGGTGATGCCTGACTAAACGCTTCAGCCTACGAAAGGTTGCTGCACTGCACAATGTTTATTTTTGGAACGGCAGCCTTTCCAAGGGCGGGCGCGCTCTCCTGAGGAGCGCACCCGCTAAGTTATTCAGATATCTTATTTTCTTTTAGCAAAACGAGGGAACATACCCGCTTGCACCGGGTTATCAGCGGCAATCTTCCCCATGAAGATATGAACGCGAGGAAACCAATGAAAAAGATTCTACTGACAACGGCTGCCTTCCTGATGGCGGCCTCCGTTTCGCTCGCACAGAGCCAGACACCGACGACAAGCCAGGAAACGCCGGCTGTGGCGACGCCTGATACCAACAACCCGGGCGCGCCTGTCCAAGGCAAGAACAGTTTCACCGAAGACCAGGCCAAGTCGCGGCTTGAGGATGCGGGCTACAGCGCCGTCACCGGTCTCAAGCTTGACGATCAGGGCGTGTGGCGTGCGTCCGCGACCAAGGATGCCAAGCAGGTGCAGGTGGCACTCGATTACCAGGGCAACATCGTCGTCAAGTGACGGCCGACCCTTTCCTCAACATCGAAGGATAACATTATGAAGACTGTAACAGGACTGTTCGACAACTACGAAGATGCGAAGTCGGCCGTTGGTGAGCTCGAAGCCGCCGGCATTGCATCGAAGGAAATCAGCATCGTTTCGAATACCGGCGATGGCCGCACCGTCGAGGGGCAGGGCAGTAACGCTGCCGAAGGCGCCGGCACCGGCGCCGGGATCGGCGCTCTCGCAGGCGGTGCTGGCGGTCTGCTCACGGGTCTTGGCATGATCGCCATTCCGGGTGTCGGCCCTGTCGTTGCCGCGGGATGGCTGGTCGCAACGCTGGCCGGAGCAACTGCCGGCGCAGTCGTCGGAGGGGCCGCAGGCGGCGTGGTTGGCGCGCTCGTCAAATCGGGTGTGCCCGAAGAAGACGCCCACGTCTACGCCGAAGGCGTCCGTCGCGGCGGCTCGCTGGTCACAGCCCGTGTCGAGGATGATAAGGCCATGGCGGCCAGAGCGATTCTCGACCGCTCCGAAAGTGTCGACATTGCCGAGCGGCGCGCATCCTATACCAAAAACGGCTGGGAGCGCTTCGACGATACGCTTGACCCCTATACACCGGCCGAAGTGGATGCCGAACGTGGCCGGTATTCGACCGGCCCGCGTATCTGATCTTCTGCGAATAGTTTTGGAAAGCCGGCCTTCACCAGGGCCGGCTTTTTCATGGCGGCGGTTCAACTTGTGAAGGCTGCCAATTCGATGGCAGCTTGCTGGCACAGCAAAGACGGCCGCCCAACTTGATCGGCCTCGGCGGCGCGAGGAACTTCGGCCTGGATATGGAGTTGATGTTGTCGATTGACAGCACTGATGCTGCGATTGAACGAGGCCTTTCAGATGTCGAACAAACCCAACTTCTTCTCTTCCTTTGCAACTGCCGTCGCCGACCTCTCGGGAAAGCCGTTCACCTTTGTCGCGGCTCTGGCGCTTGTGTTCGTCTGGGCGGTGTCAGGCCCGTTTTTCGGCTATTCTGAAACCTGGCAGCTTGTCATCAATACCACCACGACCATCATCACATTCCTGATGGTGTTTGTGTTGCAGAACAGCCAGAACCGTGACGGAAAGGCTTTGCAGGCCAAGCTTGACGAACTCATCCTGACGAGCCAGGCCGCCAACAAATTTGTCGGTATCGAAAAGCTGGAGGAGGGCGAACTCAGGGAAATGAGCAAGACCCTTGCCGAAAAGGCAGAATGCGTCGAGGAAAAAGCGGATGAGAAATCTGCCGCAGAGGCAGCGTCCGCCTAATTCGCGCTCTCTGAGATTTGGCCGTGATGTTGCTGGCGCATTCCCTCGATTGCGTCGGCGTCGTTCTTCTCAGCCGCAATCCAGTGGTTTCCTGCCTTGCTTGAGCGGATCAACTCATCGAGCTTGGCATGGAGTGCCATCATGTCCCGATTCTGGGAGTGCTGCACCAGCAGCAAAATGAAAAATATAGTGAGTGTCCCGAGCATGTTGGTCAGCAGAAACCACTGCCGTGGGAAGGAAATGCTGAGACCCACTGCCGCCCATAGAGCTATGAACGCGATCAGCATGACCGGGACCACACGATGCCCTGCCCATGAGACGGCCAAGTCAGAGATCTGTCGAAAGCGCCAGTGCATACGGCTCTCCACAGCGCGTAAAAGGAAAATAGAGCAGATCGGGACAGCTTCCATCGCCCGGGCTGATAAATAGACGCTGCAAACGACCTAAAACCCGCGTTTCCACGGGTTTTACGTTACGAACATGACGACGAGACGGTCAATTCAATTTGACCGATGGCTCCCGACCCCAGACCCGCAGTTTGCCAAGCGCCTTGATAAAGGCGCTGACATCCTTCGCCGCTCCGAGTGCAATCACGCCCTCATCCAGAGAATCGGCAATGCCGGCTTTTTGCATCAGCGGCAGCGCTGTCTCCACATAGCCGATGAACTTGCAGTGCACGAAGGCATCCGCCACGAAATCGCGGGCCGTTGCCTCCTTCAGCAGATCGCCGGTTCCCTCGGCCGAGGGGAGGAGGGCGACGGCGTCGTAAAGCACCGAAGGTCCGCCGTCGATCATCTGATGCGCCTCGATCCAATTGCCGTCCGAGAGCGTCACGCCGCCGATCTTCGGCGCGATCACTTCGAATGTTGCCTTCTGCTCGGTGATCTCGGCAAGCAGCGCCTTGAAGACAGCGGCATCGCTGCCGTCGCTGACAAGAATGCCGAGCTTGCGTCCTTCGAACCGACCCGGGCCGCGCTCGATAATGCTGAGCGCCGGCGACGGCTCGAGATCCTGCCGGGTCGGCATGGCCGCGTCGGCAGGCTTCGGCATCGACTTGAATCCGAGGGCGTGGCCGACCTTGCTGGCCAGAGTCTCATCGATGTTCATCAGATGCGAGACCATGCGCTCGCGAATGACCGGCGTTTCGACCTTGCTCAGTTCGAAGATCAGCGCCGCGGCAATATGGCGTTGCTCCGGCGGGGTCTGGCTGATGTAGAACTGCCGGGCCTGGCTGTAATGATCGGCAAAGCTTTCCGGCCGCAGCCGAACCTTGGGACCCTGTTCCTCGGCGGGGAAGTGGCGATAGCCCTGCACCGGCGATTCCCGTGGCCCCTGATTCCAGGAGTTCGGCTGGTAATTGACGCGCCCGACAGGATTGCGCATCGCCATATGGCCATCCTGCTGAAAATTGTGGAAGGGACACTTCGGCGCGTTGATCGGCAGATGTGTGAAATTCGGACCACCCAGACGTTTCAGCTGCGTGTCGAGATAGGAGAAGTTCCGTCCCTGCAGAAGCGGATCGTTGCTGAAGTCGATGCCGGGAGGAACATTCTGCGTCATGAAGGCGACCTGTTCGGTCTCCGCAAAAAAGTTCTCCGGCATTCGGTCGAGAACGAGACGGCCGATCGCTTTGACCGGAAGGATCTCCTCCGGAATGATCTTCGTTGGATCGAGGATGTCGAAGTCGAACGTGTCGGCGAAGTCCTGATCGAAGAGCTGCACGCAGAGTTCCCATTCCGGGAAGGCTCCCGACTGGATCGACTGCCAGAGGTCGCGGCGATGGAAATCCGGATCGGCACCATTGATCTTGACTGCTTCGTTCCAGGCGACGGACTGCAGACCGAGTTTCGGTTTCCAATGAAATTTGACGAAGGTCGACTCATCCGCTGCATTGACGAAGCGGAAGGTATGCACGCCGAAACCCTCCATGAAGCGGAAGGATCGTGGAATGGCGCGGTCCGACATCACCCACATGATCATGTGCATGCTTTCGGGCGTCAGCGTGATGAAATCCCAGAAATTGTCATGCGCCGACTGCGCCTGCGGAAATTCCTTGTCGGGCTCCGGCTTTACCGAATGGATGATGTCGGGAAACTTGATTGCATCCTGAATAAAGAAGACCGGGATATTATTGCCGACCAGATCCCAATTTCCCTGCTGGGTGTAGATCTTCACAGCAAAACCGCGCACGTCGCGCGCCAGATCAAACGAACCCTTGCTGCCGGCGACGGTCGAAAACCGCACGAAAGCCGGTGTTTTTTCGCCGGGCCGCTGGAAAAGATCGGCCCGGGTATAGGCGGCCAGGGATGCGTATGTTTCGAAGTAGCCATGGGCGCCGTAACCGCGGGCATGGACGACCCGTTCGGGGATGCGCTCGTGGTCGAAATGAAAGATCTTCTCGCGGAAGTGGAAGTCATCGATGAGGGCAGGGCCGCGGGAGCCGACGCGAAGCGTATTCTGATCGTCGGACACGGGGCCGCCTTGAGCGGTGGTCAGCACAGGCTTGCCGTCTTCGGCAAACTGATGAAGCTCGCCGCCTGCGCCGCGGTGCAGCTTCTGATCATGGATCGTTGCATTGTCCGAGGGCGAGGTTTTGGACGTGTTCTTGGCCATCTCTATTCTCCGGAAAGGGTGTGACCTAACCGAAGCTCCACAATGGCCACATGTTCCGCTTTATGCGAAATAAACCGCCACTGAGGAGAGAAGCCGCTTCACTGCGGCCGAGAACCAGCCACACGAGGCAGGGATAGCCCCAGATAAAATTGGGACGCGGAGCCTTTCGACCTCGCGTCCCCGTTTCGTCTGCCCCTAGGTTCGGGAGGTAACGATAAGATCTTCCTCTTCGTCGCGTTGCGATCCGCCGAAAGCTGCAGCGGCCGCGGCGATGAAAGCCCCGATCAGAAGTGACAACGAGCCGAGCAAGGCCGTCGTGGAGGCCGCCTTGCGTGCCTCATCGGCGGCTTTCTGGGCGGCGACCTTGGCGTCTTCAATGCGCTTCAGGACGGTGTCGACGCGGGTGCGTGCATCGGCTTCGGAAAGGCCGGTGCGCGCAGCGACGATCGTGGCAAGATAGGCCTTGTCGTCATCCGGGATCTGGCCGGCGGCGGCACCGTTGAGGAGAATGCGGGAGACCTCAGCCGTTGCCGCAGTATCATCGGATGTCGCGCCTGCTCGGGCCTGTTCAGGACGCAGCAATGCGTCGGTAAAATAGGCGGTGGAGAGATCGACAGGCGATGAAGTCGACGATGCTGCTGCAGTACCGGCGGCAGTGGCGGCCGAACTCACGGCTTGTGCGCCCGCACCGGCAAGCGAAGTCAGCGACGAGGCGAGAAATCCGGCGACGAAGATCGTCGCCAGCGCCCAGCTTATGAAGCCATGCGCCGTGTCACGGAAGAACACCTCGTCAGTGTGGACGGCCGCCCACTTGGTTCGCAGCCGCCCGGTGATATAGCCGCCGAGCCCGGAGGAGAGCCATTGCACGACAACGAGCCAGATCGCTGCCGTGACCCCCACGGTGCCGAGCGAACTGCTTTGGCCCGACCAGGGCGACACCATCGTCAACCCGACCCCGGATCCAAGCAGCAACAGAATGAGGGTCACTCCGATGGCCGCAGCGGCGCCGCCGAAGATAGGCCCCCATGCCATGGCGGATTTGGAGGATTCGACCGGAGTAGCAATCTCTCCGGCACCTGTCATTGAAACCGACATGATCTGTTCCTATCGCATAAACAGAGCAAGAAGGATGATGATCGGCAGTGGAACACCAAGCAGCCAAAGCAAAATACCGCGACCCATGAAAGACCTCCTGTCAGAACCTGACGTTACGTGGTTGATGCCACTCAACTTTGAACCACGGTCTTTGTTCCCGGCCGGCTTGGTCATCGACGATGCTGATAGGAAGCGACAAGAATCTTCCGCATTCGGAACTAACGCAAGCCGGGCAGCGCCCCTATATCTTCAGGCGAAAGGTGATCTGGAAGGGAGAGCAGCGGCTTTCATCGCTCGGTCACGGCCTAAACGGGAGAAGCATCGATGAACAGATTTCGGGCATTTGTCGCAGCCGGCGCAATCAGTCTTGCCGTCATGGCCTCGGCCTGCTCGACGCCGCCGAATTCATATGGCACGGCATCAGGATATCAGCCGGGCGATTCAATGAACCGGGCCTGTGCGGATGGCTTCCGTCCCGGTGACGGCCGTTCGTGTAGCTATTAGAGATAGCCGCCTCTTTGTCGCTTGCGAGAGAGGTGCTGCGTAAGCGGTCATTCCGTTTAGTGACAGCCGCAACGGCAGCGCCGATCGCAGCGTCATCGAACAGTATCGGGCCGAATGCGCCGCCTATTCCGATTCCTATCGCCATGGCGATCGGAGAGCTCGACCGATTTGACGCCGACTGGATTGCGGACGATGAACGGCACGAGAGCTTGTGGCAGATCCCGAGGCTGGCCGCGCCGGATTGTCCTTCGACGGCCCATCCATCCCATTACCGTTTTTTCCGGAGATCACCTGGCAAAGCGTCAATGAGTTGATGCACTTTTCCGGTCGCGAACGCGATGTCCTCGCGCGGCAGATGGACTGTTATCTCAATCTCTTCCCACCTGCCGCCATGGTCTTTTGCGAACCTGACGGCGGCTTCCAAAGATGTGAATTGCACGGCCGGTGCGTTGGCGGTCCAGAACTGCACGCTGCAGTCCGCCGCACTGTAATCTAAAAATGCTTTTTCGGGATCTAACGCCATGGCGTTTGCTTTACACCGCCGGCGGTTGGTTGGCCAGCGAATGCCTACCCGTCGTAAAAAGCGCGTTGTCCGCCGAGGGGGAAGAAAACGCCTGCTTTCGGATTCATCAACGAAACAGGCGATTGCTTGAAAAAATGGCTCCCCGGGCCGGATAATTTTTATCAACTTTAATGCTCCATAATGTAAACAGCATATGTTTTAACCTATTGTTTTTGTTGCAATCACTTGTCTATTTTATCCAAGAGGCCTATTTATAGCGCATCACCCAAAAGTGGGGAAAAAGTGGGGAAGACATATGGGGAGCCATACTCGAAACGCGCTCACTGTGAAGGCTATAGCGGCCAGCAGGGCGGTCAAACTTCGTGATGGTGGCGGCCTTTGGTTGGTGACCAAAGGCACCGGCCGATACTGGATCCTTGTCTACACCCATGCCGGCCTCCGCCGAGAGATGGGCATCGGACCGCTGCATACGGTTGGCTTGGCAGACGCGAGAGAGAAGGCGGAGGAGGCCCGCAAACTTGTCCGAGCCGGTGTTGATCCGGTTGCAGTTCGGCAAGAAGAAAGGGCCGACACGCCGAAGGCAATGACTTTCGGTGCTTATGCCGATTCTTTTGTAGATGCAGCGGTGAAAGCTGGGCGGTGGCGCGGCGCTAAAACTGAGGCGCGGTGGCGCAACCTGCTTGAGAACCACGCCAAGCCGATCCGCGCGAAGACGCTGGCAAGCGTCAAAACGAAGGACGTGATCAATGTGCTCAATCCGATCTGGGGCTCGAAACAGGAAACTGCGGAAAAGCTGCGAGAGGCGATCGAGCGGGTGTTGGATGCAGCCAAAGTCGAGGGGCATCGTGTAGGGGACAATCCGGCCGCGTGGAGGGGCAATCTTGAGCATGCAATGCACAAGCCCCATCAGCTCACTGCCACTGCTCACCATGCTGCGATGCCGCATGCAGACTTGCCGGCCTTCATGAAGAAGCTCGCGAAGGTGAAAGGCGTAAGCGCTCGCGCCCTAGAACTTACCATACTGACAGGAGTGCGAAGCGGGGAAGCGCGCGGTGCTGTGTGGTCTGAGATTGACCTCGAAGCGAGCGTTTGGACGATCCCGGCAATCAGGATGAAGGGCGGCAAGTTACACCGCGTGCCGCTGTCGAAAGAGGTCGTGGGCTTGCTGCGAACGATGAAGGCACAATCCGTCAACGAGTTTGTTTTCCCCGGCGTCCGAGACAAGAAGCCTCTTTCCGACGCCAGCCTCGGCAAGGCGCTTCAGGCGGCGGGTGGCGGCGCCTACACCGTTCACGGCTTCCGGTCCACATTCCGCGATTGGGCGACAGAGGTTGCCCATGCTCCGCGAGAGATCGCAGAAGCCGCCCTGGCCCACGTGGTTGGTGATGCGGTCGAGCGATCTTACGCTCGGTCTGATGCGCTTGAAAGGCGCCGTGCCCTCATGCAGGAATGGGCAGCGTACTGCGGCTCGCTGTAAAGGCATGTAAACATACAAACTCGTCAAGAGGTTTATTGCAACCTCTGATAAATATCCATTTTGACTTTTTAGTATGTTTACATCACATTTAGAGCATAACCTTCGAGACCGCACGGTCTCGCCGCCCAGCGCTTCGGCGCAACGCATGCACCACTAGCCCGGCTTTTCACTTCGAAAATTCCACCCTGTCAAGCGCTCGGATTCTATCCGGCGAGAGGAGATGTTTGTGCAACCTGTGAATGACAACCTTCCAATGTTGATCAGCTTAAATGATGCGTGTCGTCTCACGAGCATGTCGCGCACGATGTTGAACCGATATCGTGCCGAAGGACGGTTCCCCGTGGCCGTAGAGCTTGGTGACCGGCGGGTCGCCTTCGTCCGCAGGGAAGTCACCGATTGGGTACAGGCCAAGATCGCCGCCCGGGCCGCCTGATTTCTGGACAATTCGGATCGAGCTGCCGACAATACGTCACGCCACCACATTTCGACATTTTGCCGACCGGCGCCGCCGGCGAGGAGGTTTTTTGCGCGTTTCTGAAACCACTAATGCGGTCCGCGGATATGGGCTCACCGTCTACAATGATGGCGATCGCGACATCTGCGGATTTCTCGACGGTTCTCCAGTCCTGATCCCATCGAGGGTCGAGAACGACGGAAACCTCCGCCGCCTGCGCTTCAATGAAGGTAAGCGCGAGATACGATCTCGAGGAGACATCTTTTGCGCCGACGCTGAGATTGCGGCGCTCGTCCGTGAGGCGGTCAACGAAAAACTTCAGCGTGACGCCGACGCTGCAAACGCCTTTCGTGTCACGGACAGCGGTGTAACCCGGCGCGGGAAATTCGTGTTCGTGACGGTGCATGTGGTGTCGATCCAGTCCGGTGCGCCTGACATCTTCAAATTCACAGTGGAGGCGCCGAGTTATGAGGTCCAATCCGATGGCCAGGCCGAATTCGGAAAGCTCATTTCAGCATTCGGCCTGAGCGAGATTGGCGACACAAATGAGCTCCATGGCCTAACGGCAACCGTGGAAACCCACAATGGCAGGCCGTCGTTTAAGCGTTGGGCGGCATGAGAATCCTCGACATCAAACCCGTCGTCAATGTGGGCGGCGGGACGATGAAGGTGGTCGCAAGCTTCGATCTACAGCTGACACCCGACATCGCAGTTTATGGAATGCGACTCCTGAAAGCACCCAACGGCCAGCACGTTTCATACGCGCCTACCGCGATTGGTGGTCGCCGATCGGTGACATTCGCTCGGCCCTTAGCTGAGGCCATCACCGCCGCTGCCTTACAGACACTGGAGCATGACACAGCCAATGGCGCCCATTCCGAAAGTTAAGATCAATCCGGCCGCTGTCTTCAATGAAGCGGCGATCAGAGCGCATGCTGAGATGGTCCATAGCCTTGCCGCCGGCATTGACGGCCTTCTCGTGACCTCCGCATACTTTGCAAATCCCACCGGAGACTGCGACGCACCTGGCGCCGTGACGCATCATGCCGTTGGCGATGTCGATGGCATGGTCGAAGCCATCACGGCTCACGCTTCTACCCCCAACGCGAATGTTTTCACTGGTCTGCAGGTCATGCGGAAGGGACTTGCCCGTGGGAAACGAGGTCGTGAAGCCGACATTGTTGCGGTTCTCGGCCTCGTCGTCGACCTAGACGCGGACACCGGCAAATCAGGCCAGATGCCGGTCGAGCCGAATTTGGTTCTCGAAACATCCGGCGGAAATTTCCAGCCTTTCGTGCTTTTCGACCGAGCAATATCACCAGCAGAGGCGAAGCCGTTGGCAGCGGCGCTGAAACGCGCGACCGGCAGCGACCATGGGACAGCAGACATCGCTCACGTCTGGCGCATTCCGGGTACGTTGAACTGGCCAAATAAGAAAAAGCTAGAGCGCGGTCGCTCACCAGAGCCTATCAGCGTTCTTGTGGATCTCGCGTGGGACGGCGCCTTGACGAGCGTCGATGAATTGCGCGCTGCGCTCGAGCCTTGGGCAGTTGCACCAGATGGTCACTCATCAGTGACAATCGGCGATCTGCCGTCGATTGAGGGTGTCGAACTGTCGACCCGCGCCGCCGAGATGCTGGCCGCCAACGATGTTGGCGACAGATCGGCGTGGGCGTCAAAGGTTGTTGAGCAACTGGCGTTCGATGGTCTCACAGCCGAGCAAGCATGCGCCGCATTTTTGTCCGCGACCGGCAACTGGTTCGAACGGTACGCCACGAAAGACCCCATTGCTGATTTCAGGCGGACGTGGGCGAAGTTTGGGATACCCCACATAGAAGAAAGAAAATCCAGCGCTGAGGTCTCAGCGGTCTTCATCGAGAAGAACGCTGGGAAGCGGGCACCGGTTGCCGCCAACGACAACACGCCGGCGGATCTCTGGTCGACGCCGCGGATGCATCCAGATCCGTTCACGCCTCAGGCGGCAGGTGGATTGCTTGCCGAGATCGCAACGTGGGTCAGCACGACAGCAATCGTTCCAGTGCCGGAATTATCGCTGGCGGCGGCCATTGCCCTCTTTGGAGGATGCTTCGGCAAGAAGGCGATTGGCCCCACCAACGCCGGCGTGAATATCTACTTCGCCACGTTGCTGGCGACAGCGGGAGGGAAGGGCCACCCGCCGAAGGCGATACGGGCGCTGGGAGACCTGTGTGGGGCAACTGGGGCCGTCAGCAATGGCGACCCGACCTCGTACGCTGCGATCGAGCGGATGCTTCGCAAGAGCATCTCCACGGTCGCGGTCCTCGACGAGTTCGGCATCCTCTTGCAGGACATCAACGGCAAAAACCAGAACTCCGCTTCGGCGTCCATCCGGAAGATGCTGCTGGCAATCTTCGATCAATCGAACAGCGTGTTTGACGGACGGATTTACGCCTCCTCAGAAACGAAAAAAGACGACGGCCCGTTGGTCGGTCCAGCCCTAACCGTCCTGGCAATGACGACGCCATCGACCCTTTACGCCGGCCTCAGTGCGGCATCTGTCGCGGACGGCTTCATCAACCGCTTTATCTTCGTCACCGGAGCGCGAGACGAGAACGGAATCCGCGTTCCCAGTCTCGATGTCAACCTGAAGCCGCCAACCACACTCGTCGCCTCTCTGCAAAGGGCAATCACTGACTTCCCTAAGCCGCCGGCAGGCTCAACCAAAGCAAAAGTGCCCTTCGACGGTGGTGAGCAGGGCGACGCATACAAGCGCTGGGGCGAGATCTTCATGTGGCAGCACCGGCCGGGATGGGACGAAGTATATAACGACATCAACGGTCGTGCTGCGGAAAACACCGTGAGGCTTGCGACCATAAGGGCTATCAGCCGCGACGCGCGTAACCCTGCTATCTCGCTCGATGACGTCGAATGGGCCTGGGCAATTGTCTACCGCTCGATCGAATTGATAGCCAATGGCGTCACCCGCCACATGTCATCCAGCCCGGCGGAGGCCCTCCGAAAGTGCATCGTCGAGATCCTGAGAGAGGCGCCCGACTGCACCATCGCTTACTCGGCACTCCTGCGCCGAAAGGGCGTCCGCGGAAGTGCCCTACGCGAAGTCGATGAGGCACTGCAGTACCTGATCGAGAGCAAGGAAATCAAAATTCTCGGCCGCCCCAAGCCGGGTGCCGGAAGCAAGTTTCAACTGCTCGATTTGGCAACGGAACTGGCAACGTAGCAACGGCGGTAGCGTAGAATTCGGCAGCCGTGGCAACGGTTGCCATCCATTGTCACGCTCTAGGAACAGGAAAATATATATATATCAATAAGATATATATAAAAAATATCTCTATTGCCATATTGCCAAGATGCTTTTCGACTTCGTTTTTAGGGGATTTAGTCTGCCTCTGAATCCATGTTGGCAATGTGGCAATACGGCAATGGCGGCTTAGGAAAGGAGGAATTCATGAGCAGGAGAGTTCGAACTGCGGAGGAATCCGCGCGCCGCGAGACCGCAGCTGCAAAGCTGGCCACCTACACGCTGCTGGCCGACAGCACGGCGCCCAGAGATCCGCGAGGGCGGGGCGATCATTTCCGCAAGCATCTGGTCGATGCACACCGGATCATCGAAACCCTTCAGCAGAAGATCAGGGACATCGAGGAGGAGCGGGACAAAGCGAAGGCCGACAAGGACTATGCCCTAAGCCTCTGTGTAACCAGGACCGTCGCAGAAGATGCGAGGCTTGCGGCTTTCCGGCTGGCAAGAGGCAAGGCGTCGCTCCTGGCCGAATGGCCGCCCGGCGTTCCAACCAGCATGTCGCACGCAATCGACTGCATTCCCGACCCGAAACCGAAGTGGAGCTAAAATGACGTCAGCACCCGAAAAGCACCGCGACCTTTCGCAACTATCTGCGCTGCTCGCGACCCACACTACCCCGGTGGCCGCTAAGCCCAAGACGGCGCCTAAACTCGTCGCCGCTGCCAACGACAACAAGCCCGTGCGGGTCAGATTGGCGTGGCCGGCATTCGAGCGGCTCGCACATCGGGGAGACTATGCTCGCTTGTATGCTCTCCGGCACTGGAAGAATATGATCTTTCCTGGATCCGAAGTTGATGTGTCGGAAGAGGATTATGATCCGGAGGTCGCGATCGAGATCCGGCCATCCGAAGGGGAATTGCTCACTGCCGTCGGGTGGGAGATAGTCGATCGCGAGCGCTGGGCCTTCACGGGTGAGATGGTCAATACGTATGAGCCGACGCAGGAGGTCTCGCCTAAATATCGCACCAACAGGAATGGCGCTCTGGAGGCGCGTCTTGGCGATCTGTTGTTTCGGGACGGCGATCTCAAGCAATGGGGCTCGACGAGGAAGGGTGCGGCCCTGCAGCCGGTTGAACGTTCTCGGGGCATCAAAGGCGGCGGCAAGTCATCCCGGTCGGAAAGCGCAATATGGTCCTACATTGAACTGCGTGGCGCCGTTTCGCCACTTACCGCGATACCGTATGCCAAGCCCATATCGAGTGAACCAGCGATCCATGATTGCTACTCACCATTGCCGCGAGAGGCTCCAAACGCGAAAGACAGGCATGGTCGGTACGGAGCCGCCGAAGCTCGCCAGTTGCTGCAGCAGTTCGGTGTCGACGGGAGCGTGCGCATTGATGAGTTGCCAATCAAGGCTACTCGCTGCCCAGACGGCCTCATCGATGGGAAACAATGGATCGGAGGAGTGAAGCAACCGAAGCCGACCGGCGAAATATCGGCGCCAGCCGGCCGAGAGCCTGAATTCGTGCGCCTGGTCGAAACGATCGACTATGTCGAACATCTCAGAAGCAGGCTTGGTCGGAACGCCAAGGTTCTCGACATGGCAATCACTGATGCCTCTGCGAAGGATATCGGCGTCGCTATGGGACTTGCACCAGCGTATGCCGAGAAGCGCGGGACGGCGGTGATCGATGCGGCGATCGACGCGCTAATCGAGGTCGATGAGACTGCGCGGCGGGAATTCGCACCATCAGAACAGAAAATTGCCGCCTGATGTCCGGTTAAGCGTAGGCTCGCGTCGTATTTGATTGAAGGGTTCAAATCCCAACGGCGCCTTCGGGCGCCGATTTCATTTGAGGCGCTGTATTCGAGCGGACGTTCAGACTCGCGATCGATGCCGGGACTGCCTCAATCCCCATTACCTGGCGCGCCTCCTCTCGCGACAGGTAGTCCCGCGGCCGGCTCCCTTCAGTGGTTGAGCTGGCCGCTTTCGCTTTTGCTAGGTATTCTAGTATGGCTTCCTATATACCGAGTCACATGCGTCTCGCTGGTAGCCAGGAGGTCAACAAGAGGTTGACAAACACTTGTACATAGCCCATATATTGCTTCGGAACGAGGGCGCTGGATCATTAGTTACCCAGGATCGTTTCACCAAAAAGGCTCGCTTCGGCGGGCCTTTTAATTTTGTGGCTTGACGGTATCACCCTTCGGAATGACGGAAAAGAGTTCGGCCTTCGGCTTTCGAGCGGTTAGTTCAAATACTGCTTGATCGAAAACCGTGTTCCCGTAGCCGTCCGCGCGTCCGATCATGCTCCTCATGCATGACATATGTACGCTAGCGACAATCACCGAAGACTCATGAAGTGCGCTGCATATCTGCTCGACCATGTCTGCGGTCGTGTATCCATCTTTTGATCTGCTGTTGTATAGATGCCGGCCCATAAACAGAATTTCATTACTCTCTAGAGCGTGAAGACCGAGGTCCGCTCGCGCCAAGTTTAGGTCTGTGAACTGCTGGATAGTGAATTGCCCAATGGGCACGATCGCGGCGCGATCGCCTGCCCCAATGGTTTGCAAGTTACTGAGAATCAATATCCGGGCGTTGTGGTAGATCGGCATTATTTCGTGCGTCCATATGTTCAATAATCATATGACACACCAAAGGTTGTCTCGTCATTCTCGTTTTCTGCTCTCCCTGGCGCTTTCGTTTTCTGATTACCGGGTGCAAACCGGGCGAGCGGGTTGATCGCCGTTCAGCGTGTGGCGTTCCCTTGCCGGCCATTCGTGGTCACGGGTCCACACTTCGATTGCCGACATAGCTCAGATGGAAGAGCGCCGTCTTTGTAATTCGGATGTCGCGGGTTCGATTCCTGCTGTCGGCTCCAACCACGGGGATGCCATGGCCAAGCCTGACAGGCGCTCAGAAGAAGCTGCGCTCTATCGTCGGCTCTACCAGTCAGCACGCTGGCGTCGCATCCGTCACCATCAGCTAGCCAGCCAGCCCCTTTGCGAGTGGTGTCTTGAATCCGAGATCGTCACCGAGGCGACAGAAGTGCACCACGATGGAGCCCATAGAGGCGACATAGAGCGCTTCTGGAGTGGCCCGTTCATCAGCACGTGCAAGTCGTGCCACGCGTCCAGAGGGCAGCGTGAAGACCTTGGGCAGGTGACGCAGACGTTCGGCGAGGATGGTTGGCCGGTCGGCTGACCCCCCATCCAATGTTCGGAGCCTTCCGGACCGGGAACCGGTGTTGGGCAAGAACGCGTTACGCCGCAAGTTTTGAGATTATTTTTAGCAGTCTAGGAGCGAGCCATGGGCGCGAGAGGACCGCGGCCTGAAACTCCAGAAATACAGGCACTAAAAGGCAATCCAGGTAAACGCAAGAAGCGTGCGCCGTCGATTAAGCCGACCGGCGCTACCGTCATCCCGAATTATCTGAAGGGTGATGCGCTAGCCTGCTTCAAGATGATCAGTGGCGCAATGCCACCAGGCTATTTTGCATCAACCGACACTGGATCGATAGCGGTCTACGCCGCTGCATGGGCCGACCACAAGGCTGCCGTTTCTGCGCTGGCCGTTGAGCCAGCAATCGTCGATGGATCGACTGGCAACAAGCAGCCGAACCCCTGGTTCAAAATCAAGAATGAAGCGGCGCGGATCATGATGGCGATGGGCGATCGGCTGGGGCTTGATCCCAAGTCGCGTGCCGCCTTGTCGCCGCCAGAGGAGAAAAAGTCATCGAAGTTCAGCGGCCTGATTGGGCGAAGCGCGGAGACGGCGTAACGACTGACGGCCTGGCACGCGCACAACAGGTGATTGATTTCATCGAATTACTGCGAGTGCCGAGCGGCGAGGGACAGGGCGAATACATCAAGCTTAGGCCGTGGCAGAAGCAGTTTGTCGTCGATTTGTACGCGCCACAGCACGCTGAAACCGGACGCCGCCGTGTGCGGCGAGCCATCCTGTCTGTGGCCCGAAAGAACGGAAAAACTGCACTTATTGCTGCGATCGTGCTGGCTCACCTGGTTGGCCCGGTATCGGAGATCAATGGCGAAATCTATTCAGCCGCCACCGATCGCGAGCAGGCCGGCCAGGTTTTCAAGTTCTGCCGGCAGATCGTAGAGGCTGATCCGGAACTTGATGCGGCAAGCGGCGGGCTGATAACGGTCGTTCCGTCGACCAAGACACTACTCTGCAAAACCAACGGGTCATTCTACCGCGCACTCTCTGCGGAGGCAGGCACGAAGCACGGTCTGAATCCATCTGTTTGGGTCTATGATGAGCTTGCGCAGGCGAGGGACCAAGAACTCTATGAGGTGATGAATACCTCGCAGGGCGCTAGGAAGGAGCCGCTCGGGATTGTTATCTCGACGCAGTCGCCCGATCCTGAGCATCCCCTCTCCAAGTTAGTTGATGACGGCCTTGTGGCGGACGACAATACGGTGTTGGTGCATCTGTACTGCGCCAATGACGATGCCGACATTATGGATGAGACGGCGTGGCGGGCTGCAAACCCCGCGCTTGGCGATTTCAGGTCCGTTGATGATTTGCGCGCCTTGGCCGTTCAGGCCACTCGAATGAAGACTTTGGAGTCTTCGTTCCGTAACCTTTACTTGAACCAGCGAGTTGACCAGAACTCGCCGCTTATCCCGCGGTCAGAATGGAAATCGTGCCAGACTGGCGACACGCTGCGTTTGGGCGAGAAAATTTACCTCGGCCTCGATCTTTCCGCAGTCGGCGACCTTACCGCCCTTGTGGGCGTCTCTGCGGAGTTCGCGGAAGATCGCATCGGTGCGTGGCACTGGAAGCCACAGGAATGGGTGCAGGACCATGCCCATCGTGACCGCGCGCCATACGATGTCTGGGCTCGCGCAGACGAGGGTTGGCTCGAGACCCCTCCGGGTCGCATTGTTGACTATGGCTTTGTCGCTAAACGTATCGCGCAAATCCGCGACGACTACGAGATTGTCGGCATAGCCTACGACCGTTGGCGCATCGAGCAGCTACTGGCCGAGTTCGTTCGCCTAGGCGTTGATGCATATATCGACGGCAAGGATAACGAACTGAGTGGTGGCATCAGACTTGTCCCTTGGGGGCAGGGCTTTCGTGACATGGCGCCCGCCGTTGATGCCCTTGAGGCCTCGGTGATCAATCGCAAGTTAAAGCACAACGGTAATCCCGTCCTGGGATTCTGCTTTTCGAACGCCATCGTGGTGTCCGACCCTTCTGGCAATCGCAAACTCGACAAGACAAAGACCCGCTTTCGTATCGATGGCGCTGTCGCCACCTGTCAGGCTCTTGGTCTCAAGTACCGGGAAGTCGAAAAGCCATCCGAAGCAACGTCCTTCTGGGCGGTCCTGGATCCCAACGAGCAATACTAAAACAAGGAATGCCCATGGGGATCTGGAACAGGTTGCTTGGCCGCGTGGCGGAGCAGAAATCCGTGTCTTTTGATCCGGTCTGGCTTGATTGGTTTGGCTCGCGCACTTCGAAAGCGGGCGTTCCGGTCAGTTGGGAACGGGCGCTTGATGTCAGCACTGTGTTTGCTTGCATCAGAGTGATCGCCAACGGCGTCGCCCAGGTGCCTCTGCAGGTCATGAAAGAGCTGCCGGACGGCAAAGGCGGAACGCCGGCGCTGGATCATCCTCTTTACAAGGTTCTCAATCGCCGGCCGAACAAGTGGATGACGGCATTTGAGCTGCTGGAAACGATGGTTTTTCACGTTGCCCTCACAGGCAATGCGTTTTTCTACAAGAATTTGGTCCGCGGCAAGGTCAAGGAGCTTATTCCGATCGACCCGGGATCGGTGACGATCACTCGTAACAACGACTATTCGTTGACTTACCGGGTAAGCGGACTTGATGGCCGCACGATGGAGTTTCCGCAGTCTCTAATCTGGCACGTAAAAGGGCCGTCCTGGGACACGTGGCGAGGGCTTGACGCGGTCAGGCAGGCGCGAGAGGCGATCGGCCTTACGATTGCTACAGAAAACACTCAGGCCGAGATGCATTCCAACGGGTTGCAGGCGGCAGGCACGTATTCCACCGAGCAAAAGATCGCCCCGGAGGATTACAAGAAGATTCAGGCTTGGATCGCGGCCCAAATCGGCGGCGCCAACAAGCATAAGCCGTTCGTCATAGATTCCGGTTTCAAATGGACCCAGCAGACGATGACCGGCGTTGATGCTCAGCATTTGGAAACGCGAAAGTTCCAAACAGAGCAGGTTTGTCAGTCATTTGGTGTATTTCCACAGATGATCGGCCACGCCGGGCAAGCAATGACGTTTGCGAGTGCCGAGCAGGTGTTTCTGGCCCATGTCGTCCATACGCTCGGTCCATGGTGGCGCAGGGTCGAGGAATCGATTGACGCGAACCTGCTGGACGGCGACGAGGATGAAGGTTTTTGCGCGAAATTCAACGCAAATGGCCTTTTGAAGGGCGCCGCCAAGGATCGCAGCGAATTCTATTCGAAGGCGCTTGGCTCTGGCGGGTCGCCTGCATGGATGACGCCGAATGAAATTCGAGCGCTCGAGGATATGAATCCAATCGCCGGCGGCGACGAATTGCCGAAACCGACGAATGTTGCGGGCGCAAAGCCGCCCACGAAGCCGCAGGACGGCCAGCAGGATCCAAATACATGACGAAAAACACTGGCGATGCGGCCGGTTCATCGGCCGTTGAGCATTTCAGCTTTACGCTCGGTGAAATCAAGGTCGCTGATGTCGTGGCGACCAACGGCGACATGACATTTTCGGGTTACGGCGCCGTTTTCGGCAACGTCGACTCTGGCGATGACGTCATCCTGAAGGGCGCCTTCACTGAAACGCTTGCGACAGCCAAAAAGACCGGCATCTGGCCCGCGATGCTGTCGCAGCACGGCGTTTATGGCAGCCAAATGACGCCTATTGGCGTCTGGACCGAGATGAAAGAGGACAATATCGGCCTCTACGTCGAAGGCAAGCTCGCCAACACTGAACGCGGCCGCGAAGCTTACGAGCTTCTCAAAATGAAGCCAAGACCGGCGATTTCGGGCCTTTCTATCGGCTTTAGGGCCAAGGAATGGCTGTTGCGGAGCGCTCCGGACGAGCCCAGGCGTACGCTGAAGTCAGTCGATCTGCTTGAAGTCAGCCTTGTGACGTTCCCGATGAACGGCAAGGCGCGCATTACGAGCGTAAAATCAGAGTTTAACCCACGAGAAATCGAAGACGGCCTGCGTGAAGCAGGTCTTTCGCGGGCCGACAGTGTGAAAGCTGTTGCAGTCTTCAAAAGCATACTGCTTCGCGACGAAGCAGAACCGGACACGGCTCCTCGTGATGAGGATATGACGGCCAAGAAGAGCGAAGCCGAGCTTACTAGGCTGGCTGCGCGCATCAAAGCGCTGATCGCCGGCTAACCAGCCGCGGCACGCTCACCAACCACCACCACATCACCAAATTAGGAGACCCGAATGTCGGATAAAACCGCCGTTGAACAGGTCATGTCTGCCTTCGAAGAATTCAAGGCCGCCAATGACAACCGCCTCAAGGAAATAGAGAAGAAGGGCACCGCTGACGTCGTCCTCTCCGAGAAGGTTGAGCGTATCAACACCGCTCTCGACAAGTTCGAGAAGGACAATCAGAAAGCCACTGCCGAGCTCCTGGAGACCAAGAAGGCTCTGGACGATGAGAAGAAACACGTCGACGAGCTCGAAGAGAAGCTTAACAGGCTCTCGCTGACAGCGGCGAATGACAATTTTCGTCGGGGCGAGGTGAAGTCGAAGGCGAACCTCTGGGCGCGCGCTGTGTTCGATGCGTCGGTGCTCGGCCAGGCCAGTATCCGACCGGAACAGCAGAAGGCTCTGGCCGACGTTGTCGCAGAATACAAAGCGCTCGGCATCGCAAACGACACGACCGGCGGCTACCTTGCGCCTGCCGAGTACATCCGGGAAATCATCAAGGGCGTCACAGATGTGTCTCCGGCACGCGCGCTTGCCCGAGTTCGCCAGACCGCATCCAAGGCGATCTTGATCCCGAAGCGCACCGGCCAGTTCGCTGCGCAGTGGGTTGCAGACCAGGGCACGAAATCCGAGACCGACGGCCTGCGCTACGGCATGTGGGAAATCCCGACCCACGAGATGTACGCGCTGATCGACATCTCAAACCAGAACCTTGAAGACTCCGCTTTCAACATGGAATCGGAAATCAGCTTCGAAGCAACCGAGCAGTTCGCCGTCGCGGAAGGCGCCGCCTTCGTTACGGGCAGTGGTGTCGGCCGGCCGGAAGGTTTCCTCACCGCTTCCGGCGTATCTGGCAGTAACTCGGGCTCCGCATCCACCATTGCCGACGCTGATGGCCAGGCTAACGGCCTGCTGACGCTGAAGTATGGCCTGAAAACCGCATACGCGCGCAATGCGACCTGGGCTCTAAACCGCACCACGCTCGGCTCCGTCCGCAAGCTCAAGACGGCGGAAAAGCAGTATCTGTGGATGCCTGGCATTTCTGGCCAGCCGAACACCATCGACGGCGACCCCTACGTCGAGGTTCCGGACATGCCGTCGGAAGGCGCAGGTCTCGTGCCGATCGCTTACGGCGATTTTGCCCGCGGCTACACGCTGGTTGACCGTATCCAGATGGAGATGCTCCGCGACCCCTACACGCAGGCAACCAGCGGCAACATCCGCTTCATCTTCCGCCGTCGTCTCGGCGGTCAGGTGACGCTTGCGGAAGCCATCCGCAAGCTGACTTGCTCGGTCTAACCCACAGGCGGGCGGCCTAGTGCCGCCCATTCTTTCTAGAAAAAGGAGATAGCCTGATGGCTTCCAAAGATCTTTACAACAACATTGGCATTGTGCAGGCGGTCGCGCCGCAGGTGCTCACCGCCACCAACACATCGAGCGGCGTTGACCTTGCTGGGTTTGAGTCGGCAACTGTCGTGATTAGCACTGGCGCCATTGTTGCGTCGGGCAACTTCACGCCAAAGCTGCAGGATTCTGCCGACAATTCGACCTTTGCTGACGTTGCGGCTGCTGACCTCATGGGCTCCTTCCCATCTGCGCTGGCAGCCACTACCGTCTATAAGGTTGGTTACAAGGGCAGCAAACGTTATGTGAGGTCGGTCCTGACGCAGAATAGCGGCACCTCAATCGCGGCCAGCGTCGATATCGTCCGCGCTCATGCCCGCAGCAAGCCTGTAGCGTAATGCTCCATAAAGTCGTGGCGCCGTTCCCATGTTCGTGGGACGGCATCACGTCCGTCGACCTGGAAATCGGGGACGAACGTGATTTCGGCAGCATGGCCGACGGCCTTGTCGCTATCGGCTGGATTGAGCCGATCAAAGCGCTCACGCCGACCGATGGGCTGCAAACGACGCGGGCCGCCCTCGGCCAAACCTCGCCAGTCCGACGCAAGAGGAAATAACCATGAGTTTGCGCCTTGTTTCGGTAATCGCGCCCATTGTGAGCTCTGCCGAAGCCAAGGCGCACCTTAGGGTTTTACATTCCGATGACGATGCCTACATCGACGGCCTCATTGCTGCGGCGAGCGATCATTTGCTCGGTGAAAACAGTTGGATCGGCCGTGCATCAGCCGCTTCTGAATGGGAGTTGACGCTTTGCGAGTTCCCGGCTGACCGCCTTGATATTCCAAAGCCTCCATTGGCGTCCGTCGATGGCGTGTTCTACACGCCTGCGGATGGTGGCGCAGAGGTAGAGCTGACTGGTTTTCGCACGCTCGATGTTGGCGTGAAAAACGGTGGCTACCTGCTGCCGGCCAAAAACACGAGCTGGCCAGAGACAGACGGCGAGCCAGGATCGGTTCGCATCGAATTCACTGCTGGATACGCGGCAATGCCGGCGTCCATCAAACACGCGGCGCTCCTCATGATCGGCCATTGGTACGAAAACAGAGAAGCCGCCACCGGGGCAAAGTTGAGCGACATGCCTATGGCTGTTGATGCGCTCCTGATGCCGTATCGAAACTGGCCCGCTTAGGCCGCATAAGGAAATTCCATGGCAGACATTAGTGTGACCGCAAGCGCGGTAGTAGCTGGCGCAAGCGCGCAGACAAAAACAGGCGTTGCTGGCGCGGCTATCGCCGCCGGCGATATCGTCTATCTCGACTCCACCACGACCGGCAAATGGCAGCTCGCCGACAGCGATGCGGCTACTGCCGAAGCCCGTGGCCAGACAAGCAATATCGGCGTCGCGCTGAACACCGCAGCGCTCAATCAGCCGGTTATC
Organism: Rhizobium sp. BK591; assembly: GCF_014195045.1. Taxonomy (NCBI): domain Bacteria; kingdom Pseudomonadati; phylum Pseudomonadota; class Alphaproteobacteria; order Hyphomicrobiales; family Rhizobiaceae; genus Rhizobium; species Rhizobium sp. BK591. The sequence continues at coordinate 579,015 of NZ_JACIAZ010000003.1, forward strand.
GTTCAGGTCTCTGGACCGGTAACGCTCGGCGCAGTGCTCACGGCCGGCACTGCGTACTATCTTTCGGACACACCTGGGAAGCTCTGCCCATTCGCCGACGACGTCGGTGGCGACTACATCACGCTGATGGGTCAGGCGGCCTCTACCTCTGTCCTGAACATTGATGTTCAGTATTCTGGCGTGGCCAGCGCCTAATGGCGGCGGGGGCGCTTAAGGAACGCGTCTCCTTTGCTGTTAGAAACGAGCAGGATGACGAGTTCGGCAACACGGTTGCTGACTGGATCGAGCAGTTTCAGGATGCGGCGGAATACGTTCACCTCCGCGGAGGCGAGTCCGTAATAGCGGCTCGCCTTGAAAACCGCCACCCGCAAGTCATCCGCGTTCGTGCCAGCACGGCAACTCGGCGAGTGACGGCGGAATGGCGGGTCACTGATACCCGCACCAACGTTGAATACGCGATCCGAGACGTGACGGCATCCACCGATAAAAAGTGGATCGATCTTCTCTGCGAACGCGGAGTCCTGCCGTAAGGCAAACAAGGCTGGCGGCAGATGGTTCAAGGTATCTCTGATCTTAAGAAAGCTGTCGCCGCGCTGCCTAAGCGCGTCGAGGCGGCGGCCAGACCAGCAATTGAAGCCGGCGCCGAGGAGCTCGTCAAGATGATGAAGCGCCTGGCGCCAGTTGATGACGGCGACCTTCGCGACACAATTGGTTGGACATGGGGCAACGCCCCGGCTGGATCAGCAGTTATCGCTCAGAGCGATCCCAATGAGCGCGGCCTCCGCATTACCGTCTATGCAGGCAACGCCAAGGCCTACTACGCGTCCTTCGTGGAATTTGGCACGGCTCCGCACAACGTTGCGACCGGCGGCGGCAATAAGGGCTTCAAAGGCGAGGCGCACGGCCACCCAGGCACGAGGGCGCATCCGTTTTTCTTTCCGTCCTATCGGGCCCTCAGGAAACGCATTCAGTCGCGCATCAGGCGCGAGATGAAAAAGGCGATCAAATTCGTCGGGCCGGTTAAGCAGGGTGAGGCTGATTGATGGGCGCACAAGCTGAGCTGCAAAAGCTCCTCTACGACACGTTGCGCGCCACGACCGCAATCATGGCCTTGGTTGGCGGCGTTTATGACCGCGTGCCGACCGATCCATACAAGGACAAGGCGGCCTACATCAGCTTCGGTCCATCCGACGTGGTTGATGACAGCGCCGATTGTTCAGTCAGCGGCACCCATTCGTTCCAACTGGACGTGTGGAGCAAGGCGGTCGGCCAGGTTGAGGCAAAAAACATCGTCGATCTTATTTATCGCACGCTTCACGAAGCTGACTTGGCGCTTACGGCAAACGCCTTGGCTGAAATCCGCGTGGATTTTCGCCGCGTGTTTACCGACTCTGACGGGCTCACCACGCATGGCGTTGTGAGCGTAACGGCCAGCATCGAAGAGCCAGAATGACGACAGGTGAAAACATGGCGTGGGCCGTCTTCTCTGCCGAATGCAATTGGTCTCGGCCAAAATCCAAATTCAGTTTCCACGCCAAACCAGATCCGAAGCCGCAAAGCTTCCCGCATGACTTCGTCGACTACGCCGTTTCAATCGGGCGGGCGACGCGAGCAACGCCGCCACGGCGGCCACAGAAACAAAAGGTGGGCGCGTAGCCCGTGACCAGCCGCCGTGAGGCGGTTATTTATTGGAGAAATCAATGACGCGCGCTACCACCGCGAACTTTCATCAGATGGTGCTCGAGGTCGAAGTGACCAACGGCTCCGGCGTTTACAGCAAGATCTGCGGCCTGACTTCCCGCGGCATCAACCGCCAGCACAACATGCAGACTTCGGAAGTTCCGGACTGCGACGATGAATCGTTGCCTGCCGCTGTTGAGCGCGCCGTTCAGTCTTCCGAAGTGACGGTTTCCGCCTCCGGCGTATGGGCATCGCAGTCGCATGAGATTCTGCTTGATTGGTGGGGTGCCGGCCAGCCGAAGAACATCCGTATTCACCACGTCAACGCGGCGATCGGTGACACGGAGTACGAATCCGGTGCCGCATATTTGGCCTCGATCAACAACGCTGCTGAACGCGGCACGAAGGTCACCGCCGAGCTAGATATCCAGTTCGACGGGATCCCGACGCGTACCGCCAGGACCTCCTAATGCGGGGGGCAGAGGAGATAACGTGGCCAGGCGGAGAGCATTCTTTCCGCCTGGGCATCGGCGAGCTTAGGGCTATAGAACAGAAGTGCGACGCCGGTTGCGCCGTTGTCATGATGCGCCTGCTTTCCTCGCAATGGAAAATTGACGACGTGATAGGGCCGATCCGTCTTGGCTTGATCGGCGGCGGCATGGAAGAGCGGTTGGCCCAAAAGGCCATTGAAGCGGCTCTCGATGTTGCCAGCCCTTACGCCCTGGCGGTCACTTCGGCAGAAATCCTGCGAAGATTTATAATGTGGGAGACCGACGACCAGCCGGGGGAGCCCCAGGCGGGGATAGCGAAGGAAAGCTAGACCCGCTGCCAAACGGCAAGACACGCTGGTCAAGCTATCTCGCCGCTGGCGCTGTTATTGGATACTCGCCTCGCGATGTCGATGACATGACGCTCTGGGAATTCGCGTGCTGCTCGGAGGGCTATAGAAAAGCCCACGCCAGTGAAGAACCGCCACCTCCGCCAATGGGCGAGGATGAGCTGGCAGATCTCGGAATTGTAGGGTTCTAAATGGCCGCGACAGCAGACGACACCGCACGCCTCCTTGTATCAATCGAGGCGACGACTAAGAAATTCGAAAAGCAGCTCTCCGGCATTGCGAAAGCAGCCGGAGATACAGCTAGCGGAATCGAAAACAAGTTTAAGCGCGCAAACGACAACGCGGCCAGCAGCTTTGTGAATTCCGGCCGCAAGGCCGAGCAGTCGCTTGGCGCTCAGCGCGCCGCGGTGCAGAACCTGTCGTTCCAGTTGAACGACATCGCGACGTCGCTGGCTGGCGGCGCATCGCCGTTTCAGGTGATGGCCCAGCAGGGTAGCCAGGTGGCTCAGGTCTTCAATGGCTCAGGGGGCGGTCTTGTTGGTGCGGTTAAAACCCTTGGCGGCGCGTTCGCGCAGATGGTCAATCCGGTGTCGCTGGCTTCGTTCGCCCTTATCGGCCTGGCCGGCGCCGCCGTTCAATACCTCACGACGCTAAAGGGCGATGTCCCCGACACCGACAAGCTGCTCCAGGCACACGCCGAGGTCATCAAGTCGTTTGACGCGGCCTGGGGCATCGCAAAGAAGGGCGCGGATGGCTACTCAGATTCGATCAAGAAGATCGAACTGCAGAAGCTGAATGACAAATTCGGCGATCTCCGAAAAGACATCGAGGCGGCGGGCAAGGAACTAAAATCAGATGTTCTGAGTGTGCCGGTCAGCGAGTTTGGCGGAGCCACGCAGACCGTTGCCGATTTCCAACACGCCCTTGGCCAACTGAATAAGGACATTCCGGATTTCCGTGACTTCTCGCTTGAGATGGAGAAGATCGAGGGAATGAAGGGGATCCCTGAGAACATCAGGGAACTGGCAAAGCAACTGCGCTTGTCGGCGAACGAGTCCATACCCTTGCAGGAAGCGATCGAGGCCACGGACAAGCGCTTAAAAACGCTTTACCTGACGGGCGAGCAGGCAAAGGACGCATTCGCGACCCTGACTTCTTCGGCCATTGGTCTCGGCATTAATGGTGGCAGCGCCATCAGCGATATTGCCGGCAAGATCAAGAGCGAGCTGATTCCTGCCATGGGCCAAGCGCTAACACAGGTTGGCGAGTACGCCAAAAACCTGAATGACCTTCAGACGCAGATCAACAAGTCACCGCTCGGCACGCTTTCGCCGCTGTATTCTGGCGGTGGCAAATTCCTCGATCGTGAGGGGGCCAGCGCCCAAGATTTCAATGATGCCAATCTCGACGAGGTTGGCAAGTCGGCCGCGGCCAAACTTATTCGCGGTTTTGAAGGCTTCATCACGAACGCCAAGTGGGACACGAACCATTTTCGCGTCGGCTTCGGATCTGACACCGCTACTCGCGCCAATGGCCAGATTGAGGAAGTCACCAAGGATACCATCGTCACACTCGACGATGCGCAGCGCGATCTGTCCAGGCGCATCATGGAATTCCAGAACGGAATTCAGAATGCAATCGGCCTAGAGACGTGGAAAAGCCTCTCAGAGGGACAGCAGGCGGCGCTGACGTCGATCGCCTACAATTACGGATCTCTGCCTGATGCGATCGTGAACGCGATCAAGGAGGGCGGTGGGCCGGAGAAGGTGGCGAAGGCAATTGCTGCGCTGACGTCCAACCCCGGCCGAAGGAAAGAAGAGGCTCAAACCTACCTTTCCGGCACGGGTATCTCGATGAACGAAGCCGGCCTTGGCGACAAGAAGACGCCGGACCAACTGTTCCAAGGCGATGTTGCCGAGGTGCAGAAGCGCATCGACATGCTGAACGCTCAGTATGCGGCGCAGGCCAAGCTAAATCCGCTTGTGAACGACTACGGTTTCGCCGTCGAAAAGGCGCGCATTGAGCAGCAATTGCTGTCCGAGGCACAGAAGGCTGGCGTCTCGATAACGCCTGAACTGGCCGCAAGCATTGATGCACTGGCAACGAACTACGCCAAGGCATCGTCTGCCGGCGACCAGTTGAAAGCATCGCAAGAGCAGATCAAGAAATCTGCCGAGGCTTTCCGGGATCTGGGACGCGATGTTGTGGGCGGATTCATCTCCGATCTTCGAAGCGGCAAGTCAGCAGCTGAAGCCTTGGCTAACGCCTTGAATAAGGTCGTCGACAAACTCATCGATGTTGGCCTTAACGCTGTCTTTGGCGGCGGCGGCGGTATCGGCGGCCTATTGGGCGGCGGCGGTAAAGGCGGCCTATTGGGCGGGATGATCATTCCAGGCATCCTGCATAGCGGCGGTGTCGCTGGGGCCGACGGTTACGGCCACGGTCGCTCGGTCTCGCCGAGAGCGTTTGCTGGTGCCAAGCGCTACCACACAGGCGGCGTTGCAGGCCTTCAGCCTGGCGAAGTCCCGGCCATTCTTCAGCGTGGCGAAGTCGTTTTGCCTCGCGGCACGAAGATGGGCGGCGGCGGCAAGACGCAGATCCAAGTCGGCGTGTCTGTCGACGACACTGGCGGCCTACAGGCCTACGTGAAGTCGGTCAGCAACGACACGGTAGCCGCGGCCAGCCCGCGCATCGTGAATGCTGCGAATCAGCAGGTTGTTCCGACTATGGCCAAGTATCAAAACGACAGCGCCGGCGGCGATTACAGGAACGGATAACGCATGCCTGACATCATCGAATGGCCGTTCTGCACACTAACCCCACAGCAAGTTGCCCCGTGTCTCGTGCCATTCACGAGATCCGGCGGCAAGTCGCTCGGCGGCGTCGAGCCAGTGGTCCGCACGGACCTTGGCTTTTGGACCGTGGATTATACCGGGGTTGTCATTCAGAACCGGTATCGCAATCAATGGAAGACGTGGCAGGCGATCAGGCAAAAGCTTGGCGGCCGGGCGGGCCTGATCGCAGTGCGCGTTCCGTCATCACTTTCGGCGCCATACGTGTCTGGGCATTTCGAGCCAACCAGCGAAACGACGCACGGTGACGATACGCCTTTTGACGACGACACCGAATATCTGCAGGGCGCGATTTCCGTTGTGTCCGTGGGCGTCACGCCGATTGCCTCTACATCGATCAAGCTTCGCATCATCAATGCCGAGGCGGACCTTGTAGGCGTTCGCTTTAGCTACAACCACGCGCTCTATGAGACTGGCCCAGTCATCGAAATCGATGGCGATACATGGACGGTTCCCATTTCGCCAAGCGTGCGCGAGCTAATTCCAGATGGTGCCGATCTGAATTTCGACCGGCCTACGGTCCTGTGCCACCTCTCCGAGGATCGCGGCATGGACATCTCACAGGACGCCATCACCAAGAACACTCGGCCAAACGTCAGCTTCATCGAGGCGACCGACTACTGGAACTCGCTGGTTTAGCTGCGGTTGCAATATTGATTGGAGCCACGCGTGGCAAGTCTTCGTATTTTGTGCCAGGTGGAGCTTCCATCTGGCAGTCTTCGTTTTTGGGATGGCTCAGGCGGCCCGTTCGCCGATGCTGATGGCGAAATCTATCGCGCTTGCGTTCTAACTGAGGATGCTTTGGCGCAGATCGAAGCGGCAATCAACGCCGAGGCGTTCACGCTGTCTCTGGTGCTTTCCGGCATCGACGAGGCGGCAAGCAACGCCATTTGGGAAGACTACCAGGACGGCAATATTGTCGGCTCGATTTTCCGAGTCCTGTTGCAGAAGTGCGACGATTACGAGCAGCCAACCGGCTCGTCTATCGTCAAGTTCACGGGCACTATTTCCAATCTGAATTTCGTCGATCAGGCCAGCGACAAGGGCATCAGCTCGTCCATTCAGGTTGACGTCGCCAACCGCTTCACGCTGCGTTCCGTAACCAATGGCGCCGTGCTGTCGGATGTCGATCAGCGCGCTCGAGCGAAGATTTTGAACCCATCCGCGGCTGATGACAGATTTTGCGAACGCATCCCCGGCCTGAAAGATCGAACGATCAGATGGCCGCAGTGGGGGTAGGAGAACACATGAACGACAAAAAAGAAAAGTTGGTCTCGATCGTACTCAGTGTCAGATTTGACGCGGCCGGGGATCCAGAAATCTACGCTTCATCCGTTTCTCCACGAAGCACTCGGATTGTCTTCGAGAACGTCCCAACCGGCAGGTCGTAGGTTGCTTCAACCTCGGCGAGGAACGACTCGGCGTCGCCTATTTTCTCGGGGTAGGCCTTGGCCCATTCGGCGCAAAAACTCATCAAGGCCGTTTGGTAGCCGGTGATGATGTTCGTGACCTGAGTTAAGTCAATATTGATATTGGTTTCCATGGTCCCATCCCCAATGGCGGCACACCAGCGTAAGTCGATTCCGACTTCCGCACAACTCGCCGCGTTCATCCAAGACCACAACACCCGCGCCTGGCGGCCCTGCCAAGTCGATTGCTGCATGTTCCTAGCGTCTTGGGCGATGTGGCTAGGCCATCCCGATCCGGCCGCGCATCTTCGCGGGACATACACCGACGACGACGGATTCCGCTCCATCATTGCCCAGGCGGGCGGCGTCGAGCCTGTAGTTCAGCCTTGTGCCGATACCATAGGCGGAAGGCGCATCGAGCGGCCGCGACTTGGCGCGATAGGCGTCATCGGATCACCAACGAACATTCAAAGGCAGTGGGGCGCCATCTTCGACGGCAACCGCTGGCTCGTGCGCTTCCGCGACAATGTCGCGCCAATGACGGCGCGCGCCCTGGCAATCTGGGAAATCTAGTTTCATGCCTCAAACTCTTGCGCTGCTGCCGCTGATCGTTTCATCGGCGGCCACGACGGTTGCTGCGGCAAACGCTCTCTACCTCGGCACTGCTGCGCTGCTCTATGGCGGTCTATCTGTCGGGCTTGGGCTTGTTTCAAAGGCACTCATGCCGAAACCATCGGTTCCAAAACCAGAGGACGGCACATACAATCTCAAACAGTCAGTTCCGTCGCTGCCAATCATTCTCGGCCGCGTAAAGAAAGCTGGCGACTACGTCTTTCTAGAGGAAACAAACGGCGTTGCGTACCACATCATCGTTCACGCCGGGCACAGGATACAAGGTTACGTCAAGCACTACCTGCACGACGAAGAGATCACAATCGACGGCACGGGCACGGTCACTTCGCCAGCGCACTTCTTCGACGACGGCAATGATTATGTAAATATCACCTCGCGTTTGGGTCTGCCAGCTGAGACAGCCTACGCCGACGTCGTTTCGTTCTTCTCGTCTATATGGACGAACAACCATCGAGGCGACGGCCTGGCATCGATCAAGATGCGCTGCGCCACGGCACCTTCGAAGGACTATCTCAAGATCTATCCCAACCAGATGCCGGAACATTCGGCGGTGATAGATGGAATGCGGCTATACGACCCGCGTACCGGGACAACTGTATTCACGAACAACCTCGCGGTCATGCGCTTGTGGCACCTCACCAGCCCATACGGCGGCAAGTTGTCGCTTAGCGATATGTATCTGCCAGACTGGATCAATGCGGCGAACGTCTGCGCTCAGAACGTCACCAATCGTAGTGGCGGTACGGAGAATCGATACGACGGCGGCATGTGGTTTAGGGCCAACAGCGATCCAGTCGAGGTCGGCAAGACGCTCGATCAGGCCGCTGAACTCGTCGTTTATGAGCGCGCAGATGGGCTGATTGGTGTTCACGCCGGCGAATATGTCGAGCCGACGATTACACTGACCAGAAACGAGATCGTTTCCTTCAGCCTAAACGCCAATGTCGATCCGGCTACCACAGTCCTTGCGGTTCGCGGACGCTTCACAGACCCGAGCGATCTATACAACACCAATGACGCCGCCATCTATGGAAACCCATATGTCGGCGAGGACACCGAGCGGACTTTGACTGTCGAGAATGTGGCGGTGCAGTCGCACAACCATATTCAACGCCTTCAGAAGCTTGCGTATATCAGGCGCAATGGCGCGCGAGTCAGCATCACGGCTCATTACGACCCAGACAATGACGTTTCATATCATCGGTTTATTCGCGTTCAGTATGCGCCAAAGCTCTCCGATGCGGTGATCGAAATCACGTCAAAGGTCACGATATCTCTAAGGGATATGACCGTGACTTTTAGCGGAATCGTCGTTCCAAGTAATCTGTACGCCTTCAACGCCGCCACGGAAGAGGGCGCGCCAGGGTCGTCGATCGTAATCATTCCTCCATCCAATGCTCCGGTGCCTGTCAACTTCGACGTTGTCATCCAGACGGAAGTTGTTTCTGGCGGTTCGTCTGCTGCTTACGCTCTGGCCACCTGGGATTTCGCTTCTGCATCCCTGACCTACGAGCTTGAGTGGGAGAAGATTACGGGGTCTACCGGGCCGCAATCCGTAATTTCCAACGCCGGCGAGACGCAGGTTCGCTCAAGCTACCTTGCCGACGGCACACAATACAAATTCCGTCTGCGCAGTTGGTCTGGTGGCGCGAGCTCTGACTGGACAGCCTATGAAAACAGAACGGCAACGGCCGACTCAACGCCGCCTGGCGTCGTTACCGGCGTATCCGCAACTGGCGGTGCAGGGCAGGCAACGTTCAACTGGACGGCGCCGAACAGTGCGAACTACGCAGCGGCTCGAATCTACATGAACACAGTGAACAGCTTCTCCGGATCGACGCTTGTTGCGACCGAATACGGCGCACCCAACGCCGCGGACAGCCGCATTGTGACCGGCCTATCTGCCGGTACGAAATATGGTTTCATCGAAGCGATAAACGCGTCCGGAACGCCAGCGACCCCGCAAGCAACCGGCTCATTCACCGTCACCTGATAATTGGAGTGCACATGCCTGCACCTTTGGCTGCGGTCGTCTTTGACGACTACAATACTTCCGGCGTGCCGGCTTCTGGCAACAAGAAAGTCAAAAAGACCGAAGCGCGAGCTTGGGGCCTGTGGCTTGAATCGTTTATCACTGCCATCGGCGCAAACAGTGGCTCTGTATTCACAACGCGGGCCGCCCTGTTTGCAGACTTGGCGCACGTCGCCAACTCGATGGCTTGGGTTATAGGCGACACGACCGTCGCCTATAACGGCATCTACCGCAAGAGCGGCGCCTCTGGCACTGGTTCTTGGACTCGCGTCGGCGACCTTCCGTACAGCTTCATCACCGCGATCGATGCTGGCGCCGGCACACCAAACGCCATTCAGGCGACTAGCACGCTTCCAATTTCGAGCTCTGCACTCGTCCTCATGAACATCTTTGAGGACAACACGGCCTCGCCGGTAACGGTGGCATTCAACGGTGGATCAACACTCACCGTCAAGAGCAACAGCGGTAACAACATTTCCGCTGGCGGCCTCGCGGCCGGCATGCAGGTGCTCGGCATTGTCGCAGGATCCGAATTCAGGCTGGTCAGCGATCAGGTCTCGGCCGCAATCATTGCCGATGCTGAGGCGGCAGCCGCAACCGCGGTAGCCTCTGCTGCGACGGCAACATCTGCGGCAGCAACGGCGGTAGCCGCAGCCACATCGCTCACAAACATTCCGGTGACGTTCAAGGCGTTCGCCGACCTCACCGCCGACACGACTTTGAGCTATGGCGGTGCGCTTCCAGTCACTGCTGGCTCGACGGTCGTGACGGTGTCGTCCAAGGGCTGGAGCTATATCGTCGCCGCATCAGGCGCGAGTGACTATCACATCATCACCGCCGGCGGTGTGAAACTTTATGCGCTTCCGTTCAACGGATATGTGCACATCGAGCAGTTCATTCAGGCCGGCTACGTCAATAGCACAACAAACATCCTCACCGCATTCACCGCGGCACTGGCTACCGCCCATCGCGTCAAGGGCGATCCAGAGCACATCTATGGTGTCAACGGCAAGATCACCCTCCTTGCCGGATCCTGGCTTGAAGATATTGCGGCCAAGCAGCTTACGCCGCACGCCACCACCAGCGTCGTAACGATCGGCGCAACATCTGTCAGCAATGTAACGCTGAAGCGGGTGAAGGTCGATCGCAATGGTGACGGTACGGGCGGCTCGCTCAACAATGCCGCAGGTATCTCGATCAACGGTGGATCTGGCCATTACTTAGAAGATTGCGAAGTCTTTGGTTCCGACGCCGGCACTGGTATCGTCCTCACGAGCGCCGCCGATTTTCAGGTTGTTAGACCCCATGTCCACGACATTCTGTACGTCTCGGCTTCGCTGCCTGCGGACGACCAGGCGCAAGGCTTGTGGCTCAGCGCCTGTTCTGACTTCTCGGTCCTAGAACCGAAGATCCATCATATCGGCGGCATTGTCGGTGGCTCTTATCGGCGCGCCTTCGGCCGCATGTTGCCGGTTGGTCTCGGCTGCTCCCACTTCCGTATCATCGGCGGTGAGATGTACGATGGCGATGTCGGTATCGACCTCACCGGATCGGCTGGCAATTTCAACTTCGTCCTCATGGGCGTTACTGTCCGCGATGTTGAAACATGGGGCATCAAGCTAGCAAACTACAACCGATATGGCACGGTCATGGGCTGCAACGTCCATCGAGCCGGCTCGGCTGGCTTTGTTGGATCTGGCCCAACAGTCGATGTTGACGCCGGCAGCCCCGTACCCGCAAGCCTTCCGCAGCACGTGACTTTCATCGGCTGCGGCGCATGGGATACCGGCAACGGCAATACTGGCCGCGGCACTTCTCAGCCGGCAGGATTCCTCATTATCCCTGGCGCTGCGCCGTCCTATCAGGACTACCCGCGCGGCTATCGGATGATAGGATGCACGGCGTACGACAACCAGACCGTCAAGACGCAGTATCACGGTTTCCGTTGCGAGACGAACTTTGGCGGCCAGCCGATGAACGAGGTGATAAACTGCAAGTCTGGAGGCTATGCCGCCGGAGGCCAGCACGTCGCACTGTTCCCGTATCCGGCTTGCCGTGTCTATAACAGCGCGGCTATCTCGATCCCGAATAACTCGTCGACGATCGTTTCCTTCAACGCCGAAGATTTCGACGGCGCATCGATGCATAGCCTCGTGTCGAACACTGAAGCCGTTCTTGTCCAAGAAGCAGGCTGGTACCGTGTTGAAGGCCAGGCGACATTTGCGCAGAACGGCACCGGGTTGCGCAGTGCTATCGTCAGTTTCGGCGGGGTCAATCTGCCGCGCATCGCTGATAGCCAAGGCGGAAGCTCCGCCAATGACACGACGGTTCGCGTTAGCGGGGTTGTCTATGTCAGTGACATTAGCGGACCATTCAGGCTCAGCCTGTTCCAGAATTCGGGCGGCGCCCTGAATGCGAGCAATGTGCAACTGACGGTGACGAGGGCGATGCCAAACAATTGACGAAAAGGAGGGGCGGGCTTCGGCCTGCCCCTTACCGCTTCGGAGATGGGATCGACGAACTTGATTTTAATCGGGACTTGGATGTCGGTCTCTGTGCCGGAAAGGGCCCGATTGCTGGCAAATGAATTTCCGAAATAACGGGAACGTTGTAATTGTTTATGGTGACGTTACCTGAGCTGGAAACCTTGGCGACGTACACCGCAGCCGCGGCAGAGATGACAGCAGCAGCAATCATCGCGACCGATTCCTGCTTGAGGCCACGGAAAATACGAGAGAATTTCGGGGAAATTTTCTCCGCTTCAAGTGACGCTTGGGCCGTCGAAATCTCGTTTCTCTGAAGCCGGATTGCCACGTCTTGAAGCGCCCGCAAGGCATCCGGGCTCACAGCTGCATCAATTAGAATGTCAAGTCGATCCTTCGTCGCCTGGTAAAAACCAGGCAGAACTTCTGATCGCGCGCCGCATGTTGGGCAATCTGTTTCGCATCCCACCATAGAAAAATAAGCATCATCTTCTAAGGCGAAGCCCCTGGCTTGGAATATGCCATGTTTGACGCAAAAGGCCGGCGGGTAATGTGCAACCATGTCTCGTCCCCAAAAGCCAACGCCATCAACAATCTATATCAGAGGAGATGCTGCATGCCGAATCTATGTTACTCGATGCGACTGACGATCAATCAAAAAATCGCTTTGTTCTCCACAGGGTTTATTGCGGGGATAGCGTGGATGATGATCTGGGTGTTGGTGCTCTAACCACCGTGCTCTCGCATCGATGTCGTAAGGATGTTCCTCTCCGCCCAGCATCAGCCCTTTCGCCCGCGGGCCATGGCCTACGTTCGTGGATTTTAGTCGATAAAGCCAATGCCGTTGCTTAGGCGGGCCTAACTCTCAAAAACCGGAGCCAACAATGCTTCGCACGCTTTTCTCAGGCGCGCGTGACGCTGTCGCGCGCGTGCTCATTCCCGATGCCGGCTTCACGTGGAAGCGCGCATGGTCGCTCCGGCTGATCGAGCTCGCCGCCCTATCCGACCTCATCCTCAACTTTGTGCCAGTCATCTCAGATTACCTGCCGCGGTGGCTGACGCTCGCGCTGCTTGGCGGCGCGTATGTCGCCCGCCTGCTTATTCAGAACAAGGAGCCCGCCAATGGCGACAAGGCTTAGAAAGACCGGCGGCGGCCTCGCCGCTATAACGCTTGCAGGCGCGATGGCCATCCAAACGGTTGGCGGTTTCGAAGGGCTGAAGCTCTACGCCTACCGCGATGTCGTTGGCATCTGGACCGCCTGCTACGGGGAAACGCAGGGCATCAAGCCTGGGATGAAATTCTCAAAGGCTGACTGCGACAACATGCTGATCGACAGCCTGGTCGAGCACGAAGCTGGCATGCGTGCTTGCCTCAAGGCGCCAGACGCGCTGCCCATCCAGACTTATGTTGCTGGCGTATCGCTGACCTACAATATCGGCACGGGCGGCTTCTGCGGCTCGACTGTCGTGCGGAAGCTGAATGCCGGCGACATCCGCGGCGCATGTGACGCCTTCCTCATGTGGGACAAGGCGAAGGGTCGCAAGATCGCAGGCCTTACCAAACGCCGTGAGGCGGAAAGGGCGCTCTGCCTAAAAGGGGTCGCATGATCGGGTGGTTCGCAAAACTCCTAGGCATCAATAAATGGATCGTCAGCGCCATCACGGCGCTTGCCTTGGTCGGCGCCATTGGCCTTGGCGCATGGTGGATCCACGGCACCATCTATGACAGCGGCTATCAGGCGGCCAGCGCGGTTAAGAATGCCGAAATCGCCGAACTCAAAGAAGACTTCGCCAAACAGCGCGCCGCTGCCGTCGAGGCCCGCAACGCGGAAGTGGAGCGCCAAGCCGCCGCAAACAACGCCGCCAAGACGCGCGAGGCGGCCCGCATCGCTGAAATGCAGGCCCAAACCGAAATCCTTCAATCCCAAATCGAGGAGCTGCAGCGTGAAGCCAGCGAAGATCCTGATGCTGGCCGCACTGCTCTCGGTGCTTCCAGCGTGCAGCGCGTTAACAAGGTCCGGTAGACTAGTCGTCGCTCCGCCTCATCCAGTTCTGGTGAGGCCAGACAGCGCCTTGACGGCGAAATGCCTTGGTCCGGTCGACCTTGGCGACAAGCCGCTGACGCAGGCCGCGCTGGAGAAACTCTGGATCACGGATCGCCAGCGGCTGCTGACATGCATTCGTCGCCACTTGGCGCTAGTTGGATTCTACGCCGACCGCGACGCTGGCCTTGAGGGTATACAATGACGATGCCAGCAATGACCATAAAGCTTCGCTGTGATGCGACGTCATTTAGCGCGCTCCTATCGGATCTTGATGCCTCGCTTAAATCTATTCCGGAGATCCGCGAGGCTCTTATCCGCTTCCTCGATTCCGGCGAGGAGCTTTTCCGCATCGACCGTGACGTCCTTCCCGCATCCATCGCAGGTGAACTGCTTGTTCGCCTCCATCCAAGCGATGCTCTTCGCCGTTTTGTGACCGCATCCCGGGCAGGGGATGCTGATCTCTGCATCTTTAAACATGCAACTCCTCCGGTTGGTGATTCCAATGCCACCACAACTGAAGCGGAAGTGCAATGACGCCAGAAGAGATCATGAAGGCCATTCTATTCTTCCTGTCCGTCGCTGGCGCTGGCTGGGGCATCTGGTGGAAGATTGATGGCCGCGTCAAGGAAAGCGAAAAAGCCAGCGAAAAACGCATCAAATCGGCGGAAGACAAGGCCGACAAGGCGACCGCTGATCTGGCCGCACATAAATTGCATGCTGCCGAGACCTTCGCCACGAAAGCCGGCATGCAGGAGCAGACCGCTCAATTGCTTAGAGCCATCGAAGGCGTTGGCAACCGCATCGATGGCTTGCATGAGCGCCTAGATCGCGCATTTGAGCGCACCACCAGCCGCACTACGCGCTGACCTCTCCGCTTCGCGGACCCACCAAAAATTTCTGGAAATCATCATGGCAACCGAACTTCTCGCGGTGGGCTCCACCGCGGCCAATTCCGCTGATCTCGTCATCGCCTCCGGGTCAACTGTAACCGTCGGGATCAAGGGCGCCGCGACTGCGCAAGCCCGGGTCCGCATCACACTCAAGGACGATGCGGGTGGCTATACCGACGTGGGCGAACTCACGCCATTCCGTCCGGCGATCGCGATCACCGCGCCAGGCACCTATCGCTTTACACGCGTTGCTGGCGAAACGTGCGGGGTCTTCAGTGCTTAATAGCAGCACGTTTCTAACTTCACCACTATCGCCGATCGGTAAGTATAGCGTTTCGGGCCGCCTCCCTGGAGGCGCCGGCGCCTCTCTGCCTGACTTCACCTTCCAGGCAGAGACTGACGCTCTAAACGTCTCAAAGACCGCCGCCGGCATCCCCATGTCCCGGCGACAGAAGCTAACGTTCGACCGGCTGATCACCCGCATCAAAGGTGCTGGCGTGAGCATGACGAACGCCAAGGCTCTTTACTCTCCCGACACCCCGACCGAGATCAACAGCCGCGTCAACAAATTCCACCCAGGAACGAACGATCTGACGCTGACTGGCGCCGGCACGCCGACTTACACCGCGAACGACAGATGGAGTGGTTGGTCGTCGACCACGAAATACAACACGGGCATCGGCCTGCAGTCTTTCGCGCAAGGTCAGTTCACGATCTTCTACTACAGCCGAACCGCGACGGGGGCGGCCGGTGGCGACTTCGGGGCGCAGACGGCCGGTGGCGACGGCATCGGGGCAAACACGAGGGACGCATCCAACAAGTTCAACGCGCGTCTGCAGGCCACGAACTATGCGTCGGTGGCGACGAACATAACGCCCGGCCAGGGCATGTACAGCATCAGGCCCGGCAGTCTCGACACCCTCGGGATTACCCGGGAGGTGCCAAGCGTAACTTACGTCGCGCCGGCCACCAACCCGACCATTCACCTTGGTGGCATCAACGGAGGCGCGGTATCGGCGCACGATTGCGGCCTGTTCGCCATCTTCGACGTCAGATTGACCGACGCGCAGTGCATGGAGATCAGCGCCGCGCTTCTGGATTACTATCTGAAAATCCGCTTCGGCATGGTCGATTACTACGAGGCCGGCAAGGCCCCGACGACGGTAGACTTCGATGCCCTCGTTTACGGCGCCGGTCCGGCGTCGATCGCGACTGCGAGGGGGCTTAAGGAGGAGGGTAAGACAGTCGGCATCCTTCTCGATGCGCTGGCGAAAACCGATTGGGATATCGGCGGGATGCCAGGGAATGGGCTGGCTTATATCGACAGCTATGCGTTCACTGCCTGCAAAGGTTTCTACCGTGACCTCACGTCGTGGGTGAACAGCACGATCATCAATCGGGTCGACACGAACACGCAAACGGGCAACTCGGTTGAATGCTGGCAATTCGTTTCCGGCGTCCGTCGCTGCCTCGACCCGACGCGGACGAACGGAACGCTTCTGCTGGGGCTGGATATCCCGGTTTACTTCTCGACCGGCATTGCATCCATCACGGCGGTCGGGACCAAGGACACTGCGGTCATTACGAACGACGGCAGGACATTCACTGCTAAGCAGTTCATCGCGGGCGACTACGATGGCGAGTATATCCATATGTCTCCCGGCATTCCGACGATTACGGGCGGCGAAGCGGCCGGCGCAGGCTCGGAAGCGAACAACGGTTACAAGGGATCGAGCGCCCTCAGCAAGCCTTACGGCTCGGATATCGATCCCTACGTCGTGGCCGGCAATCCGGCCTCCGGCCTTCTGCCCGATATCCAAGGCACCATGCCCTTGCCCGGCCTGACGGTCGACGCCCCCGATCCGTCGATCCAGAGCATGAATTACCGTCTGGCGATGACGAACGATCCGGCGCGCAAGGTGCCAGTCACTGCGATTGACCCGCATCGCAATTACAACGCGCTTCGCTATGAGACAGCCGCTCGAGCGTATGTCCTCAATCCCAGCGTCACGATCGGCAACCCGGCGAACACACAAACTATTCTGCAGTTCGCTGTCGGGGGCACGACTGACAAGATGGACGTCAATAACGGCTCCGGCGGGCTATCCACCGACCTTCCAGGAAGCGGCTATCGCTATGCGACCGCCGCGAACCAGAACGCGCGCCAAGCAGTCATCGATGACCTTCGTGATTATCAACTCGGCTGGTTCTGGTGGCATGCGAATTCCGGCGATAGCCGCATTCCATCGACGCTGGTAACGCAGTTCCAGGCATTTGGCCTCGACGCGCACAACTTCCTGGACCCCGGTCCCGGTGGCCTTCTCTTCTGGCCGAACCGCCCGTATCAGCGCGATCCCATCTGGAGGCTCAAGAACACCGGCTACGTCTCCACGGCGCAGGACTATTGCAAGACGGACGGCTCGGCTCTGCGTTCCGACAAGACGGTGGCGGTCACCTCCTACGACTGCGACAAGCATCCGCCGTGGAAAGTCGCTTCCGGCGGCCTGCTCTACACGCAGGGCAGTGTTCCCGGTGGCCTGGTTGCCGGCGCCGACAAGATCGCGCCCATTCCACTTGAAGAGATCGTCCCTGACGCCGCGGTCAAGACGAACGTCATCGTTCCATGGGCCTCTTCGTGCACGATCCTCTGCTGGTATATGGCGCGCTTGGAGCTGACCGGTGCCCTGAAGGGTACGGCGGCCGCCTATATCGCGTCCATGGCGATCGACGGAAACATCAACGTACAAGATGTTGATTATCCGACCCTGCGCGCAAAGATCCTTGCGAGCTACGTCAATCACCCGATCTTGCCGCAAGTGGCATAGCCGCCCATCCAGCCGCCTCTCCTTAGTCGGGGAGGCGGCTTTTTGTTTTTCACCAAGGATGCCGAAGTGAAGAAGCTCTGCGCCCACATGCGGGCGACGATTGAACATGAGCTTGCGATGCCGTATCTATTGATGAAAAGGTACTGATGGCGATGTCTGTAGCACTCTTGAAAGAGCGAGTGAAAAGGTTAGAGGACTTCCCCAACCCGGATTGGCCGTCGCTAGATGCTGATCCAGCCGAGGTGGCAGCTTCTTACGCACGCGGTTTTGCAAAGTTTCTTTTCAAGCTTCGAACCGCTGATGCACTCGATCGAGCGGCCCTTGCTCGCACGGTTGACAGTGCGATTGAAGGGAACAACAGAGATGCATTGATTGAATTGAGATTAGCTTGCCTGGATTACGGCACGGCCTCCTACAAAAATATCCTGCGCGCGCGCCAAGTCATCCAGCAAATGCAACAGGTTATCGGGCATCGTGCCGCTCGCATAGGCGACCCGGGGAAGCGGAGATATTTTCGTGCACAGAGCGCCCAGTCCGTAAAGACGCACGAGCAGATGATCGCGCTCGACGAGGCCTTTATCTCGTATCTTCAGAATGAGATTCAGCCGAAAATCGATAACAAAATCCGAGAGCAGGCGAGGTCGATTGCCAACGATAAATCAGCCATCCGCGAAGACTTGAAAAGGCGGTATCCCAAGGTCACGGCTTATTTGGCTAGATGATCACGCCAATCTGGGTAGACGTCGATGACGTGATTACTATCAATGCCGATCAAGTATCTATGACTGGTGAGACGCATTTTCTGCGAGATATCGGCGCCCTGGAGAGCGCCGTGATGTCGCCGCGCAACCATTGGCATTACGAGAGCCAAGGTCTCTTGGGAGCGTTTGGCAACCTGCTCTTTGCGATCGCGAAGGCGCACGCCTTCGAACAAGGCAATAAAAGAACAGCGTTCTATGCTGCTGCAGAATTCCTAGAAAGAAACGGCGCCACCCTAATCATGCCCGATGATGAGTTTTGGGCAAGCAAGATTGAAGACGTCGTTTTAGGCAGTTGGCAACTGGAAGATTTCGTCCGTGTTATTAGGATCTTTATTATTCTGCCATGAAGGCCCATCGCGACGCCGTCTCTGCGCAACTGTCTGGACTGATCAATCACACCAATCGTTCCGCCGCTTCGGGCTCCAGGTGCGCGCGAAGCCCTCCCGAAGCAGCTTCTTCCCGATCTCTTCACCGTTCGTTCGGTAGATGTTGATGAGCGGCCGGTGTGTGGGTGTCTTGTCCACCGCGCCGCTGAAGACCACCTTCAGGCCGCGCTCGGCCAGCAGCTCTTTCAGCCTGCTTTTGGCGATCAGCGCCAGCTTCCGTTCCTTGATGCATTTCGCGTGCGATCCAATCTCCGGCGTATCGATGCCCGAGACGAACGGAACACCTTCCCCCAGCAGTCGCATATTTTGCCCGTCGCATTTCACCGTGTCGCCGTCGACGACGGTCAAAGAGGCGCATATAATCAGTCCAGCTATCATTGAATGGTATTCCCAAGCTCGGCTGCTTCGAGCTTCCGCCTGAGTGCCTGTTCCTGCTCGTTTGACTTATGCGGGAAGTGCTCGAAGCACCACCAGCGCGTCGGCACTGTTGGGGATGGGCTATTGCCTCAGCCTACCCATTCCGCGCAACCTGCCTGTTCGCAATAATGGACATACATTTCCGGCGCCTTCGTCAGGGCCGGCCTGTCGGTATCGCTCATCTGATCAAATCAAACTTGGGTTGCTAAAGGCTCAACAGGCGGCAGATGGACAAGCTGATCATCGGCAAGCCCGCTGTCGATACCGGGAGAAAGCGGAATGCCGTCTTCATCGGTCCCAAGCTAATTGCCGAGATCGAATACAGGGCCTGGACGGACGACGGCAAGCTCCGTCACGCGTCCTACAAGGGGCTTCGGGACGCGGCTGATGAGGCGGTGGTTTATGAGTTGGAATAATCTGTCAACGGCTATCGTCCGCAACCGATGCAAGGCTTGATAACTCCTGTCAGAGTCAAAATTATGAAAATCGATATAAAGGAGGTCACCACCAGCACAAAAGGCATGGCGATAAAGAACTTTGCTTTCGGCTTCGCCAAAAAGCGTTCATCTTGCGATTGGGAAAAATAGAGGTTAGGCCCGAAATCTTTGCTGAAATCGAACCCGTTACTGCGGTAGAAAATGATGGATCTGATGTACCAATACCAGCTGTACGCGCAAAAGCCCCCCACGAGGCATAGCCCGATCCACAATTGAATTCTATCATCACTCAATCACGCTTCCCCATCAACATCGCCGTCTTCATCTAAGGTATGCACCGGCAGGTAGGTGTTCTTCTCCATCCACTCTCGAAATCAATGTTGCACTTTTATTTTCGTAATTATGCTGAATATAGTCGCCGCCCTAATTTGTGATCGGCTTTCCATGGACGAGCAACGGGAGTTTCTCCATGGAGAGTACGTGTCCTAAAGCTGCAATCAGCCGCCATCGCGACTTCCAATGTAGTCGCCCCACTTGTCAAACGCGTGGTACGTTGCTTCCTCGGCTTTTGCTTGCCGAAAATACCTACAGCTAATCTCATACTCAGAAGAATACTCTGTCCAGGATTCGCACCGGATCACTCGACCTTCGGAACTTTTATAGCCCTTATATTTCTGATTAAGGAATGCTTCGAAATACGGAATGCTCGGTTTGAAGCTAATGCCAGAAACTATCCACACCAACGCCCAAAGTGCGAGAACTCCCCCAATGGCGCATCCGACAAAGGACAGTCCTCGAAATAAGATTTTCAAGGCTAGACCCCGAATCCAGTTGGCGATGCCCAACTCGTAGCACGCCAGACGGCAGCTTTCTAGGTTTTGTACTCAAGCTCAGACTTCCGGAATGAGGTCGATAGAGCGCACCGAAGACGTCTTTCTGCAGCCAATACGAATCGACGAGATGGGGTGATGACGCCCCCGGGACCGCCAAAACGCATCTTGGTAATTAGCCGCCGTCACTAGTCATCGGATTCCATCTCGGCAATCTCGTCGGTCAGGGCAACTGCGTGCTCGCTGAGAACCTCAGCAACATTGTCGAGAAGCTGAGCCAATTCGGGGTCGCTCTCGAAAAGTTGCTCCTGCTTCGCTTTCAACTTCCCGATATAGAAATTGTGGATATGCAGTGAACCGGTCATCTGCGCGAGGCTTGGCATGGGGATGCTCCGGGAATAGTGGGTGCGGCCCGCTCAATAGTTGATTGGCAATTCACCAATCTGTTGACGACTGAAACGCCTGGCACGTTGCATGTTGCGCAACTAGGTGAGTTGTAGCACTGTTGTCTTGGCTGTCGGCGAGACCAGCATTCGCGCTGATCTCGCCCCGAGGAGCCACCTAGCGCGGGAGAATACGGTTTGCCTGCAAGCTTATGCCGTATTCCCCGTTGCCAGGAGCTTGAGTGAGACAGCATCACAGCCCAAAATCAAGCGGCAGCGATCGCCCGTCCAAGTGAAATCCCCGTTTTCCCCCAAATGCCCACAGAAAACCGAACCCGTGCCGAAATTTACCGGTCTGGGTGCTCTCGCATCCACTTATCGTACGGATCTTCCTGATCCGCCGGCGTCAGTCCGCTGATCTCGTCAAGCTTGGCGTCGATAGCCCGCCTGTCCCATTTGCGTGTGCCAGAGATGCATGGCGGCATCTTGTAGGTTGCCACCCACAGCGAGAACGTCGATTCGGCGATGCCGCAGTAAGCCGCGGCGTCTTTGCGACCGATGAGGCGAGGGGTATTGTCGGTCATTCGCCCTTGCCCTTGTTCCTCGCCAAGCGGGTCTTTCGAAGCGCGGTCATGTTCCTTTTCTGCTGGAAGTCTGCAGTTTTGTTCTCCCGATGCTGGCGCTTGTCGGCCTTGGTTTCTTCCTTGAGCAGCAGCGGAATGTCATCGACAGAGACCAACATCGACCTTCCGATCTTCTTGGCTATGCCGAGGCGCCTGGCCTTTTCCCAAACCGAGCGCCCGGTAACATGAATCCCGCTGGATGCTGAAATTCGTTCAGCGATTTGTTGGGGTGTACGGAGATTGTCGAGGAGATCGATCATGGCTCGGGATCACCCCATTTGGTTTTGATCCTCTTGCCGCTGTCCCTCTTCCACGTGCCGAGCCGCTCTTCGCCATCTGGCGCGACAGCTTGAAGGCCGGCCGTGATTCCGAAGTACCCGTCGTAAAAGCGCATCACCAAAGGCACCGGCCTGCCATCATGCAGTGGATCGATGCGCGGGAAACCTTTCCGCTCAAGTTGCGGGATGACAGCTTTGATCCACATGGATGCGCGCTCTTTGCCAACAACGGCGATGGCGAGTTCTTTATCCGTCGCGAAAAGAGGGAGCTTAGGGAAGAGGTCTGTCACGTGCGCACCGCCCGCGTGGACGCTGGACGCTTTTTTCTAGTCAGCTTTTGGAGCTTTTCGAACAGGTTATGGTCAGAGATGTATGGCTTCACCGCCGGCGGCTTGGGCTGCCTGGCTGGTTCCCGCATCACCTCCCAGAGCGCCAACAGATCTTGTTCTGAGAACAAGTAGTCGCGACCGACGCGTGAGCATAGGCCGTGCGCTTTGCCGAGCTTGATCACGCCACGATTGGTCAGCCTGAGACGTTCGGCGGCTTCGTCAGCCGTGTAGATGGTGTCGAGTGGAATGGTTGGCCTCAAGAGCACACCTCCAAGAAAAGAACAAACATCTGCCGCCGGCACGAATGCCGATAGCTGGTTTATCCTCTTCAAGTGGTGATTAGGCGGGATGGCCTGCGCGGAGTGGTGGGCCGCAGTTGGAAGCTATTGAGACTTTTGGGAGCGGTCAAGGGCTGGTAGAGTGCCTCTAGAAGCCTCGGCCTCGATCGCTTTGAGCCAAAACCCATACGCTTGCCGATGGCTTTCATCAAACTCATCGGAGGGCCAATCGTTGCAGCCGGTCAACATAAGCTTGAGCTCACCTGCAAGGACACATACGCCTCGAAGGAGGGTCTCCAGGTCAGAGTATGTTACTTTTGCGGCTTTGATCTCCGGCCACGAGATATGCGCGACCTGGCCGTTCCGAAATGACTGGATCCTGCCAAATGCTTTGAAGTCGATGGCTCGATACGCCTCAAAAAATCGAGCAACAGAAGCTGTCACCGCTCCGCGCGCAACCTCTATCGAGCTCGGCGGCTCAGCAGCCGCGAACAAACTGCTTATCTCATCTATAGCTGCATCAGTCTGCAGGTATTTGTAGACGGACTGAAACGATATCCTAGATCCTCTATCCATAGTCGCGAACAGGCGAATGATCGCCATCAGCGCCATCTCCTGTCGATAGTCGGATGCGT
This sequence comes from Rhizobium sp. BK591, assembly GCF_014195045.1. Classification (NCBI taxonomy): domain Bacteria; kingdom Pseudomonadati; phylum Pseudomonadota; class Alphaproteobacteria; order Hyphomicrobiales; family Rhizobiaceae; genus Rhizobium; species Rhizobium sp. BK591. The sequence goes on from NZ_JACIAZ010000003.1 coordinate 602,059, forward strand.
GGTGAGCCGCGGTAGGCCACTTATCTGCGGACTTTTTGATCGCTTCGTTGATGCCAGAATAAAACCCATATGCCCGCGCGGCCATTTCCGACCACGCGTGCAACTGCGGCTCCATCCTCGCCACATCCTCGATGGTAACGAGCAGTTCACCGATATCAGAAGTCTCGTTCGCCATGCGCTAGCTTGGGTCTCGCAAACGGACGCCAGGACCGTTGCCGTTGGAGTCGATGAAGATGATGCCGACATCCTCGAGAGCTCGCACCACGGCGGCCACGTTGTTGGTGAGGCCTTCGATCGCGCCCTTGCTAGCCTCCATCCGACGCAATGTTGGCGCCGAGACGTTCGCAGATGCGGCGAGTTCCACCTGGCCAATGCCAAGAAGAGCCCGCGCCGCAGCAAGCTGCTTCCCTGTAATGTGATTAAAATCGCTCAAAATGACGAAAATCGCTTGACGCGCCTTCTGTTGATGGTATTAGTTATCGTATTGAGCGATTTTAATCAACATGAGGACGCGTCAAATGACAACTCACGCCGCAGTAAAGACCGCCAACAGAACTGCGCTTCCACGCTCTCTGCTGGGCAGACGACCCATCAGAAAGTCCGAATACCAGTTTGCTTTTGAAATGGGTCAACTCGTTACGCTGGTCTGCACAGCCGAACAAGCCGTGATCGTTGCCCGCATTCAGATACTAGATTGCATAGACGAGTACGTAATCGAGATTGTTGACGTGGATTGCGATCCGCTCCGAGTTCTTGAGTTCCAGATTGCATGATTTTCCATCCCTGCCGGTCCATCACCCGGCAGGAGAAGCGACGCCGCTTGATACGGCGCCGTGGCCGGGCGCGGCCCAGCTCTATGGGCGCGCTCGGTTCTATTTCGGCCTTGCCCGGGCCGAACCGCGGTCAGCCGTTGTCGCCGCATGATGCGGCTGACCGCTTCTAATTACCACGCCACCACAAGCGCGCCGCCGGCCTCACCAGCTGGCGGCTTCCTCACGTAACGGAACCTTATGTCTCGGGCCGGGTTTCCGTATCTCTAGGAAAGGAATAACCCGTGAAAAAAATTACGAAAATACTCTCCGCCGGTTCGCTTGCGGTGGCTATGAGCTTCACGTCTCTTACGACCGCATTCGCTCTTCCCGTCGCAACTCCAAATGTTCCCGTAGCCACCTCGCAGGTGGATCAGGTGCAGTATCGCGGCGATAATCGTGATCTCCGCCGCCATCGCAACGGCTACTACGACGGACAGCGCGGCTACCGGGATCGTCGACCAGGGTATCGCCGGCATTCTGACGGTTACTGGTATCCGCTAGCTGCGTTCGGCGCTGCTGCAATTATCGGGGGAGCAATAGCCAACCAACCCCGCGCCAACTACGGTGGCTCGCGCCACGTACAGTGGTGCGCGGACCGCTACCGATCATACCGCGCCTATGACAATACCTACGTCCCTCGGGCTGGGATGCGTGCGTACTGTAATTCTCCATACAGCTGATTGTAGCTCATAAGCGATCCGCCGGCCTCACCGGCCGGCGGTTTTCATATTTCCGGTCTAGCGCTTCCGGCGGGCGCCACCAGAAAAGCTACACCGCGGCGATGTGGTCATATGCTTAAACCTGGGCGATCCGCTGTCGCTACTGTACGGCCGGACATAGCGATCGCACTCGGGACAAAGGTATACTGATTGACGTCGGTAAAGCGCGTCCTGGATTTTGCAGTCTTCCAGTTCACCCATCAAATTGCGGCGCTTAGCTGAGAGAAGAGGCGGCATGTAATCACCGGATCCCACCGGGTGGCTTTTCGGCGGCTGCTTTGAAATACGAATAGACGGTCTCAACCCATTCGCCACCTGGGATTTTTGCGAGCACTGGTACAATGCCGCCCGCGGATAAAAGGGCGGTGATGATTGCTGCCGCTAACCGCTTCCGCCCGTCTGCGATGATATCGCGGCCGATTCCGAGAGCGACCTTCGAAACGACCGACCAAACATTCTCCAGTGAACGCGTGAGCGACAGAACATCCCGATTGTCAGGGATCTCGCTGTCCTGAACCCACTTAGAGGCTGTATCGAGCGCATCGATTACCGACATGTCGGCGAGATGCTCATCCTGTAGTTGTTTCACCAGCTCTGCGGTGGATTGAGTGAGTTTCTCGACCGAGCCAGCATCAATATTAAGGTCTGCTGCGTTCTTCGAGTAGATTCGCCAGTCCTCAAACTGCGCAAGGGCGGAAAATACGCTCTCGATATGGCCGATCAAGAGGCTAAACAATGTCGGTGAGAGTTCTTCAATATCGCCGTGGACGAGCCTGCGGCAGATTTGGGCACGCACTCCCACCTGAACGACATTCTTATAACCTGCTATAGTCACCTGAAGCTGCCGAAAGGCCTCCTTGAGACGAGGTGATGAGTTTGTCGCCGCCAAGTCACTGATCACGTAATGGCCGTGTTCCACGGCCGCCTCAAGGGCAGCCATCGCCATTTCCTTCTCACGTGATGAGGGGCGTAATGGCTGATCAATGACTTTCAGCACATCTTCGTCGAGCCGGAATTGAAACGCGGCGGTCTTTTGCCCTGGCAAGGACTCGAGCAGTTCGTCTGGCCCAAGTTGATTGAGGCCAAATTTTAGGCCGAGCACTAGGTTAGCCAAATTGGGTTGATCGTCAGGTATCGGGATATTTCTAATCTGCTTCTCAAGAGCCGCGACATCGGCAGCTCGCAAAGAATCGACTTTGCTAAGATATCTCCTTACTTCCGCTTTCACAGCCGCTAGCGGAATCGCGATGTGATCCGATCGCTCATAAGTTCGTTCCAGACGGCTTACGCGCCCTTCCAGCTCGATAAGGAGATTGCGAAGTTTGTCTGGCTTCATGCATTTCCCGCCGCCATTGCACGCAACGGACTATACGGGCGGCGCTAGAGTAGCGCTAGCGGCCAGAGAATAAGTTATTCACAGGCCGCCAAAAGCGGGGAGGGAAAGTGGGGAAGTAAGTGCCTGCTTTCGGATTTCTCAACAAAAACAGGCACTTATTTCTTAAAATGGCTCCCCGGGCCGGATTCGAACCGGCGACCTGTCGATTAACAGTCGAATGCTCTACCGCTGAGCTACCAGGGATCACTGCTTGGCGCGGTGTGAGTGGGCTAATACAAACGCTTTCCCGATTTGCCAAGCGGTTTTTTCAAAAAAATGAAATGAACTTGTATTTGGGTTGCCTGCGCCCATCTCTGGGGAATGACAAAAGGGAATGATCGCAGAGAGACGAGGGGCGGCGAAAAGCGCGAGGCGCGGGCAAGGCGCTTCGGCATCGATCATGCCAGCGGCAGGCTTGTGCTCGGCTCCTTCAGCATCGGCTTGCCGCGCTCGCGCATCGCGCGGATGGGGCTCGGCGTAGCTCTCATCTTGTGCGGGTTCCTGGGCTTCCTGCCCATCCTCGGCTTCTGGATGCTGCCGCTTGGCTTCATCGTGCTCTCGCACGATCTGCCGTTTGCGCGCCGGCTTCGGCGTCGGCTGGCGGTCTGGTGGCACAGGCGGGGGAAACCAGCTGGCTGACGGCCGCCCCCGTGGAACGGTGGAGCGCTTTTCGCATTTGTGGTTTATGAAGTGTAAGTGCGCCACAATGGCCCAGGTGACGAAATGAAGCTATTTTTTGTGGTTGTCCTGTCCGCGGCGAGCATGCTCTCCGGCGCTCCCGCCGAGGCCCAGAGTGTCGACAGCGGCGGTTTCGACGCCCGCGGCATCTGCCGCCGGCCCGAAGGCTGCGTGGTCGATCATGGCCAGGGTGGCTATAGCGGACCTCGCAACTATCGCAACTTCAACGGTCGCAACGAGCGCAATGGCGACAATGACCGCGACCGGAACAATCGTCGTTATCGTTCTCAGAACAGAAGCGACAATTTCGCCCCCACAGCCAACCGCCTTGCCGCCGGCCCTGTGATGGAACTGGGCGTGCCGCCTATGCAAATTCGGGTCTAGTTGGATCTGAGTTCGCTTTCCTCGAAAACTCCGCCATGGTCCGGGTCGAGGCTGGTCGCCATCAACAGGCTGCAGGCGGCAAGGAGGAGGACGAGCTTCATGGTGTAAGACGCCACGGAAACCGGTTGCCGACGGCCCTGTGATACGCGAGACGGCGCTATATAATATTTATAATAGAAGTGCGGATCATCCGTTTCCAGCAGGTTCCGATAGACGTGCGGTGGGATATTCGCGTGTTTCACCGGCGTAGAACCGGGAAACTTTACATGGAGATCCCTGGTTTCGGCATCGTATGCGGCATGCATATGCTTAGATTTGAGGGCAGCCCAATCCATCGCAGCTCCTTACCCTCCCGAGGATAATTGAGGCCTGGACGGCGATCGAAGTCAAGCTGCCAATTTGTTTCAAATGCAATCATTGGCAGGAAATGGGGCATCGCGACGGTCATGGAAATTCCAGCCTGCACCCGTGCCGTTCCGGGATCGGAAAATGCCCTTTTCGGTAGAGGTGGAATGGCGTTTTTCCGAAATGCCCTCTTGCGATTTCCTTACGATCATTCTAAACGCTCGCCACGGCTCAGATAACGAGCGCGTGAGGCCTCGTGGCGGAGTGGTGACGCAGAGGACTGCAAATCCTTGTACCCCGGTTCAATTCCGGGCGAGGCCTCCAACATCTTCCCACATGACAAACCCGTCTGAAATGCGCCCAAACGATGGGCGCTGCATGGGCGCTTCAGGCGCAAATGCTACCAGACCCGCTGGCCAGGCGAAAAATCGAACTGTGACGGATTGATTCCGGTGAGGCGGTAGAGCGCCTTCAGGCCGCCTTTGCGGATTTCCGCCTGATATTGCAGATCGCTCAATTCAGACCGGTCATCGATTTCAGGGCCGTCGCCGAGCAGCCGTCGCATGCCCTGCGGCGAAATGCGGGTGAAACTGCGAATGTCGCCGCTGCTGTATTTGATCAGCAACAGCCGGGCATCAGCGTTGTAGTGAAGCGCTTCTATACCGCGCGATTGGATCAGGAAGGTTTGCATGCGCGCACCCATAGCGGAAGGTGAGGGCGCTGCAACAAAATGGTTGACGTAACGTTAATGTGCGTGCGGTCGCAAAGGGTTGGAACTGTTGGAAAAATGCGCGCACCTGCGGTCGCGCCGCTATTTCAAGTGGAATGGAGCGCATGTCAAAACTGCGTCCGCCAGCGTGAGGTTGCCGCAGACGCGATGCGGGGGAGATCGCCGAGCGTAGTTCGGCGCGCTATCGCCTCCAGGTCGTTTCGCCGTCCAGCAGCCCGCAGCAGAATATGCCGACAAGCGCTGCGAGGATGAAGAAATCGAACAGCGTGAAATATTCGAAAATCGCAGACATGGCCTGCTCCTCCCATTTCCTCCGTTGCAGATCATATCATGAAGGGGCAGAAGCTTCCACGCTGGAGTTGCAGCGTCCACTCCGTCTCCTGTGGCGCGGAAGAGGCGTCTGCCGGATTCTTTTCGCCGGCGGCTGCCAAGCCTTGAAAGCATCCGTGGCGGGGATTAAGAGACGAAGGACAGGAACCGCTTTTCAAAGAGCGAGAGGACATGATGGATTTCGAAGCAGCGCGCGTAAAGATGGTCGACACTCAGGTTCGCACCACGGACGTTACCTCCCATTCCGTGCTGATGGCGCTTCTCACGGTGCCGCGTGAGGCTTTCGTGCCGGAGAAGGCGAAGCTGTTGGCCTATATCGACAACGATGTCGAAATATCAGCCGCCGCACCGGGAAAGCCGGCCCGATTCCTGATGGAGGCGTCTCCGCTCGCCAAGCTGCTGCAACTCGCCGCGATCACCAAGGATGATTTCGTCCTCGAAGTCGGTTGCGGCACAGGTTACACCTCGGCGCTGCTGTCAATGGTTGCCGGCTCCGTCATCGCGCTCGAATGCGACGAGACGCTGGCCGCCGAGGCGAAGGCCAAGCTTGCCGACTATGCCAAAGTCGAGGTCGTCACCGGCCCGCTCGAAAAAGGTTACGCTGCCGGCGCTCCCTATGATCTGATTTTCGTCAACGGCGCCGTCGAGGAAGTTCCAGCAGCCCTTCTCGGTCAACTGCGCGATGGTGGCCGCCTGATCACGGTCGAGGGTTACGGCAATGCCGCCCGCGCCAAGGTCTTCGTCGCCGAACGCGGCGCGGTTTCGGAAAACGTCTTCTTCAATGCCTCGGTCAAGCCGCTGCCGGGTTTCGCCAAGGCGCGCGAATTCGTTTTCTGACATCGTTCTTGTCGACGAAATTCAACGACGGGCGCCATCGGCGCCCGTTTTTTATGAGCGCCGCTGGAAAGCCTTCACAAACATAATTTATCCTGACGCCGCCACAAAATCACGGCAGGCTTTGCGGGTGGCAAACATTGGGTAACAAAACTGTGCATGGCCGCATTCATTTGATTCGCGATGATTTTTTTCCCGCCTGGGGTATTCTAAGGTCGTGGTGATTCGGATGAATGCTCCACACCATCCGGTCGTTGTTTTGGAATAACGGGGATAGATATGGCTCAGCCAAGTGTAGCGCGTGAACCGTCCATGGAAGAAATTCTGGCCTCCATCCGCCAGATTATCGAAAGCAATGAGCCCGGCGCCGGCAAGGCGATTTCCCCATCCCTGCCGCCGGTCTACGGCGCCGACGAGGATGAGAACAGCTCCGAAATCCATTTGACGGTCGACGACACCTATGCCGGTGTGGAATTCCCCGAACCGGTCATGCGCTCTTCCGATCCGCGTTTTGTCGCCGCCAATTCGGCCGGCACCCCCGAAGCGGAAGTGCCGGCCCGCGCGCTGTCGCTTGCCGATGTCGCCGCCCGCGTGCGCGCCGCCTCCGAGCGCAGCGCCGTGCAGGCCGGTCAGGCACTGCGCGAAATTCCGAGCGGCTTCCGTCAGCCCGAACCGCAACCGGCCGCAATACCGGAGCCGCCGCGCGCCGTGGCGCCACAACCCCAACCGCAACCCTCACAGCCCTTTTTCCCGGCTGCCGCAGCGCCTGCTCAGCATGCTCCGATCCAGCAGCCGGCCGAGCCGGTGCTGACGGAAGCGCCTGGGGTGGCCGTCGCCGAGCCGGCGCCTGCCGTCGAAACAGCGCCGCCGGCTATGGAGCCTGCTCAGTCGTCGGTCGAGCGTTTCCTGCCGAGCGTTATGGACGAGGTCCAGCCGGCGCTGCTTTCGGAAGATGCCGGCCTGCAGATCAGCCGTTCCTTCGAGGAGCTCGCCGCCGCGATCGACGGTGCTGAACGCCGCTCGCTGGACGAAATCGCCGAGGACATGCTGCGCCCGATGCTGCGCGAATGGCTTGATGACAATTTGCCGACACTGGTCGAGCGGTTGGTGCGCGAAGAAATTGAGCGCGTGGCACGCGGCCCGCGCCGCTGATCGGATTGCTTTTTCCTGAAAAGCCGCTCCGGTCTCCGGGGCGGCTTTTTTATTGACTTGCCCGTGGCCATCCTATTTACAACCTCCATCCTCGAACCTCGAAATTGGTCAGAAAATGCTCGACAAGACCTATGATTCCGCCGCCGTCGAACCAAAAATCGCCGCGAAATGGGATGAGGCGGACGCTTTCCGCGCCGGCGCGAACGCCAAGCCCGGGGCCGAGACCTTCACCATCGTGATCCCACCGCCGAATGTCACCGGTTCGCTGCATATGGGCCATGCGCTGAACAATACGCTGCAGGATATCCTGGTCCGTTTCGAGCGCATGCGCGGCAAGGACGTGCTCTGGCAGCCGGGCATGGACCATGCCGGCATCGCCACGCAGATGGTCGTCGAGCGCAAGCTGATGGAACAGCAGCTGCCGGGCCGCCGCGACATGGGCCGCGACGCCTTCATCGACAAGGTCTGGGAATGGAAGGCCGAATCGGGCGGACTGATCTTCAACCAGCTGAAACGTCTGGGTGCATCCTGCGACTGGTCGCGCGAACGTTTCACCATGGACGAGGGCCTGTCGAAGGCCGTTCTCGAGGTTTTCGTCACGCTCTACAAGGAAGGGCTGATCTACAAGGACAAGCGTCTGGTCAACTGGGATCCGAAGCTCCTGACGGCGATCTCCGACCTTGAAGTCGAACAGCACGAGATCAAGGGCAATCTCTGGCATCTTCGTTATCCGCTGGAGCCGGGCGTTACCTACCAGTACCCGATCGCTTTCGACGAGGAAGGCAAGCCGACCGAATGGGAAACGCGCGACTATATGGTCGTTGCGACCACGCGACCGGAGACGATGCTGGGTGATACCGGTGTTGCCGTCAATCCGGAGGACGAGCGTTACAAGTCGATCATCGGCAAGCACGTCATCTTGCCGATCGTCGGCCGCCGCATTCCGGTCGTTGCTGACGGCTACGCCGATCCGACCGCCGGTACCGGTGCCGTCAAGATCACGCCTGCGCATGACTTCAACGACTTCGACGTCGGCAAACGGGCTGGCCTGCGCGCGATCAACATCCTGAATATCGACGGCACGATCACCATCAAGGACAATGAGGATTTTCTCGAAGGCCTCGACAATCCGGCGGCGCTGCATGGCGCCTGGGATCGCCTGGAAGGGCAGGACCGTTTCTATGCGCGCAAGGTCATCGTCGAGATTTTCGAAGAGGCCGGCCTTCTCGACAAGATCGAGCCACACAAGCACATGGTCCCGCATGGCGACCGCGGCGGCGTGCCGATCGAGCCGCGGCTGACCGAACAATGGTATGTCGATGCCAAGACGCTCGCCGAGCCGGCGATCGCCTCGGTCCGCGAAGGCCGCACCAGGATGGTGCCGAAGAGCTGGGACAAGACCTATTACGAATGGATGGAAAACATCCAGCCCTGGTGCGTCTCCCGTCAGCTCTGGTGGGGTCACCAGATTCCCGCTTGGTATGGCCCGGACGGCCAGGTCTTCGTCGAAAAGACCGAGGAAGAGGCGCTGCAGGCGGCGATCCAGCATTACCTCTCGCATGAGGGGCCGATGAAGGCCTATGTCGAGGACCTGCTCGAAAACTTCAAGCCGGGCGAGATCCTGACGCGGGACGAGGACGTGCTCGACACATGGTTCTCCTCCGCGCTCTGGCCCTTCTCGACGCTCGGCTGGCCGGACGAGACGCCGGAGCTGGCACGTTATTACCCGACCAACGTTCTCGTCACCGGTTTCGACATCATCTTCTTCTGGGTCGCCCGCATGATGATGATGGGCCTGCACTTCATGAAGGACGAGGACGGGCAGCCCGTCGAGCCCTTCCAGACCGTCTATGTCCACGCGCTGGTGCGCGACAAGAACGGGCAGAAGATGTCGAAGTCGAAGGGCAACGTCATCGATCCCCTGGAACTGATCGACGAATACGGCGCCGACGCGCTGCGCTTCACCTTGGCGATCATGGCCGCGCAGGGCCGCGACGTGAAACTCGATCCGGCCCGCATCGCCGGCTACCGTAATTTCGGCACCAAGCTCTGGAACGCCACGCGTTTTGCCGAGATGAACGGGGCGAAGAGCGATCCGCATTTCGTGCCGGAGGCGGCCGAGCTCACCATCAACCGCTGGATCCTGACGGAACTTGCCCGTACGGAACGTGACGTTACGGAAGCACTCGAAGCCTTCCGCTTCAACGATGCCGCCGGTGCGCTCTATCGCTTCGTCTGGAACGAGGTCTGCGACTGGTATCTCGAACTCTTGAAGCCGGTCTTCAACGGCGAGGACGAGGGCGCCAAGGCTGAAGCCCAGGCCTGCAGCGCCTATATTCTCGAAGAGATCTACAAGCTCCTGCATCCCTTCATGCCCTTCATGACCGAAGAGCTTTGGGCCCATACCGCAGGCGATGGCAAAGAGCGCGACACACTGGTCTGCCACGCCGAATGGCCTGCGCCCTCCTATGCCGACGACGGCGCCGCCGACGAGATCAACTGGCTGATCGACCTCGTCTCCGGCATCCGCTCGGTGCGCGCTGAAATGAACGTGCCGCCGTCGGCGACAGCCCCGCTCGTCGTCGTCAAGGCCAACAGCCTGACGCGTGAAAGGCTGTTCCGCCACGACGCGGCCATCAAGCGGCTTGCGCGCGTCGAGGCGATATCGCTGGCGGAGGACGCGCCGAAGGGTGCCGCACAGATCGTTGTCGCCGAGGCCACCATCTGCCTGCCGCTCGGCAAGCTGATCGACCTTTCCGCCGAAAAGGCTCGGCTCGAAAAGGCGATTGCCAAGATGGAAGGCGAGATCTCCCGGATCGACGGCAAGCTCTCCAACGAGAAGTTCGTCGCCAATGCCAATCCCGAAGTGGTCGAGGCCGAACGCGAGCGCCTTGAGGAACTGAAGGGTCAGATCGGCAGCCTGACGACCGCTCTTTCCAGGGTGAGCGAAGCCGGGTAAATTTCCCCGACCCATTTTGGTAAGTTATTTCAAAGACGCGCCCTTTGCGGGGTGCGTCTTTTTTACTGCTGCCTCATGCGATTCGGTCCCGAACCAGCAGATTTTAGGCGTCTCAGCCTGTGGATTGTTGTCGTACAAGGGGCCTGCCGGCGAAAAGTGCCACTGTTGTCGGATTGATACAGCTTCTGCAATGTTTGGAATGAAAACCCAAAAGTACCGCTGAAATGCCGCCAAGTTCGAAAAAAATTTTATTAACCAGATTTTTTGACGTGTCCGTCAATTTCTTTACGTAAATTAGCCACTGCAATGGCCGGGAGCGCCGCTGAGGGGCGCGTTGCCATATCACGCGAACACTTACTAGAGTGGGGTCACATCAATTGCTGGAGTGGGGGAGACACAATGGCATCTCGTAGGTTTTCCAAGGGCATAACATCGCTCGTTCTTTTTTCGTCGCTTGCATCGCCATCCTTTGCCGGCGGTCTGGAGCGCGGCGGATACAATATCGACCTTCTCTTCGACAATTCGCGGTTTGCCGTGCAGTCCGGTGCGACCTATGTCATGCCGCAGCGTAAGCTGAAGAACGTCAAGGACACCGATCCCACCGATGGCCTCGGCACCAACGGCATCGGCGGCGGTTCGACCACGGCGGATGATACCGAGGATTACTGGGTCCCCTATCTCGGCGTGAAGGTTGGTCTCGGCGACTCGATCGACTGCATGGGCGATTTTTCGACACCCTTCGGCGCACACACCAATCCCGGCGCTGACTGGCTTGGCGTCAACGACAATATCGAAACCAAGATCAGCACCCGCAATTACGGCGCCACCTGCTCCTATCGTTTCGATATGGGTCCCGGCCAGCTTCGCCTGATCGGCGGCGGATTCTATCAGACGGTCGAAGGTTTCAAGACGCGCCTCGTGGCGCCGATCACCACAATGCCGGCCGCGCTGATCTATGACGGCACCGGTCGTCTGGATCTTGCCGACCAGGCTATGGGATGGCGGGCGGGCATCGCCTACGAAATCGAGGAATATGCCTTCCGCGCCAGCCTGGTCTACAACAGCAAGGTCAAGTATGACGATCTCACCGGCACGGTCGACCTGACCGAGGTGCCGAAGGCCGCCAATCCCAAAAATCCCTACCTCGGTGTCGTGACGCCGGTCTATGGGGAGGCCGAGGCGCCGGATTCCGTTGAGCTCAAGCTTCAGAGCGGCATTGCGCCCGATTGGCTCGCCTTCGGGTCGGTCAAGTGGACGAACTGGAGCGTGCTGCAGTCGATCGCCTTCTGCCCGAAGGCCACCAAGGGCGTCGTCGCCTGCTCCGCCAGCAGCCAGCTCACCTCGCTCGATCTCTTCTACCGCGACGGCTGGACGGTCAGCGGCGGCGTCGGCCACAAGTTCAACGACCAATGGTCCGGTGCCCTCAGCCTGACCTGGGATCGCGGCACGAGCCAGGGCTACGGCGCCCAGACCGATACATGGACGCTCGGCGCAGGTGTCGCCTATACGCCGGTCGAGAATGTCGAGTGGCGTCTGGCCGGCGCGCTCGGCATCATGACGGGCGGGGATTCCGGTACCTACGTCTATAATGGCCGGACCTATGGCAACGACGTCTCCTATTCCTTCGGCGACGATCTGGTCGCGGCTCTTTCCACCAGCGTAAAGGTCAAGTTCTGATCCTGCGATCCAAGTAAAAGTGTTAAAGCCCGGCAGTTTGCCGGGCTTTTCTTTGGGCGGTCGGCAAGACAAATCGACGTTCCAATTTGTGACGATTCAGCAACACTTTTTTACGACGATTGGCGTAAGGTGGCGGCGGGGCGAATTTGTCCATTTCCCGCCACAAAGAGGGCGCAGCGCTATTTGCAGGCGAGGAGATGGCAGGCTTACGGTGCGTGTAAATAGTAGCATGGGTCGATTTTTTTCCGGTAACACCAGATCGCACGGCGCGATTGGCGACAGTCGTTTGATTGCAGTCGTTTCGCTTTCCGAACAAGGCTGTTCCGGCCGCCAATCCGGCCTTGCGATGACGTCGCCGATCCATCCATTGTCGTTGTTTTCGACCCGTTCGGATGAGCAGCCTAGCTTTGCCGGAGACGTCGATACCGCTTTCGTCACATTTGCTGTTTACGAATGCGATGAGGCGGGAAGGCGGATGCCGCACCTGCCGAAAGAATGCCACGGAGATTGCAGTCGGGGCCATGCCGGGAGCCGGGTGGTTCTGAATGATGGGCTGAGAATAGCGCCTTTGAGAAAAGGCCACTGGGCTGGATGCGACGCGGGTAAGGGAGCCATTGAGCTCGCCGCGGGATCGCTCGCCTCGAAGGAATACATCCGCGGGATGCAGGGCGCGAGCGCCGTTGCCGCCTGCCTGAGATGAACGAAAGAAATCGGTTGAAATGGTGACGTCCGAGTTCAAACTGTTCAAATTCATGCTGATGGGCATGTCGATAGCCGTCGCGCTGGCGCTGTCCGGTCCGTGCCGCGCATTCGATATCAAAGGCGGCGTCAGCAAGGAATCCGGACCCTTCGACCTCTTCAAGTTCGGCTTCAAGGCCTACAAGAACGGCCAGAAGGAAGAGGCGGTGGAAGCCTATAGATACGCCGCCGAAAAGGGGCACACCGGCTCGCGCTGGGCGCTTGCCAACATGTATGCCGATGGCGACGGCGTCACCCAGGATGATTTCGAAGCCTTCAAGATCTATAGCGAGATCGCCCAGCAGGGCGTCGAGCCCGGTTCGGAAGATACCGGCTTCTTCGTCAACGCGCTGCTCTCGCTCGCCAACTATTACAAGCACGGCATTGCCGGCAGCCCGGTCAGGATCGACCTCAGCCAGGCACGCCAACTTTATTTCCAGGTGGCCTCCACCTTTGGCGTCCCCGAAGCGCAGTTCCAACTGGCGCAGATGATGCTCGCCGGCGAGGGCGGCAATGCCAGCCCGCAGCAGGCGAAGAAATGGTTGAACCAGGCCCGCAAGAGCGGCCATCCCGGCGCCATGGCGGTCTTCGGCAATATCCTGTTCGACGAAGGCCAGACGGCCCGTGGTCTGGCGCTGATGACGGCGGCACTCGACCGCTGCAAGCCCAAGGACTGTGGCTGGATGGAAGCGTTGCAGGAGCAGGCCTTCTCTGTTGCGAACGAGGCCGACCGCCGCACGGCGGTATCCCTCTCGCACAGCATCGCGACCGGTTCCGACGACTAGAGGAGTGCCGTGCATCCTTTCGGACCCACGGCACGGTAAGGCGGAAAAGCCTCAGCCTGCAAAATCGAAATAGGCGATAACAGGCACGTGGTCGGACGGCTTTTCCCAAGCCCGCACATGTTTCTCGATCGCGGCCGACGTCATCCGGTCGGCGGCTTCCGGCGACAGCATCAGATGGTCGATGCGGATGCCGTTGTTCTTCGGCCAGGCGCCGGCCTGATAATCCCAGAAGGAATAGAACTGCGTCGCATCCGTCGTCGCGCGCACCGCATCCGTCAGCCCGAGATTTTCGAGCCGGCGGAACGCCGCCCGCGTCTGCGGCAGAAACAGCGCATCGTTTTCCCAGACCTTGGGATCGAAGCAGTCGTGCGGTTCCGGGATGACATTGTAATCGCCGGCAAGGACCAGCATCTCCTCATAGGCCAGCCGTTCGGCGGCGAACGCCCGCAGGCGCTCCATCCAGGCGAGCTTGTAGGGATATTTCTCCGTGTCGACGGGATTGCCGTTCGGCAGGTAGAGGCAGCAGACACGCAGGATGCGCGTGTCGGGGAGCGTGAACACGGCTTCGAGGAAACGCGCCTGTTCGTCCAGCGGGTCGCCGGGTAGGCCGCGGTTCACTTCGAAAGGGGAACTCTTGGAGAGGATCGCCACGCCGTTGAAGCCCTTCTGGCCGTGCGTCTCGACGTGATAGCCGAGCGCCTCGATCTCCAGCCGCGGAAACCCTTCGTCGACGGTTTTGATTTCCTGCAGGCAGACGATATCGGGATCGGAATCCTTGAGCCATTGCGTGAGATTGTCGATGCGCGCCTTAACGCCGTTGATGTTCCAGGTCGCGATCTTCATGGCTCTGTCCCGTTAGCTTCGTGCGCTTCTTTTATCGCGGTATTTCACCAGGGGACAAGACGATAAACCGGCCGGAAATAGTTCTTCGGCCGGTTCGTTGGGGAGAAGGCCGTGCGTTCAGAAGTCAGATCGAGAAGCTGGTGCCACAGCCGCAGCTTGCCACCGCGTTCGGGTTCTTGATCTGGAAGGATTGGCCAAGCAGATTGTCGACGAAGTCGATCTCCGAGCCTGCCATATAGACGAGCGACAGGCTGTCGATCAGCACCTTGGCGTCGTTCTTTTCGACGACGATGTCGTCGTCGCCGGCGTTATCGGCAAGATCGAACTTGTAGGAAAAGCCCGAACAGCCGCCGCCTTCGACGGAAACGCGCAACGCGCTCTTGCCGGCTTCGGCGCCGACGATCGCAGCGATACGCTTTGCCGCGGCATCTGAAAGGGTTACACTCGTATCCGTCATGTTTCCTCCTGCCGGGGTCAAGATCCGGAGAGAATGGGTTTTGGCACTGAAATGTTCAAATGCCTGATATCAAAGAAACTTACCATAATCCTAGCGAAAAGGCGATGATACGCCGATGCGGTTGAGAAAGCGCCTCTTTGCCGTTTTATCGGGCTATAGGTATGAAGGGCGAAGAGCGGCGTCAATGGGCAGATGCGGCAACATGCAGGATGACGGTGAAGAATGACGATCGATACGCGTGCTTTGGGTTTCGGCAGCAGTGAGAGGGCGGTCTATGCGGCCGACCCCTGGACGAGCCGCGGACGACTCTATCAGGAAGACGGAAGCCCGACGCGCTCCGATTTCCAGCGCGACCGCGACCGCATCGTCCACACCACCGCCTTTCGCCGGCTGAAGCACAAGACGCAGGTCTTCATCGCCCAGGATGGCGATCATTACCGCACCCGGCTGACCCATACGATCGAGGTGGCGCAGATCGCCCGCGCGCTCGCCCGCGCCCTGAAGCTCGACGAGGATCTGGCCGAAGGCGTCGCCCTCGTCCACGATTTCGGTCACACGCCCTTCGGTCACACCGGCGAGGACGCGCTGCACGAGGTGCTGCTGCCCTATGGCGGCTTCGACCACAATGCACAATCGCTGCGCATCGTGACCAAGCTGGAGAGGCGTTATGCCGAATTTGACGGCATCAACCTGACATGGGAAAGCCTCGAAGGTCTCGTCAAGCACAATGGTCCGCTTCTGACGCCGGATGGCGTCGGCACGCGCGGCCCCGTTCCCCAGCCGATCCTCGATTATTGCGAGCTGCACGATCTCGAGCTTGCAAGCTATGCCAGCCTCGAGGCCCAGGTCGCGGCGATCGCCGACGACATCGCCTATAATACCCACGATATCGATGACGGCCTGCGTTCCGGTTACCTGACTTTCGAGATGTTAGAGGAAATCCCGTTTCTCGCCGGGCTGATGGCCGAGGTGAGGGAGCGATATCCGCATCTGGAGCCGAGCCGCTTCACCCATGAGATTATGCGCCGCCAGATCACCCGCATGGTCGAAGACGTGATCGGTGTCGCGCAGGCGCGCCTTTCCCTCCTTCGCCCCGAGAGCGCCGGCGACATCCGCGGCGCCGGCCAGGTGATCGCCACCTTTTCCGAGGCGATGGCCGAGACCGACCGGCAGATCAAGGCGATGCTTTTCAAGCGCATCTACCGCAATGCCGATATCATGCGCATCCGCGCCGGCGCGGCAAAGATCGTTACCGATCTGTTTGGCGCCTACATGGCCAATCCCAAGGAGATGCAGAGCCATTACTGGGTCGATCATATCGCCGGCCTGTCCGATGCGCCGAAGGCCCGCCATGTCGGCGATTATCTGGCCGGCATGACCGACACCTATGCGATCAGCGCCCACAGGCGGTTGTTTGACCACACTCCGGATTTGCGATAGGCAGCGGTCGCCCACGCCGAGGGTCGATTTGAGCCTTTGGCACAGCCTATGCATGGAAGAGTGCGATGAACCTTTTTACCGACTTCGAAGCCAGGATCAAAACCGCCCTTGAACAGATCGATCTGGTCAGGGAAAAGCGATCTGAGCTCGATTTCGGCCGCATCACCGTCGAGCCGCCGCGTGACGCGAGCCATGGCGATGTCGCGACCAATGCCGCGATGGTGCTGGCAAAACCGCTCGGAACCAATCCGCGCGCGCTGGCCGATGTCATCATCGCCAAGCTGAAAGAGGATGCCGACGTCGCCGATGTCTCGGTTGCCGGCCCCGGTTTCATCAACATCCGTCTCGCCGTCGGCTACTGGCAGCGGCTGCTCGCCTCGATCATCGGCGCCGGCACCGATTACGGCCGCTCGACGCTGGGTGAGGGCAGGAAGGTCAACGTCGAATATGTCTCGGCCAATCCGACCGGCCCGATGCATGTCGGCCATTGCCGTGGCGCCGTCGTCGGCGACGCGCTTGCCAACCTGCTGGCTTTTGCCGGTTACGGCGTCGAGAAGGAATACTACATCAACGATGCCGGCTCGCAGATCGATGTGCTCGCCCGCTCCGTTTTCCTGCGTTATCGCGAAGCGCTCGGCGAAAAAATCGGCGAAATCCCTTCGGGTCTCTATCCCGGCGACTATCTCGTGCCCGTTGGCCAGTCGCTTGCCGCCGATTACGGCGTGCGGCTGCACAACATGCCGGAAGAGCAATGGATGCCGATCGTCAAGGACCGCACCATCGATGCGATGATGGTGATGATCCGCGCCGATCTCGCGGCGCTGAACGTCCATCACGACGTCTTCTTCTCCGAGCGCACCCTGCATGCCAATGGGGCCGCGGCGATCCGCACGGCGATCAACGACCTGACCTTCAAGGGTTATGTCTACAAGGGCACGCTGCCGCCGCCGAAGGGCCAGCTTCCCGAGGATTGGGAGGATCGCGAGCAAACATTGTTCCGCTCGACCGAAGTGGGTGACGATATCGACCGGCCGCTGATCAAGTCGGACGGCGCCTACACCTATTTCGCCGCCGACGTCGCCTACTTCAAGAACAAGTTCGACCGTGGTTTCGACGAGATGATCTATGTGCTCGGCGCCGATCATGGCGGCTACGTCAAGCGCCTGGAAGCGGTTGCACGCGGCGTTTCGGATGGTAAGGCGAAGCTGACGGTGCTGCTTTGCCAGCTCGTCAAGCTCTATCGAAACGGCGAGCCGGTGAAGATGTCGAAACGCTCCGGCGATTTCGTCACGCTTCGGGACGTCGTCGAGGAAGTCGGTCGTGATTCGGTCCGTTTCATGATGCTCTACCGCAAGAATTCCGAGCCGCTCGACTTCGATTTCGCCAAAGTGACCGAACAATCGAAAGATAATCCTGTTTTTTACGTGCAGTATGCGCATGCCCGCTGCATGTCGGTCTTCCGGCAGGCGAGGGAGGCTTTTCCCGACCTCGAAGTTTCGCCCGAGGATCTCGCGAAAACCGTTGCTGGCATTGGTGATCCGGCCGAATTGCAGCTTGTCGCCAAGCTCGCCGAATTCCCGCGGATCGTCGAGGCGGCCGCCCAGTCGCAGGAGCCGCATCGCATCGCTTTTTACCTCTACGACGTCGCAAGTTCGTTCCACGCGCACTGGAACAAAGGTAAAGATCAGCCGGAATTACGATTTGTTAATGATAAAAACCGAGAATCAAGTATTGCCAGACTTGGGCTGGTGTACGCCGTCGCGTCGGTTTTGAAGTCGGGACTTGCCATTACAGGCACTGCCGCACCGGACGAAATGCGATAACGTCACCATTTCCCCACAATGCGCTGGCATTTGAGCGTTGGCGTTTGCGAGTGGGATAGGCATGGCTGATAAACAACTTGCGTATGATACGCGCGGAAAAGACGATCTGTTTGCCGACGACGATCCGTTGGCCGAACTTGCCCGTATCGTCGGCTTCGAGCCGCGTGTTGCAGCGAATACGATGACCGAGGCGGCTCGGCGCGAGCCGGCCCTCGATCTCGAGGAAGAGCTTGGGCGCGAGTTCGACCGTTACGATTCGCCACGTCCGCTCGCAGAGCTCGACCGGCCCGCCGAGCCGATCTCTGACGACCTGCCTGAAGATTACGTCGAGCCCGTTCTCGATGTTTCTCCCGCTGACGAACGTGCGGAGGCTGCTGAGCCGGTGTCCGTCGCTCCCGATGACGCTGACGAAGACGTGACTTTGGCCGTGGAGAATCAGGACACGCCCGCCGCCGACTGGGCGGAGCAGCTTTCCCCCGAGCCCGCTCCCGAAGCGTCGGTGCAGTCGGTCTTCGGCGGTGCGCGCGACCTCATCGAGGAGCTTGAGCTGTCGATCGGTGCAGCACCGGTCTCTTCGCTGCCGCAACCCGCCAAGGCGCCGCAATGGTCGGCTGCCAGCATCAGGCTGCCGCTCGCCAATTTCCATGCCGCGAAGCGCGAGGAGCCGGTTGTTGCGCCGGCGCCTGTGGCCGAAACGGTCGCAGCACCGGTCGCTGAAGCGCCGTCCGTCGATCTTCCTGTGGTCGAGCCGCAATCTGTAATCGAACCGCCGGCGCCTGTCGCCGCTGTCGAGCCCTCCGAGGAATTCGAATCCGCTTCGCCGTCGCTTGGCTTCCCCGCCGAACTCGATCGCCATGATGAGGTCGTCGCGTCGGAAGAGGCTGCCGAGGCCGAGGAATTCGTCGAAATCGAAGACGAGCTGGAGGATTTCGGCTCCGACGCTGGTTTCGATCTCATTGCCGCGGCTGTCGAAGGCGAGGTCCAGGCCGATGCGGCGCTGACCGAGGTCGTGCCGGAAGTTCCACACACTGCCGGCACGTTCGATCTCGACGATCTGCTGGCCGACGTCTCGCGTTATCCGGTGCCGCAACGCGCCAATCCGGCGCCCGTTTCGCCGCAGCCCGCATTGATCGAGGCGGCACCCGTTCCTGCCGTCCCGGTGGCCGCAGCACCTGTTCAGCCCGAGGTGATCGCGCCCGCGCCGGTCGCCGCAGCATTCGTTCAGCCTGCGCCGATCGAGCCGGCTACGGTCTATGCTGCCGAAGCCGCACGGCCTGTCGCGCCGCAACTTGCCGAAGTCGTTGCGCCGCAGCCTGCTGCAACGGCATATTCGCAGACGCCGCGGCCCGTACAGGAAGCCGACGATCCCTTCGCCGGCCATGATTTCGAGCTGGATCTTGCCGGCATCGAACTGGAACTCGCCGATCTCGATTTCTCCGAGCAGATCGAGCCTGCGCCCCAGCCGATAACCCCTGCGCCGCAGCAGGTCGCCGCCGTCTCTCCGCGGCCGGCTCCCGTTTTTGCGCCTGAGCCGCCAGCTCCTGCTCCCCAGCAGGCTGCCGCCGCCTCGGTGCGGCCCGCTCCGGCCGCCGTTCCTGAGCCGCAGGCGCCAGCTCCGGCGCCGGCTTTCAACTGGGCGGCGCCTGTCGCCGAATCCACCGAAGACTTGCCATTCGATCCGGCGATGATCTCCGATCCGGAGGATCGTCCCGAGACCGTCGACGATATGCATGTGCCGGCGCTGCCGCCGGTCGAGCAGCCTGCGCCGGTCGCGAAAACTGCGGATTTCGATTTCGATCTCGACGCAGAGATCGCCAGCTTCTTTGAGCCGGCCAAACCGCGGGAAACCCCGGCGCCGGTCCGGGATACGGCTGCTGCCGCGGCAAAGCCGGTCAAGCCCACCATCGCCGATGGCCTCGATGATTTCGAACGGGCGCTGGAGGAGGATTTCCGCCGCAGCGTGCGCGAACCGGTCGAGCGCCGTGAAACCTCCGAAGTCCGTATCGAATCGGCAAGCCAGGCCGCTGATTTCAGCCGCGCCCGGTCGATGCGCCGGCTGCTGGCCGGGGCTGTCGTTCTCGTCGTTTTTGCCGGCGTCGGTTATGGCGTCTATTCCTCCGTCTGGAACGGCGAGGGGCTCGGCATTGTTGCAACCGGCGAGCCGCGCGTGATCACCGCCGACAAGGAGCCGGTCAAGGTCGTTCCGGAAAATCCGGGCGGCAAGACGGTGCCGAACCAGGACAAGGCTGTCTACGACCGCGTCGCGGGTTCTGCCGAGGAGCCGAAGCAGAAGGCGCTCGTTTCTTCCGACGAAGCGCCCGTCGATGTCGTCCAGCGTACGCTGACACCGGAAGCGCTGCCTGAGGACGACGAGAACGCCAATGCCGGTGATCAGGTCACGCCGACCGCGGTCGGTGAGACGCAGGATCCGCGTCTGCTGCCGAACCAGGACAATGCCGACAACGCTTCTGCAACCGATGCCGACAAGGCGCCGTCCGTTTCGCCGCGCAAGGTCCGCACGATGATCGTCAAGCCTGACGGCACCTTGGTCGCCCGCGAGGAGCCGGCGCCCGCCGACCAGCCGACACAGGCGGCGCAATCTGCCCAGCCGACGCCGTCGGCTCTGCCGCCGTTGACGGCCCAGACGACGCCATCGACCCCGACCGCGCCTCCGGTCGCCGGAACGGCCGCAAGTTTCCCGGCAAGCGCCGAGGTTGCTTCCGCCGATGCTCGTTCTGCAGCACCTGCTGAAACCGCGCCGGCTGAGCCGCCGCTTGCAGGCAGCGCCGACGCGCAGGCCGCAAATCCCGCCCCGGTCGAGCCGCCGGTGCGCCCGGTCAAGACCTCGGCGATTGCCGATACCGCTCCGATCCCGACCGCCCGTCCGGTCGACCAGCCCGTCAACGTCGTCGGCACCGTGACCGAGAAGGGCAATGTCCGGCCGCCTGCACAGCAGACGACGGCTGAGGTCGCGGCCGCAGCACCGGTTGCCGCAAAGCCGCAGCAGGCTGCGTCCGCCGGCGGCTACGGCATCCAGATCGCCTCGCTGCCGTCGGAAGACGAGGCGAACAAATCCTATGCCAACCTGTCGAAGAAATTCGCCGGCGTGCTTGGCGGCCGTAGCCATGAGATCCGCAGGGCCGATATCGCCGGCAAGGGCACGTTCTACCGTGTTCGCATTCCGGCCGGTTCCAAGGACGAGGCGGCTGCGCTCTGCGAACAGTATCGCGCCGCGGGCGGAAGCTGCCTGATCTCCAAGTAAGAATCAGGCTCATTGATATCGGAAGCGGCGGACCGGATTGGTCCGCCGCTCTTTTTTGTGCATCGCGCTGGACCTTGCTCGCATTTGGCAGGGCGCCGTCTATGATTCTCACATGACCGAATCAAAAGCGATGATCCTTGGCTGCAGCGGCCTTGCCCTCACATCCGAAGAAAAGGCCTTTTACCGGGGCGAACGGCCCTGGGGCTTCATCCTCTTCGGGCGCAACATCTCCGAAGCCCGGCAGATCACCGATCTCGTCGCCGATCTGCGCGAAAGCGTCGGCTGGCATGCGCCGGTGCTGATCGACCAGGAAGGCGGCCGCGTCCAGCGCATCCGCCCGCCCATTCTGGCGCGTTATCCTTCCGGCCAGGCGCTCGGCGATCTTTATCGCCGCGACCCGGCGCTTGGCCTGCGGGCCGCATGGCTGATGTCGCGGCTGCATGCCTTCGACCTTTCGAGCCTCGGCATCGATGTCGATTGCCTGCCGGTGCTCGACGTGCCGGTGGAGGGCAGCAGCAACGTCATCGGCGACCGCGCCTATGGCGGCGATCCCGACACCGTCATCGCCATGGGCCGGGCGGCTGCCGAAGGCCTGAAGGCCGGCGGCCTGTTGCCTGTGATGAAGCATATGCCCGGCCACGGCCGCGGTTTCGCGGATTCACATCTGGAACTGCCTGTCGTCACCGTCTCGCGTGATGAGCTGGAGACCCACGATTTCCCGCCCTTTATCGCGATGAAGGACGAGTTGATGGCGATGACCTGTCACCTCGTCTTCACTGCCATCGACCCGGACAATCCGGCGACGACCTCGCGCAAGGTGATCGACGGCATCATCCGTCAGCATATCGGCTTTACCGGTCTGCTGCTCTCCGACGACAGCTCGATGAACGCTCTTTCCGGTACGATCGGTGAGCGCGCGGCGAATATCATTGCAGGCGGATGCGATATCGTGCTGCATTGCAATGGCGATATGGACGAGATGCGGGATGTCGTGGCAAATGTTCCGCCGCTCGCCGGCATCTCGCTTGCCCGCGCAAAAGCGGTGGAAGCAGGCTTCGCGGCGCCGGATAGGTCCGACGAAGCGGAATTGAGGGTGGAATTCGAGGCGATGTTTGCGACGGTCTGATCGTAAGGGAGCAGCTAGGTGAGCACGGTCAAGGGCACGGAACGTCCGCAGGCGGCAACGCCGATGGACAAGCTGTGGCAGGATAACGGTGCCGAGCGCGCCAGCCACGAGCCAGCGCTGGTGATTGACGTCGCCGGCTTCGAAGGCCCGCTCGACCTCTTGCTCTATCTCGCCCGCAACCAGAAGGTCGACCTGTCGCGCATCTCGGTGCTGGCGCTTGCCGAGCAATATCTGCTCTTCATCGAAAGCGCCCGGCGGATCCGCATCGAGTTGGCCGCCGATTATCTCGTCATGGCCGCCTGGCTTGCCTATCTCAAGTCACGGTTGCTCATTCCCCAGCAGGTCAAGGATGACGGTCCTTCGGGCGAGGAACTGGCGGCAACGCTCGCCTTCCGCCTGAAACGCCTGGAAGCCATGCGCCGGGCGGCGGAGGGCCTCGTCAATCGCAACCGTCTCGGCCGCGATATCTTCGTGCGTGGCGCCCCCGAGCATATTCCCGACCGTCAGCAATCCGCTTATGCGGCAAGCCTCTACGATCTCCTGACCGCCTATGCGGCGCTGCGGCAGCGCAATGCCGTCACCCAGGTGACGATCGAGCGGCGCAGTGTCTGGTCGCTGACCGATGCCCGCGAGCTGTTGACCCAGATGATCGGCGAGATCGGTGACTGGACGGCGATGGAGCATTACCTGCTGCGTTATCTCGCAGCACCCGAGGAACGCGTCACGGCAATCGCCAGCGCCTTTGCCGCCTCGCTGGAGCTGGTGCGTGAGGGCAAGCTCGAAATCCGTCAGGATGGCGCCTTTCAGCCGATATACATGCGCCGCGGTCCGAAACATGCCACGCTGCAGGTGGTGGAGCAGGAGCAGCCGGCTTGATCGATCCGAAGAGCGAAGAGGATTTCGAAGGCGATTTCGACGACAGGAGCCGCGAACTGCAGGCCGAGATCGAGGCCGAGCGCATCGCCGAGGCGCTGGTCTTCGCCTCGTCGCAGCCGGTCTCCGAAGGCTTCCTCGCCGAGCGCCTGCCTGAGAAGACCGACGTGCGCGCCATCATGCTGCGCCTGAAGGAGCAGTATGCGCCGCGGGGCGTCAATCTGGTCCAGGTCGAGGGCGCCTGGGCCTTCCGCACTGCCGCCGACCTGTCATTCATCATCCGCCGTGATGACAATGAGGTGAAGAAGCTTTCGCGCGCAGCATTGGAAGTGCTGGCGATCATTGCCTATCACCAGCCGGTGACGCGCGCCGAGATCGAGGATATCCGTGGCGTCCAGACCTCGCGCGGCACGCTCGACGTGTTGATGGAGGCCGGCTGGGTGCGGTTCCGCGGCCGCCGGCGCACGCCGGGCCGGCCGGTGACATTGGGCACGACACGCGATTTCCTCGACCATTTCGGTCTCGAAGAGCTGCGTGACTTGCCGGGTCTCGAAGAGTTGAAGGGAGCGGGCTTGCTGTCGGGCCGCATTCCGGCGAATTTCAATATTCCCTCGCCGTTGATGAACGACGAACTGACCGAGGACGAAGACCCGATCACCCAGATGGACCTCGAGGAATTGGGGTTGTTGGCGCCGCGCGGCACCTCTGAAGATTGAGGGGTTTGCGTCTTGCTTTTGCCATGCATGGCGAAAACAATAGAACCAGCACTTTTCGGCGGGTCAATGGCTTGTCACAAAGGGCGATACCGTGACATTAAGCGCAGTTCAAAGGGCTTGATGTTGGAAACGGTGTCGGAAATCCTTACATCGTGGGAACATAGAAACAGGGAGTTAGCGTAATGGGTTCTTTTAGCATGTGGCACTGGCTGATCGTTCTGGTCATCGTGCTGTTGTTGTTCGGTCGCGGCAAGATTCCGGAACTGATGGGCGACGTTGCCAAGGGCATCAAGAGCTTCAAGAAGGGCATGACGGACGAGGACGCGCCGGATACGGCAAAGACCGTCGATCACAAGGCCGACGAAACGAAGTAACCAAGTCCGGGAAAAAGCGCAGCCCCCGCGCTTCCCGTCCAGGAGCCTTGCATGTTCGATATTGGCTGGACCGAGCTTTTGGTCATTGCGGTCGTACTGATCGTGGTGGTCGGTCCGAAGGATTTGCCGCCGATGCTGCGCGCTTTCGGCAAGATGACGCAGCGCGCCCGTAAGGTCGCGGGTGAATTTCGTGCGCAGTTCGACGAAGCGTTGCGCGAAGCCGAGCTTGACGATGTCCGCCAGACGATCAGCGACGCCCAGAAGCTCAACCCGGTCAACAGCCTGCGCGAGGCGATGAACCCGCTTCGCCAGATGGGCAACGAGATCAAGGCCGACCTGCAGAAGTCGACCGTGGTCACGGAAAACAAGACCGAGGTGCCGGCTGCTGCTGTCTCGGCTCCGACGCCGTCGATGAGCCTGCCGGAAACGCCGCCGCTGGTGCCGGCGCCTGCGCAGCCTGAACCCGTCGCAGCAGCGATCGTCCAGGCCGATACGGTTGCCGCCAAGCCGAAACCCGTGCGCAAGCCGCGCCTCAAGGCTACCGACAAGGTCGATGCTGCGGCGGCCGTTGCCGTGCCCGTGGAAAAACCGAAGCGCACGACGGCAGTCAAAAAGACTGCAACGCCGAAGAAGCCGGCGCAGACGAAGAAGGACGAGGCATGAGCGGTGATATCGAAGACAAGCCGCAGCCGTTGATCGAGCACCTGATGGAGCTGCGCACGCGGCTGATGTGGTCGATCGGCGCGTTTTTCGTCGCCTTCATCATATGCTTCTTTTTTGCCAAGCACCTCTTCAACTATCTGGTCATTCCTTACAAGACGGCCGTGGAATGGGCGCATCTCGACGTCGAGAAGGCCCAGCTGATCTACACCGCGCCGCAGGAATTCTTCTTCACCCAGGTCAAGGTGGCGATGTTCGGCGGTCTCGTGGTCGCTTTCCCGATCATTGCCGCCCAGGTCTACAAGTTCGTGGCGCCGGGCCTCTACAAGAACGAGCGTCAGGCCTTCCTGCCGTTCCTGATCGCCTCGCCGGTCCTGTTCCTGATGGGCGCGGCACTCGTCTATTTCTTCTTCACGCCGATGGTCATGTGGTTCTTCCTGTCGATGCAGCAGGCGCCGGGTCATGACGAGGTGGCGATTTCGCTGATGCCGAAGGTCTCGGAATATCTGAGCCTCATCATGACGCTGGTCTTCTCCTTCGGCCTCGTCTTCCAGCTTCCCGTCGTCACCACGCTGCTTGCCCGTGTTGGCCTGCTGACGTCGCAATGGCTTGCCGAAAAGCGCAAGTTCGCCATCGTCCTCGCCTTCGTCGTTGCTGCCGTGCTGACGCCGCCGGACCCGATGTCTCAGATCGGCCTTGCGATACCGACGATCCTTCTCTACGAGATTTCCATCTATGCGGCGCGACTCGTGGAGCGCCAGCGTGCCCGGCAGGCGGTCGAAAAGGACACCGGATCCGCGGACGTTGCCAAGACGGACAGCGTCTGAGCGGCGATCCCAATCCCCTTTGTGAACGCTGCTTAACATCCGGTCGAGGCCCGTCAGGCTTTGGCCGGGTCATTTCTGTTGCAACGACCTGGAACGACGATGCTCGATATCAAATGGATCCGTGAGAATCCCGAAGCGCTCGATGCCGCCCTTGCCAAGCGCGGTGCGGAGCCTCTGGCCCAAAGTCTCGTCGCCCTCGATGAAAAGCGCCGCTCCGCCGTGCAGAAGGCGCAGGATTTGCTGTCCCGCCGCAACATCGCCTCCAAGGAGATCGGCGCGGCGATGGCCCAGAAGAACGGCGAGCTTGCCGAGAAGTTGAAGGCCGAGGTCGCCGAACTGAAGACCCTGCTGCCGGCGGTCGAGGAAGAAGACCGGCAGCTGACGGCCGAACTCAACGACGCGCTCTCGCGCATCCCGAACATTCCCTTCGACGACGTCCCGGTCGGCAAGGACGAGCATGACAATGTCGTCACCCGCACCGTCGGCGAAAAGCCGCGTTGGAACCATGCGCCGAAGGAGCACTTCGAAATCGGCGAGGCGCTCGGCTATATGGATTTCGAGCGCGCCGCCAAGCTCTCCGGCTCGCGCTTCACGGTTCTGACCGGGCCGCTCGCCAAGCTCGAGCGCGCGCTCGGCCAGTTCATGATCGATCTCCACACCAGCGAGCACGGCTATACCGAAGTCAGCTCGCCCCTGATGGTGCGCGACGAGGCCGTCTATGGCACTGCCCAACTGCCGAAATTCGCCGAGGATCTCTTCAGGACGACGGACGGCCGCTGGCTGATCCCGACGGCCGAAGTGACGCTCACCAATCTGGTGCGCGAAGAAATCCTCGATCAGGACAAGCTGCCGCTCCGCTTCACCGCATTGACGCCGTCTTTCCGCTCGGAAGCGGGATCCGCCGGCCGCGATACGCGTGGCATGCTGCGCCAGCACCAGTTCTGGAAATGCGAACTCGTCTCGATCACCGACGCCGAGAGCGCCGTTGCCGAGCACGAACGGATGACCGCCTGCGCCGAGGAGGTGCTGAAACGCCTCGGCCTGCATTTCCGCACCATGACGCTTTGCACCGGCGACATGGGCTTCGGTTCGCGCAAGACTTACGACCTCGAAGTCTGGCTGCCGGGACAGAATGCCTTCCGCGAAATTTCCTCCTGCTCGGTCTGCGGTGATTTTCAGGGCCGGCGGATGAATGCGCGCTACCGCGGCAAGGATGACAAGAACAACAGGTTCGTCCACACGCTGAACGGTTCCGGCACCGCCGTCGGTCGCTGCCTGATCGCTGTCCTTGAAAATTATCTGAACGAGGACGGCTCCGTCACGATTCCGGACGTTTTGCTCCCCTATATGGGCGGATTGACCAAGATCGAACGGGCGGCCTGAGGCGATGCGCATCCTGCTTACGAATGACGACGGCATTCACGCCGAAGGGCTCGCCGCCCTGGAGCGGATCGCGCGCACGCTGTCCGACGATGTCTGGATCGTTGCGCCCGAAACCGACCAGAGCGGCCTGGCCCATTCGCTGAGCCTGTCTGAACCGTTGCGGCTGCGCAAGATTTCCGACAAGCATTTCGCGCTGCGCGGCACGCCGACCGATTGCGTCATCATGGGCATCCGGCAGGTGATGGACATCAAGCCGGATCTCGTGCTGTCAGGCGTCAATTCAGGTTCGAACGTTGCCGACGACGTCACCTATTCCGGCACGATCGCCGGCGCCATCGAGGGCACGATGCAGGGCGTGCGCTCCTTCGCGCTGAGCCAGGCCTATCTCTATGAGGACGGCGCGCGCATCGTGCCGTGGGAGGTCTGCGAAACGCATGCCCCAGCGCTCCTGGAAAAGCTGATGGTGCTGGACCTGCCGGAGGGCACGTTCCTCAATCTCAATTTCCCGAACTGCCGTCCCGACGAGGTCGATGGCGCGGAGGTGACCATGCAGGGCAAGCTCGCCTTCAACCTGCAGGTCGACGCGCGCTCCGATGGCCGGGGCTTTCCCTACTACTGGCTGAAGTTCGGCGAACGCGCCGGCGCCTTCATCGAAGGCACCGATATTCACGCCTTGAAGCATAATAAGATCTCGGTAACGCCTTTGAAACTTGATCTGACCGATTATTCCGTGACGGACCGCGTGGCGCGGGCCTTGGGATACGGAGCACAAGTTTGACGGCTAAACTGGCGGAGAAGGAGGGCTTTGCGGCGCTCGTCCTCAGATTGCGTGCCGAAGGCATCTCCGACCTCGATCTGCTGACGGCGGTCGAGCAGACGCAGCGGTCACTGTTCGTGCCGCCGCAATTCGCCGACGACGCCTATTCGAGCCGGACGATACCGATCGAATGCGGCTCCTTCCTCGAAGGCATCGATTTTGCCGTCCGCATCCTGCATCACCTGAAGCTCAAACCAGGACAGCGCGTTCTGGAGATCGGCACCGGCAGCGGCTTTACCGCCGCCGTCATGGGCCGCATGGCCGAGCGTGTTCTGTCCATCGACCGCTACAAGACGCTGACCACGGCAGCGCAGCGACGCATGGAATCGCTTGGTCTGCGCAGCGTCATCGTTCGCCATGCCGACGGAAGCGCCGGCATGCAGGGAGAGGGAACTTTCGACCGCATCCTGGTGACGGCCGCCTTCAATGCCATGCCGCGCTTTTATACCGACCAGCTCGTTTCCGGCGGTTCGATGATCGCGCCACTGATGATTTCAGAAAACGAGTGCCGCATGGTGCGGCTGACGAAAACCGGCAGCCGTTTCGAACGCGAGGAACTGTTCGAAGCTCCCTATCTGCCGATCGTTCCGCGGCTTGCCTCGCTGCTGTAGGGCCTGGCTGCCGCAGGCATAAATGTTTTTCGGCCGGATCGGCCTGAAATCTGAATATGCATCACAATCAGAAAAGCGCTCGAAGTTTTGGGCATCATGCTCTGCGCACTGCGATTTTTTACCCCTAAGCCTATGGTTATCAACTTCTCAAAAATATCGCACTGATTCCAGCATCTTAACCGCGTGGTAATACTAACGCGTTTTAATAGACTCACAAATGGTTGCGTTCTCAGTGGGTCGAGTCATGCGTTTCAGTCTTTCGCCAAAGTTCGGGAAGTCGGCCGGTAATCTTCTGGTTGTTGGCCTGCTGGCAAGTGCCGCAACGGGCTGCAGTTCCGATGTGACACGGTTTGGCGGCTTGTTTTCCTCCTCAGGGCAGGATCAGATCACCACAAGTTCCATTCCGCGCAGGAATATGAACGGTTCTCAGGGTGATCCGGTGCCGCGTGCCGATCTCGGCGGTTCGGCCGTTGCGAGCCAGCAGGGCTATGGCGGCGGCAATGACGCGCTGAATCAGCCTTATCCCGCCCGCCCAAGTTACGATCCGATCCGCGCGTCGAGCTCGAGCGCGCGTCTGGCTTCCGCGCCGGTCTCGGTACAGCGGACAGAACTTGCCGCACCGTCGGCTGTGGCGCCATCCCGCCAGCGGGAAAAGGAAGTTGCGCTCGCCCAGCCTTTCCCGGCTACGCCGCAGGCTGAAAAGCCGCGGTTGGTGGCGCCGGCGGCACCCAAGGTGACGCCCGATTCTTTGACGACAGGCACGACGCCGAGGGTTTCCGGCTGGTCCGCAACCAATGCCCCTTCGGTGACGCTGCGTCCGGGTGAAAACATTGCCACGCTCTCCAGGCGCTTCGGTGTTCCGGAAAAGGAAATCCTTCGCGTCAACAATCTGAAGACCGCATCTGCCGCCCAACCCGGCCAGGCGATCCTGATCCCGACCTTCAACGGCGGCAATGCCGCCAAGGCGGCATCGCAGACGGCCGATCTCTCCAAGCCCGGCAAGCTGCCGGAGCCGGTCAAGGCGCCGGAGCAGAATGTCGCTGTCGTTCCAGGCGCCAATTCCGCCCGCGACAAGACCATGGCGAACGCCGATGTCACCGGCAAGCTTCCGGTCGGCGCCGGCAAGGATCCGAAAGCGCCCGCCGGCACCTATGTCGTCAAGCAAGGCGATTCGCTGGCAAAGATCGCCAAGGCGACCGGTACCAATGTCGACGATCTCAAGGTCGCCAATAGTCTTTCGGCTAGCTCGCTGCGCGTCGGTCAAGCCCTGAAGATCCCGAACGGCACCGCCGACAACATCAAGACCGCCTCGATCCCGGCCGAGAAGGTCGATCCGAAGCCGACCCAGCCGGCTGCCGCCCAGCAGACGGCTTCCGTTCAGCCCGCGCCCTACAAGGCGCCGGCTGCCACCCAGACCGTCGACGATGTCGAGAAGAAGTCGGACGTCAGCTCCGACGCGCCGGAATCGACCGGCATCGGCAAATATCGCTGGCCGGTGCGCGGCCAGGTCATTGCTTCATACGGCGCCAACGTCAACGGCAACCGCAATGACGGCATCGATATTTCGGTACCGCAGGGCACGCCGATCAAGGCTGCCGAAAACGGCGTCGTCATCTATGCCGGCAACGGCCTGAAGGAACTCGGCAACACGGTTCTCGTCCGTCACGACGACGGCACCGTCACCGTCTACGGCAACGCCGATACGCTGAGCGTCACTCGCGGCCAGAAGATCCAGCGCGGCCAGACCGTCGCGGTCTCCGGAATGAGCGGCGACGTCAAGCAGCCGCAGGTCCATTTCGAGGTGCGCAAGGACGCGTCCCCGGTCAACCCGATGACTTTCCTGGAATAGGTACAGCGTACCAGGAAGCGCAAAAGCCCGGCCACCCGCCGGGCTTTTGTTTTTTGGCATGTCGTCCGAACTGCGCCTGATGCTAGGCGATTTAGGCTCTGTCGATGTGAACGCGCATGCGCCCGGCCAGATCCTGGATATACTGCCAGGCGACACGGCCGGAGCGCGCGCCGCGGGTCGTCGCCCATTCCAGCGCCTCCGCATGCATCTTGCTGCGGTCGAGCCCGAGCTTGAAGTGATCGGCATAGCCGTCGATCATGCCGAGATAATCCTCCTGGCTGCATTTATGGAAGCCGAGCCAGAGGCCGAAGCGGTCGGAAAGCGAAACCTTCTCCTCGACCGCCTCCGACGGATTGATCGCCGTCGACTGCTCGTTTTCCATCATGTGCCGCGGCAGAAGATGGCGCCGGTTGGAGGTGGCGTAGAAGAGCACATTGTCCGGTCGTCCTTCGACGCCGCCGTCGAGCGCTGCCTTCAGCGACTTGTAGGCGGTGTCGTCGTGATCGAAAGAGAGATCGTCGCAGAAGACGATCACGCGGTGCGGTGTGTCCTTCAACAGGTCGAGCAGGTTGGGAAGGCTGGCGATATCCTCGCGATGGACTTCGACCAGCTTCAGCGAGACGCCGCTTTCGCGCCTGACATCCTCGTGCACGGCCTTGACCAGCGAGGATTTGCCCATGCCGCGCGCGCCCCAGAGCAGCACATTGTTGGCGGCATAACCGTCGGCGAAACGCACCGTATTCTCATGCAGGATGTCGCGCACGTGATCGACGCCGCGGATGAGCTTCAATGCCACCCGGTTCGGTCGCTTGACCGGCTGCAGATGCTGGCGCGATGGTGCCCAGACGAAACAGTCGGCGGCATCCCAGTCGTTGAGGGTAGGCGCCGGTCCGGCAAGACGCTCGACGGCGTCTGCGAGCCGTCTCAGTTCGGCAAGCAGGGCTGTGTTGATTTCCTCGGTCATCGGTGGCCTCCTGATTTCTCACTGCGGCAATCTGCTTTGATCTTTGGATGCCGGGTACCATGGCGTTTTGACGGCGGAAAGGTTATGAGGCAGCGGAATCGGTACTGTTTCCGGCTGTTTCTGTTGCATTCATCGAAGCGGTAACTATAGTCCGGCAACCTGAAAAGAGAGGCGGAGTTCCGCCGCCCAAGCCTGAGGAGTTTAGCATGTTCATCACCCCGGCATTCGCCCAGAGCGCGACCGATACCGCAACGGGATTCGGCGGCTCCGGTTTCGAAATGATCATCCTGTTCGTGCCGCTGATGGTCGTCTGGTACTTCCTGCTGATCCGTCCGCAGCGCGCACAGGCAAAAAAGCGTGAGGAGACCCTGAAGGCGATCCGTCGCGGCGACCAGGTCGTCACCGGTGGCGGTCTCGTCGGTAAGGTCACCAAGGTCATCGACGACAAGGAAGTTGAAGTCGAGATCGCTGAAGGCGTTCGCGTGCGTATCGTCCGCAGCGGCATTTCGGACGTCCGCGTCAAGGGTGAACCAGTCAAGGCCGACGCAGCGTAACAAGCGATAACGGCAGGACCGCCGGATCGGAAGATCGTCGAGAGAATGTTGCATTTTTCCCGCTGGAAAACACTTCTGATTTGGCTGGTCGCGTTTGCGGCCATCGTCATCGCTGCGCCCAATTTGCTGACCGAGGCGCAGCGTTCCTCTCTGCCGGACTGGTTGCGCCACGACCGCATGACGCTCGGCCTCGACCTGCAGGGCGGTTCGCATATCGTTCTGAAGGTCGAGCGTTCCGATATCGTCAAGGACCGCCTGGAGCAGGCGGTCGCCAATGTGCGCAACGCGCTGCGCGGCGCCGGCATCCGCTACACCGGGCTGACCGGCAATGACCAGACCGTCACCGTCCGGATCACCGATCCGGCCCAGACACAGGCGGCGGTCGATCTCCTCAAGCCTTTGACGACGGCTGCGGGACGTTCAGGACCAGAGATCGCGCTGCAGCAGGGCGGGGAGGGGCAACTTTCGCTGCAGATTTCCGACGCCGGCATTACCGCCGACGTCGCCTCGGCCCGGACCCGGTCGCTCGATATCGTAGGCCGCCGCATCGCCGGATTCGGCTATGACAATTTCCTCGTTCGCCCCGATGGCGCCGATCGAATTGTCGTCCAGGTGCTGGGCTCGCTCGATGCGGAGCGGCTGAAAAACATCCTGAACCAGCCGGCCAAGCTTTCCTTTCATCTGATCGATGAAAGCATGTCGGGGCAGGAAGCGCTGAACGGCCGTTGGCCGGCCACATCGCAGGTGCTCTATTCGCTGGACGATCCGCCGGTACCTTATCTCGTCGACCGCACCGCCTTCGTCACCGGCAGCAACATGGTCGATATCGAGCCTGTCGTCGACCCGCAGACGCAGGATACCTCGATCACCTACCGTCTCGACGCCGAGGGCACGCAGCGGCTGGCGCAGGCGACCGGGCAGAATATCGGCAAGCACCTTGCCATCGTTTTCGATGACCAGGTAATGTCGTCACCGGTCATCGATGCGGCGATCACCGGCGGTGAGGGCCGGATTTCGGCAAACTTCTCCGAGGATGGCGTCCGCGACCTTGCCATCATGCTGCGCGGCGGCGCCTTGCCGGCGACGCTGACGAGCGTTGAGGAGCGTAGCGTCAGCCCCACATTCGGCGCCGATTCCATCTTCAGCGGCCTTATTGCCGGCCTCGTCGCCGTTGTGCTCGTCGCAGCGCTGATGATCGCGCTTTACCGTATTCTCGGCGTCATCGCCGTCGTCTCGCTCTTCTTCAACCTGATCCTCATCGTCGCGGTGCTCAGCCTTGCCGGCGCGACGCTCACCTTGCCGGGCATTGCCGGCATCGTGCTCATCGTCGGCATGGCCGTCGACTCGAACGTGCTGATCTACGAGCGCATCCGGGAAGAAGAGAAAACCACCCATTCCTTTGCGGAGGCCGTCGGCCGGGGTTTCTCGCGCGCATTCGCAACGATCGTCGACGCGAATGTCACGATCTTCATCGCCGCCATTATCCTCTTCTTCCTCGGCAGCGAAACCATCCGCGGTTTCGCGGTGACGCTGGCGGTCGGCATCCTGACGACCGTCTTCACGGCTTTCACGCTGACGCGCTCGATCGTCGGCGCCTGGCTGAGACGGCGCCATCCCCGGCATCTGCCGAAGAGTGTCCTGACCCATCTTTTCGAGCATGCCAATATTCGTTTCATGGGGATCCGCCGTTATGTCTTCACGGCCTCGGCGGTTATTTCGCTGATCGCCATGGCCGCTTTTGCCACCGTCGGTCTGCATCTCGGCATCGATTTCACCGGCGGCTCGCTGATCGAGGTAACGGCGAAGCAGGGCAATGCCGACATCGCCGATCTCAGCTCGCGTCTGAATGATCTCAATCTTGGCGATATCAGTGTCGAGCGTACCGGCGGCCCGGCGAACGCGCGGATCCGCATCGCTTCCCAGGGCGGCGGCGAGAATGCCGAACAGTCGGCGGCGACGCTGGTGCGCGGCGAGCTCCAGGAGGATTATGATTTCCGCCGAGTCGAGGTCGTCGGCCCCGCCATCTCGGGCGAATTGACGATGATGGCGACGCTCGGCGTGCTGGCAGCGCTGGCGGCGATCCTGATCTACATCTGGATCCGCTTCGAATGGCAGTTCGCAGTCGGCGCCATCGTCGCAACGCTGCACGACGTCATCATCATGCTCGGTCTTTTCGTCCTCACCGGCATCGAGTTCAATCTGACGAGCATCGCCGCGGTCCTGACCATCGTCGGTTATTCCCTGAACGACACGGTCGTGGTCTATGACCGCATGCGCGAGAATCTCAAGCGATACAAGAAGATGCCGCTGCCGATCCTGATCGATGCCTCGATCAACCAGACGCTGTCGCGCACCGTTCTGACCGCGGCGACGACGCTGCTCGCCTTGCTCGCACTCTATCTCTTCGGGGGCGACGTCATCCGCTCCTTCACCTTTACGATGCTCTTCGGCGTCGCTCTCGGCACTTTCTCTTCGATCTATATCGCCGCTCCTGTATTGATCGTCTTCCGGCTGCGGCCGGAGGCTCCCGACGGGGAAGAGAGCAACAAGACGGATGCTGGTGTAAAATCCGGCACGGTGGTTTGAAAACATGGCAAAAGGCATAGAAATCCGCGCTGCGCATTTCCCCGGGCGCGCCCCGATCGACACTTACGGCAATGGCGGTTTCCGTTTTGCCGACATGTCGCATCGCGGCTCGATCCTTTGCCTGCCTTCCGGCATTCATGGCTGGGACATGGATATGTCGAAACCGCTGTCGCCGGAAAATTTCCGCCGTGTGCTGGATGAGGCTAGTGATATCGAAGTTTTGCTCGTCGGCACCGGAACCGAGCTTCGCCGTCTGCCCGAGGAATTGAAGCTGGCGCTGAAATCGCGCGGCATCTCCTCCGATCCGATGAGCACCGGGGCTGCGGTGCGCACCTTCAATATCATGCTCTCGGAGCAGCGCGCCGTCGCCGCGGCATTGATCGCGGTCTGACGATGACGGAAGCGAATAGTACGACGAACCAGGAGATCTGCCTGGCGATGCTGCGTGACAGCGATCGCGACCGCTATCTCGCCTGTCTGCTGTCGCAGGAGGAAAAGCGCGGCGCGCTTGCAGCTCTCTATGTCTTTAATGCCGAGCTTGCCCGCGTCCGCGATCTCGTGCACGAGCCGTTGCCTGGCGAAGTCAGGCTGCAATATTGGCACGATCTGCTGGAAGGCAGCGCACATGGCTCGACGGCGGCCAATCCCGTCGCCTCTGCACTTCTGGCCGCGATCGAAACGCACCGTCTGCCGCGCAAGACGCTGATCGACATGATCGAGGCCCGCACTTTCGATCTCTATGACGATCCGATGGAGACCCGTCTCTCGCTTGAAGGTTACGCCGGCGAGACGGCATCCGCCCTGATCCAGCTGGCAAGCCTCGTGCTTTCGCCTGAGGAGGCCGCACGATCGGCCGACGCTGCCGGCCATGCCGGCGTTGCCCAGGCCGTCGCCGGGCTATTGCTGCTGATGCCGCTGCATCGCCGCCGCGGCCAGGTCTATATTCCGCTGCAGATCCTGTCGGCAACCGGTCTCGACCGCGATACCTTCCTTGCCGGCGACGACAGGGCGCGCATCTCCGCCGCCATCGAGGCTTTTGCCGGTCTTGGTCGCGAACATCTGGCGAAGGCGAGAGCGGCAGGGCCGATTGCGGCAGCCGTGTTTCCAGCCTTCCTGCCGACGGTGCTCGCCGAACCGGTGCTCGTCAAGGCGCAAAAACGCGGCGCCTCGCTGTTCGACCATCCGCTGCAGCCGCCGCAATGGCGCCGCCAGCTGCGGATGGGGCTGGCTGCGGCACGCCGGAAAATCTGACATCGGTCAAATTCGCGCAAGTCTCGCGCGGTACAACACTTCCACCGCTACCCTTTGATCGGAGACTCGGCGTGGGCATTATCGTCTGGTGCGTTCTTTTCGCCATCGTTGTTTTCTTTGCTTTTGTGGCCACACGCATGGCCGCGCAGAACAAGGAAGATGGCCTGCATGACACGGGCCTCGCCATCATCGAGTTCGGCCGCGCCTTTCCGACCGAGGCGATCCGCCAGTTGCAGGCGACGGAAAACGGCCAGGCAATCTTCGTACGCCTGCACGATAACAAGGCGGGCTTCATGCGCAACATGTCGCGCCACTTCGCCTGCCATCTGATCGAGCCGGGCCGCGTGCGTGTCGTCGGTTCGGAAACGGGCAGGGGACTGATGGTCGACTTCCTCGATGCGCCCCATCACAATGGTGATTTTGAATTCGCTTCCGCCAAGGAGGCTTCCGAAGTGTCGCTCTGGCTGCTCGGCAATTATATTGCCGAGCCGGATAAGGACCTGCCATCCGGCAATCTGCCGGCGGCGAACAAGCAGTAGAAGCGCCGGTCAGGCGCTCTCGGCAAGCGTCAGACTCTGGCCAAGCCAGGCGGCGCAGTCTGCCAGCGCGCGGCGCGCGATCAGTTGCCGCTTCATGATCGTCTTGTCCTTGCCGCGGAAACGCTTGACGCCTTCGGGTTTTACGATCGAACCGGGTTGGAGCTCCGGAAACAGCCCGAAATTGATGTTCATCGGCTGGAACGATCGTTTACCCGGCTCCTCGTCGGTGACGATATGACCACCGGTGATATGGCCGAGCAGCGAGCCGAGCGCCGTCGTCGCCGGCGGCAGCGAGATCGCTTCGCCCTTGCGTTCGGCGGCGGCGAAACGCCCGGCCAGCAGCCCGACGCTGGCGCTTTCGACATAACCCTCGCAACCGGTGATCTGACCGGCAAAGCGCAGGCCGGGCCGCGATTTCAGCGTCAGCGACGGGTCGAGCAGGGTGGGGGAGTTCATATAGGTGTTGCGGTGCAGGCCGCCGAGACGGGCAAATTCTGCATTTTGCAGACCCGGGATCATCCGGAAGATGTCCGCCTGTGCGCCATATTTCAGTTTCGTCTGAAAACCGACCATATTGTAGAGCGTGCCGAGCGCATTGTCCTGCCGCAGCTGCACGACGGCATAGGCCTTGACCGTCGGATTATGCGCGTTCGTCAGCCCCATCGGCTTCATCGGCCCGTGGCGCAGCGTCTCGCGGCCGCGTTCGGCCATCACTTCGATCGGCAGACAGCCGTCGAAATAGGGCGTGCCTTCCCATTCCTTGAAACCGACCGTGTCGCCTGATACCAGCGCGTCGACGAAGGCATTGTACTGCGCCTCGTCCATCGGACAGTTGATGTAATCCTTGCCGGTGCCGCCGGGACCGACCTTGTCGTAGCGCGACTGATACCAGCAGATATCCATGTCGATGCTCTCGCGGTAGACGATCGGCGCGATGGCGTCGAAGAAGGCGAGCGAATCCTCGCCCGTTTCCGCCTGGATAGCGTTTGCGAGCGACGGCGCCGTCAGCGGTCCGGTGGCGACGATGGCGAGATCCCAGTCGCGGGGCGGCAGGCCGGTGATCTCTTCCCGCACGACCGTGATGAGCGGGTGCTCGTGGATTGCCTTGGTCACGGCCTCAGAGAAGCCATCGCGATCGACGGCGAGTGCGCCGCCGGCCGGCACCTGGCATCGATCGGCAGCGGCCATGATCAGCGAGCCCGCCATGCGCATTTCGGCATGGATGACGCCGACGGCATTGCTAGTCGCATCGTCGGAGCGGAAGGAGTTGGAGCAGACGAGTTCGGCCAGGCCGTCGGTCTTGTGCGCATCGGTGCCGCGTACGCCGCGCATTTCATGCAGGATGACGGGAATGCCGGAACTGGCGATCTGCCAGGCGGCTTCCGAACCGGCAAGCCCGCCGCCGACGACGTGGATGGGGGAATAGGAGGAGGTCGTGTTCATCCCGGGCTGATATCATGTCGGCAGGTGCGATCCAACACCCCGGAATCAAAAACGGCGCCTGATGGCGCCGTCTTGGAAGCATCGTGCCCGTTATTAACGGAACGAGCGGGATGCGATATTGCGGATGTCGTAGCGGCTGACGCCGATATCGGACAGGGTCTGGTTGGAAAGGCCGCCGAGTTCGTTGAGCGTACGGCGGTAGCTGAGCCAGCTTTTTGCAATGCGGATCGGGTTCATCGTTTTCTTCCTATGTCCGCGGGACGGCGGGATCGCCTGTCTCTCTGCGGTTGGTGTTTATATAGGCGATATCGGTCCTATTGTGCAGTGCAAATAAAAGGCGTCTGCCATGCAATTGTGCAATGTGATGCTCGTAAATTGGGCGGTGAATATTTTTTGAGCGGGCTAAAGAAGCGGAAAAACATGCAACCGCGGTGCCAGCCGCATGCAGACAAAAGAAAACGCCCGCTGTGGGTACAGCGGGCGTTTCAATCGAGAACAATCGCGCTTGGGAGGAGCCGCGATCGCCTGGAATTAGCGGGCAGAAGCCTCACGGGCAACGCGATGGATATCCGAACGGTCGATGCCGAGATCATGCAATTCGCGGTTGGTCATGCGGCCAAGTTCCGTGACGGTCTGACGATACTTGCGCCAGTTATTGAAAGAGCGAGAGAAGTTCATGTTAAGCCCCTTTCCGAGGGTTTCATCTGCCAGCAGCCACCGATCGGCGCTGACCTCTATTTGATGACTGGAATATATGTTGCGGCGCAAAAGACTAAAACAGCCAAGTTTTCAAATCACCTATGCGGCATACGCAATGCTCCAGGGGTATTTGACGCAGACTTACCGTTTTTTGGTCAACGAATAGGCAGAATGACTCTTGGGGAAGCAATCCGGTTGAGAGCGACCAATGGCGTGCCGTTGTCGAAAAACGCCGCGCTCTCCGGTGAAGCCGCCCGCCCAGCCGGAGCAAAGAAGTGTTTCGCTTCAAATTGGAAGCCGCCCATTTGTCTGCAGGCTCGGTGGGGCGGTGTGGCGATAATGTGGCGCGACGGCGCCATGCGAGGGAAAGCCCCGGACCGTCAATGCTTTAATCGGGCTGTCGCTCAACAAAAACGCCCGCCGGGGGAGGATCCGGCGGGCGTGTTATGGTGACTGGCAACTGGGAGGAGGAGTGTTGCCAGCCTATCGCAGCGCGCTGGGAGGAGGAGTGCGCAGCTGCGAATCTCGTCACGGACAAGCATCCGCGGGCGTCCGGCTGATGCCGGGCCGGGGCGCCATCCCCGTGCTTCGATACCTCAAACAAATAGTATGACTAATGATTATTTTGCAGTGCAATAAATTCATGAGTGGTATGCGTAATGCGCATGCCTCTCCGTTCATATGTCTATATTAGCGCTTCTGACGTTAGCGGCCGGTTAACACTCGATACAAGTTAGACCAATGAGGAACTTGTATATTTGCCGCAGGAGCGTTTGCGAACACCTCTGCTGCGTCTATAACGGCGAGAGCCGCAGTGCCGCAGTCGGCGTCGCGGAAATAAGGGGTGGAGCATGTATCGCGGCAGATTGGAGCGGGATCTCTCCCTCTGGGTGGGCAAGGGCCTGCTCGGTCAGGAAACGGCAAGCGCACTTCTCGCCGAATATGACAGCCGCCCGGCAAGTTTCAGCCTCGGCAGGGTGCTGATGGCGCTGGCGGCGGTGCTGCTTGCCGCTGCCATCCTGCTGGTCGTCGCCTCCAACTGGGAGGCCATCCCGCGCCTTGTCCGCGTCGGCGGCATCCTCGCGCTGATCTGGGTGGTGCACATCGCCGCCGCCCGGATGCTTGCCCGCGGTTCGACAGCGGCCGCAAGCGGCTTGCTGGTCATCGGCGCGATGAGTTTCGGCGGCGCCATCTCACTTGTCGGGCAGATGTATCATCTCTCCGGCGACGAGCAGACGGTGATGTATCTCTGGTTCGCCATCGCGACGATCTCGGCAATCCTGTTCCGTTCGGGCGCCGTGACCATCGTCGCCGGCTTCCTCTCCTGGGCGTCGTTCGCCGTCTACCTGCAGAATAACGACACGCATTGGATAGGCTTCGATCCCTGGATGGCGCCCATCATGGCGGCGATCACAATCGCCCTGGTGCGGTATACCGGCGCCGAGCGGGCCCGCCATCTGGCCTATCTGCTTTTGATCGGCTGGCTCGCCTGGCTCTATACTCTCTATGAGGAGATCGCCGTGGCGCTCGCCTTCGCGATCGGCGGCATGGTGGCCTTCGTCCTGACGGCGTTGCCGCTCCCGCGGATCGCCTCCCTGGTCAGGAGCGCCGGTGCGGCCCCGGCCTTCTACAGCTTCCTTGTCGCCGCGATCGGCTTCCTGCTGCTGCATATCGAGATCGAGGACGGCTGGCGGCTGGTGGTGCTTGGCGTGGCGACGCTTGCCGCTTCCGTGCTGGCAATCGCCCTGCATGGCAGGAATAACGGCGCGGTGCGTTATCTCGCCTACACCACCTTTGCCGCCGAGATGCTGTATCTTGCCTCCGTCACCGTCGGCTCGATCCTCGGTACGTCGAGCCTCTTCCTGTTCTCCGGTCTCGTGGTGGCACTTGTCGCGTGGATCGTCATCCGTCTCGAGCGGCGTTTTTCGGCGAATGCACAGTCGGCGAATGGACAGGGGGAGCGCGCATGAGCTCGTTCATGGCAAGGCTGCAATCAGGTAGGGGTTATCTCTTTTCGGCGATCATCGTCGCCGGTCTGCAGACCCTTATCCTCGGCACGATCATCCAGAGCCGGGCGTCTATCCTCAGCAATGGCGCCGAGGTGCTGCTGAAGACGGCGCCCGTCGACCCGCGCGATTTCCTGCGCGGCGATTACGTCGTCTTGAACTACGACATTTCTTCGGTGCCGGTGCAGACGGTTTCCGGTGGCATTCCGGCCGAGCCCGGCGAACGCGTATTATGGGTTCGGTTGAAGAAGCAGGAGGACGGTTTCTGGACGGTGATCGAATCGTCCTTTCATGAACTGTCGCCGCAGCCGGAGACCGTGATCCTGCGCAGCCAGCCATTCTACAGCGGCGGACTTGCCGCGGGCGACAG
The DNA here is from genome assembly GCF_014195045.1 of Rhizobium sp. BK591. Taxonomy (NCBI): domain Bacteria; kingdom Pseudomonadati; phylum Pseudomonadota; class Alphaproteobacteria; order Hyphomicrobiales; family Rhizobiaceae; genus Rhizobium; species Rhizobium sp. BK591. The sequence goes on from NZ_JACIAZ010000003.1 coordinate 643,050, forward strand.
CATCCGTGTCGAATACGGCATCGAGCGCTATTACGTTCCGGAAGGCGAGGGCAAGCCGATCGAGGAGGCCCGCAATGACGGCAATGTCGCTATATCAGTGCGGGTTTCGCCTGATGGAAGCCCGCAGATTCGCAGCCTTCTCGTTGACGGCAAGCCGGTTTACGACGAGCCGCTTTACTGATCCGGCGGCACTTCTTGGCAGGGCGGCTTCTGAAGCGCAGATCGCCGTCATTGACCGTTCATTTTTCCTTTGCCTCGGCCAAATCGGGTGATATAGAGACGCCGCGCTCCGGAAGGCCTCATGCGCAGGCATAGGCATGCGGTTTTGTGAACGCGGGTATGGTGAAATTGGTAGACACGCCAGATTTAGGTTCTGGTGCCGCAAGGCGTGGGAGTTCAAGTCTCTCTACCCGCACCAAGCTGTTTGCAGGCGGGAGACTGAGAATCGGTTGTTCCAGAACAATTGAAAGTTGTCCCGAATAGCCCGCGAGTGCCGTTCCGCTTTGGGCGGAATGATATGGAATTGGAAAAGCCACGCGCGGCACGCTGCCGGCGTCGTGCTCATTGAAACGAACGGCGTCTGGGCACGGCCGCCACGACATGAAGGTAGGAAGACATGCAGGTTATCGAAACGCTCGCTGAAGGGCTGAAGCGCGAAATCAAGGTCGTTATCCCGGCCAAGGACATGGAAGACAAGATGAATGAGCGTCTTGCCGATGTGAAGGACAAGGTTCGCATCAACGGCTTCCGTCCGGGCAAGGTCCCCGCTGCTCACCTGAAGAAGGTCTATGGCAAGTCGATCATGGCCGACCTCGTCAACGAGATCGTCCGCGAGCAGCCGGCCGCCATCCTGTCCAGCCGCGGCGAAAAGTCGGCCACGCAGCCGGAAATCGCCATGACGGAAGACAAGGACGAAGCCGACAAGATCCTCGCCGCCCAGCAGGATTTCGAATTCACGCTCTCCTATGAAGTGCTGCCGCCGATCGAACTGAAGTCGGTCAAGGGCATCAAGGTCACGCGCGAAGTCATCGACATCTCGGACGACGAAGTCAACGAGCAGGTCCTGAAGGTCGCCGAAAGCGCTCGCGCCTACGAGACCAAGACCGGCAAAGCCGCCAACGGCGACCGCATCACCATGGATTACGTCGGCAAGGTCGACGGCGAAGCCTTCGAAGGCGGCACCGACCAGGGCGCCGAACTGGTGCTCGGCTCCGGCCGCTTCATTCCTGGCTTCGAAGACCAGCTCGTCGGCGTCAAGGCTGGCGACGAGAAGACCATCACCGTGACCTTCCCGGCCGACTATCCGGCCAAGAACCTCGCCGGCAAGGAAGCGACCTTTGATGTCACCGTCAAGGATGTCGCAGCCCCCGGCGCTGTCGAGATCAACGACGAACTCGCCTCCAAGCTCGGCATCGAATCCGCCGACCGCCTGAAGGAAATCGTTCGTGGCCAGATCGAATCGCAGTACGGCTCGCTGACCCGCCAGAAGCTGAAGCGTCAGATTCTCGACCAGCTCGATGAGATGTACAAGTTCGAGACCCCGAATTCGCTCGTCGACGCCGAATATAACGGCATCTGGAGCCAGGTGAACAACGACCTCGCCCAGTCCGGCAAGACCTTCGAGGACGAAGACACGACCGAAGAAAAGGCACGTGAGGAATACAAGACGCTCGCCGAGCGTCGCGTCCGCCTCGGCCTCGTTCTCTCCGAAATCGGCGAAAAGGCAGGCGTCGAAGTCAGCGAAGACGAAATGCAGCGCGCCATCTACGATCAGCTGCGTCAGTATCCGGGCCAGGAAAAGCAGATCCTCGAATTCTTCCGCAGCCAGCCGGGTGCCGCCGCTTCGATCCGCGCGCCGATCTTCGAAGAAAAGGTCATCGATCACCTGCTCACCGAAATCGACGTTACCGACAAGAAGGTGACGAAGGAAGAACTGCTCGCCGAGGAAGAAGGCGAGGCTAAGGCCGAGACCAAGAAGGCCGCGCCGAAGAAGAAGGCTGCCGCCAAGGCCGAAGCAGCTGAGGCCGGTGAAGGCGAAGAAGCCGCACCGAAGAAGAAGGCTGCTCCGAAGAAGAAGGCGGCTGACGAAAGCGCCGAATAATCGCTTTTCAGTTCAGAAGTTTGGAAGGCCTCGCCATCGTGCGGGGCCTTTTTCTATTATCTGGGGCAGTTTCATTCTCGCCGCCTACTCCATTGTGCCTATTCATCCGGAACAACAAAGAGTTGCAATAAAGTATAATTCGATGCAGATTTCGCTGATGGTGGGGAGGACCTGAAGATGACTGCAAAGCATGACATGAAGAAGCTTGTGGAGGAAATCTATGCTGTGCGTGACCGCGGCGATATCGAGGGCACGCTGGCGCTGATCGGCGAGGGGTGCACCTTTCGCATGGCCGGTAATACACGGCTGGCGCCCTTTTCGACTGAAGCAAGCGGGCATGCTTTCCGCCAAGCGATAACGCAGCTCATTACGGTATGGGATCTATCGAATATCAAGACATCAGGCATCTATGTCGACGAAGATGAGCACATGGTCTTTGCCCACCGCGAAGGCGAGGTCAGGCACATCCCATCGGGTGTGAGCTTCCATACGGAATTCGTCGACAAGATCCATTTCCGGGATGGGAAACCGGTCAAGATCGTCGAATTCGTCGACACGCTGCAAGTGGCCGAGACGAGCCGGATCATCCAGCTCGCTTAAACGGCCTCCAAAGTCCGAGCGCTTCAAAGCGCGTTGTCAAACTTGATTTGGGGTTTGGTGCGGCCGACTGGGCGTCGGCCGCCGTTAAGATTTAGCGCTCAATGCGCTGTCAGTTGCGCGACTTTCCTGACATGGTTGACGGCTGCGGCGCCGCCGGCGGTCTGGGTGAAGAGGTGGAGCGTTTCCTCTTCGTCGTCGGCGACAGGCGTCAGGGCCTGATCCATATAGGTCTTCGACTTGGCATCCCTTGAAATCAGGAATGCCGAAATCGTCAGGCCAATGATCGTGCCGGCGAGCGAGGCATGTTTGCGGAAGGTTTCCCAGGCGAAGCGCGGCCAGAACACCAGCGGATTTTCGCGCGGCAGGTCCGGGCGACGCTCCGACGGCGTCTTCAGGCGCAGCAGGCCGCTTTGCAGTGGATGCACGTTTTCCAGCGGCACGGTGGTCGCGAAGGAGACGAGAACCTTGACGAGCCTTGCAAGCGGGACTCCGGTTGCCACGGCGCGGCGCAGCAGCGTCTTCATATGATCAGGCGAATAATAGAGCGACCAGGCCTCGTGGTAGATGTCTTCCCACTGCTGCTTGCTCATCTTGGGATGCGCGGTGCAGACATGCTCGACATCGTAGATGTTGAGATCGGCATCCATCTCGACGCCCTTCTTCCATAGGACCTGATGGTCCTCGGAGCCCGGCAACGGCGTCAGGATGAAGAATTCGATGACGTCGAGCGGCAGCTCTTCCTGGATGATCGTAATGTCGCGGCGGATCGATTCCGGCGTATCGGCGGGGAATCCCAGGATATAACCGGCAAGCGTCATGATGCCCTGCGCCTTCCAGGCGAGCAGCATCTTGCGGTATTCGGTGATCTTGTTCTGGTTCTTCTTGGCGGCGGTCAGATTGTCTGGATTGACGTTTTCGAGGCCGATGAAGACACGCGTGACGCCGGCGCGCCGGGATTTCTCGATGAAATTCGGGATCTTGTGGCAAAGCGTGTCGACCTGGATCATCAGGCCGAGCGGAATGCCGTCGCGCTCCTTGAGCTCGATCAACCGGTCGAAGATCGCTTCCCAATCCTTGTTGCGGGCGAAATTGTCGTCGGTGATGAAGAATTTGTGGATGCCCTGCGCCCAGTTCATCCGCACCAGCTTTTCGACGTCGTCGGCCGAGCGGAAGCGCGACTTGCGTCCCTGTACGTTGATGATGGTGCAGAACGAGCACTGATAGGGACAGCCGCGTCCGGCATCGAAGCTGGTGCTGAGCCCGAGCGTGCGCTGGATATTGTCCTTCGGCAGGAAGGGAACCGGTGTGCCGCCGATGCCGGGAAGGTCGTTCATGAAATTGTAGAGCGGCTTCAGCTCGCCGGCGGCGGCGTCGCGCAGCACCATGTCGAGCCGGCCCTCGGCCTCGCCGGCAAACATCGAGATGCCCATGTCACGGCAGGCATCGAGCCCGACCGCCTTGCCATCCAGCATCGACAGGCAGCCGGAAACATGGAAGCCGCCGATGGAAACCGGCAGGCCGGCATCGCGGAAGGGCCGGGCGATATCAAGGGCGCGCGGATATTGGTTGGTCTGGACGCCGACAAGCGCGATCATGCCGAAATTATCGTGACGCTTGAACTGCGCCAGCAGGCCGGCAAAATCGATCCGCGTATTGGTCTCGTCGATCACGGTGATGTCGATCGCCGTATCGTCTCCGAGCACCTTGCGCTCGGCGCATTCAGCGGCGATGCCATAGAGTGCCGCGAGCGAATTGGAGGGAATCATCGCCCGCCACCAGCGGATGACGTAGCCATCATCGTCATAATGCGACGGCTTGATCAGGATCAGCTGAAAACGTCTGCGGGCAGCTTCCAAGACATGGGACAAGAGTATCTATCTTTCTTTAGAAGCTTTTGCCCGAAGGCAAAATGGATTTGAAGGCATCTATCAGGCACGGCGTATCAATGCGATTTAGGCGGTCAAACTAAGGCGTAAAAAAAGGCACGGCGCGCAAACGCTTCGCGAAACTTGTCATTCCTTAATATACTACCCGATATCCAGCAGCAATGCGCGGTGGTCGGAGACCTCAGGCGCCTCGACCACCTCGAATTTGGCAACCTTCACCGGCGGTGTAACCAGCATGTAGTCGGCAAAGCGGCCCTGCTTCAGATAGTAGGAGGTTCGCGTGTCTACAAGGCCGTTTCCGGTGACGAGATCGGAAAGCCCGAGTCTGGCGAGCATGGTGAAGGTCGCGCTGTCGGGCAACACATTGAAATCGCCGCAGACGACGAGCCCTTCGTCACCGGGCCAGACGCGCTCGATCAGCCCGACCAGCGCTGCGGCCTGCTCCTCGCGCGCCGCCGTGTCATCCTTGCCTGCGGGATCGCGCAGGCCATGCATGTGGGCGATGGTCACGGTCGAAGCGTGCTCATGGCTGAAGAGGCGGATGCAATGGGCGTTTCGCGGCCGGGGATGGTCGCCCCAGCCATCAGCGGAAAAATGGCCATGCACGAAGTCCAGCCCCTGGGCAATGACGGAATGGGTCTTGCGCACGAAGGTAGCCAGCCCGAATTCGGCGGCAATGGCGGTATCGCCGTCGAACAGCTCGCCTCTCGATGTCGGGCAGAAGAAGCCGTCATGGCCGGGCAGGGCGGCGCTGACCTCCGTGAATAGATTGAAGCGCTGTGGCAGCTCCAGCCCTGCATCCCGATAGATCGACCATCCGCAGCCCGTACCTGGCGCCCGCAGCACCTCCTGCAGGCACAGCACATCCGGATCTGCCTGCCTGACATAGCCGATCAGGGCCTCATGCAGCCTGCCGCCCCACGCGTTCAGCGAAATGATGCGCAATGTCGTTCGGCTCCGTTTGGCGGCCGGATCTGCTGTCTACACGGCGAGCTTTAGAGTTCCGACTTGATGTCGCCCATCCGGTTCCAGGCATCGAGGCCGGCGATCTTGTAGGCTTCGGCAAGCGTCGGATAGTTGAAGGTGTTTTCGACGAAATATTCGACCGTCCCTTTGAGATTGAGCACCGCCTGGCCGATATGGACCAGCTCGGTGGCGCCTTCGCCGACGATATGCACGCCGAGCAGACGGCGAGTCTTCAGCGAGAAGATCAGCTTCAAAAGGCCGGTGTCGAGGCCCATGATATGACCGCGCGAGGTTTCGCGGAACCGGGCGATGCCGCACTCATAGGGAATACCGCGCTCCTTCATCTCCTCTTCGGTCAGGCCGCAGGTCGAAATCTCCGGCACGGCATAGATGCCGTAGGGGAAATATTTCGGCGGCTCCTTGGCGACCGCGCCGATCGCGACGCGGGCGGCGATGCGGCCCTGTTCCATCGAGGTCGAGGCAAGGCTCGGAAAGCCGACGACGTCGCCGGCGGCGTAGACGTTGGCAACCGATGTCTGGAACGTCTCCGGATTGACCTTGAGACGGCCGCGGCTATCGGCTTCGAGGCCGATGGCCGGAAGGTTCAGCGCGTCAGTCGCCCCCATGCGGCCGGCGGCGAAAAGCACCATGTCGGTCGTCAGGCGCCGGCCACTGTCGAGCGTCAGCTCGACCTTGCCGTTGTCGAGCGTCTCAACCTTGTCGGCCTTCTGGCCGAGCAGCAGCTTCATGTTGCGGTCGCGCAGCTGATAGGTGAAGTCCTCGACGATTTCCTTGTCGATGAAGTCGAGCATCGTCGCCTTCGGGTCGATGACGGTGACGGCCGTGTCGAGCGCGCTGAAGATCGTCGCATATTCGATGCCGATGACGCCGGCGCCGATGACGACCATCGATCGCGGCAACTCCTGGATGTCGAGCAACTCGTCGCTGTCGAGTACAGTCTTGCCGTCGAAAGGTATGTAATCGGGACGGAACGGCTTTGTGCCGACGGCGAGCAGTACGCTGGCGGCGGTGACCTGCGTGGTCTCGCCGTCATCCTTGATCACCTGCAGCGTCGACGCATCGATGAAGCTCGCCTTGCCGCGAATGTGCTGCACGCGGTTGCGGGCGAACTGGTGTTCCAGCACCTCGACCTCGTGGTTCAGCGTGATCAGCAGGCGGCGGCGCAAATCATCTGCGCTGATCTCTTCCTTGACGCGGTAAGACCGGCCGTAGAAACCGCGTTCGCGCCAGCCGGAGAGGTTGAGCGCGGTCTCGCGCAGCGTTTTGGAGGGGATGGTGCCGGTATGCACGGACACGCCGCCGACGCGTTTGCCCTGCTCGATAACAAGCACTTTCTTGCCGAGTTTTGCAGCCTGGATGGCGCCGCGGCGCCCTGCGGGACCGCTGCCCACCACAACGAGATCGTACTGAAGCATCATCAAGCCCCGGATTGGAAAGGAATCATTTTGCGACGCAAAATGTCGCCCGTCCATCGTTAGCCGGTCAATGTTACAGATTGTTTTACGGCCGCCTGATTGGTCCTGACGGGCGCTTTTTCGGGCAAGTGAGCCCTTCGGGAAACAGCTTTACGCCATGATGTCGGCGCGCGACGGTTTTCATGCGCGGGTGATGTAGTCCGCGGAAATATCGCTGACCTTGGTAACGCCGAGCAACGCCATATTGCTGTGCAGTTCCGTCTTCAGGATGTCCGCCGCCTTAAGCACGCCCGGTAACCCCGCGACGGCTGCGGCATAAAGGAACGGCCTGCCCACGAACACGAAACAGGCCCCGAGCGCGAGAGCCTTCATGATATCAGTTGCACGCCTGAAACCGCCATCGACCATGACGGCAACGCTGTCTCCGACACGTGCTGCAATCTCCGGAAGCACCTGAAGCGGTGAAGCGGTGCCGTCAAGCTGGCGGCCGCCATGGTTGGAGACGATCACTCCATCCGCCCCGGTGTCGGCAGCCCGGGCCGCGTCGTCAGGATGCATGATCCCCTTGACCACAAGTTTGCCGGACCACCTGTTGCGTATCCGCTCCAAATGATTCCAGTTGAGGTGGTCGCGCCTGCCGAAATCGCGCGTGACGTTCGAGGAGATGATCGGCGCGCCTCTTGTGGCATAGGAATTTTCAAAATGCGGAATGCCGTGCCGAACGATCGTGCGCAAGAATGTGCCGGTGGTCCAACGCGGGTGCGAGATGCCCTGCCATGCCAGGCGCAGACCTGGACGCAAAGGCGTCGAAAATCCGGCCCTTACATTGTTTTCCCGATTTGGCAGCGTGGCTGTGTCCACGGTCAGCAGAAGTGTGCGCAAGCCGGCGGCGCCGACGCGATCGATCAGAGCATCGATACGATCGGGTTCGCCGGGGAGATAGGCCTGAAACCACGCTTGTGGCGAAACCGCAGCGATCTCTTCCAAGGGGATAAGTGAGGAACCGCTTATAATCATCGGGATTCCCGACTGTTCCGCTCCCCGCGCGAGCACGATGTCACCTCGATAGGCCATCAGCGCGCTGATACCCATCGGCGCGATGCCGAATGGTGCGGCATGGGTCTTGCCGAAGAGGCTCGTCTCGGTGCTGCGTTTCGAGACGTCCCGAAGGACACGAGGCCGGAAGGCATAGGCCTGGAAAGCTTCCGCGTTATGCCGCAGCGACGCATTGGTCTCGGTCGCGCCGGCGATATAACCGAACAGAGGCTTTGGCAGATGTCGCCGCGCCTTCATTTCAAAATCATCGAGGCAGAGCACGTCGCGGCAGAGCCGGGTCGATCGATCGGTGTTGCCGCTGCGGATCGTCATAGAGCTTCATCTTCTCGGTATTTCGGGCGGGCATTGTTCAGACATGGTGGTTGCAGGATTGCATACAATCCCGCACGACCAACTGCTGTCAACTCCAGCATTCCGCAGTCTTCCCACGCCGATGGGCCGCCGCAGGATCGACGTGCGGCGGCCTTGCACCTCGTCGGCGGTCGGTCCTGGCTTTTGTTCAGATCAGCTTCAGCCCCTTCAGGCTGACATGGCCGTCCTTGCCGATGATGACATGGTCGTGAACGGTGATATCGAGCGCCTTGGCGGCATCGATGATCACCTTCGTCATGTCGATGTCGGCGCGCGACGGTGTCGGGTCGCCGGAGGGGTGGTTGTGGACGAGGATCATCGCCGTTGCCGAAAGCTCCAGCGCGCGTTTCACCACCTCACGCGGATAGACCGGCGTGTGGTCGACCGTGCCGCGCCCTTGCACCTCATCGGCGATCAGCACATTGCGTTTGTCGAGAAAGAGGATGCGAAACTGTTCGCGGGTTTCGTGCGCCATGGCGGCATGGCAATACTGGATGACCGAAGACCACGAGGACAGGACCTGTTTGCTCCTGAGCTCGCTCTTCAGGGTCCGATGGGTCACAGTCGAGATCAGCTTCAGGTCGAGCGCCACGGCCTCGCCGACGCCCTTCACCTCCGTCAGCAGCGCTGCTGGCGCACCGAAGACGCCGGAAAGCGAGCCGAATCGCTCGATCAGCGCCTTGGCGATCGGCTTGGTATCACGCCGCGGGATCAGCCGGAAAAGCAAGAGCTCGAGGATTTCGTAGTCGGCAAGCGCGGTGTCGCCCAGTTCGCGGAAGCGGTCACGCAACCGCTCGCGATGACCATGATAATGTTCTTGCGCGGCGAGCGAGGCGGGCAGGGCGGTCCTGCCATTCGCCGCGGACGGCTTTTGCGGTCGTCCGCCGAAGAACGAGCGTTCGTCGGCGGCAATGGGCTCTTGCGTTGGGAAAGGCAACTCGTCGTCGGAAGATGTCGCAACAGGTCCCTTCGCCATCGGATCGTTACCCGTTGTGCGACGGCAGGCCCGGGCGGTCGAGCCCGCCCGGCGACAGCGTGAAGATCTCGCAGCCATCGGAGGTGACGCCGACCGTATGTTCGTACTGGGCCGAAAGCGAGCGGTCGCGGGTCACCGCCGTCCAGCCGTCGGCCAGCACCTTCACATGCGGTCGGCCGAGGTTGATCATCGGCTCGATGGTGAAGATCATGCCTTCGCGCAGTTCCGGCCCCTCATTGGCGCGGCCGTAATGCAGGATGTTCGGCGAATCATGGAACAGCCGGCCGACACCGTGGCCGCAGAAATCGCGCACCACCGAACAGCGCTCGGCCTCGGCATAGGTCTGGATCGCCTCGCCGATCGCGCCGGTGCGGGTGCCCGGCCTGACGGCTGATATGCCGCGCATCAGCGATTCATAGGTGACCTCGAGCAGGCGCTCGGCGGCGCGCTTGATCGTGCCAACAGGATACATCCGGCTCGAATCGCCGTGCCAGCCGTCGAGCACGAAGGTAACGTCGATATTGACGATATCGCCTTCGCGCAGCGGCTTGTCGTTCGGAATGCCATGGCAGACGACGTGATTGATCGAGGTGCAGGTCGATTTGGTATAGCCGCGATAGTTCAGCGTCGCCGGATAGGCGCCGTGCTCCAGACCGAAATCGAAGACGAATCGGTCGATCTCATCGGTCAGCATGCCAGGTTTGACGATGTCGGCAAGCGCATCGAGGCAGCGCGCGGTCAGCTGGCATGCCCTGCGCATACCCTCGAATGCTTCAGCGTCATAAAGCCGGATGGCGCCGGTATTCTTCGGCGGCGCGGAAGAGGCTTCGATATAGTTCACCATTGCAGGGCCTTAGCGGAGATTATTAGATTTGTTCATAATGCAGCTATGCCGGGTTCGTCCATCGCGATCAACTGCCAGGACGAGATTTCTGACCGGATCGGATCCGTTTGGCGTGCAGCTTTCCAAATCGGTCCGAGGCCAAATCGTTGGACCGGATGGAATATCCACAATCTTCCCAAGGGGATAGGATTGATTGCCTGAAATCTCCCCGTTACTCACCGATTGGTGACAGCGGGGAAGGGGCATTCATGCTGAACGAAGCGATTAATCTTGAGATCTTACCGGAGGCCGCCGGCGAGCCGGAACGGCGCGTGCGTGATCGCGGCGCCACCGAACGCGCCATCCTTGCCGCCGCCAAGGGTCTGCTGGCCGAGCAAGGCTTCCAGAATTTCGGCATCAACGCGGTCGCCCGCCGCGCCGGCTGCGACAAGCAGCTGATCTATCGCTACTATGGCGGCCTCGACGGCCTGGTCGAAGCGATCGGCGCCGATCTCGGCACATGGGTGAAGGATCGCATTCCGGAAGACACCGGCGGCATGTTCCTGCTCACCTATGGCGACCTGATGGAGCGGCTGTCGCTTCTTCTTCTCGATGCCTTGAGAGATGATCCGTTGATGCGCCGCATCCTCGCCTGGGAAATATCGGAAAACACCGAGCAGGTGAGGCGGCTGTCCGAAGCGCGTTCGAAGGCGCTCGCTCTCTGGCTGGAGCGCATGCGCGGCTCGCTGGCGCCGCCGAAGGGCGTGGATGCAGCAGCCGTCAACGCCGTCGTCATCGCGGCGATCCAGCACCTCGTGCTCGCTGCTGCAGCCGGCGGGCAGTGCGCCGGCCTGTCGCTGAAGACATCCAAGGATTGGGAAAAGGCGGCGACGGCGCTGAAGCGCATCGTGCGCGGCGTCTACGGTTGAGATCTGCTCATCCACAGGGGGCGGGTTTCGCGTTAACCTTAACAAATGGTTTACGTTGCGCGGGCCTGGTTAAGCCGACAGTGTGGCGGTGAGCAGAGATGGTATGAGTGAGAGTGCCCGAGTTGACGCCCATGGGAACGAAGATCGCTAAAGCCGCGTTTCTGGTGACGGCGATGATGTTTTTCGCAGTCCTGGCGCTGGATATTGCAATTCCGACGCTGGTGCTTTGCATCATGGCATTGTCAACCTGGTTGGTCTCCCTCGATCTGCCCGTCGCGCGCAAGCATGGAGGAGAGGCCGCATGAAGTGGTTTCTGATCTTCTGGGCCGGCCCCATCGTCTTTCTGGGCGGATGGTACTGGCTCTCCTATTACGACATGAATTTCGGCATCTTCATGCTGTCGCGGCAGGTCCATGACCTGACGTTCGAGCTTTACGGAAAGGCGCTCGGCATTCCGCCGGAGACGATCCCACCGCTCGTGGCCCGCGCGATCGCGGTCGACAGCCTCGTCGTCTTTGCCATCCTCGGCTTCAGAAAGCGCAAGTCGATCATCGCCTGGTGGACGGCGCGTCAAGCGCTGAATTCGTCTCCCGACCTTGCCAGCAAGGAAAGCCTGTCGAGCGCGCCCTGAAGGATGAAACTTGCCGCGGCCGAATCGATCCGTTCGGCCCGCTTGGCGCGCGAGACGTCCATTTCGAGCAGCGTCCGTTCGGCCGCGACCGTGGAAAGCCGCTCGTCCCAATAGACGAAGGGCAGCGCCGTCTTCTGCTCCATGTTGCGCACGAAGGCGCGCGTCGCCTGTACGCGCGGACCCGCCGATCCGTCCATATTCATCGGCAGGCCGATGATGAAGCCTGCGACCTTTTCCGATTGTGCAAAGTCCAGCAGCGCCTGCGCATCGATGGTGAACTTGACGCGCCGGATCACCGTGCGCGGCGTGGCGAAGCGCCGCCCGAGATCGGACATCGACAGCCCGATCGTCTTGGTGCCGAGATCGAGGCCGGCAATCGCCTGTCGCGGGGCAAGCGTCTCGGCCATTTCCTCGATCGTCAGCACCGTCATCGCCATGTCATCCCGTCAAAAGAAATTGAAGTCGCCGCCGCTTTTCTTTGCGGCCGCATAAGATATGTCCTTAGAGCATGATGTTGAAAAGCGTGAGCGCTTTTCGGACCTGTTTTTACATCACGTAATAAAGGAGACATTTCATGAAGATCACCTGGCTCGGCCATTCCGCCTTCCGCATCGAGACATCAAAGGCGAAGATCCTGCTCGACCCGTTCCTCAGCTATAACGCCTCCTTTTCCGGCCAGGATATCAAGGATGTTTCGGCAGGCGTCACCCACATCCTGCTGACCCATGGCCATGGCGATCACGTCGGCGACACCGTGGCGCTTGCCAAGGAAACCGGCGCCGTCGTTCTCGCCAATGCCGATCTCGCCGCCTGGCTCGGCTCCAAGGGTGTCGACAAGATCGAGATGGGCAATACCGGCGGCACGATCGCGCTCGGCAGCTTCTCGGCGACCTTCACCAATGCGCTGCACTCATCTGCCCAGATCACCGAAGACGGCGTCTCGCACGCGCTCGGCAACGCCAACGGCCTGATGCTGCACTTCGACGACGAAGCCTCGATCCTTGCCATGGGCGATACCGACATCTTCTCCGACATGGCGCTGATCAATGAATTGCACCAGCCCGATATCGGCCTCGTGCCGGTCGGCGACCGCTTCACCATGGGTGGCGCGGTGGCGGCACTTGCCTGCCGGCGTTATTTCAACTTCAAGACCGCGATCCCCTGCCACTATGGCACCTTCCCGATCATCGACCAGACGGCCGAAAAATTCGTTGCCGGCATGGAGGGATCGCAGACGGATGTGAAGGCGATCAAGCCCTCCGAGAGCCTGTCGATCTAGCGAAACCCCGTTGCGTAAGGCGGACATGGCCTTTATAGCGGGTAGGAAAAATCCTATCCGGAGAATGCCATGTCCGTCGATCTTGCCACCGTGAAGCGCGTCGCCCGCCTTGCCCGTATTGCCGTCTCCGAGGATGAGGCAAATCGCATGGTCGGCGAGCTGAACGGTATCCTTGGCTTCGTCGAGCAACTCTCCGAAGTGAATGTCGATGGCGTCGAGGCGATGACGTCAGTCACCCCGATGGCGATGAAGAAGCGGAGCGATGAGGTGACCGACGGCGGCAAGGCGGCCGATATCGTCGCCAATGCGCCCGTCACCGATCATAATTTTTTCCTGGTGCCGAAAGTCGTCGAATAAGGCTTCGAAGCCTCTTTCCGACCCTGTTGCCATTTCCAGATCTGAAGCGAAAACACGATGAGCGAACTCACCAGCCTGACCATTGCCGAAGCCCGCCAGAAGCTACGCGCCAAGGAAATCACCGCGACCGAACTGACCGAAGCCTATATCTCGGCGATCGATGCGGCCAATGGTCAGCTGAATGCCTACATAAAGGTCACGCCGGATCTCGCCCGCCTCATGGCGAAGAATTCCGACGCGCGCATCGCCGCCGGCAAGGCGGGCGATCTCGAAGGCATTCCGCTCGGCATCAAGGATCTCTTTGCCACCGTCGGTGTGCACACCCAGGCCTGCAGCCACATTCTCGATGGTTTCGAGCCCCGTTATGAATCGACCGTGACGCAGAACCTCTGGGATGACGGCGCCGTCATGCTCGGCAAGCTTAACATGGACGAGTTCGCTATGGGCTCCTCCAACGAGACGTCGTATTACGGCGCGGTCATCAACCCCTGGCGCTCCGCGGGTTCCAACCAGCAGCTCGTGCCCGGTGGCTCCTCCGGCGGCTCGGCCGCAGCCGTCGCCGCTCATCTTTGCGCCGGCGCTACCGCGACCGATACCGGCGGCTCGATCCGCCAGCCGGCAGCCTTCACCGGCACCGTCGGCATCAAGCCGACCTATGGCCGCTGCTCGCGCTGGGGCACCGTCGCTTTCGCTTCCTCGCTCGACCAGGCGGGCCCGATCGCCCGCGACGTGCGCGATGCCGCCATCCTTTTGAAGTCGATGGCAAGCGTCGATGCCAAGGACACGACGTCGGTCGATCTGCCGGTGCCGGATTATGAAGCCGCGATCGGCCAGTCGCTGAAGGGCATGAAGATCGGTATTCCCAACGAATACCGCGTCGATGGCATGCCGGATGAGATCGAAGCCATCTGGCGCCAGGGCATCGCCTGGCTGAAGGAAGCCGGCGCCGAGATCGTCGACATCTCGCTGCCGCACACCAAATACGCCCTTCCGGCCTATTACATCGTCGCTCCCGCCGAGGCATCCTCGAACCTCGCCCGTTACGACGGCGTGCGATACGGCCTGCGTGTCGACGGCAAGGATATCGTCGACATGTACGAGAAGACACGTGCCGCGGGCTTCGGCAAGGAAGTCAAGCGCCGCATCATGATCGGCACCTATGTGCTGTCCGCCGGCTATTACGACGCCTATTATATCCGCGCCCAGAAGGTCCGCACGCTGATCAAGCGCGATTTCGAACTCGCTTTCGATGCCGGCGTCGACGCCATCCTGACGCCGGCAACACCGTCGTCGGCCTTCGGCGTCGCCGATGAGAACCTCGCCGCCGATCCGGTGAAGATGTATCTGAACGACATCTTCACGGTGACGGTCAACATGGCGGGCCTGCCCGGCATCGCCGTGCCGGCCGGCCTCGACCAGAAGGGCCTGCCACTCGGCCTGCAACTGATCGGCAAGCCCTTTGATGAGGAAACCCTCTTCAAGACCGCCCATATCATCGAGCAGGCGGCCGGCCGGTTTACGCCCGCCAAGTGGTGGTAACCGACTTAACGATCCATTTGCGCCGATCGCAAGGCGGTCGGCGCCCGGCCTTTTTCCTGATCGACAGGCCATTTTTTCATATTTGTTCCTTCGAGCCGGAACTCAGCGCCTCGCGTTGTCCGTAACCATCATTCAGTCGATCTGACGGAGGCCGGTGCGAACTTGTCGGCTAACGCTGATAAGACCTGCTGTCGATGAGGAGGACTTCCCGCTCGTTGATATGTCCGTGAAGAAACCTCGTACCTTTAGGGATCGGTATCAGGCCGCAAAATCGGTGCATGTTGACCTCGCGCCAGATGCTCGAACAGTTGACGCGTGATGGGTTGGAGTTCTTGAACGGCTTGAGAGCACAGCAGAAGTCGTCGCGTCGCCCAGGCGTCAGTGAGTCTGACAAATGCGATCGGCATGGTGCGACGGCAGCGGCGCGCGGCGATCTCGGGAACAATGCCGAAACCCACGCCATCCGCCGCCATCCTGCAAATGCCTTCAAAGGTTCTGAGATGCACGCGCGGCTGCAACCTGTGGCCCGCGCGCGCCGCGTGGTCATCGACATGCTGCTGAAGAGCACCTGCAAAGCCGATCTGGTCTTCGCCGAGGAGTTGAGAAAAGGCGATCCGCCTTTCCCTGGCCATGGGGTGAGTGCTCGACATGACGGCGACGAGACGATCGACCGCAAATGGCGATGTTGTCAGCGGTGAAGTCTCGATCGCGTCGGAGACGATCCCAATCTCCGCCAGTCCGCCTGCTATTGCCTTGACGATCTCGGAACTCGGTCGCTCGGAGAGATTGACGTCGATGCGGGGATGCGCCGCCAGCCACGGTCCAAGACGGCCGGGTAGGAATTCGGCCATTGCCGCCGTATTGGCGAAGAGCCTGATCGTGGCCCGGACTCCGCGCGCATGCTCTGACAATTCCGCCTGCATCGCTGCCACCTGGTGCAAAACGAGACGGGCATGATGCGCCAATGCTTCTCCGGCCCGCGTCGCGCTGACGCCCCGCCGCCCGCGATCCAGAAGCGATACGCCGCCGGATGCTTCCATCTGACGGAGTCGCTCGCTTGCCGCAGCCAAAGAAAGATTGGCCGCCGAAGCGCCATGCGTGATGCTGCCAGCCTCCACAACGGCGAGAAAGAGACGTAAATCTGCAAGATCGAAGCGCATGGCGGAAAGATAACACACGGTCAGGCTTCGGAAAAACCGAAGCCTGACGATGGAAGTTCCCGATTGTGGCCAAGCGTCGGATTGCTCTAAGTGGCAGCATGGAGCAGATCAACTTCACCACTGTCACAATCGCCGTCATTTTCTTTGTTGCCGGTTTCGTCAAAGGCGTCACGGGCATGGGCTTGCCCACAGTGGCCATGGGTGCACTCGGCGCGCTCCTTAATCCATTGACGGCGGCCGCGCTGCTGCTCGCGCCATCCTTCGTCACGAATGTTTGGCAGCTTCTTGTCGGTCCACGATTTGGGGCGCTTCTGCTGCGACTGTGGCCCATGATGGCGATGATCGTCATTGGCACGCTGGCCGGCTCCACCCTGCTTGCAGGCGGCAATGCCGGCCGCACCACAATAGCTCTCGGGCTCGCGCTGGTCTTCTACTCAGGCTACACGCTCCTTGCTCATCAGCACCGCGTGCCCTCCCATTGGCAGCCTTGGGCATCGCCTCTGGTTGGGCTGGCAACGGGCGTCATGACAGGTGCTACGGGCGTATTCGTCATTCCCGCCGTTCCGTATCTTCAGGCGCTCGGTTTCGAGCGGGACGAACTGGTTCAGGCATTGGGCCTATCCTTCAGCATTTCGACCATTGCGCTTGCTATCGCCCTTTTCTCCCATGGGACTCTGCCAATCAGCGCACTGACGACGTCGGTGCTTGCCGTCATCCCCGCCCTAGTTGGCATGGTGGCTGGGCAGGCGATCCGCACGCGGATCAGTCAAGATGTCTTTCGGCGTGGATTTCTCGTCTGTCTCCTGATTCTGGGACTGGAAATGGCGCTTCGGCCGCTTCTGTCGCAATGACCGCTTGTGGTGGCACGAGGTGGATGTCAGTTGCTGACAACCCGGTCACGCTGCGTCTGAAGGACCTCGGGGGCCTTGAAACCCTTGCCGGCAAGGCAGGTCACCTGACCATTTGCTTCGCGACTGAAGAAGGCGGGTGCCGTCTCGGATTTCGAGGCGGCGCCTGTTATAGAAAGAAGACTTTGCGGGGAGGGCCTCATGCCGAACAAGGATCTTGCGCGATTGATCGAGGCAGCTGATCGCCTCGCTGCCGGTGGGTTCACTATGGGCGCTGATTGGCAGGCGGTACACGAAATCTGCCAGCGCCACGAAGGTGAACAGCCGTTCGACTGGGGTCACGCGCTCTGCCATCGCATCGAAGGCGACGACTGGAATGCCGACTACTGGTATCGTCGCGCCGGAAAGAGACGAGGCGCCGGCTCGATGGCCGACGAGTGGTCGGCGATGCGGACGGAACTCTCTGCAAAGGCTGGAGGCTAACACCCTGACTACGCCGGTTGGAGCATAGTCAGGGTGGGTTGCCCGATTACCTGTTATTTAGTTGCGACCTGACCAGCCTCAGTCCTTTTTCGGTGATCCGGTAGGGTTGGCCGCTCGAGGACTTGATGGCCCTCAGCTGCTTCAGCCTGCGGAAGAGATCGAGATCGACGCCGGGATAGAGCCAGCCATCGCGGGTGAAGCAACTGACTGCCTCGATCTTCCTGTTGTCGTCGCGAGAAATTTCGATGCGGCCGCCTTGGGCCATGAGATGCAGGATGCGCTGCTCCGTGCGAGAAATGTCCATGTGTTGAGATCCGGTATCGCGCCCGGCAGGGCGCACAAAAACGATCTGGCGTTCATTCGAACGTCAGGGCTTCGTTTTTTCGGGCCCATGCGCGCAAGAAAACTTGCGGGCAGGGCCTTTACCGGGTCTCAGGCAGGCTCAACATAAAACACCTCGATAAGCTTTATTATTCAGCCGGGAAAATTCGGTCAAGAGCGTGCTCTCAGGTTAAAACCGGTCGAAAACCGCAATTTCCAGCCATCATCTCCTTGGAGCCACTGGTAAATTTCGCGACTCAATGGTCTAGTTGAGGGGTAACGCGGAGGTGTCGTTGATCCACATTCGCAATGCCCGCGATGGTGAAGCGGAGCTATTGAGCGAGATCGGGCTCAGGGCCTGGCAAAATGCGATGGCGTCGATCGGCGAATCGGACGCGATGATCGATGCAGCGCGCAACGCCTTTCGGAACTTCGTGGAAAACGACTGGCTGACCATCACCGTCGTCGAGCAGAACGGCCAGGTGGCAGGCTGGGCGGCGCGCGAGCGATTGGACGAAACCATCTCGGATTTCTGGATCGATCCTGCCTTCACTCGCCAGGGGCTTGGTTCGGCGCTTCTCGTCCGCATCGAAAAGGAAATCTCCGATCAGGGCTTCGAGAAGGCGGGGATGCAGACCCATTCCGGCAATAGCGAGGCGATCGGCTTCTTCCGGAAACACGGCTACAGCATCCACTGGCTCTCGGTCGCCTATAATCCGAAGCTCGATCGCGATGTGCCCTCGGTCGGACTGACAAAACAGCTCGTTTCCGATGGCGGCGGATACGGGCAGGAATTCTGACGTTTGAAAGGTGCTGCAGGAGGCGGAGGATTGCTTACTGCCGCCGGGCGTGGTTCCCGGCTCATAGCGGGCTATTCGGACGTCACGCAAAAATTGTTGCCTTCGGGATCATTCAATACGCTGTAGGCATCCGTCTCGCGGACGAATGTCGCCCCGAGGGATAGGAGCCGTTCCACTTCTTTTTGCCGATCCGGGGCGGCGATATCGAGATGAACACGGTTGCGGGCGGGACGCTCTCCCTGGCGAAGGTGGAAGCAGAGGCGTGTTCCGGGACCATCGACCATCACCGTCGGATCCGTTTCCGGTGTCAGCCCCAATGCGGCAAGGCGGGCCAGCTCGGCATCGTCATAAGGCATCACTTCGTAGCCATCGAGCGCCGCCGCCCAGAAACGAGCAACTCGCCAGGGATTGTCGCAGTCGATGACGATTTCTTTCAGCCTTGCCATGGCGCTTCTAAAACTTGTCGGATCGACGCTCGGAGACGCGCTCAGCGATCGCCCCGCCGATGGCCGGCAGCAATGCGAAAAGCACGAGCTGTGGTGTTCCCCGCAACGTCAACAGACCGGAAATAGTGAGCGCGAGCAGTAATCCCGCCAGCGTCCCGACCAGATAGGGCAGATAACCCTTCAATAGCGCCTCCCTATCGCGATGGCCAAAATCCAAGCGCATTTGGACTGAAGATAGAGATCACTATGGTATCGACAACTGGGGCGGTCAGAATTCGTGTCGATCGCTCGGCTTATGCCGATGTCGCCGTCCGTGGTGCAGACGGCCTCTCGCCCCAGACAGAAGCCGCCGACGGCAACTCTTGCACAAGGGAAAGCCTTGCACCGCTACGCCATTTCCGTTACCTCACCAGTGGAAAAGAACAGCCTGCAAAGAGTATCAGATGACCCTTGTCGACGTCCGCACGCCTGATCCGAAACGCTTCATCCCCGGTGCCACCGGCGACTGGGAAGTCATCGTCGGCATGGAAGTCCATGCCCAGGTGCTGTCCAATTCGAAGCTCTTCTCCGGCGCCTCGACGGAATTCGGCAAGCCGCAGAATTCGAACGTCTCGCTGGTCGACGCCGCGATGCCCGGCATGCTGCCCGTCATCAACGAGGAATGCGTCAGGCAGGCGGTGCGCACCGGCCTCGGCCTGAAGGCCGAGATCAACAAGCGCTCGGTCTTCGACCGCAAGAACTATTTCTATCCCGACCTGCCGCAAGGCTATCAGATCTCGCAGTTCAAGGATCCGATCGTCGGCGAGGGTAAGATCGTCATTTCGCTTGGGCCGGACCGCCAGGGCCAGTTCGAGGATATCGAGATCGGCATCGAGCGCCTGCATCTGGAACAGGATGCCGGCAAGTCGATGCATGACCAGCATGCGACCATGTCCTATGTCGACCTGAACCGTTCCGGCGTCGCGCTGATGGAGATCGTCTCCAAGCCCGACATGCGCTCGTCCGACGAGGCCAAGGCCTATATGACCAAGCTGCGCTCGATCGTGCGCTATCTCGGCACCTGCGACGGCAACATGGACGAAGGTTCGATGCGCGCCGACGTCAACGTCTCGGTCCGCCGTCCGGGCGAGGGTTTCGGCACGCGCTGCGAAATCAAGAACGTCAACTCCATCCGCTTCATCGGCCAGGCGATCGAATATGAAGCCCGACGCCAGATCGGCATTCTGGAGGAGGGCGGCACGATCGATCAGGAGACACGCCTCTTCGACCCGAACAAGGGTGAGACGCGCTCCATGCGCTCCAAGGAGGATGCTCACGACTATCGTTACTTCCCCGATCCGGACCTGCTGCCGCTCGAATTCGACGATGCCTTCATCAAGACGCTCGAAGCCGATCTTCCCGAGCTGCCCGACGACAAGAAGGAGCGCTTCGTGCGCGAGCTCGGCCTGTCGATCTATGACGCTTCGGTGCTCGTCTCCGAGAAGGCGATTGCCGATTATTTCGAAGCGGTCGCCGCAGGCCGTGACGGCAAGACGGCGGCAAACTGGGTGATCAACGATCTGCTCGGCGCCTTGAACCGCACCGGCAAGGATATCGAGCAGACGCCGGTTTCGCCGACCCAGCTCGGCGCCATCATCGATCTCATCAAGGCGGGAACCATCTCCGGCAAGATCGCCAAGGATCTCTTCGAGATCGTGCTCACCGAAGGCGGCGATCCCGCCGAGATCGTCGAGACGCGCGGCATGAAGCAGGTGACGGATACCGGCGCGATCGAGAAGGCCGTTGACGAGATCATCGCCGCCAATCCCGATCAGGTCGAAAAGGTCAAGGCGAAGCCGACCATGGCGGCATGGTTCGTCGGCCAGGTGATGAAGGCGACCGGCGGCAAAGCCAATCCGCAGGCTGTCCAGGCCCTCGTCAAGGCGAAGCTCGGCATCGAGGAATAAGCGGTGTACTTCGTCCGCACCGCCGGCGAACGCGACGTGGAGAAGGTGCGCGCCCTGCTGGCGGAGAGCTTTCATGCTACCTATGACGACCTCCATGGCGCAGCAAAGGTGGATGATCTCATCGCCCATCTCTTTGCGGCGGCGGCGCTGAAGGCGCGGCTGGCGCGGAAGGATGCCGAATTCCTCGTTGCCGATGACGGCCGCAATATTGGCGGCATGGGTTATGCGGCAATGTCGCAGCAATTGACGAAGACGGTCATGCTGCATCTCCTCTACGTCAGGCCGGCGCTGCAGCGCCAGGGTATCGGCCGCGATATCTTCGCCGAGCTCGAAACCTGCTTTCCGGATGCGGAGATCATGCGTCTCGAAGTCGAACCGCAGAATGCAGCGGCGATCGCCTTCTATCTCACGCACGGCTTCACCGAGGTCGGCCGCAATGAGAACAGTGGGGCCGGGCAATCCGGCATTCCCGCGCTGATCTTCGAAAAACCGCTCGAAGGGCATTGAGGCCGTGGCGGGGGAATTGCCCGACATACTCATTCGTCAGTGCCGGCGCTCGTGGCAATCTTTGCCGCCGATGCGCTCGGCGGTCATGGCGATACCACGGAAGCTGAAGCCTTCCCGGATTATGCCAGGGCCTTTGCCGCAATCGAAGCTTCGCCAGACCAGATGCTTTACGTTGCAGAGCGCGGCGGTGAGGTGGTTGGCACGTTCCAGACGATGGTGACGACGTCGCTGACCAGGCGTGGCTCCTCGGCGATGATTATCGAGGCGGTGCAGACGCGGGCCGATCTGCGCGGGCAGGGGATCGGTGCCGCGATGATCGAATTCGCCATTGCCGAGGCAAAAGGCCGCGGCATGCGGCTGGTGCAGCTGACCTCGAATGCCCTGCGTAGGGATGCCCACCGTTTCTACGAAAGGCTGGGCTTCAGGGCCTCGCATCTGGGCTTCAAGATGGCTTTGAAATGACCCGTGGCTGTCGTGGAATCGCTGGACAATTCGGCTTCGCGACGGCATAAGCGAGGGAATGAATTCTGGTTTGGCCCGCACCCGGCGGGCACAAGGAAAAGACATGTGGAATCTTCTGGTTCAAACCTTCACCTGGTGGAACAGTCAGACGATGGGCACGCGTTTTGCGACCTGGCGTTTTGGCAAGCGTGTCGGCGAGGATGAATTCGGTAACGTCTATTACGAAGGCGGCATGTCTTCCTACGGTCTGCCGAAGCGCTGGGTGATCTACAAGGGTTATGCCGAAGCCTCCGCCATTCCGCCGGGCTGGCATGGCTGGATGCATCATCGCACCGACGTTCCCCCGTCCAAGGAAAACTACGTCGCCAAGGAATGGCAGAAGGGGCATCGCCCCAACCTCACCGGTTCGCCGCAGGCTTACCGTCCGCCGGGCTCCATCGCCGTTCCGGGTGAGCGGCCGCGCGTCACCGGCGATTACGACGCCTGGACGCCCGGCAACTGAGACGGCTCGAACGGGCAATCCCAGGCCCGGCTTTTGGCCACAATTGACCTTTACCCGCAGGTTGGCCGCGCTTGACCGCGGCCGTGAACTGAAAATGTCTGGAGACGGGTACATGAAGCTCTTCACGCGGAACATGGTGCTGCGTGCCGCCGGATCGCTGCTGGCGCTCTCGGCCCTGCTTCCGCCAGTTGCGGCAAATGCCGCACGCATCGAAAATCCGGTTGCCGTCTTCTCCGGGCTGGACAAGATCACCGGCCGCATCACGACCTTCGACGTCTATGTCAACGAGACGGTGCAGTTCGGCGCGCTGCAAGTGACACCGAAGGCCTGTTATTCGCGCGACCAGGCCGAAGCGCAGAAGATCGACGGTTTCGTCGAGGTCGATGAAATCACCCTCGACCGCAAGATCCGCCGCATTTTCACCGGCTGGATGTTCGCCGCCAGCCCCGGCCTCAATGCCGTCGAGCACCCGATCTACGACGTCTGGCTGAAGGACTGCAAGACGAGCTCGGACGTCCCGGCGCCTGACGGCGCCAAGGCGACAGCCCGCTAACGCGACCTGACGGCCGCGTTATGCTGTGGGTGTCTTGTTCCTCTTGAAAAGACCCTTGGCAAAGCGAAGCGCACCGGCGAGTAGGATGAAGACGAAAACGCCGGCCTTCTTGAAGAAGGCGAGGGCGAGTGCCAGCAATCCTACCTTCGCGGCAATCTTGGCGCCCGCGCCCGCAGCGATCATTCCCGCCATCCCATAGGCCGCGATCTTGTCGCCCTCGACATAGTCGCCATAAGCCATTCCCTTGTCGAACTCTACGAGCTTGGTGACGGTCGGAATGACGCCTTCGATCTCTTTCAACTGATCGAGGCCGGCGACGAAGTTGAATTGAAATACGCCCTGGCGGCCGAACACACGCACGGAATAATTCAGCGTGTGCTGCGGCTGCGTGTCGTCGCCGAAGATCAGATCCCGAGCCCAGTGCATCGCATGCGCAGATTGGTCGTAGTGCGGCGTGGAGGCCCAGCCGACAAGCGTGATCTTCGGAAACCCCTGCTTTTCGCGTTCGGCGTTGTTTTCGCGGATCGCGTCTTTGATGTTCTGCAGCAATTCGTCGTAGTTGGTCGTGGCGGCATCGGCGTCGGAAACATAGCCGTCAGCATTGTATTCGACGGTGGAACCCCAGGCCTCGATATCGGTCGGCGCGTATTTTGCCGGGAAGATCATCCCCATCGTTCCCTCCGCCGCCGCCGGCGGGTTTCCCCAGATATCGACGAGCACCGTCTTCGCGTCGGCAGGGCTGAGATAGTAGAAGTCGGCGGGTACGTTCAGCGTTGCCTTGGCTTCAGGCAGCTTGATCGCGCCCTGCTGAAAATCGAGCTTTTCCAGCAATGGTTTTTCCGCGTCGGAAAAATCGCTCCTGTTCGCGAACATCTCTTGGTAAGGGCGTGCGCCGGCCTGACTCGTCAACAAGGCGAAAAGGATCGCGGCTGCAAAATATCGTTTCAAAGTTCTATCCCCCGTTGCATTCCGGAGCCTAGCCAAGCCAGGTGGAAAATCAACGTTTGGATGAATCAATCGGGCTTAAAACTTGAGGTGCGGCGACTCCATCGCCGTCGCAAGCATCACGGCATAATCGGCCTTTGGAACGTCGATCGCTCCGAACGTCTTCAGGTGCCCGGTGGTGAATTGCGTGTCGAGCAGGGTGAAGCCCCTTTCCCGTAGCCGGTCGACCAGATGCACGAGGCAGATCTTCGAGGCATCCGTGCGGCGCGAAAACATGCTTTCGCCGAAGAAGGCCGAGCCGAGCGAGACGCCGTAGAGACCGCCGACCAGTTCGTCGCCATCCCAGGCTTCGACGGTATGGGCATGACCCATGTCG
The DNA here is from genome assembly GCF_014195045.1 of Rhizobium sp. BK591. Taxonomy (NCBI): domain Bacteria; kingdom Pseudomonadati; phylum Pseudomonadota; class Alphaproteobacteria; order Hyphomicrobiales; family Rhizobiaceae; genus Rhizobium; species Rhizobium sp. BK591. Next base: position 667,329 of record NZ_JACIAZ010000003.1, read on the forward strand.
AAGAGCGTCGCGTAAAGTGATCGAATCGTCTTGTTGATCCAGGTACTCGGGCGCCCGGATGTCTCCTCCGCGCAAGCCGCGATCACCTGATCGAAAGCGTGATCGAAACGGATCTCGAAGGGTTTCCTTCGCACCGTCTTGGCAAGACTCTTCGACACATGGAAATGGTCGAGCGGCAGCACGCCGCGCAGTTCCGGTTCGACCCAGAAGATCTCCGGGTCGTCGGCGGATTCGGCCATCGGGAAGAGGCCGATGGAATAGGCGCGCAGGAGAATGTCAGGGGTGATGCCTGGTGACTTCCTGCGCGATCCTGCCATTCCTGCCCTATGCCGCCGGTGTGTTGGCGAGGTAGTGTTCCAGCCAGTGGATGTCGTAGTCGCCGTTGGCGATATCCTGGTTGGAGACGAGATCCTGGAACAACGGCAGCGTCGTATTGATGCCGTCGACAACAAATTCGTCGAGCGCCCGGCGCAGGCGCATCATGCATTCAACACGGGTGCGGCCGTGCACGATCAGCTTGCCGATGAGGCTGTCGTAATAGGGCGGGATCTTGTAGCCCTGATAGGCACCGGAATCGATGCGCACACCGAGGCCGCCCGGCGCGTGGAAATGGGTGATCGTGCCGGGCGAGGGCACGAAGGTGCGCGGGTGCTCGGCATTGATGCGGCATTCGATGGCGTGACCGGAAAAATGCACTTCGTCCTGCGTCACCGAGAGACCGCCGCCGGAAGCGACGCGGATCTGCTCATGCACCAGGTCGATGCCGGTGATCGCTTCGGTGATCGGATGCTCCACCTGCAGACGGGTGTTCATTTCGATGAAATAGAACTCGCCATTCTCGTAGAGGAATTCGATCGTGCCGGCGCCGCGATATTTCAGCTTCTTCATGGCGTCGGCGCAGATCTGGCCGATTTTCATGCGCTGCTCGACGTTGAGTGCCGGCGAATTCGCCTCTTCCCAAACCTTCTGGTGGCGGCGCTGCAGCGAGCAGTCGCGCTCGCCGAGATGGATGGCATTGCCTTCGCCGTCACCGAACACCTGGATTTCGATGTGGCGCGGTTTGCCGAGATATTTTTCCATGTAGACGGCATCGTTGCCGAAGGCAGCTGCCGCTTCCGTGCGCGCCGTCGACCAGGCTTCGATCAGGTCGGCCTCGCTCTTGGCGACCTTCATGCCGCGTCCGCCACCGCCGGCCGTGGCCTTGATCAGCACGGGATAGCCGATTTCGGCGGCCGTCTTCAGCGCGTCCTCTTCGGTCTTCACTTCGCCGTCCGAGCCCGGAACGACGGGAATGCCGAGTTCGAGCGCCGTCGTCTTGGCGGTGATCTTGTCGCCCATGATGCGGATGTGGTCCGCCGTCGGCCCGATGAAGGTGATCCCATGGGCATCGAGGATATCGGCGAACTTGGCATTCTCCGACAGAAAGCCGTAGCCCGGATGCACGGCATCGGCGCCGGTGATCTCGCAGGCGGCGACGATCTGGTGGATGTTGAGATAGCTCTCGCGCGAGGAGGGCGGGCCGATGCAGACGCTTTCGTCGGCAAGGCGCACATGCATGGCATCGGCGTCGGCGGTGGAATGAACCACGACGCAGGCGATGCCGAGCTCCTTGCAGGCCCGGAGCACGCGAAGGGCGATTTCCCCGCGATTGGCGATGAGGATTTTCGAAATCATGGGCATCGGCCTATTCGATGACCACGAGGGCTTGGCCGTATTCGACGGGATGTCCGTCATCGACGAGGATCTCGGTCACCTTGCCGGACTTCGGCGAGGGGATCTGGTTCATCGTCTTCATCGCTTCGATGATGATGAGCGTCTGGCCTTCCTTGACGGTCGCGCCGACCTCGATGAACGGACGCGCGCCCGGAGCCGGCGCCATGTAGACGGTGCCGACCATCGGAGCATTGACGACGTTGGCGGGGTTACGGGCGGGCGCTGCGGCCGGCGCGGTAGCGGCTGCCGGCGCAGCGGCTGCGGCATAGCTGGGTGCTGCGATCGGCGCCTGGACGTATTGCGGCGTACCGGCGCGCGAAACGCGGATGCGCAGGTCGTCCTGCTCGACCTCGATCTCTGTCAGATCCGTATCGTTGAGAATATTGGCGAGATCGCGGATCAGTGCCTGATCGATACCCGATTTCTTTTCAGCCATGGTGTTGCCCTGTCTTCTTCTTATGCCGTGATGTTCTTCAGCGCGTGGAGCGCCAGGATGTAGCTGTGAGTCCCGAAGCCGCAGATCACGCCCTTGCATGCCGGCGCGATCATCGACTTGTGACGGAATTCTTCCCGTGCATGCACGTTGGATATGTGGAGCTCGATGACGGGAATGGAAATGGCGCGGATCGCATCATGCAGCGCGACCGATGTATGCGTATAGGCGCCCGCGTTGATGGCAACGCCGGCGGCCTTTTCATCTGCCTCGTGGAGCCAGTCCACAAGCGTGCCTTCGTGGTTGCTCTGCCGGAAATCGATATCAAACCCGAACTCGCGGCCGGCGGCCTTGCAGTCGGCTTCGATGTCCTTCAGCGTCTTGCCGCCATAAATGCCGGGCTCTCGTTTACCCAGCATGTTCAGGTTGGGGCCGTTCAGGACGAAAATCGTTTGCGTCATCGAATGTTCCGTAAAATGTACGACGGCAACCTATAGACTCCGCGAAGGCTGAATGAAAGCCCTTACGGGTTGGCCAGCGGGAATCACGCCACATTTGTCCACATGGCTGAAACGCTTCGATTTTGGCGATTTGATGGGCGGCCGACCGGCGGCTGGTTTGCTCAGCAGGCAGTCTTGCCGCAACTGCGCATGTTCTTGACCTTGGCTTCGAGATCGTCGAGCCCGACGGCGCCCGGCACCAGTTCGTTGCCGATCACATAGGAGGGCGTGCCGCTGATGCCGAGGCTGGAGGCGAGCTGGTAGGTCGCCTGGACGATGCCGTCATTCGGGCTCTTTGCCATCTCGGCGCGGATCTTGTCCTCGCTGACGCCGAGCGAAGCGGCGACCGCGATCGCTGTTTCGTCGGAAGCGCGGCCCTCGGTGCCGAGAAGGGCGACATGGAAATCGGCATATTTCTCCGGCGCCAGCTTGCGGAAGGCATCGGCTACCTTGTGGGCGGCGACCGAATCCGGTCCGAGGATCGGAAACTCCTTGAGCACGAAGCGGACGTTCTTGTCCTTCTTCAGCATCGCCTGCATGTCGGGAAGTGCGTGCCGGCAATAGCTGCAATTGTAATCGAAGAATTCGACGACGGTGACATCGCCCTTGGGATTGCCGAGCGTGACGTCGTTCTTCGAATCGAAGACGTCGGCGGTGTTCTCTTCGATCGCCATATTGGCCTTCACCAGCCGCTGGGCTTCCTGCTTTTTCTGCAGCGCATCCTGGACTTCGATCATGATCTCGGGATTCTCGATCAGATATTGCTTGATGAATTCGCCGAACTCCTTCTTCTGCTGGTCGTCGAGCGCCGCCGCCGGAAGCGGAAGGGCGATCGATGCGGCAAGCGCCAGTGCGGTGAAGGTTTTCGGGAAGAATGCCATGATATCCTCGTCAGCGGCGGTGTGGCCGTCTCTTTGTCGAGAAGACCGTCGTCGGGTTAATGGACTTGAATGCGTCGCGTCAAGGTACGGCGCGTCCGGTTCTCATCAAACAGGAATTTTTCATCCCCGCGCGGCCCTCGCGGGATTGTGATGAGCCGATTAATACGGCAATTGTCGGGCCGTCATTGAAGAAGCCGAGTGAGAAGCGATCTTGTTTTCCATATCGAAACGCAGCGAAGTCGAGCCTTTTCACGCTATGGACGTTCTGGCGGAGGCGACGAAACGGCGTGCAAGAGGTCATCCCGTGATTTCGATGGCGGTCGGTCAGCCCTCGCATCCGGCGCCTCAGGCAGCCCTCGAGGCGGCGCGCGCCGCACTTTCTGACGGCCGGATCGGTTATACCGATGCGTTGGGGACGGCGCGGTTGAAATCCGCACTTGCCTGGCACTATAGGGATCGCCACGGACTGGAGATCGATCCCGCGCGCATTGCCATCACCACCGGCTCCTCGGCGGGCTTCAATCTGGCCTTCCTGTCGCTCTTCGATGCCGGCGATGCGGTGGCGATCGCAAGGCCCGGTTATCCCGCCTATCGCAACATTCTCGGCGCGCTGGGTCTGAAGGTTCTCGAAGTGCCTGTCACGGCCGAGACCCACTTTACGCTCACCCCTGAGAGCCTGGAAGTGGCGCAGAAGGAAAGCGGCCTGACGCTGAAAGGCGTGCTGCTTGCAAGCCCCGCCAACCCGACCGGCACGGTGACCGGCCGCGAGGGGCTGAAGGCGCTTTCGGATTATTGCGCCGCCCATTCCATCGCCTTCATCTCTGATGAAATCTATCACGGGCTGGCCTTTGCCGGCGAGGAGGCGAGCGCGCTGGAGCTGACAGACGAGGCGATCGTCATCAATTCCTTCTCCAAATATTATTGCATGACCGGCTGGCGGATAGGCTGGATGGTGCTGCCGGAACGGCTGGTGCGGCCGATAGAGCGGGTGGCGCAGAGCCTTTATATTTCCCCGCCCGAGTTCTCCCAGATCGCCGCCACCGCCGCTCTCGGCGCCGGTGCCGAGCTGGATCGTTACAAGGCGAGCTATGCCGCCAACCGCGAGCTGCTGATGCGGCGCCTGCCGCAGATCGGCCTTTCGATCGCCTCGCCGATGGACGGCGCCTTCTACGCCTACCTCGACGTCACCCGCTTTTCCAATGACAGCATGGGCTTTGCCAAACGCATGCTCGCGGAAATCGACGTCGCGGCAACGCCCGGCCTTGACTTCGATCCCCTGGAAGGAAATCGAACCCTGCGTCTATCCTATGCGGGCTCGGAAGCCGAGATCGCCGAGGCGGTGGAACGAATCGCAGCCTGGTTGAAGTAGCGCGCCGGCAGCCGGCTGCTCGCTCTCCTATCGGCTAGCTTCGCGATGAAAACAGCGAGGCGAGCGTCGAAGCCGGTTTGTTGTTCAGCCGCGGCACCACCACGAGCTGCTTGATGTCGCCGCGCTTGTAGGCGGCGAGGAAGCGCTTGTAATCCTTGAACGAGACGCAGCCGTTGGAATCGCCGTTCCTGCCGAGCATGTAGGTGTGGGCCAGCAGGCCGACGCGGTCAAAGATGGCGTCCGAACCCTCGACCGGCGTCAGGCGCAGCGCCTCGACGCCGTGGAAAAGGGCTTCGCGCATGGTGAGGACATAGGTGTGCGGCGGTGTCGGTCCGCGCATCTTCTTGTCCACGTAGCGCGGGTTGTCGCGCATCTTGCCGAGGCCGGAATGGGCTTCCAGCCGTTCGCCGTTCGGCAGATAGACGGTGCTGTTCTCGATGTCGTAGATCGCCACGCCTGCGCGCAGTTTGGGCGAAAAGACCGGCTTGTCGTAACGCGGCACGGCATCGTCTTCGTCATCTTCGATCGGCGAGTTCGGCTGGGCGTAGGCAAGTGCCGGCTCGCCAGCGCGCTGCGAACCCTTGGCGGTCGGCGCCGGTTTGCCGACGAGGCCATCGGGACGCGCCATCGGCAGCGGCACGGAACCTTCATCCGGGGCCAGGACGAGATCGAAGGGCGGCGCTTCTTCCGCGGCGGCAACCACGACAGGTGCGGGTTCTGAGGCGGGAATGGAGGCGGTTCTGACGGGAGATGCGGCCGGCTCGACCGGGGCCGGCGCGATCTGCCGGGGTCCGGCATCGGCAAGCGCAAGCAGGGCCGGGACTTCGGCTGCGGCGATGGCCTCTTTCGAGGGAATAATGATCCGGTCGCTATCGCCTTCTTCTGGCTCTACCGAGGCAAGCTCGACCGGCGGCGGCGCGATCACATCATCCTTGCGGAATTTGGCGCTGTCGGAAATCGGGGCGACGACCGGTTGCTCGGCAGCTATGGTGAGCCGATTGTTCTTTGTCAGAGACGCCAGCGCCGTTGCCGCGGCGGCGGTCTTTTCGGCATGGGATTGGATGAGGCTCGCCGTTAGCGGCATCTTCGGTTTCGCGTCAAAGGGAGCCAGCCGATCGGCCTTGCCGACATGAATCAGCCGCTCATGGTGTGACGGCGGCGCCAGCTTCGGCGCGGTCCCGACCTGTGTCAGGCGATCAGACGGAGAATAGGGCACGGCCATCGAATGCATCGTCGCGAAAGTCGCGATCAGCCATGTGGAGGTCAGAAATCCGGCGCCGACGACACCGTAAAGAAAACCGCGAGATCTGCGCCAACGGAAAGCAGATCCGCCAAGAGGGGTGACGTTATCGAACGTCCCGACCGCAAACGCCATACTAAACTCGTCTTTCAAACTCGCTACGCAGGCCGGCGGCACTGACTGACTAAACTTCGCCGGGGCCGGTAAAGGCGCAAATGGGCCGAATTTAGACCAGTTGCGACATCCGACCGTTTCGCAAGGATGACGAATTATGGTTTCTAATTTATTTACGCGGCGTCGCTCTTTCTCTCGACGTCTCAAAAAGAGATGCTTTGGGCCTTCTCAGGCGCGCTCCATCACATAACTTCCCGGCGCTTCCTCGATCGCGTTCAACGCGTCGCCGCCGGGTTTGCGCGCCGGCACGCGTCTGCCGTCATGCGTCTCGATCCAGGCCTGCCAATGCGGCCACCACGATCCCGGCGTCTCGGTCGCCTGGTCGAGCCAGGTCTCGTAGTCGCCCTTGGCGGGGCCGCCGGTCCAATATTGATACTTCTTCTTGTCGGGCGGGTTGACGACGCCGGCGATGTGTCCCGAACCGGTGACGACGAACTCCACTTTGCCGCCGAAGAACTGGCTGCCGAGGAAAACGGACTTGGCAGGGGCGATGTGATCCTCGCGGGTGGCGAGATTATAGATCGGGATCTTCACATCCTTCAGCGACACCGGCTTGCCGTCGAGGATCATCTCGTTTCGCGTGAGCGCATTCCGGAGATAGCAGTTGCGCAGGTAGAAGGCATGGTTTGCCGCCGCCATGCGGGTCGAATCGGCATTCCAGAACAAGAGGTCGAAGGGCAGGGGATCCTGGCCCTTGAGGTAGTTGTTGACGAAATAGGGCCAGATCAGCTCGGAGGCGCGCAGCATGTTGAAGGCCATCGACATCTTCGTGCCGTCGAGATAGCCGGCCGCCTGCATATGCTCTTCGAGCGCCGTAAGCTGCTCCTCGTCGACGAAAACCTTGAGATCGCCGGCATGGGTGAAGTCGACCTGGGTGGTGAAGAGGGTCGCGGTCTTGATGCGCTTGTTCTTTTCCTTGGCATGCAGCGCCAGTGTCGCCGCCAGCAGCGTGCCGCCGACGCAGTAGCCGACGGCGTTGACGTCTTTCTCGCCGGTCGCCTTCTCGATTGTCGCAAGCGCGAAATCGATGCCCTCGCGGGCATAGGCCGCCCAGTCCTTATCGGCGTGGCGCGCATCCGGATTGACCCAGGAAATGACGAAGACGGTCTGACCCTGGTCGACACACCATTTGATGAAGGATTTCTGCGGGTTGAGGTCGAGAATATAGAATTTGTTGATCCAGGGCGGGCAGATCAGCAGCGGCCGCTTCAGCACCGTTTCGGTGGAAGCCTCGTATTGGATAATCTGGCAGATGTCGTTCTGGGCGATCACCTTGCCTGGTGTCAGCGCCATGTCGCGGCCAACGGCAAATTTCGTCATGTCGGTCTGGCGAAGGCGAAGATCGCCATGTCCGGCGGCGATATCCTCGGCGAGCATTTTCATTCCCCGCACCAGATTGGCGCCGCTGGTCGCGATCGTCTCGCGGTAGAGCTGCGGATTGGTGGCGACGAAGTTGGTCGGCGATAGCGCAGCCGTAATCTGCTTCACATAGAATCCGGCCTTGTGCTTGGTGTGCTCGTCGAGGCCGTCGGTCTCCGACACCAGCTTTTCCGCCCAGTCTGATGTGACGAAATAGACCTGGCGGAGAAAATCGAAGAACGGATTCTTCTGCCAGTCCTCGTCCGAGAAGCGCTTGTCCTTGCGGGTATCCGGCTCCGGCGGCGTGGGGCCGCCCTGCAGGCCGCTCGCGCCTTGCATGCGCTGCATCGATCGCATCCAGATACCGAAGAACGAGGACATCAGCTGGGTCTGCGCCTCGAAGGTCCGGCGCGGATCGGAAATCCAGTATTCGGTGACCTTGGAGAGCGTCTTGACCATGTCGGTCATCGGATCGATGGCGCTTTCGGTGATCTCGCCGCGTTCGCGCGGCGCAAGCCAGGCAGACGCTGCCTGTCCGAGATTTTCGAGCGCCCGGGCGAAATTCATCGCCATGGCCTCGGGATCCTTCAGCAGATAGGGATCGAGATCGGTCGCGTCGATACCGGCCTTGCCGCCACTCTCCTTCTTGCTGTCGGTCACCATTTCCTCCGGCGGCAGCACTCTTTTTATCCAATCGTTGTACATCGTGATTGAACGAGAAAACAAGTTCCACGCGCGTCGGCTCATGCTATTGCTTTGTGGCTGCGACAAATTTAACAGTCGAAGCAGTCAGAACTGGATTTTTGAGGCATGACGAAGAACGGCATTTTGCGCATCGCAACCTTCAACCGCACCGCACTGATCTGCGCCGCGGCGGCGATGGCCCTTGCCGGATGCAATCTGACGGCGGAACAGAAGGCCGCCGCCGCCGCCAAGCGAGCGGCGCCGACCGCCGTCGTCATGCCGGCGACCAAGGGCGAGGCGGTCGAAGGCGGCCTTGCTAAGTCGCCGGACGGTTATCCGAATTTCGGCGCGCCGCTGACGGCCGCCAACGTCCAGATGAGCGACGAGCAGGCGGCCAACCTGCAGCATCAGCTGACCGCACTTGCCGCCCAGCGCAAGGCCGGCACCCTCTCGGAAGCCGATTATCAGGCCAAGGTCGCCGAAATGCGGCGCCTGGCCGCCGAACACGGCACCGATACGCTCTCCGAAATCTCCAAATAGACCTTGCCTTTCAGGCAATTTGGACGCAAAGCCTTCCGGATGGATCGGAAGACATAATTTTCCCGATAAAGCGCGTTACGCGGCCTTTCCGTCAAAGATTTGCCGCGTGGCTTGGGTCTGATGAATACGGCGTTGCGATTCTGAAGTTCGTGTCGCAGCCGCCGGGAGACGGAACGAACTTCGACTGCGGCCCGAAAAGCCGCCTTTCCATGGGGAATGAAATGGAAGAGTTTCACAAAGTCCGGCGTTTGCCGCCTTATGTTTTCGAACAGGTCAACCGTTTGAAAGCAAGCGCGCGAGCGGGCGGCGCCGATATCATCGATCTCGGCATGGGAAACCCTGACCTTCCGACTCCCCAGTCGATCGTCGACAAGCTGTGCGAGGTCGTGCAGGATCCGCGCACGCACCGTTATTCGTCGTCCAAGGGCATTCCGGGGCTGCGCCGCGCCCAGGCCGCCTATTACGCCCGCCGTTTCGGCGTCAAGCTCAACCCGGATACGCAGGTGGTCGCCACCTTGGGCTCCAAGGAAGGCTTCGCCAACATGGCGCAGGCGATCACCGCGCCTGGCGACGTGATCCTCTGCCCGAACCCCACCTATCCGATCCACGCCTTCGGCTTTCTGATGGCAGGCGGCGTGATTCGCTCCATGTCGGTGGAGCCGGATGCGAGCTTCTTCGAGCCGCTCGAACGCGCGGTCCGGCATTCGATCCCGAAGCCCTTGGCGCTGATTCTCAACTACCCCTCGAACCCGACAGCCTTTGTCGCGACGCTCGATTTCTACAAGGACGTCGTCGCCTTCGCCAAGAAACACGACATCATCGTGCTTTCCGACCTCGCCTATTCCGAGATCTACTTCGACGGCGCCCCGCCGCCGTCGGTTCTCGAAGTACCGGGTGCGATCGACGTCACGGTCGAGTTCACCTCGATGTCGAAGACCTTCTCCATGCCCGGCTGGCGCATGGGCTTTGCCGTCGGCAACGAGCGGCTGATCGCGGCGCTGACCCGCGTCAAGTCCTACCTCGACTACGGCGCCTTCACGCCGATCCAGGTGGCGGCGACGCATGCGCTGAACGGCGACGGCTCCGACATTGCGGAAGTCCGCAACGTCTATAAACGTCGCCGCGACGTCATGGTCGAAAGCTTCGGCAAGGCCGGCTTCGACGTGCCGCCGCCGGCTGCCACCATGTTCGCCTGGGCGAAGATCCCGGAAAAGTTCCGTCATCTCGGTTCGCTGGAGTTCTCCAAGCTGCTGGTCGAGAAGGCCGACGTCGCCGTTGCCCCTGGCATCGGCTTCGGCGAAATGGGCGACGACTATGTCCGTCTGGCGCTTGTCGAGAACGAACACCGCATCCGCCAGGCTGCGCGCAACATCAAGAAGTTCATGTCGACGGCAGACGAGACGATGCATAACGTCATCTCGCTGAACGCGCACCGCTAATCCAACTCTCCGGCAGCCGTGTTTCGCGGCTGCCGCCACACAGACATTCAGGATCGATCCATGGCAGATGCCCTCAAAATCGGCATTGCGGGCTTGGGCACCGTTGGCGCCTCGCTAGTCCGCATCATTCAGCAGAAGAGCAACGAGCTTGCCGTCACCTGCGGGCGTCCGATCACCATCACCGCGGTCTCCGCGCGTGACAGGACGAGGGACCGCGGCATCGATCTTTCCGCTGTTACCTGGTTCGACCGCCCGGAAGACCTTGCCGAAAAGGGCGATATCGACGTCTTCGTCGAGTTGATGGGTGGCGCCGAAGGGGCGGCCAACGTCTCGGTGCGCGCCGCACTCCAGCGTGGTCTCCATGTGGTGACAGCCAACAAGGCGCTGCTTGCCTATCACGGCGTCGAGCTTGCGACGATCGCCGAGGAGAAGGGCGCGCTGTTGAACTTCGAGGCGGCAGTCGCCGGTGGCATCCCGGTCATCAAGGCGCTGCGCGAATCGCTGACGGGCAATGCCGTCTCGCGCATCTACGGCATCATGAACGGCACCTGCAATTACATCCTGACCAAGATGGAGAAGGAGGGGCTTTCCTTCGCCGAATGCCTCAAGGAAGCGCAGCGGCTGGGTTATGCCGAGGCCGATCCGGCCTTCGATATCGAGGGCAACGACACGGCCCACAAGCTGTCCATCCTGACGACGCTCGCCTTCGGCAATCGCATTGCGGCCGACGATATCTATCTGGAAGGCATCACCAACATTTCGATCGAGGATATCCACGCCGCCGCCGAGCTCGGTTATCGCATCAAGCTCCTGGGTGTTGCCCAGCGCACCGATACCGGCATCGAGCAGCGCGTCCATCCGACAATGGTGCCGGTCGATTCGGTCATTGCCCAGGTCGACGGCGTCACCAATGCGGTGGCGATCGAATCCGACGTGCTCGGCGAGCTGCTGATGGTCGGCCCCGGCGCCGGCGGCAATGCCACGGCCTCGTCGGTGCTCGGCGACATCGCCGATATCGCCAAGAGCCAGCCGGGCGCCCAGCGCGTACCGGTGCTCGGCCATCCCGCAACGACGCTGGAGCCCTACCGCAAGGCGCAGATGCAGAGCCATGAAGGCGGCTATTTCATCCGCCTGACCGTGCTCGACCGCACCGGCGTCTTTGCCAGCGTCGCAACCCGCATGGCAGAAAACAACATCTCGCTGGAATCGATCGTCCAGCGCTCCAAGCAGCATCTGGCCCCCTCGCATCACCAGACGATCATTCTCGTCACCCACGCGACGATGGAGGAGTCGGTGCGCAGGGCGGTCGCCTCGATCAAGTCGGAAGGTTATCTCTTCGGCGAGCCGCAGGTCATTCGCATCGAGCGGCCGAAAGAGGAAGGCTGAGCCATTCTTCCCGTTTCGGAACGGTTGAACCGCCCTGTCTCTGGCAGGGCGGTTTTTTTATTATTTGTTCAACCTTCCGTTACGGAAGCCTATATTAACAGATACCGAAATATTGATATAACTAAACCAGAGATGGTGAGTCGTCTGCGTGGAGAATTTCATGAGCAAGGACAGCCACGCCGGTAAGGGGTATGGCCGCCCGAGCGACGCGCCGCCAGACCGTCCTGATATGCTTGAGCAAATTCTCAAGCCGGCCTACCATGAAATTCGCCAGGAGGTCCCTGATGAGGCTGACGGCGACGAACACACGGAAGGCCGTAACTGGGCCATTCTGCTGACGCTGTTTTCGGTCATACTGGTGCAACTGGCCGGCATCGCCCTGATCGTCTGGGCGGTATTCTAAAGCGTGTCGCGATCTTTCAGATTCGCTCGCGCTTTAGAGTTTTTGCTTGCACGCATGTCGTTTTCGCAAAACCGCCGCACACTTTTGCGCGACATGCCTTGGTAAATATCCGTGTCTGTAAATCCACCTCTATGTTATCTCCGCTGCTCCTGTAGAAAGAGCAGATGAAGTCAGCGGAGTATGGCATGGCAGATCCCGTCGATCCGGTACAGCGCGCGTTTCTCGGCGTGGAGAAATCCGCGCTCGACAATCGCTGGGTGGCGCGGCTCGACCAAGCCGGGCAGAATCGCGCGCTGGCCATGTCGCAGATTCACGGACTGCCGGATCTGATCGCCCGCGTGCTGGCCGGGCGCGGCGTCACGGTGGACGAGGCGATCGAATTCCTCGATCCGACGATCCGCAGCCTGATGCCCGATCCTCACACATTGACCGATTGCGAAAAGGCCGCAGTCCGCCTCGTGAGCGCCATCGAGCGCGGCGAGAGCGTCGCGATCTTTGGCGACTATGATGTCGATGGCGCGGCCTCCTCGGCGCTGATGTATCGCTTTCTCAGCCATTTCGGCGTCAAGGTGAACATCTATATTCCCGACCGCGTCTTCGAAGGTTACGGCCCCAATCCGGCGGCGATCAACCAGTTGATCGACAATGGCGCCCAGCTGATCGTCACCGTCGATTGCGGCTCCACCAGTCACGAGGCGCTTTCAGCCGCTGCCGCGCGCAATGTCGATGTCGTCGTCATCGATCACCACCAGGTGACACATGAGCTGCCGCGCTGCCATGCATTGGTCAACCCGAACCGCGAGGACGATCTCTCGGGGCAGGGGCATCTTTGCGCAGCCGGCGTGGTTTTCATGGTGCTGGTCGCAACGCTGAGGCTGCTGCGTGCGGCCGGCAACAAGCGCATCCTGGCGATCGATCTGCTGCAATGGCTGGATATCGTGGCGCTGGCGACGGTCTGCGATGTCGTGCCGCTGAAGGGCCTTAACCGCGCCTATGTGGTGAAGGGGCTGGTCGCCGCCCGCCACCAGAGCAATGCCGGGCTTGCGGCACTCTTCCGCAAGGCGGGGCTCGCAGGTCCGGTGACACCCTATCATTTCGGCTTCCTGATCGGACCGCGCATCAATGCCGGCGGGCGGATCGGCGATGCGGCGCTCGGAAGCCGCCTGCTGACGCTCGACGACGCCGGTGAGGCAGAAATGATCGCGCAGCGCCTCGACGAGCTCAACCGCGAACGCCAGGCGATGGAGGCCATCATGCTGCAGGAGGCGGAAGCCGAGGCGCTCGCCGAATATGGCGACGGCGAAGGGGCCTCCGTCATCGTCACTGCCCATGAGAAATGGCATCCCGGCATCGTCGGGCTGATCGCGGCGCGGCTGAAGGAGAAATTCAAACGGCCGGCCTTCGCCATCGCCTTCGATCCCTCCGGCCGCGGCACCGGCTCGGGCCGCTCGATCAACGGCTTCGACATGGGCAGGATGGTGCGATCTGCGGTCGACGAGGGGATTCTCGTCAAGGGCGGCGGCCACGCCATGGCCGCCGGACTGACGGTCGAGCGCGCCAATCTCGGCAGGCTGAGAAGCTTCTTCACGGAGAAGGCCGAAAGGACGGTGGCCAGCCTCGTCGCCAACGAGACGCTGAAGATCGACGGCGCGATCGGCGCAAGCGGCGCCACTCTCGAACTCATCGACCGCCTGGAGGCCGCCGGCCCCTATGGCTCCGGTCACGCCCAGCCGCTCTTTGCCGTGCCGGCACATCGCGTGCGCGATGCCCGCCTCGTCGGCGAGAAACATGTGAAGGTGACGCTGGAGGCAATGGACGGATCGCGGCTCGACGGCATCGCCTTCCGCGCCGCCGATACGGCACTCGGCAATCTTCTCATCAATTCACGCGGCGCCAGCCTGCATGTCGCAGGTTCGCTCGGGGCCGAGCACTACCAGGGTTCACGCCGCATCCAGCTGCGCGTCTGCGACGCGGCTCCGGCGCGGTAATCTTCTGCGAATTTCATCAGCTGCCGGCGGTCATGACACTCATCAGCATCTCCGCTTGCGACCGGCTCTTCATGGCCGCAAAGCCCTTCGCGGCGATGGAATCGCGCTCGGCGGCATCTGCGATCAGCTTATGGCAGCGCTCGATCATCTTGTCATAGGGCTCGACCGCCAGGCCGCCGCTGAAGGGCTGGAGATCCGGGTCGCGGATATCGCCTTCGGTCAGCACGCAGACGCGATTGGCGAGCAGATAGGAAATGCGCACGATCTCGAAGACGCCGCTCGTATAATGATGGATGTTGATGACGATCTTGGAACGGGCAATCGCCGCGTCGCGTTCCGCACCATAGATGTTGAAGAGGTGCGCGACCTTGAGTCCGCCTTGCTCCAGTGTCTTCAGGATATGGTGGCGGCGTTCGTTCATCGAGCCGTAGAAGAGCACGTCGATATCTTTGACGGGGGCGTGCTGTATCTGGCTGAGGCAGCGGCTATAGCCGACCTCGAGCACGCCGGCATGATCAATGCCCTTGGCGGCGAGATTTTCCCGGTTGCGCGGGCTGTAGTCGAGAACCGGAAGCGACTTCAGGATCGAGGTGTAGCGCGAATTGATCCAGATGCTTTCTTCCGACACCTGCTCGAGATTGATGACGACGCTGTCCTGCGGCAGATGGCCGACGATCTCGGCGGGGAGAAGATTGCCGCCGTAGATGATCGGCGCGCGGCCGGCGAACGCATTCATGTCGCGGACGATCGGTGCCGAGCCGCCGAGTTCCTCGAAGGCGCCCTGCAGGCCGAGCGCGACTTCGTCGAAGGCGTGGCTGTGACTGTAGTTGGCCGGCGTCACGATCCAGATGCAATGACGGTCCTTGTGCGCCTGCCATCCGCCGGCAAAGGGCTGCAACGGGTTGCGGAGCGGCTGCTCGATCTTCGGAGCGGCTGGCATAGCGGGCCTTTCGGTCCGTACCGGCTGTTGCGGCGCCGCAGAGGCGCCTGAAGCCTGCGAAGCATAGGCGCGCATCAATTCGCGGCCGCCGATGAATTGGCCGCGCGGCATCCAGGCGGGCGGATCATCAGTCCCCCAGATCAGATGCGGCTGCTTGATGAGCGGCTGGCGGCCTTCCTGCCACGAGGTCAGGAGAGCCTGGTCACGGCTGCGCAGAAAGGCTTCCTTGGTGGTGAAAAGACCATGCAGCATACGGCCGAGGCGGACACCGAACTTCCATTCGAAATCGGCAACGGTCGGTACGAAGGCGGCGATCTTCAATCCGGCGGCGGCAGCCTGCTGGACATAAAGCCCGAGCAGACGTTCGATCACGAAGGGGCGCATCTTGGCGTTGGCATCGCGTGAATAGTGAGCCTCACCGGCATAGGCGGTGCCCGCCGGCGTGCCGACGCGCGCTTGATTTTCGAGCGATTCGAGAATGCGTTCGCAAAAGGCGAAATAGCCGGACCAGAATTTCCGGTTGCCGCAGAAATAGTTGCAGAACATGAAGGCAGTCTTGTCCTGCGGCGGCGCAATCGGATAGCCGAGTTCCTGGATATGCAGGAAGATCGGCTCCATGCCGGGATGGCCGCCAAGCAGCGAATGTTCCCAAACGTTGCTGTAAATCGCCGCGTGGCCGATCAGCGGATTGTAAAGATAGGCGTCCGCACCTTCGGCCCTGGCTTTTTCCGCCTCGGTGACAAAGGACGGGAAGCTGGTCACCGATTTCATCTCGAATTTGCTCGAGAGCAGCCCCCAGAACACGTCGTCACCGAGGCCGATCGCCTCGTGATGCTGATGCAGGATGTGGAAGAGCTCATATTCGCGGGTTGTCGCCTGCGTATTGAACGAGATGTCGAGCGGCACGGCAGCCGCGTCGAGTTGGCTGCGCTGCGAAGGATCGAGATAGGGCTGATAGACGATGACCGATCCCGTGCCGGCCGCTTTTTCCGTGAGAAGCGCCAGATCAGGAAGACCGGCCGGCAGAGCGGAAATGGGCTGATTGATCGTCAAGGCATCGTCCTTCGTGCATGGCCGCCGTCTCCATGATTCACGAAACGGCATTCGGGCTGGTTTGGTGCCTGACTATTGGACGTGAAGCTTGCGCCACACTGTTGGCAGGAATTTCGCTAGACCAGAGAGCGGTTGATCGGCGCTCCGAATGAGCGAGCGCGAATGCCACGCGAGGCTTGCGCAAGGGGAGGGACGAGCGGCAGATAAAGCCGCTGATCTGGCCCGAATAACCGGCTGAATGTCTGAGAGAAAAGTGGCACGCCCTAGGGGAGTCGAACCCCTCTTCCCAGAATGAAAATCTGGTGTCCTAACCGATAGACGAAGGGCGCTTCCTTCGTGGTGGCGCCCTTATAGTCAGCACCTTCGAAGGCCGCAAGCGCCAAGGCGTGAAAAAATCATCGTTTTCGCCGATTTTTTTCGGCTGTGGAAAAACCTTGTATCGTCAGGCGACGGAGACGGGAAAGAGGGGCCGGCGGGCTGATTTAGACGCGTTTGCGCAAACCCGGTGGTACGCCCTAGGGGAGTCGAACCCCTCTTTACAGAATGAGAATCTGTCGTCCTAACCGATAGACGAAGGGCGCAGGCAACTTTACTGAAATAGGAATGCGCGCCGGCTTATGCAAGCGGGTGCGGTCGCTTCGATATGGAGAGAAAGTGGCACGCCCTAGGGGAGTCGAACCCCTCTTCCCAGAATGAAAATCTGGTGTCCTAACCGATAGACGAAGGGCGCTTCCTTCGTGGTGGCGCCCTTATAGTCAGGCGTTTTGAATCCCGCAAGCGGAATTGCGGTTTTTCTTTCAAAAAAATGACAAGAAATCCGAGGGCGTTCGAAAAGCCGATTATTGAAGCTGAATCAATAGGCTGTTGGCCGTTTCTTTAACGAGACGAGGCGGTGCTTCCGTAACGTAATGCGCAAATCGCGCGGCCGTCAGATCGCTCTTGCGGTCGTTATCGGCGCGCGTTTGCCGCCGCAGCCCCAGTTCCAGTCACGGGTTTTGCCGGTGTCGAGATGGACCGAATCCGTATGGCAATAGGTGCCGACGCCGCCGCGGTTCGGGAGCGAACGGATATAGGCGGCGATATCCCATTTCGTTACGCCGTCGATCTGGATGTCGGCCGCCTCGCAGCTCTTGTGCATCGATTCGTCGGCGCCACCGACCAGGCGGTTGTGCTCTTCGTCGCGGTAGCCTGACGTGACAATAACCGGCCGGCCGAAATGGTTTTCGACCGTCTTGATCACTTTCAGCAGGTCGGGCTTGAAGCAGCCGACCTCGACCTTGTCGTTCTGCACATGCAGGCCATTCGGCGCGATACGCGTCATGCCGGGCAGGGCGGCCTTTTGCAGCAGGCCGGAAAGACTGCCGAGCAGGTTCTGCTTCGGCGCGCTGTAGAGCGCATTCATCGTCGAGGTCGGAATGCTGCCCGTGGCGAGCGACGCTGTTTGAACTGGCGCAAGCTGGGTGCTGTTGTTCTGTGAGGATTGCTGCGGCAGCACCGGCTCCGCCGGCGGCTGCGGCACGTATGGCTGGCTGTAGACGCTGCTTCGCGCGGGTGCCGCCCCTTGCACCGGCGTATAGGCCTGCGGCTGGATGACGGTTGACGTGCTGTTGTTTTGCGGCGCCGGCTGATGATCGGAAAAAATGCTCATCGCCTGCGCGTTGATCCGGGTCGACTGCAGGACGAGCCCGCCGATATTGGCAGGTGCTGTGCTCGCCGGATCGGCCGGCGGGACGGCGGCATTCGGATCCTGCGCGACGAGCTGAGGCGCGGCCTGGGCGCCGGAGACGTTGACGAGTCGAGGGTCCGTGTAGCCCGAACGAGGGACAGAGCCTGCGGGCGCTACCGTGGCAAGCTGAGGGACTGTGGCCGACGCTGCCGGAGCAACTGCGGCGGAATCGAGCGCCTTCTTGTCCGACGCGCAGCCGGACAGCGCCAGCACCGAGGTGGCGATCAGCAAAGCGCCTGTCACGGGCATCCGCATCTGCATGTTACGCAAGCGAGCAGTCTCCAGTTGATGCGGAAAATGGGCATAAACGCCGCCTTCCGCTTCGAGTCATCGGGAGATTGCCTGCGGGGCCGGATCGCGGCAAGCGGCAAGGCGCCGGCCGGACCCGAAATCGCAAAAGCCGCAAGTTTCGCAAAAGCCTTGCGGCGAAAAACCCTTACCAGGCGCCGGTATTGCCCATCGAGGCCCAGGGTTCGGCGGGCGGAAGCGGGCTGCCTTTCTGCAGGATTTCGATCGAGATGCCGTCGGGCGAGCGCACGAAGGCCATGTTCCCATCGCGCGGCGGCCGGTTGATGGTGATGCCATTGTCCATCAACTTCTGGCAGATCGCATAAATATCGTCGACCTCATAAGCGAGGTGGCCGAAATTGCGTCCTCCGCTATAATCCTCTGTATCCCAGTTGTAAGTCAGTTCGAGGCAGGGAGCTTTTTCGTTGCGTGCACGGTCGAGATCGTCGCGAGCGGCCAGGAAAACCAGGGTGAAGCGGCCCTTTTCGTTTTCGTGGCGGCGAATCTCCTCCAACCCGAACAGCGTGGTGTAAAAGGCGAGCGAGGCATCCAGGTCTTTCACCCGTACCATTGTGTGGAGATAACGCATTCTATCTACTCCTTTATTGGGGCTGGCTTTTTTCAGCAAGCCGAGGTCAGCTTCGGGCAAGTCAACTTTATAAAATGTGCAGCTGGGAATAACCGAAAACTAGGACTTGCGCTTATCCGTTACCAAGATGTTAATCTTGATTTCAAGAATCAGTTAACCGTAACAGTGTGACGCGTATTCGAGGGGCTGGCGACAATGGCTGACAGGATTTCATCGAACGAATACTCCGATCTCGACGAGCTATCAGGAGAGGCGGTCGATCTTGTTGAAATCACCGGCGTCGTCAAGTGGTTCGACGTCGCCAAGGGTTTCGGCTTTATCGTACCCGACAACGGCATGCAGGATGTTCTCCTGCACGTGACCTGTTTGCGCCGCGACGGTTACCAGACCATCCTCGAGGGAACGCGCATCGTCGCCCTCATCCAGCGCCGCGAGCGCGGCTACCAGGCTTTCAAGATCCTCTCTATGGACCAGTCGACCGCGGTTCATCCGTCGCAGCTGCCGCCTGTGCGCACCCATGTGCAGGTCACCGCTACGAGCGGGCTCGAGCGTGCGCTGGTCAAATGGTTCAACCGCACCAAGGGCTTCGGCTTCCTGACGCGCGGCGAGGGCACGGAAGATATCTTCGTGCATATGGAGACGCTCCGTCGCTTCGGCCTGACGGAACTGCGTCCCGGCCAGGTGGTGCTTGTCCGCTTCGGCGACGGCGAAAAGGGCCTGATGGCCGCAGAGATCCATCCTGATGTTCCGAGCCCGGCAAGCCGGTCGCACTGACATGCGTGGCCTGTCCCTGTTTCATGCCATCCGAAGCGCCATCCTGGCGCTTTTTTTCATGGCTGCGCTGCCGGCCTTGGCCGAGGAGCAGATGCGGTTCGACAAGGAGCCGCTGCTCATCCAGACCGCCGCGGGCAAGGTGCTGCATTTCACCGTAGAGATCGCCTCTACCCCCGATCAGCGCGCCCGCGGGCTGATGTTTCGCAAGACGATGGCCGATGATGCCGGCATGATCTTCGATTTCGACGAGCCGCGGCGCGTCACCATGTGGATGGAAAACACCATTCTGCCGCTCGACATGCTCTTTGCCGACGACACCGGCACGATCCGCCACATCAAGGAAAACGCAAAGCCCTATTCGCGCGATATCATCGATTCGATGGGCGAGGTGAAATACGTCGTCGAACTCAATGCAGGCGTCGTCGCCAAGCTTGGAATCAAGTCCGGCGACAGGATCGTCAGCGCCACGACGACAAGCAAGGCGAAGTGACGGCGGCAGGGTCGCGCGCAGGCGGCTGCGAGGGAATTCAGGAATATCAGGATATTGAATGGTCGGAGTGGAGAGATTCGAACTCCCGACCCTCTGGTCCCAAACCACCTTTTTTGGAACCGACTTCCGGCAATTCAGGGAGAAAAGGCTGGGAACAACCAGGAACGTCCGGGGAACATCCGGGTTTTTCTCTCACGGTGCTCTCACGGATTTCCGCCATCGATTACCCGCACCTTGCCATTGGCTTTTGTGCGCGGCGCAAACAGTTGGCGCTTCGTGTGTCGTTGCAGCTTCGTGATGATTTCTTCGGTCGCTCGCATCGGCTGCTCAAGATA
Source organism: Rhizobium sp. BK591 (assembly GCF_014195045.1). Taxonomy (NCBI): domain Bacteria; kingdom Pseudomonadati; phylum Pseudomonadota; class Alphaproteobacteria; order Hyphomicrobiales; family Rhizobiaceae; genus Rhizobium; species Rhizobium sp. BK591. Next base: position 687,633 of record NZ_JACIAZ010000003.1, read on the forward strand.
GTCCGGGTCAAACTTCTCGTACCAGTCGGTGGTTGACGACCCCTCGCTGACCTTGTGGCCGAGCCACTTCGAGCGCTGCTCTCTGGACACAGGGAAGGAGGCGCGACGCATATTCGTCGCCATGAAGTGCCGCAGGGTGTAGCAGGTCATTTCCGGCATATCGAGGCCCACGTCGATGATCGTGCCGTCTTCCGCGACGGTCGGCTTGCCGAGCTTGTTTAGGCGCTTCTCCACGGTGTCCTGATACTGCCGGACCGGACGATCGTCCCCCCAGTGTTCCAACCAGGCGGCGAGGTTTGTGGTCGCTCGAATGACCGGACGGCGCTTTTTGGTCTGGCGCCTGCCAACAGGGTTCAAGTCGAGTGTCCCGAACTCCTGGTTCCACTGCTTCGAGATGCGGAGGTCGAATATCGCTTCGTTTCGAGCGCACGTGTTGAGTGCGATGATGACGTAGCGGAAATCATCCTCTTCCTCGATCGCGTCCATCCATCGCCCCAGATCCTGGAACGTCGGGATATATTCGCGGCCGGTCGAGACCGACCCTCCGATGTGCTCGGCGATTTCTTCCTGATTGCAAAATATGGAGACTGGCGCGTCAAGTAACTGCACCTCGTGCTCTTCGCCAGCTATCATGATGATCTGCGGAACAGCGGCATAATTTATGGCAGCTCGCACGGAGATCATATAGGTCATAATCGATTTCGCGCTGAGTTCTTCCTCTCGCGCCATGTGCGCCCACACGCGGCGCTGGTTCGTCCTTGTCAAATCCGCGACCGTCGGTAACGGCATAAACGTCAGTAGTGCCTGCAGAACGAGTTGGGCCGCGCGGCGGGCGGCGGCCATTTGACTATAGCCCTTCGGCTCCGCGTAGTGATCCTTATAATGGGCTAGGACGTCGGCGAGACTGACGTGGCTTGGCGCTTTGCTTGATTCCGGCGCACGCCCGAGGAGCTCGATGAGTTCGTCTTTGGCTTCCCGAAGATCGACTGCATTGAGAGCTTTTCTCTTAACACGTCGGCTTCCGTCCTCGTACCAGTAGCGGTAGAAGCCGGGTCGCCCTGGCTCTTGCCCAATCCATTGGTCGCGATATTCGAAGAGGCCTCGCTGTCCTCGGTCCTTCCGCATGTCATTTCCTTATCCAAGGCAGCCGACAGATCCGATTTCGGATAGACCGTCTTGCCGTCCTTGCCTTTAAAGCACCGAATCGTCTCCTCGCGAAGCCACCGGTTCAGGATTTGTGCGCTTAGGAACGGATATCGATCGAGCACCTGATCATGGGTGATAAGGTCGTCGATAGAGATCGGTGTGAAGCGGCTGGTCATGACGTCGCCCATCAGACATCCCTCGTCTTCCTGAAACCGCCGCCGCGGATCTTCGCTTTCGATTGAGGCCAGATGCCGAGGTGCTTCTTGCGGACGCGGTCGGCCTTGGCCTGCTCCGTCTGTTCTTCGCCCGATTTCACGCGATGCGGCTGCTTTAAGACCGGCTGCAGATTGCTCTCGCGATGCTCGCCACCGCGCCACAAGGCCTTGATGTGATCGAGGTCCCACGCTTCGCCGGCCAGGATCTTCCGGCCGGAAAGCTGGCAGACGCCGCCGAACTTTTCGAAGACGCGCAGCCGGACGCGTGGCGGGATCGCGTCATCGTCGGTCTTGCCAATCCATTCCGGAACCGCTCTCATGGCGTACCCCCAAACGGTCTGACGACTATCCGCGTTGTTCGGCAGCCTGCCTGATAAGCTCGCCTCCAGCCCTGCATGTCCGTATCGCCGGGGCGCTTCCACATCGCTCCGACTTTGATGCAGACCTCTTTGCGGGTGCTGCTGGCAGTGTGGACAAGGATGAAAGGGCGCGGCTTTCCATTGCTCCAATAGGCGCCCCAGCCGTAATCTTCCATCAAGCGCGCCTCCGGAACCACGGCATGAAAAGGCCGATGATCGACTTGCGCGTCGGTCGCTGGGCTGACTTGGCCTCAGCGATCTCTCGGTTGAGCTGTTCAACCGTGGCGGCGATCTTCTCCCGGGTGGCGATGGTGCTGGGCCGGGCGCTGGGATGCTTGCGAAGGTATTCGGCTGCAGTTCTCATGCAGCCTCCCGCCCGAGCGCTTTGAGCAGCTCTTCGCCGCTAGTGACGATGTGGTTTGCCATCAAAGCCATCAGCTCGGGCTCTTCGCCGTCGTGAGTCCAGATGATCAGGCGCTTGCCGCGACCGGCAAACCAGCCGCCTTCGAGGTGCGCAGAGCGGCCGCAAGGCAGAAGAAGGACGCAAGTGTCAGCCCATTCCATGCCCCGGAAATCATTGAGGTAGCCGCGTGAGGCGATCGGGTGCGTGGTTAGCAGATCGCGATATTGCTTTGCCTTCCAATCCATCCAATCCGGGTCGATCTCCGACCAAGCGAAGCCCTTCACGCCATTCGGCGGGTTGCGGAAATCGTAGACCTCATGACCGGCTTCGCGGAGCATCGTGACGGCATCGGGCTGGTAAGGGTTGCGCCACGAGGAGGCGAGGTAGATGCGGCTCATGAGTTTACTCCATTGGATTTCGCCATCAGCCGCTCAAGCGGCGACAGGTGTTGCTCGACGGCCTTTGTCTTCGGCGGCAGGCCGAACTTTTCGAGGTACTTTCGGGAGTGCTTCGCCCAGACCTTCTTGCCCCAACTCGTTGAGGCGAACTCCCAAGGGCGAGCGGCGCGCAAGGCTTTCTTGCGGGTGGCGAGGTCAGCATCGGCCGGCAGGTTGCGATGAACCTCGCCTATGACGCTGGACGCGGTTTTCTGCCAGTCGATCATGCTGGCACCGCCTGGCGGCGAGCAACAAGCTCGCAAATCTGGTCGGGCCAAATCCACCAGACCGGGAAAGCACCTTCCTCCTCAGCGCGCCGGAAGTCGCCGCCGTTGGTCACGCGACGGCCGAAGCTGTCGAAGCACATGGCGGTGAAGTGGTGGCCGCGCCAGCCCTTCGTCTCGCCGTGCTCGGTGTTGTTGTATTGCGGATGGCGAGTGAGCCATGAACGCGCCTTGTTCACCCATTCCTGATGGCTGGTGAACTGCTGGCCTTCGAAGGGCGGAGCGATACGCTTCTCGGTCATGCGGCGCTCCTCTTCAAGTCTTCGGGATTGGTGAGGATCAGGCCCTGCTCGGAATAGTGCCGGTGGACCGTGTCGAGATAGATCATCTTCTGGCGCGTCGTCATGATCCTAGTGACCCCAAAGTCGAACGGCACCATCATCAGCTTGAGCTTGTGCTCGTAGGGCAGCGGCATGATCACGGCGTCGTATTCGGCCTTGAACACGTCGTTCTCGTTCCGAAGGATCGGCACGCCGAAATGCAGCTTGCAGTATCCCCGGACCTCTTCCGGGGACTGGTCGCCCAGCTGGGCGGAGACCTCCAGCATCCATAGGCGCTGAAGCCGGTTCTGGTCGCCAGTCCGGTGTTTCCCGTCGGTGATGCTGCAGGTGAAGGGCATCGTCTTGCCCATGATGTACTTGACCAGCATCTCGCGGGCCTGCTCGGTATCGACGATGCGGTTGTTGGTGGACATGGCTCACCCCGCGTTCAGCGACGAGATCTGCGCGAGGCGGCGCGTCTTGATGGCAAACGCCGCTTCGATCATGTCGTCGTGACCTTCCGTCTCAAGCACGGCAGGCGCGTCGAAGTCGTTCCAGATCTCCTCGACGTCGGCCTCGTCCTTCGCGCCGGCCAACGACGATTCGATCTCATCGAGGAAATCGCCGAGCACGAACTCGGCCTGGTCGACAGGCTTTTCAGCTTCGGCTTCGATCGTCTTTGCAGACGGAGGCGCCGGCGGCTTCGGAGGCTTTGGCGGCGTCGGCTTGTTCTCGGCAGCCGCCGGCGGGGTGATGTCGCGCATCTCCTCAGCCTCGGCGATCTCGCGCACCTCGAACTCGTCGCGGATGCCGCCGAGGACGTCGCCGAAGAGTTCGCGAAGGCAGTAGCCAGCCGCGCGCCATGCCAGCATGCGCTGCGGGAAGCGGTACCAGGGACTATCGTTCGGCTTCTCTTCGTTCTTTTTGTCCCACTTGTTCCACTTCACGACGACGGCCTTCGTCTGCCACAGACCGGCCCGTTCGGCGTCGGCCTGCGAGAACTCGACCCGCTTGTCTTCTCCTGTGTCGCTCCGCTTCGCCTCGCAAAATCCGACCATCTTGCCGCCGCGCTCTTCGCAGCCGGTCCGGAGATAGGAGACCTTGCCGGACATGCGGACGACGTTGATCAGGCCGTCACCATAGAGCGCCGGCTTGCCGTTGATGACGGTGAAACTGCGGAGGCTGACCATCGGCTTGAGGCCAAGCTCGGCGCCGGACATGATAGCAACCGCAACGGCTGCTGCTGCATCATCGCCCTCAAGCTTGCTGATCAGCGCCGCCGGAGCGAGGCCAGAAGCGCACACGGCGCGCGAGATGCGCATGGTCTCTTCGAATGTCTGCGGCACGATGGCGAGGACATTGCCGCCGCCGGTGAGTGCTGGAACGTGACTGTTCATGATCTTCTCCTAGCGGTCGACGTCGTCGAAGATCGATCGGTTGCCCTTTTCATCGAGCATCGTGCGGTCTTCGGAGAACATGCGCTGTCCATTGGGGTATTTGGCCGCACGCTCTTCGTCGGTGCGGAGGTCTTCGACGGGGCGAAGGGCGGCAACTGCAGCCATTTCGGATTCTGTCTTGATCTCAACGATCTTGACCTTCGCCTCGCCGCGCTTGGTCGGCACATAGATGCGCTGTCCAACCTCGACGGGGAAATCGGCGAAATAGTCGTAAGTCTTGTCTGCCTTCTCCCAAGAGAACTTGACGGCGACGATCGTGCGGGTGGTTGCCTCGGTCATCATGCGGCCCTCTGTTCGGAGCGGATCGCCATGCCGGCCAGCTCGACGCCGGAGCGCGCGGCACGGTTTGCAAGCGTGTCGACGACTTCCTTGATTTCAGGCCGATCCTTCAGCGCCATAAGCAGCGCATCGAAATCAGTGATCTCGGCGAAGACGAAGGTGCGGAGAGAGACCTTGGCGCCGGTCCGGCCAGCGGACGCGTTGCGGGCCTGGGCGTCGCGCTCGGCTTGGGCCGCCTGCTGAGCAAGCCGCTCAGCCTCGGCGATGGCGTTATTCTGCGCAGCGATGGACGCCGCATCGTTGTCGTTTCGCGCCGCGGCTTTCTCTGCCGCGACACGTGCGGCATCGGCTTCGCGCTGGATGCGCTCGGCTTCCGCCCGGGCCGCAGCCTGGCGCTCGCGCTCCTTGCGCGCCTCCTCCTGCAGGAAGGCGTCCATGTGCCGCTTCAGCTTCTTGCTGATGGCGTCTGGCTCTTCTTTAAGTTCGCGCCACTTGTTGTCGACGTTGCGGCCGGCATCGAGATGCGGCTGCTTTTCGACCTTGTGCAGGTCGGTGGCCTTCTTCGCGATCGTCGAGAGCCGTTTCGACCAGATCGCGGCGCGGTCAGCTTCGGCCTGCGTCGTGATCGGCTTCTTCATGAAGGCCTCGGCCTGCTCGCGCTCGGCGGCGAACTCGATCTGCAGCGCTTCGAAGGGATCATCCGGAAGGTTGTGCCCGATGGCAGGGGTTTCCGGCTCATCATCCCAGCCGCCGCCATCGGCCGCCTTGGTATAGGCCTCGTAGGTGATCGGGTTCCGGCAGCACCACGTCCAGATATCGGAGGCATCGACCTGGCGATCGCCGCGCATGGCGTGCCATTTGCCGTCTTCGAACCAGATGGCGACCGGCTCCCACGGCTTGTCCTTGAAGCGGGTGCGGTAATAGCCCTGCTGCGGATCGCCATCGTGTATCGGGCCGACGCTGCCGGCGAGGGCGTTCTGCCACCACGCCCATACATTCACTTCTGCCATGTGATCTGCTCCTGATTGATGACGGCGCCGGCCTTGAGGCTCTGCTCAGTCGGCGCGATAGCGATGAAGGTGAGGACGCCGAAGGCGGCCATGGCGAGGATGAGGGTGACGGCCTTGTTGACCGCGCCGGTAAGGCGGACGTGCTCTTCGAGGACTGGCGCTGCGCGCTTGTTGATCTCAGTGAGACGGGCTTGGATGTCGGTCATCACTCTTCGCCCCGCGTCGTCTTAAGCACGGATGCCGCAGCGTCGAGCGCCGCAGTCGCGCACCTCGGGCAAAGGTCGATGAAGTCCAGATTCTCCTTGCCGCCGTAGCTGTCGGCCGAGCGAGAACCTTCAATTTTCAGCGAGCCCCAGTCGCGGGGCTTCTTGAACGACTTGCTTGTGTAGGAGCCTTCCTGATGCTTATCGACCGTCAGGCCGCAGTTGTCGCAGGAGATGCGCGGGGTGATGCTGACGTCAGCCATTGAGGCGCACTCCCTGAACGAGTGCGGACTGAAGCGCCGGAACCTCGCCGCGATAGTCAGCGGTGCGAGCGTTCGGCTGCTTCCCCCAGCCCGAATTTTCCTTGAGGCGCTCAACTTCCATCCGGTCGAGAGAAACCAACTGGTCTTGGACCGAGTCCAAGAGGTCGAGAGCTTCGAAGAGCATGTTGCGGAGGGTGGAGGAGGAAGTGGTCATGGTCCCGTCCTCACGAATAGATCTGGTCAGCATCGGTGACGCCGAGGATTTCGCGGGCATAGCGGTAGTGGCCGTCGACCTGAGAGCGATAGCCCTTCATGAAAGACGGGCCTTTGATGGTGTTCTTCGGGGCGTTCATGTTCTCGAAGCCGAGAGCGCCGCTGCGCTGAGCTTCGATCGCCATGTAGGCGTCGCAGTCGGCGAGGGTGCGGGCTGCATTCCAGCGAGCGTCGCGCTTGCTCTGCTCAGTCTCGATGTTGCGGAAGTGCTGCATTCCATCCTCGCGCCGTGGCGTTTCGTTGATGGATTGAACGTACGTTATGTACGATGCATGGTCAAGTACATTTTGTACGATATTGAGGTGTGAAGAAACTTTTTCATCCGGCGAGAATCGATTCGACTCTTAATGCAGCTTCTGCTTTCATGGGAACGAAAGGAGAACATGATGGGTCTAGCAGCGTTGAGGTCGTCAGCCTGGTTCACGCTCCACATCAGGTGCGAGAACTGCATGAGAGACAGCGAAAAGGTGGTTCAGATGCCAACCGGCGACGATGTTCCGCGAGACGCGGAAGAGCTGATCGAGAGCGTTTATTTGGAAAGTATCCCATTCCGATGCCAGCCCTGCGGAAGCGTAATCGGCCGGCTAGTCGGGATCACAGGAGGTAATGCGTATGGCTACTGAGAGAGAAGTTCTGGAATTCATCATTGTCCCGCCGTTCGAGCAGCGGGCAGAAGTCTCGGCCGCTAAGGAGCGGTTCGAGAATTACCTCGGCAATCGGTTCCCAGGGTACCGGTTCAGGGTCGGGCCATTCGCGCCGGTAGGCGACGAAGAGGAGTTTGCTGTCCTGCCAGTCATGAATTTTTCCGGCGATGACGGGAGGACCTACATGTGCACGTCGCCGAAGCGGTGGTTTTTGCAGGAGGTAGCCCAGGCGTGCAGAGAGTTCGACCTGCGCGGGCTAAAGCACTTTGCAGCCTGACTGTCAGATTGAGTTGATGTACGGCTTTAGGACGTCAACCGTTTCGATCAAACCGCGAGCTTCCATTTCCAGCAATAGCTGGTCAGCAGTAAGTTCAGGCTTCTTGAAGCGAGCGCGCATGCGCTGAATCGCATTTACCGCTTTTCCCGGGTCGAGCGCGAAAGTATCAGCCAAGAAAGAGTCGGCGGATCTTGCTTCTAAATTCAGAGACCTTAGAGCGGTCGCGGGGAAATCTTTCAAATTCTCGGTGACAATTAGGGCCGCCTGCGTTTTCAAGGCTGCAGCCACCACATGGGCATCATTTGGGTCGGGAAGTCCGGCGCAACTTGGAAGGTATGCGTCGTAGTCGGAGACTAAGGCGTCCTCAAATGCCGCCTCCATATTCCTCCTGGCTCGTTCGCCACGCTCTCGTGCGTCGATCAAGCCTTTTCCTTCAAGCATTTTCTGAATTGCGACTTGCGTCTCATCCAAAATCTTCTCCGACCACCGGAGGCGGAAAAACTCCGCCTCCGCTAGTGTGAGTAAAAGGTTTCGACGTAAGGTATCAGCAAGAGTACACGCATCAACCAGCGCGGTGAATCTGTTGGCGAACAAAGTTACAGAATCTCCGCATCCATTTCAGCGAGGTCATCCAGAGCCTTGCTACGCTTCGCATCGCGAGCTTTCTTGTAGGCAAATAGATGATCCGCTTTAATTCGCCTGTGTCTCCCGACTAAACTGTGCTCTATTTCGCCTTTCTCTAGCAGGGCGACAAGGAAAGGCCTGGACACGTTAAGTATATCGGCCGCCTGCTGCGTTGTGAGCATTTGACTTACGGGCACCAGTGTAACTGCATCCCCGCGGCCAATATGGCGAAGGAGATCCATCAGCAAACTTGCGATAGCTGGTGTTAGAGTGACTTCTACCGGTTCTTTCGTTTCGTCATCTAGGAGACGAAGTTTGGTACCGGTTGCGTGAGCTGCTAGGACTTTTCGAAGTTGGTTAGCGCTGGCCTTTTCCATTGCTGACGGTAGGCGCCCACCCAACTCTTGTGCGGATGCTGGAACGGTCATCGGATTCTCTCTTGGTTGGCTATTAACAGATAATCTGAATTCGCGTTATTCGCAATAAACGAAATAATCGAAACTAATGAAAGTTCCGTTGACATCAGACTAAATTGAAAAACCGGGAATGATTCACCGCAATTAAAACCCCGGCATCTCATTCATTACGCGTCGGACAAGCGCAATGACCTGGACGCTCACGCCGTCATCTGCATCGTGATCGCGTTGGATGACAATCGGCTTGTGCTTCGGGTTAGTCGACCGCGGATGGAACTCCGCCCGGTCCGGGAAAAGCTCTAATTGCTTTACCGACCATTCGCGAAAATGCCCGCTGTCCCGTGTCCGTTCCACAACAACAACCATCCCTGATCGCAGCTCGACCAGGTGCTCGACATCCTCATACGATATGCAGACGAGGCGGTCGCCGGGAAAGATCGGGCGAGGGCGGAGATCATTCATGCTATCGCCGCTGCAATCGAAGATCAGCTGGCGGGCGTTCGGAAACTTTTCGTCACGCGGGAGCATGATCTCCACTGCGTCAGACTGATCGAACTCATCGACCTCACGAAATGTTCCTGCCTCGACGACGCCGGCGACCCGGCCGGCTACCATCCCGATCCTGCTCAGCGTGATCTCGCTCGGGACAGTCGTTACTTCGTATTCGCCGCCGTCGCCAAACAGGATCCAACCAGCCTTCACCCCGAAGAGTTCGCCGTATTTCTCAGCGGCCTTCTTTGAGATTGCGCGATTGCCGTTTTCGTTGCTGATCAGGGTGTTCTTATTGATATCGCGCGGGAACGCGTTCGCCGCGTCGGTAGGGGTCTGAAACCCAGCTGCCTCCCGGGCGCGCCTCAATCTGTCCTTCGGTAATTCCATTCGTACATTATGGCCGAAAAATATCGTGCAATGTGTACGATTTCAGCTTGCGCAATCTTCGTACCTTTTGTACGATGGCTATCATGAGCAAAACACCTTCTTCCATTTCAGCGCTGATTGACGAGTGGGAAACCATCGGCGAATTCGCGACTGACGTCGGCTGCGGATACGAGGCAGCGCGCCAGATGAGGCTTCGCGAAAGCATTTCGCCGCGGCATTGGGACGGCGTTATTGCCGCGGCCGATCGCAAAAAGATCAAAGGTGTCGACTGGCAGTGGCTCGCATCGAGGCACACCTCGACGAGGAAGGCGGTGTCGGCATGACCGCTGAGGGCCAGATCAAATCCTTCTTCCAGCGCTGGGAAACGCTCGAAGCCGAGAAACAGCAGGTATCCGACCTGATGAAGGATCTCTTCGCGGAAGCCAAGGGATTCGGCTACGACACGAAGGCTCTGCGAGCTGCTTTCCGCCTCAAGGCCAAGCAGGATCTCGACAGTCTGGCTGATGCCGAGTTTGAGGCGATCGTCGACACATACATGTCGGCTCTGAACGCTCCGACTGTTCAGGCGCGCGATGCGCGGATGCGCGCACGAGAAAAGATTGAAGAATTTGACCCAATCACGGGCGAGTTCGTCGAACAGGCGGTGAACGCCAAGCTGGTCGCCACGGTCGCGACAGGCATGCAGACCGAGACCGGCCGCAAGGCGCTGATCGCTGCTGTCGACATCATGATCGCCCGCGAAGAGGCGGAAGAACAGAATGCACCAAGGCCCTCGGAAAACGACAAGCCATGCTCGAAGGCGGTTCCGCAAGACAAGCCTTCCCCAGCCGGCATAGGGAGCGAGTTGCTTGCGGGTCGTGAGGGCCGCCACGAAGGGGAGGCGGCTTCGGCCGACCTCCCGCCCAATTCCGAGATCGATCCGAACGAGGATCGCGCAGAAGGCCACAGCCTCGACGGAAACGCCGACGCCAACGCAGGAGGCGATCATGTAACCGCTCAAGAAGTTCGCGCCGCAACGGCCGGAGCTCTCGTCAAACCGGCTCCGGCCACAAAACCACTGCGGCCTCATTGCCGGAACCCAGGCGAGCACTGCGGTGGATATGGCAGCAATCATTGCCATTCCTGCCTTCGCGCGGCCAAGGAAGTCGAGGTGGCGGCATGATCACGGCACCGCACATCAAATCCCGGTCCGATCTCACGGCCATGATCATCGACTTCACCGCAAACGGCGGCAAGGTTCGAGAATTCAAGCGCGGCTTCACCAGCGATTGGGGCTACCTGCGGGATCTGCTCCAGGGCTACGGCTACGAGGTGAAGATCGACAAATCCTTCTACATCGTCCGCAAGATCGGTGAGAAAGGACGCCCGAAGCGTCTGGGCCGGACCGCTGCAATCAGCGCGATCGACAAGGTTCTCGTCGCCCACGGCCATCAGCCTTTCATGATCAGCAAGCACGAATTTTTGGAGGCACGTCCATGACAGTCGCCATCGATGCCGCACGCCGCGTTCAGAAGCAGGCCGTTCGCTTTGCGACGTTTCACCGCTGCCCTGCATGCTCTCAGGTCCTCTCCATCGTCGAAATCATTGAGCGCCATTGCGAGCGCTGTGACGCCGCGATCACGCCGAAGGAAATCAGGGAGAGGGCGGCATGAGCACTTTTATCGGACATCTCGGACTGGCGCTCATCGTCGGCGCCTTCTTCCTCTGCACCGCAGTGGCTCTCTCCTCCGCGCGCAACTCGGGCAGCATCAGCCGGGAAGAGGAAGTTGAACGCTACAAGAGCCGACACCCCGCGAATTCAATTTGATGAGCTCACCCCCAAGGCTCGTCACAGCTGGTCCCGGTCATCCTCCCGAGCGCCGGGACCAGCGACCCTTATTCGGATCCGCTTATTCGCCAGTCGCATGACGACGGCTTGAACGACAGATCCGAGGTCTTCGAAATTTGCAGGTGGCGACGGCGGATCGCCACCTGCGGCAGAGCCGGACGCGGCGGAAGTGTCGGCTCTGCGGAATGGAATGACTGCGGTTGGCCCAGGCGGACCGGAGACCAAGGGCGAAAGCCCGGCAAGGCCTCGACCTTGGTCTTTTTCATCATCTCTCCGGTGCATCTGGAAGCTCCTACTCAACAAGGAGACTGATCGCACAGGAGACCGACAAGGTGTTGTCAAACAAAGACAAGGAATTGGCAAACAGGGCCAAGGTCATGACTGACGCTTTTTACGCACAAAACCTTTTGAGAGAGGCCTTTCCGGAGAGCCGTTACGGCTCGGTCAAGGGAGCGATATTCGCGGCATATCGCTTCGTCCGTCCGAAGGTCTCGAAAGAACTGACGCCGAGAAGAATTCGATCGATCCGGGAGGGGACAGCCCGCCGGATCGATGCCGAGGAAATGGAAGCGCTCAAGGCAGCGATCATCGAGGAGGCCCACCGTGAGCAACAGGAATTACGCGCCCGTCTGGCTGCGCTGGACAAAAAGGTTGCCGCTTTCAGCGAGAGCGTGGCTGGCCGCTCGGTGGCGGGCGCGGGCGAATAAATGGGCCGATCGGGCCGAATGGATCATGGGGGACTGAAGGAATGATGCATAACAGCGGACCGATGATCGTTGACAGCTTCGCAGGTGGCGGCGGTGCGTCGACCGGTATCGAGATGGCTCTTGGCCGCTCGCCCGACATCGCAATCAACCACAACGCCGATGCGCTGGCTCTTCACGCCGCCAACCATCCCGAGACGCTCCATCTCTCCGAGAATATCTTCAAGGTTGACCCGCTGGACCATGTCGCCGGGAAACACGTCGGTCTCGCCTGGTTCTCTCCCGACTGCAAGCACTTCTCCAAGGCAAAGGGCGGCAAACCTGTCGAGCGCAATATCCGCGACCTGGCTTGGATCATCGTCCTTTGGGCAGAGCGCGCCAAGCCAGACGTCATCATCATGGAGAACGTCGAGGAGTGGAAGGAATGGGGGCCGCTCATCGAAACCCCACGCGGGCTGATGCCTTGCCCTGACAGCCGTGGCCAGACGTTCCAGAAGTGGTGCAAGGCGATGAAGCGGGCAGGATATAAGCTGCAGCACCGCGAATTGCGCGCCTGCGACTATGGCGCACCGACCATCCGCAAGCGGCTCTTCGTCGTCGCTCGTCGAGATGGCCAGCCGATCGTCTGGCCGGAGCCGACGCACGGCGCGCCAACCGACCGCGACGTCATCTCAGGAAAGAAGCAGCCGTGGCGCACCGCCGCGGAGATCATCGACTGGTCTTTGCCTTGCCCGTCGATCTTCGACACATCGAGCGAGATCATGGCCAAGCTAGGCCTCCGAGCTATTCGCCCGCTCGCCGATGCCACGATGGCGCGAGTTGCCCGCGGCACGAAGCGGTATGTTCTCGATGCTGCGCGGCCGTTCCTCGTTCAGACTGGCTATGGCGAGCGCAAGGGGCAGGAACCGCGCTGCCTGGATGGCGATGCTCCGCTCGGTACCGTCGTCGCCGGCGGCGTCAAGCATGCGGTCATCTCGCCTTCCGTTACGCGCTTCAACACAGGAGCGACCGGAAGCTCCATGGATGAGCCGGCCCCGACCGTTACGGCAAACAGTTATATCAAGAAGCCAGGTGGCGCCGCGCCGCTGGGAGTGATCGCCCCGAGCCTCTCGGCATTCTATGGCCCTGGCGCCGGTGGGCAGGATCGCTCAGCCAGCGCCGAGGAGCCGGTTCGCGTCGTCACGACAGAGAACCGTCACGCCGTCGTCGCGCCGCACCTCATGACGATGCGGAACTCTGGAAAGCCGTTCAACGGAGCGGACGAGCCGGCGCATACGATCACGGCCGGCGGCGCTGGTCTATCCGTTGTCGCACCGGTGCTCACCTATGCCCAGCAGGGCGGCGCGAACCGCTCGGTCGAGGATCCGCACCACACCATCACCGCGAGCAAGAAAGACCAGAATTCGGTCATCGTGCCAAACCTCATGAGCATGAAAGGCAGTGACCGCCGGGACAGCGCGGCAGATGCGCCTCATCCGACCATCCTTGCAGGCGGCGGCCACTCTGCGGTCATCGTCCCCACGCTTGTCGGATGCGGCGGCCGAGCAGGTCAAAGCCGTCCGCGCGGTGGTGATGAGCCCTTGGCGACGGTCACCGCCAAGGCCGATGTCTGCACGGCAGCCGTCTTCGTTGCTCAGCACAACAATGACAGTCGGCGCATCGGCGGGGTCAATCCGGGCCGGGCGGCTGATGAGCCGATATCGACCGTAACCTCGACCGGCGCGCAGCAAGGCCTGGTCTCTGCTTTCGTGTCTCGTCAGTTCGGCGCGAGCATCGGCCACGGGATCGAAGAGCCGTCGGCCACGATCACCGCGGGCGTGAACAAGTCGGCGATCGTCGCGCCGCACCTACATGCCTATTACGGGTCCGACCAGGACACACCCGAAGACGAACCTTTTCACACGATCACGACCAAGCCCCGGTTCAGTCATGTTGAGGCGGCGATCAGCGCGCCGCCGTTCACCGAAGATCAGCACGCCCGGGCGCGGGAAGTTGCGGAGTTCCTGCGCTCATATGGCTTCTGGGATGATCGCGAGTTCGTCACCCTGACGATAGGCGACGCCGAGTTCGTCATCGTCGATATCGGCATGCGGATGCTTACGCCGCGCGAGCTCTATTCGGCGCAGGGATTCCCGGCCGATTACCAGATTGATGCTGACGCCAACGGCCGCCCGTTCCCGAAGAATGTCCAGGTGTCGTGCGTCGGCAATTCCGTTTCGCCGCCGGTCGCTGCTGCAATCGTCGCGGCGAACTGCAATCACCTCGTCGAATATCGCGAGGCGGCCGAATGACCGACGCATATGCTGAATTCCTCGCCCGAAAGCAGATCACCGATCCGTCGACGGGCATTACCCGGCGCATCGATCTGCCGGAATACCTGAAGCCACATCAGCACGATATCACGGCTTGGGCGCTACGCCGAGGCCGATCGGCGATCTTCGCCGGCACTGGTCTCGGCAAAACCCTGATGGAACTCGTATGGGCAAAGGAAGTGGCGATTGAGACGCGCCGCCCTGTTCTGATCCTCGCGCCGTTGGCGGTCAGCCATCAGCATGTTCGCGAGGGCAATAAGTTTGGGATCTCTGCCACCGTCGTATCGGCACCGTCGAGCGAGACGATCGATATCACCAACTACCAGAAGGTCGATCGCTTTGACCTGTCTGAATTCGGCGGCGTGGCGCTCGATGAAAGCTCGATCCTCAAGAACACGGACGGCAAGTATCGGAACCAGCTGATTGCCGACTGCGCATCTATACCGTTCCGCCTGGCCGCAACAGCGACACCAGCTCCGAACGATTTCATGGAGCTTGGCAATCACGCGGAGTTCCTCGGCGTCATGTCCTATACCGACATGCTGTCGACCTTCTTCACCCATGACGGCGGCGACACTCAAAAGTGGCGCCTCAAAGGTCACGCCGAGTCCGAGTTCTGGAAGTGGATGGCGTCGTGGGCTGTGATGCTCCGCATGCCTTCGGATCTTGGCTACGACAATACCGGCTACGATCTTCCGCCGCTCAGGTACCATCAGCACACGGTGAGCGTTGACTATGCCCCAAGCATGGAAACCGGCCTCCTTTTCCCGATGGAAGCCAGGACCATGCAAGAGCGCCTTGCCGCACGTCGCGATAGCGTCGAGGAGCGCGTCGAGCTTGCCGCGTCCATGACGCCGGCAGGAAAGCCCTTCGTCTGGTGGTGCAACCTCAACAGTGAAGCCGAAGCGCTCACCAAGGCGATACCCGGCGCCGTCAATCTGCACGGTGGCCTCAAGGACATCGAAAAAGAGCGCATCCTGCTCGATTTCAGCGATGGCAAGATCGAAAAGCTGATCACCAAAGCATCGCTGGCAGGGTTCGGCATGAACTGGCAGCACTGCGCCGACACCGGTTTCGTTGGTCTCAATGACAGCTACGAGCAGCTCTATCAGGCTGTCCGCCGATTCTGGCGCTTCGGTCAGACGAAGCCGGTCCACGCCCACATCATCGCTTCGGAGATGGAAGGCGCAACCGTTGCCAATATCCGCCGCAAGGATCACGACGCCGAGCGGATGGCGGCCGCGATGGTGATGCACATGGCCGACCTTTCGAGCCAAGAGGTCCGCGGCATGGTCCGCGATCGACCAGACTACAACCCTCAAATCCCCATGTCCGTACCGGCTTGGCTGACGGGAGAAGCAGCATGAACATCAACGCAGTGGAGCAGGTCGTCACCGATCGTTATGCAATTTACCAAGGGGACAGCTGCGAGCTGATCCGGGGCATCCCAAGCGATACCATTCATTTTGGCATCCATTCGCCGCCGTTCGAAGGCCTCTACAAGTTCAGCAATTCCGATCGGGATATCTCGAACAACAACACCGATGGTTTCTGGACCCATTACCAGTTCCTGATCCAGGAGCTTCTTCGCGTAACGATGCCTGGCCGCATTCATGCCGTTCACTGCATGCAACTGCCTACCTCGAAGATCAGGCACGGACATATCGGCATGCGAGACTTCCGGGGTGAGATCGTGCGCGCCTACGAGGACGCCGGCTGGATCTTCCATTCGGAAGTCTGCATCTGGAAAGACCCGGTGGTCGCGCAGCAGCGCACCAAGTCGATCCGGCTGCTTCACAAGCAGATCACCAAGGACAGCACCATCAGCGGGCAGGGGCTTGCCGATTACATGCTGATGTTCCGCAAGCCAGGCGACAATCCCGAGCCGGTCGACGGCATGTTTGACCGCTATGTCGGTTTCGGCAATGAGCCAGTCAGCGTCGATAGTCGCATCGCATCCGGGAAGTCGACGGCGGATGCTGAGAAGTGGTTCTCGATCGAGGTGTGGCAGCGCTACGCTTCTCCGGTCTGGATGGACATCAACCAGACGCGCACCCTCCAGTATCGTGCCGGTCGCGACGAGAAAGACGAACAGCACATATCGCCCCTGCAGCTAGACGTGATCGAGCGCTGCATTGAGCTATGGAGCAATCCTGGCGACGTGGTCCTGACGCCGTTCCTGGGCATAGGCAGTGAAGTATATTGCGCGGTTGCTGCCGGGCGAAGAGGCGTCGGCTTTGAGCTCAAGCCCACGTACTTCCGTCAGGCGGTTCGAAATATTTCGGAGCTCGATGAGGCGAAGACGGTCAACATCTTTGCCATGGACGGTGCGGCATGACGCGCAAGCCCGCCGATGTCATCGCCCACAATCTCCGCGAAATCCGCCAAGATAAGATCCTGACAGTCGATGCCAACGGCGCCAAGCGTTCTCAAGAGTGGCGCGAACGCTATGCCAGGCACATCGAGGCGCTGGGCGATGCGATTGAAGGTTTCGACAATCTCGCCCGCGCCCAAGCTGAAAAGCAGAATGGCGGTGCGGCATGAACCGCGTCGTCATGAACATGGACGCTCGAGGCTGCTGGACGATCTATAGCGACGAGCCAATCGAATTCTTCTGCGTCAACGACCACTGCCCTGACGACCGCGTCTATCAGATGGATGTGGAGGTCGGCGTCGAAAAGGTGCGTGACCAGCTCGGCAACGATCCGGTCGGGCACAAGAACGACACCAACGTTTTTGGCAACGGGTATGGCCCGCGCAAACCGCCGTCAAAGCGAAAGCTGAAGGTGGTGAAATGACCTTCCTCGAAGCCTATGCCCTCCATGGTCCCGACGTCGAGCGTATAGCCGAAGCCCTCGGCATCACGCCACCAGAAGCCGATCGCCTGATTAACGATGAGATGGAGCGCCGGTACCAGAAGCGCGTCCAGATTGATCGGAGGCGCGCATGACAGACATCCTCCCAAAGATTGAAACCGCCGCGAAGGTCAGTTCGAAGGATGTCAAGGCAGCAATCGCGAGCATGTTCGCGCCGCCGGCGTTTCAAACATTCTTCGAGGTATCGAACGCGACCGGCTATGGCATCAAGAGCTATGCCGATGCCGTAGCCATGGGGGTCTGGCCGTCGACTGGGCACGAGATCCACGGCTTCGAGGTCAAGGTAAGCCGATCGGATTTCCTCAACGAGATGAAGAACCCCGAGAAGGCTATGCCGATCATGCAATATTGCCATCGGTGGTCACTCGTGTGCCCGGCCAACATGGTGAAGCCGGACGAGGTTCCTGCGACCTGGGGCATTTATTGGTTCAAAGACGGCGCGATCCGCAAGGCGCGTCAAGCTCCAATGCTGGAAGCCCGACCGCTCACGCCAGCTTTCGTTGCATCTGTGGTGCGCCGATCAGGCGAGCGTGACGTCGCAGCCATAAGCCAGGCCGTGAACGAAGCTCGCGAGCGCTGGGACAAGGATCGCAAGAACCAGATTGAGGCAGAGGTAGCGCGTCGCGCTGGCAGCCGGGACGCAGCTTTGAAGCTCCTGCAGGCGATGGAAGCCCAATACGGTCATGAGCTTAATAGCTGGGACATTGATAGCCTCTGCAAGGCTGTGGCTGTCGCGGCGAAGCTTGGCCTCCATGAGAGCTGGTCGAGCCCGGTCTCGCTGCTGCAGATGATCGAGGACACGGGGAACCGCGTCCGTAAGGTTTTAACCGAAACCGGCATCGAACTTCCGAAGAGGAAGAACGGATGACAGAGATCATGACCCGCGAGGAATATCGCGCCGCCGTCGCGAAGCCCAAGCGCGGCAACAAATTCGGCGCCAAGAAGACGATGTTCGAAGGCTTTCTTTTCGACAGCAAGCGCGAGGCAGAGGTCTACCGCGATCTGAAGCTGCTTGAACGCGCCGGCCGGATCTCCGGATTCGAGCGGCAGCGGAAATTCGAGCTGATCGTCAACGGCAATATTATCGGCACATACCGGGCCGACTTTGCCTTCATCGATCACGACCAGGACGACAGGTTCCGCGTCGTCGACGTCAAGGGCGTCGTCACCCGAGATTTCAAACGCGTCCAGAAGATTATCAAGGCGATCTACAACGTCGACGTCGAGGTGTGGAAATGAGCAACCGCGCCTGGATGCCTCTCCACATCGATCTCTACGTGGCGCATACGCTCGACCTCTCGACCGTCGAGCACGGCGCGCTCTTGCTCTTGATCATGAAAAATCGCTGGAAAGGTGGTTTGCCGGCCGACCAGGAACTCGTCCGCCGTTGGGCCAAGCTGACGCCGGCCCAATGGGCGAACAGCAAGGATCGGCTCCTATCTTTCTTCGACGCCGCCGGAGGAAGATATAGCCTTGCGGACAAGATTTGCGGCGCTGGTGCTCGCCGGCGCGCACCGATCGCGCTGCGCCGAGCTGTGCTGGAGCGAGATGGCGAGGTTTGCGCTTACTGCAGAACCACCTATGGACCGTTCCACGTAGACCACAAAGAACCTTGGTCGTTAGGCGGCAAGCACGAGCTCGATAACCTCTGCGTCGCCTGCGAGCCGTGCAATCTGGCTAAGAGCGATATCCCCTATGCCGAATGGATGGAGATCATCCAATGAACGACTGGTTCCGCTCTTGGCATGGCGCGCCCACCGATCCGAAGTGGCTTGGAATTGCTCGACGCGCCGGCGTTGCACCGGGTATCGCCGTCGCTGTCGCATGGGCTCTAATGGACCGTGCTTCGCAGGCATCCGATCGCGGATCGATCAAGGGCTATGACGCCGAAGGACTGGCGTATTTCTATGGCTGCGAGCCGGAGCAGGTCGAGGCCATCGTCGCAGCAATGGCCGATAAGGGCATGATCACCGACGGTCGTTTCACTAGTTGGGAAAAGCGGCAGCCGAAGCGGGAAGACGGCGCGGCCGAACGCGCCAGAGAGTGGCGCGAACGCAAACGAACGCAAGCGAACGCATCTGCAACAACAGATACAGAGACAGATACAGATCCTTCGGAAGACGCGAGGGAGCCTGAGATCGATCCTGATTTCGAAAGATTTTGGGATGCCTACCCGAACAAGACCGGCAGGCCTTCGGCGGAGAAAGCATTCTCCCAAGCCATCAAGCGCGCCAGCTTCGACGAAATCATGACCGGTGTCAGCGCCTATGCCGCGAAGACTGACGACCGTCAGTGGTGCTCGCCGGTCCGGTGGCTATCCGACGACCGCTGGAAGGACCAGCCGGCAAAGCCTCCCGACAAGCCGCCAGCGCCAAAGCCGGGCACGAACGGCCTATCCCACCTGCAAAAATTTCAATCCCGAGAAGAGTACCTAGCCGCCGAAAAGGCGCGAGCAGAACGGAGTTTCAGATGAGTGTCGCAGCCAGAGAGTTCACAAGTGCCGCAGAGATGCTTAGCCACGCGGCAGTCGTTCACGCCCGTTTGCTCAAGCCACTGACGGGCCCTGTCGCGAAGGTAGAAGCGGCACCGGTTCCGACCGTTCAACCTATCCGCAGGTTTTTCGCAAAGCAGCTTCCAGCCTGGGAAAGCGGTCTTCTCACGTTTGACGCTCATGTCGTCGCTTATCGCGTTGCCCTGTCCATCAGCTCCTTTTCGATCAGCGGCGTTGTTCGCTCGCCGAATTGGGAACTGCCAAAGATCCGTCGCTCGATCAGGGACATCGTGCTTGAGGTTCTGGAGAACTTCCCAGGAATCACTATCGACAATGTCCAGAGCCATCGCCGGACGCGGGATGTTATCGATCCAAGGCAGGAGGCGATGTTCGAGGTCTATATGCAGCGGCCGGATCTTTCCCTGCCAATGATCGGACGCTGGTTCCGACGAGACCACACGACCGTTCTCCACGCCGTCGGCAAGATCAAAGCCAAGAGAGGTATCGCATGACCCGTCTCGCTCGCGTCGACATGGATGCCGTCGCCCCGCTCTATCCGAGCGACAAGGTCGCCGGCCGGGTAGCGGCAAGGGGAGAGCATTTCGATTGGGAGCCAAACCAGGCTACCAAGATCCATTCCGCTGATCCGCTTGCCGTCCGGCGCCCGACCGAAGACGAACTGTCGCGGCCAGACTATGTCGATCTGACGGGCGCAAGGCTCGGCCGGCTGACGGTGATGGGTGTCGCCGCAGAGATCATAGGCAACGGCCAGAAGTGGGTCGTGCGCTGCGTCTGCGGTTCATACGAGACCCGCAAGGCCAGGTACATCAAAGCATGTGTCGCCGGCAACAATCCGGGCAGCAGCGATCCGATGTGCGATGCCTGCGGCTACACCCGCAAGCTTCAGCTTGGATATCACAACCCGAAGAAGGCAGCCGCAGCTGCCGAGGCGATCCAGAACTGCATTCGATAACCGAGCGGCGGCTCGAAACCGAGGGAATGAAAATGGCGGCGATGGCATTGAAAGAGCAGGACACTCGAGATTTTGGCGACATTGTCGCTCAAAGGCGGAAGCGGCTGATAGGTCACGACTGGTACGCGATCCGCACTGCGCCAGGCACACAGCGGATGGCGCGCCATGTCGAAGGCGCGCCGATCAGCCGCGTGGGAGAGAGCATCATCGAGCGCAATCTCCGCAATGAGGGCATCAGCGTCTACATGCCGGCCTATTGGTACGAGAGCATCCACCACCGCACCCGGAAGGTTATCCAACGCCGCTTGCCGCTGTTGGTCGGCTATGCGTTCGTCAACCTCGAAAACCTGAACTTCGAGAAGGTGCGCGACGTCGAGGGTGTGGTCTGCTTTCTTCGTTCCGAGTTCGGGCCGATCCGGTTCAGCGGTGACGATCTCGCCGTCATCGCCGCCGAAGAGCTGTCGCGCAGGCAGGAATTTCGCCGCGAGCGCATCACCCGAATCCAAACCGAGACGGCCGGCCAGGTGATGCAGCTTCGCGGCAATCTCCGAAAGATCCTGCCCAAGGGCAGGGGCAACCGGATCAACCTGAAGGATCAAGCGCTGATCGCCATCAAGGGCATGAAACCGGAGATGCAGAGCAAAGTCATGGGGATGCTGCTACAGCTAGAGCAGTTGGAGGCATATGAGGGACTTGAAACCATAGATCGTGTTGCGTAATATCCACCCCAAGGTGATTTGGGCTGTTCTGATCGCGGACCTCTCTGAGAGGGAATACTCGCCGGGCCCCGGATTGGTCATCACCGCCAATCGCGCAAAAAGAACGCTGCCGAAAATTCAGCTGCTGGGGCCCGTGCTCTTCGTGGCGCGTGTCTTGCGCTTCCGCGGCGCCATTGGCTTGAGAGCAATTTTACTGGCCGATAATTCAGCATCCCTTGCGAGACGCAACTCGCGAAGGCGCGTGGTCTTCTCGGCGCGAGCGGCGTTTTGGGCCGAAATCAGCGCGAGAGATTCCTTATTGGTGGTTTCCGCTTTGTTTTCGCGCGCTTGATTGGTCATCGCTTTTAAGTAGTGCGGCTGCGGCGAAAGAGAAGTCCGACCTCACGGCTAAGCCCGTGACCAACTGGAATCATATCGGTCAGTAGTTCCGACCGACGCCCCACACCATGAACAAGAACGAGGCTGTAGCGGCAAAAGCTGCGATGGCGAGATTGATATCCACGGTGACCCCCTGTCGATTTGTGCGCACTGAACGCGCCAAAGCCCGAGATGGTTCCCTGGGGAAAATCGCCGGCATAACACCATAGAGGAGGCGAGGCTCACAGCGGCCCGCCTCCATCATCCAGATGTTCATTTCTGCTTCCTCACCCGAGGGCGAAGACATCAACATCTCTGGAGTGTGAGATGCAGTTGACGATCACCAAGGAGTGGTTCGAGCGCCGCGCGGCCCTTGAGGGCGATAGCGAGATCGGCGCTGGCTTTCATCCCTGCCTCTGCGTCGGTCCCCAGAACGGCCAGCCCTTGTGCCCATGCGCCATGCGTGGCGTCACCGTCGAGGGTGGCCGGTACGTGCAGAAGCGCGATCTTGGCCCGGTGAAAGCAACGGGTCTGCGGGAGCGGATGGCAAAAGCTGCCGACGCTCAGATTCGCAGCCTTCAAGACAAGTAGGAGATCGACATGGTTTGGTTTGTTCAGCCACTTGAGCGCAAGACCGATGAGGGCGAGCCATCCGGCTTGTGGCATCTCTGTGCTCAAAGCGATGAAGGCGGCGGTTTCTATGCTGGCTGCAACCATGATCATCGATCTCCGGAAGAGGCTCAGGCCTGCCGTTTCGCCAAGATTTCGATCGGTAGCATCACCGGTTTCCCCTACCAGCCTGCGAAAATCACGATCAACGGCGTCGAGCACGAGGTCGACGGCGATAAGATCAGCCATGAGCGGATCTGCGATCTCGCCGGAAAGCCAGTCCACGCCTCCGCGACCTATCTCGGACCACGCAAGGGCGACAGTGAGCGCAGCGGCGTCACCTACGTCGGCAAGTCCGTCAAGCTCGAAGACGGCATGATCTTCACCTGCGTCGTCACGGGCAACGCATGACCACCCAGCGTGTTAATCATCGCCATACTAAGCAATGGCGATCGGCTTCACTCGCCTTCATTGCTTCTTCTGAAAGATTTCGAATGTGCTGATGGGGCCATCATCAGTGAATTTGAAATCTGTATGCTCAACCACGCCGTTGTTATCATCCGTCCATCGATCGAATGTACCCTGACCGTCTGGATGGACATCGGCCACATGGATTGTCTTGGCGCCATAGCCAATTTTGCTTCCGGCTACCTTTGCCCGAGCGTCGTCCTCATCGTTGGCGAAAAGCGTGATTGCGTTACTCCTCGTCCCGTTGGTTCGAATAACCTTCGCCACATAAAATCGTGTCATTTCGATCCCCCAAGGTTGACCTATGCCGGTCCTTAAAAACGCGCGGCACGAGAAGTTCGCGCAGGCACTTGCCAAAGGCAATACAGCAGATGACGCATATGCGGCCGCCGGCTTCAAGCCAGACCGTGGGAACGCGTCTCGCTTACAGCAGAAAGACAACATCAGACAACGCGTTGCCGAGCTTTTGGAATGGGAGCAGACGGTAGAGCGCAAGGCCACCGAAAAGGCCATCGAAAAGCTCGCCATCACGAAAGAGCGGGTTCTGGAAGAACTGGCCAAGATCGGGTTCTCCGACATCCGCAAGGCCATCAAGTGGCAAGGCACGTTGGTCACTGAAGAGGATAACCCGGACGGCGGCGATGTCCTCGTGATCAAGAATGTCGTCACCAATAACGTCCAGCTCGTTTCGAGCGATGACATCGACGACGACACCGCCGCCGCGATAGCCGAAATCAGCCAGAATTCGACCGGCGGCATCAAGCTTAAGCTCCACGACAAGAAAGGCGCGCTCGTCGACATCGGCAAGCACCTCGGCATGTTCGTCGAGCGTCACGAGCACACTGGCAAGGACGGCGCGCCGATACAGACCGAGACGAGGACATGGCGGGAAGTGCTGCGCAGCGAAAAGAGCTAGACGCCACCACCCACCTCACCAACCCCGCGCTTCACGACTTTTGGGAAGAGGTCTTCCTCGGGCAAGCAGATATAGCGGTTCTCCACGGTGGACGTTCAAGCTCAAAGACCAGAGACACGGCCTGCCAGTTGGTGCGCCTTGTCGACCACGTCGCCGTCCGGATGCGCGTTCTCTGCATTCGTCGTTTCCAGAACCGTATTCAAGATTCGGTCTATACCGAACTGAAGTGGGCGATCGCGCATCTTGGTCTTGCGGATGCTTTCGACGTCCAGAAGACGACGATCATCCACCGCCGGACCGGCGCGGAGTTCATCTTCTACGGCATCGAGCGAAACCTTGAGGACATCAAGGGCACGTCCGATGTCGATATCCTCTGGGTCGAAGAGGCGGAGAAGCTGACGGAGGAGCAGTGGACGGTTATCGGGCCGACTATCCGCAAGGAAGACAGCTTGGCAATCCTGCTGTTCAATCCCAAGCTCGTCACCGACTACGTCTGGAAGAACTTCGTCATCAATGTGCCGCCGCACTGCATTGTACGGAAGATCAACTATACCGAAAACCCGTTCCTTTCGGACAAGGCATTGCGCGACATCGCAGCGATGCAGGAACGAAACCCGGAACTGTTCGATCACGTCTATGGCGGCGTGCCGCTGGGCGACAGCGAGCTATCGATCTTCAAGCGGCGCTGGCTCGACGCATGTATCGACGCTCATATCGTTCTCAAGCTATCGCTGACGGGTCGAAATATTATCGGTTTCGACCCTGCCGATGATGGCGAAGATAAATGCGCCACGGCAGACAAGATCTGCGGCGTCTTTACCGGCGCTGAGGATTGGGCGTCTGGCAAGGACGAGCTCGTTCAGAACGCCAAGCGGGTGTGGGCGAGGGCGAAAATAGTCGGCGCGACGGTTTCTTACGATACGATCGGCGTCGGCGCCTTCGTCGGCGGCTACATCGATGAACAGAATAGGGAAAACAAAGTTCGCATCCCGCACTATGCGTTTCATGCAGGCGGCGGGGTATTGGACCCGGACAAGGCCAGCGACCCCTACAACAGCAAAAGCCCGCTGAACAAGGACGAGTACCTGAACCGGAAGGCCCAGGCCTGGGCCAACACAGCGCGGCGCGCGATGCTGACCTTCAACGCGGTGACGCGGGGCCAACCGATCAAACCAGAGGATGTTCTTTCTTTCTCTTCGACGGGTATCGACGCAAAGACACTCGATGCCCTCTTCACCGAGCTATGTGTCCCATGGTGGGTCGAAAGCGAGGAAAAGAAGAGGGTCGTACCCAAGGTGAAGCTGAAAAAAGACTTGGGCGTGAAGTCGCATAACTTGGCAGATGCCGTGATCGCGGCGGACAATGTCCAACTCTCTCGCGTGATGGTCATCAGTGACACGGCGCTGCAACGATCGGCTATGAGGTAATATGGGCATTCGAGATTGGTTCGGCCTCGGCCGGCAAAAGACGCACGAGACTGCGGCCCCAGCCCAGGCAGCGCCAGAAAAGCCGAAGCCCATCAAGGTGCCCGACGGTGCCCTTCTGTCGTCGCGGATCAACCCGGATTCCTATGCCCGCGTTCCAGTGTTCTCGCTGCCCAATCCCCCGCCAGGTGTGTTGCCCAAGGGTGAGTCCGGCATGGCGATGGATTCTGCCGTCACCGGCACCAACGCATGGGCCAACCAATTTGCCATCGATGGCTTCTGGACCGAGGGCATCACCTTCCTCGGCTATGCCTATCTATCCGAGTTGGCGCAGCGCCCCGAATATCGAGTGATCTCCGAGACCATCGCGACGGAAATGACGCGAGAGTGGATCGAGTTCTTCTCGACGGCCAGCGACGATGACGACAAGGAAGAGCGCATCAAGGAACTCGAGGAAGATTTCAAGCGCCTGTGCGTGTCGGATATGTTTGCCCGGGCCGCGCAACAGGACGGTTTCTTCGGGCGCGGCCACATCTACATCGACACCGGCGACACGGAAGACACCGCCGAGCTTCAGACGTCCCTCGGGGACGGCTGGGATGTCCTGAGCAGGACCAAGCTTTCGAACAAGAAGATCATCGCGCTGCGCACCATCGAGGCGGTGTGGTGCTACCCGACGAGCTACAACTCGAACGACCCGCTGAAAGACAACTGGTACCGGCCGGATAGCTGGTATGTGCAGGCCAAGACCGTGCATTCGTCCAGGCTAATCACGCTGATTGGCCGCGAGGTGCCGGATCTCTTGAAGCCGACCTATTCCTTCGGCGGCCTGTCGCTGTCGCAGATGGCCAAGCCCTATGTCGACAACTGGCTCCAGACCCGCCAGTCGGTGAACGATATCATCTCGGCGTTCTCGGTCTTCGTGCTCTCGACCAATCTGGCTGAGAGCCTGCAGGCCGATGGGCAGCAGTTGTTTAAGCGCGCCGAGCTCTTCAACAACTTGCGGGATAATCGCGGGCTGATGATGATCGACAAGGACAGCGAGGCGTTCCAGAACGTGGCGGCGCCGCTCTCTGGGCTGTCAGAGCTTCAGGCTCAGGCTCAGGAGCACATGGCATCGGTATCCCATATCCCGACGGTCAAGTTGCTCGGCATCCAGCCGGCGGGCCTGAACGCTTCGAGCGAAGACCAGATGCGGGTGTTCTACGATTACATCCATGCCTATCAGGAGCATCTATTCCGCCATCCGCTTCGGCGCCTGATGGGCTTGGTCATGATCTCGCTCTGGGGTGAGGTCGACAAGGCGATCGATTTCAAGTTCAAGCCGCTATTCTCGCTCGATGAGAAGAGCGATGCCGAGGTTGGAAAGCTGAAGGCCGAGACGGACCAGATCTATATCGACACCGGCGTCATCTCTCCGGAGGAATCCCGCAAGCGGGTTGCCGCCGATCCGGCCTCCGGTCATTCGTCGATCGATGTCGACGATGTGCCGGATCTGCTGGACGAGGAAGAGCAGGGGCTTGAGCCGAAGGGCGGTCATCCGTTGCCAGGCGCGGACGAAGAGGATACTGACGAAAGTGCCTCCAATCGCCTGTTCGGGAAAGCTGAAGCCGCGTGATCAAACTCGACCTCTGGGACATCATCAATGCGCGAGCGCCGCAACAGCGCGACGACATCGCCGAAAGCCTAGAGAAGCCGGAGAACGTGATTGGCCAGCAAGGTGAGGCAGAGGAAGCCAAGGACGGCGGAAACGATCCTGCGACCGATACGGCCGAATGCGGGAATAGAGGCTGAATATCGCCGCCGCCTTGATGCTCTAATCAAGGAAATGGCCGCATCGGTGGAATACTGGCTGACGGCAACCTATCGCCAGAACGAGCCGCGGATAGCCCAGGACGAAACGCCTGCCGATGCGCTACGCCGATCGATGCGGGAACTGTCGTCACGCTGGCTGAAGCGCTTCGACGAGATGGCCGGAAAGATGGCTGAGCATTTCGCGAAGTCGGTCGAGGCCAGGGCGACCGGCGCTATGAAGACGATCCTGAAGGATGGCGGCTGGACCGTCTCGTTCAAGATGACGCCGGCGATGCGCGACGTGGTCGACGCCACGGTGCACCAGAACGTCGCGCTGATCAAAAGCATCCCGGCCCAATATCTCGAACAGGTCGAGGGGATTGTCATGAGGGGCGTCCAGAATGGACGTGACCTCGGGGTGGTGGCCGACGACCTGCAAAAACGGTTGGGCGTCACCCGGCGGCGGGCAGCCTTTATCGCGCGAGACCAAAACCAGAAGGCCACCTCGGCATTGTCGAGGGCTCGGCAACTGGAACTTGGCCTTGACGAGGCGGTGTGGACGCATAGCGGCGGCGGTAAAGAACCGAGGCCGACGCATGCAAAGGCCGGTCGGGAAAAGGTTCGTTATAAGATTTCTCAGGGCTGGTATGACCCCGCGGTTGGTCGTTACATTCAGCCAGGAGAGGAGCCAAACTGCAAATGCATCGGGCGGCCTGTCCTCAAGGGCTTTAGCTGAAAATCAGGAGTGAACGATGCCCTCGCATCTTCAAGACTTCGCCCACGATCTGGTGGCGCGTCACGGACCCCGCACGGCCGGCATGATCTTGCAGGCCTTCACCAATGTCGGGAACCTCGTTCCGGGCGCTTCGGTGCCGGAACAGATCGCAGCGGTTGAGGCGGAGCTGAAGGCCGACGATCGCCTGAGCTACGATGACAGCAACCCAGGCCGCGGTGGTGGCTGGTTCAGCCATAAGGAACACGGCGGGGAAGAAGGCTGATGGCCGTTACGGTTCGCCTCAGCGCCCATGTGCCGTGGCAAACGCGGGTCGGCATCTATGCCGCTGTGCTCGCCGAGCAGGTTCCGTTCGGTAAGCGGCTATCCCGCGCTCTGCTGAGATGGGCTCAGTCAAGAATTCAGGTGAAGGTCGAGACGGATGCCAGCGGTCAGTGAAAAGCAGAGACGGGCCATGTTCGCCGCCGCCGAGGGACATTCCACGCTCGGAATCCCAAAGGCGGTAGGTGAGGAATTCGTTGCCGCTGATGCGACGAACGGCCATGCCGCCGGCATCCTCTATGTCGCCCCCGATGGCGATGTGCTGCTCCTGCGGCGCTCGTCGACCGAAACGAACTATGCCGGCCATTGGGCTCTCCCCGGTGGCAAGGGCGAGGAAGGCGAGACGCCGGAACAGACTGCGGATCGCGAGGCCCGCGAGGAAATGGGGACGACCATCCCCGAGAGCGCGATCGGCATGAAGCTGCTGGACAGCCGCGTGACGCCGACCGGCATGGCATTCCACACCTTTGCCCAGTCCGTTCCGGAGAAATTCGTTCCGGTACTCAATGAAGAGCACAGCGGCTATGCCTGGTCGCCGTTCAATCAACTGCCGGGGCCACTACATCCTGCGGTCGAAAGCACGCTGAAGGATCGGCTGGGAACTGACGGCATCGAGAGCCCGGAAGATTGGGCCATGCTCAAGATCGGGCTCGTCAACTGGCTGCATTCCGAGGCCGAACCGGAGCACAGAGGCGCGATGGATTCGATCGCCATGGATCGCGATAGCGTGCGCCGCATCGATGCCGATGGTCATCTCTTCGTCGAGATGACGCCGATCAGCAAGGCCAATGTCTGCCCGTACTATGGCCGCGAGATCCCGGATTACCGGGCGCTCGGGCTCGACCCGGACAAGATCTACCGGCTCTACCGCGACCCGAAGGAGCTTGAGAAGGCCGCCGCGTCATTCGCCGGCAAGCCGCTGCTCCTGGTCCACACACCGATCAGTGCCGATGAACATCCCCGGGAAAAGACGGTGGGCGCGATCGGCACCGACGTCGTCTTCAAGGCCCCGTACCTCATGGCACCGCTCAGCATCTGGGATGCCGAGGCTATCAAGCTTATCCAGACGGAGAAGCAGAAGGAACTTTCCAGCGCCTATCGGTATCGCGCCGACATGACGCCAGGCACTGTCGACGGGGAAGCCTTTGACGGGGTGATGAGGAATCTGGGCGGTAATCACGTCGCCCTGGTCGAGGAAGGTCGCGCCGGGCCGGACTGTGTTGTCGGCGATGAGCAAATCAAACTGAACCGAAAGGAAACCGACATGGCTAAGAAGCCTGTTCTTATGTCGCGCATGGCCTCTGTCGCTCATGGCGCGATCCTTGCCTATCTCCGTCCGAAGCTCGCCCAGGACGCCAAGATCGACCTGTCGATCGTCCTCAAGGACGTCACGGCCAAGAACTACGACGCCAAGCTGATCGGCACGGGCCTGCAGAACGCCGTCAAGGGCAAGCTCGCCCAGGACGCCGATATCAGCGACGTCGTTGATCTCCTCGATACCCTGAAGGCCGTCGAGGGCGCCGAAGATGATCTCGACCCGAACTCCGGTGAACTCAATGCCGGCAAGGTGCGTGGCGAGGACGAGGACATCGACGGCGAGCAGGATCAGAAGTCGCGGATCATGGAATTCCTCAAGGACAAGCTCTCCGAGGACCAGATGAAGGCCTGCGACGAGCTCTGGAACCAGGAGGCGATGGACGCCGAACCTGATGAGGACGAAGAGGCCAAGAAGAAGGCCGAAGACGAAGCCGAGGAGAAGAAGGACATGGTCGACAAGAAGGCGATGGACGCCGCAATCAGCGCAGCGGTCGCCAATGAGCGACGCAACGCCCGGGAAATCGAAGCCGCGAAGGAAGACGTTCGCCCCTACATCGGCGCCGTCGCCATGGCTCATGACAGCGCCGCCGACGTCTATCGCACGGCCCTTACCTCGATGGGCGTCGATATTGCCGGCGTCCACCCGTCCGCCTTCCGCGCCATTCTGAAGGCGCAGCCGGTTCCCGGCACGAAGCAGGTCACTCGTGTCACCACGATTGCCCAGGATGCCAAGGGTGCAACCTCGTTCTACGAGATGTTCCCGGAAGCGAAGTCGCACGTCGTCAAGACGCTCTAAGCGCCCCCGACATAACCGCAACCCACATGGCCGCCGCGAGCGGCCTTTTCCTTAGGAGAAAAGTCCATGGCTGGATTCCAGACCCAGGCTACTTACAATCCTGCTCCGGCGGTGGAAGGCGACTTTGCCAGCACCAATCCGCGAGCAACCGTGCTTGCCGGCCCCGGCGGTCTCGTCGCCGGATCCTCCTTCATCGTTGGCCGGGCTATCTGGCTGTCCAGCACCTATGTCGACGACGACGGCGCTCCGGCCGTGGCAAACGCCTTCGGCTCCGGTGCGATTGCCGGTA
This sequence comes from Rhizobium sp. BK591, assembly GCF_014195045.1. Taxonomy (NCBI): domain Bacteria; kingdom Pseudomonadati; phylum Pseudomonadota; class Alphaproteobacteria; order Hyphomicrobiales; family Rhizobiaceae; genus Rhizobium; species Rhizobium sp. BK591. The sequence goes on from NZ_JACIAZ010000003.1 coordinate 717,989, forward strand.
TCGCCCATCGCGAACAGCAGGGCCTTATCCAGCAGTATCTGCAGGAATTCACCATGCAGGTTCCGGCTGGCTTCCCGGTCACCGTCTTCGCCTCGGGCGACTTCTGGGTCAAGAACAACGGTTCCACCCAGGCGCTGCCCGGCATGAAGGCCTATGCCAACTTCGCCGATGGCAAGTTCACCGCAGCCGCCACTGGCAGCGCGAGCACGGCTTCCGGTTCCGCAAGCTCGGTTGCCGCCAGCACGTTCTCGGTCACGGGCTCGATCGCTGACAACGTCCTGACGGTTACTGCGGTCGGCTCCGGCACGGTTGTTGCGGGTGGCACGATCTCCGGCACCGGTATCGCAACCGGCACCAAGATCGTCAGCCAGCTTTCCGGCACCACGGGCGGCATCGGCACCTATGCCGTCAGCATCCCGGAGCAGACGGTGGCCTCGACCACTGTCAGCGGTACCTACGGCACGCTCACGGTCGGCGGCACGGTGGCAGGCGTCTTCGGCGTCGGTCAGTCGATCTCCGGCTCCGGCGTCGTCGCAGGCACTACCATCACCGCGCTCGGCACGGGCACGGGTGGTGCTGGCTCCTACATCGTCGACAACAACACCGTTGTCGCATCCACGGCGATCACGGCTGCCACCAACGTCGAAACCAAGTTCGTTGTGCGCTCTTCCGCTCTTCCGGGCGAGCTCATGAAGATCAGCTCTTGGCTCCAGGGCTGATCCAGCCAGCCAATCCCCCAACCAGATCGCCGAGCGCTCCCAGCTCGGCGGCTCCCTGAGGAGAAATACAATGGACTTCAATGACTACCATCAGGCTGCCGCTGCCTGGGACTCGCATCGCCCGATGTTCGAAGCGGCCGGTATCTATCTGCCCGACGCCAAGGCATACGCGTGGAACGAAGCCAAGGTCAATTACATGGCCATGGACGCCCAGCCGGCGCTCTCGACCGCTGCGAACACCGGCATCCCGGCGTTCCTGACGACCTTGATCGACCCGGATGTCTACCGGATCGTCTTCACCCCCACCAAGGCCGCCGAGATCTTCGGCGAGACCCGCAAGGGAACCTGGATTGACCAGACCGCGATGTTCCCGGTTGTTGAAGCCACGGGCGAAGTGTCGTCCTATGGGGACTACAACGAGAACGGCCGCTCCGGCGCGAACATGAACTGGCCCCAGCGCCAGTCCTACCTTTTCCAGACCATCTCCGAATACGGTGAGCTGGAAATCGAACGTGCCGGCCTCGGCCGCGTTAACTGGGTTGGTGAAGTGGACGGCGCCGGCACCACGGTCCTGCACCGCTTCCTCAACCAGTCCTACTTCCTCGGCGTGCTCGGACTGCAGAACTACGGTCTGCTGAACGACCCGAACCTGTCGGCAGCGCTGACCCCGGCCACCAAGGCCTACGGCGGCGTGAAGTGGGTCAACAACGGCCAGATCGTCGCGACAGCGAACGAGATCTTCGCCGACATCCAGGCGCTCTGGTACCAGCTTCAGGGCCAGCAGGCCAACGGCCTGGTCGACCAGAACACGAAGATGACCCTGGCGCTTTCGCCCGGATCGGAACTCGCCATGACGGCAACCAACTCCTTCGGCGTCAACGTCTCCGACCTGCTGAAGAAGAACTTCCCCAACCTCCGCATCGTCTCGGCGGTCCAGTACGGCGCTCTGACGGCGACCAATCCGGTTGGCGTTGCCGCCGGCAACGTCGTCCAGCTGATCGCCGACGCCGTCGATGGCCAGAAGACCGGCTACTGCGCCTTCAACGAGAAGCTCCGCAGCCACCCGATCATCCGCGCCATGTCTTCCTGGAAGAAGAAGATGACGTCGGGCACGTGGGGTGCCGTGATCCGCATGCCGCTCGCCATCTCGCAGATGGTCGGCGTCTAAGCCAGCAACGGGAGATCATCACCCCCATAAGTTCGGCTGGCGCGGACGCGCGCCTTGACGGTTCAGCGGCTCGTTTCCTCCCAACGATTACCTGCTGGACCCGTGACGCCGACGTCTCTCAAACAGGAGCAAGAAAATGGCAGAAACAGTGACCGTGGCATGCAAGATGCCACATGGCCTCATCCTTCGCGTCTTCGACAAGGTGAAGGTTCAGGAGCCAATGCCGGGAGGCGGCACGAAGGGCGTCGATCGCGCGATGCCCCGTCCCGAGACGGTGACGCTGAAGGGTTATCTCGAAAAGTACGACCCGAGCCTTCCGCCGGCCGCACGCGGTTCGAGCTATGCTCTGACCTATGGCGTCGACAAGGATTTCTTCGAGCTCTGGCTCAAGCAGAACCATGACCTCGATGCGGTCGTGAACCATCTCGTGTTCGCCCACGACCAGGACACCGCTGGCATGGCGGAGGAGTACCGCAACACCCGTTCCGGCCTCGAGCCGGTCGACCCGACGAAGCTCAAGGGCCGCGTGACGACGGCCGACGAGCAGAAGAAGACGTTCGGCATCCCCGCCTAATCGTCAATCAGGAGTGAATCTCGATGGGTGTGGCTGTTCAGTTCGACTATGCCAAATGGGCGGCCACATTCCCGCAGTTCTCCCCGGCGCTCGATCAGACAACGGTGACCGATCTCATCCTGCCGATCGCCGAAATCTACTGCCGCAACGACGGCGGTGGCCCGGTCAGCAAGGCAGAGACGCAGACCGTGCTGCTCAACCTCATGGTCGCCCACGTCGCGCAACTGATGTACGGCCCGAAAGGCGAAGGCATCACCGGGGCCGGCGGCAGCGGGATCGTGGGCCGCATCAGCAGCGCGACGGAGGGCAGCGTCTCGGTCTCGGCTGAGTTCCCGACGACGCCGAACAACGCATGGTTCCTTCAGACGACTTTCGGGGCCGCCTTCTGGCAGGCAACGGCGGCCTACCGAACCATGCGCTACATCCCAGGCCCGCGCCGCAACTTCAGCCCGTGGCTCAATCAGTAGGAGGTCCGTCATGGACAACGAACTTCGCAGGGAATTCCGTGCCTTCAAAACGGAGGTCGAGGACCGGCTGAACCGCCTCGAAGATGCCGTCAAGGCGATCACCGACAAGGCGGCTCCGGCTTCCCCATCCAAGAAGGGCGCCGATAGCGCCGCCGAATAAAGGATTCGATCGATGGATATCGACGCATACGAAAAGCACATCCGCGCTCTGCTGGCCAAGGTCGACGAGCTGATGGCGTTCAAGGCCAAGGTCGAACCGATGCTGACCGAGTTGCATGCTCAATATGAGGCCTACATCGAGGAGCAGAAGGCTGAAGTCGAGGATCAGGCTGACGATCACCAAAGCGGCGATCCGATTGGCAATGATGCTCCTCAGCAGGAGCCCGAAGGTTCAGGCGAGCCCGCAGACGGCGATGCCGATGCTCCCGCAGCCGATGAAGCACCGCGGGGTGAGCCGGTGGCTGGCGAGGCCCCTGATGTCAATGCCGATGGTCAGGCTCAACCGGCAGCAGACGCACCGCAAGACGCAGACGAGGTCGCTGAAGAGCCGATCGCCGAAGAGGCAGAGAAGGCTGCAGATGAGCCTGCCGAGCAGGAAACGCCTGCCTCTGAACCTGAAGAGCCGCCGCCGGCCGCCGCCTGATGGTCACGCTGAAGGGTGGGGATAAGCTCGCCGCGGCGCTCGCGGAGATCTCGCAAAAGGTCTCCAAGGCGTCGTCGGTGGACGTCGGCTTCCTCGAAGGCGCGACCTACCCGGATGGAAAGTCCGTCGCCGAGATCGCGGCCATCCAGGAATTCGGCGCCCCGCGCGCCGGCATTCCGCCCCGCCCGTTCTTCCGCACCATGATCTCCGAGAAAAGCCCGCAATGGCCGGAGGCGGTCGGCGACCTGCTCGTCAGCAACGGCTATGACGCCGCCAAGACGCTGGGCCAGACCGGCGAGGCCATCAAGGGCCAATTGCAGCAGTCGATCATCGAAACCTTCAACCCGCCGCTGAGCCCCATCACCCTAATGCTGAGGAAGATGCGAAGCGAGAATCCGGATCTGGTCGTTACCGGCAAGACTGTCGGCGAGGCGGCGAGGCGGATCAAGGCCGGGGAGAGCACCTCCGGTGTCTCGACGAAGCCGCTGGTGGATTCGGGCGTGCTTTTGGGCAGCGTCGATTACGAGGTCAAATCGTAAGGAAGTGAGCAAATGAAACTGAGATATGTTGTCGCGGCGATCCTCCTTACAGGGATCACGACCGTTTGGGCTCAGACGGCCGTTATCACCGGGAACGAGTTCCAGACGGCAACGCCTGGGAAAACCGTCTCCGGCGTCGTCACCATGTGCATCAACGGCAGCAACCAGGCGATCCCATGCCCGACCGGCGGCTCTACATCCGTCACGCAAGGGACGGACCCGTGGAATGTCGCCTATAACGTTCCATCCGTTGCGAAGACGGTATCAGGCTGCACCGTAGCGGCGACTTCCGGCGCTTGCCTGGGGGCAAACCCACGTGCGTGGGTGATGGTGCAGAACACATCCGCATCGGCGACCGTCGCATGCTCATGGGTTGGTGCCGCTACGCTCAACGGCACGACATCGTTCATGCTGGCCGCGGGACAAATCGCATCGTGGGGACCGACGACCGGCGGGGCACCCAATCAGGCGCTCAACTGCATCGCTTCGGCTGGATCGACGCCGTTGTATGTGGAGCAAAATTGACGAGGCGGGTATCCTCATGAACCTTCACGGCATCGTTGCCCCGATCATCGGCGCGGTAAACCCGAATGTGCCGTGCACGCTGAAGATCAGCACCGGCTACACCACCAATCCGGACGGGTCGCGTGTCCCGACCTATACCACGACCACCGGGACGGCTCAGGTGCAGGCGCTGACCTATCTGGATCTTAAGCAGGTCGACGGCCTCAATATCAACGGCGCGGCCCGCGGCATCTACTTCTACGGCGATATCGTCGGTGTGCTCCGCGCGAGGAACAAGGGCGGCGACATCGTCACCCTGACCGATGGCCCGAATGCCGGCGACTGGCTGATTGTCCATGTCCTGGAGACGTGGCCGGATTGGTCGAAAGCGGCTTGCGTTCTTCAAGCGCCCAACACCTGAGGAAACCACATGTTCGCTCAACAGTTCGCCGCCCTTGAGGTGGCAGGGTGAGCTTCGTCCCTGATGTAACGCAGTCGGCTATCTTCACGGTCCTGCGTTCGTTCCTGCTGACGATCCTGCCTTCGGGCATAGAAGTGATCCAGACGCAGGAGAACCGCGTTCCTGAGCCTTCTGTGCCCGACTTCGTGACAATGACGGCTATCATCCGGCGCCGGCTGTCGACCAACATCGACACTTTCACCGATGTCTCGTTCACCGCGGATATCACCGGCACCACGATGACGGTCACCGTCGTCGAATTCGGGACGATCGCCGTCGGCCAGATCGTATTCGGTGTCGGCGTTGCGGCCCTGACGCGCATCACCGCGCTCGGGACTGGGACTGGCGGCATCGGCACCTATACGGTCTCGGCAACGCAGACGGTCCCGTCCCGCAAGATGGCGTCTGGGACCGAGAGCATCATGCAGCCGACACAGGTCAGCGTGCAACTCGATGTCTATGGGCCGGCCAGCGCTGAGAACGTGCAGACGATCTCGACCCTGTTTCGCGATGCATACGCGGTCGATGCCTTCGCGGGCTCGGGCGTGACGCCGCTCTATGTCGGCGATCCCCGGCTGTTGCCGTTCGAAAACGAAAACCAGCAAGTCGAAAACCGCTGGTCAATCGATGCCCAGATGCAGGTCAACCCGGTCATCGCCGGCATCCCGCAGCAGTTCGCAGACGAGCTCGATATCACCGTCATCGATGTTCAGGCCGCTTACCCGGTCAACTGATCCTCTGAAACACCCTCGAAAGGAATGGTAGATGGCTACGATCCCAGCCTCGCTACTCGTGAACGTATTGCCGAACGTTCTCAATGCCGGCGGCAATGCGCTGGTCCTCAACGGCCTCGTTTTGACGCAGAACACCCGCGTCCCGGCCGGCCAGATCCTGTCGTTCCCGAATGATGGCGTATCCATCTCGGATTACTTCGGCCCGTCGGCCGCTGAGGTCGAGATCGCGGACGTCTATTTCAACGGCTTCAACGGCTCGACGCAGAAGCCCTCGGACATCCTGTTCACGCAGTATAACGCCGCATCAGTCGCGGCCTATCTGCGCGGCGGCCCGGTGAGCCAGTTGACGATTCCTCAGTTGCAGGGCCTCAGCGGCTCCCTGACCATCGTGGTGGACGGCTACACCTATACCGCGGCCAGCGTGAACCTTGCGGCGGCAACGAGCTATTCCGCTGCGGCAGCGCTGATCAAGACCGCGCTGAACACGACACTGCCGACGGCGGCTTCGGTCACCGGCTCGATCGCCCCCGGTACCGCTTCGGTCACAGCATCGATCTCGGGCAACGTGATGTACGTCACGGCCGTCTCCTCCGGAACGCTGGTGCCAGGCGCCATCATCGCCGGTACCGGCGTGACGGCAGGAACCCAGATCGACGCGCAGTTGTCCGGAACAACCGGCGGCGTGGGCACTTATGCGGTATCCGCCACCCAGGTCGTGCCGAGCGAGACGATCACCGCATCCTACGGCACGCTCACCGTCACGGCCGTTTCCACCGGCACGCTCTCGATCGGCCAGACCGTCACCGGCGGCACGACGGCGGCCGGCACGATCATTACCGGACTCGGCACGGGCACCGGCTTGACCGGGACCTATTACGTCAACCTGACGCAGACCGTTGTCAGCGGCGCGCTGACGACCAAGGGCACGGCGCTCGACGTCTCCTTCGACTCGGTCTCCGGCGGCTTCGTCGTCACGTCCGGCATCCGTGGTTCGGCATCGTCGATCGCCTTCGCCACCGGCACCATTGCCGCCCCGATCTATCTCACCCAGGCTCAGGGCGCGGTCCTGTCTCAGGGTGCGGTCGCATCGACGCCCTCGGCATTCATGACCGATATCACCCAGATCAGCCAGAACTGGGCGACGTTCATGACCATCTTCGATCCGGACAGCGGCTCGGGCAGCGAACAGAAGCAGGAATTCGCCGACTGGACCAATGACCAGAACAAGCGCTGGTGCTATGTCGCTTGGGACGCTGATGTCACACCGACGCTCAGCAACAACGCGACCTCGAGCTTCGGCAACATCGTCAGGACGGCGGAGTTCAATGGCACGTGCCCAGTCTATGATCCAACGAACGGCCCGCTGATCGCGGCCTTCGTCTGCGGCACGGCGGCCTCGATCAACTTCGAAGCCACGAACGGCCGCATCACCTTCGCCTTCAGAGGCCAGGATGGGCTGACGGCCGGCGTCACCAACGCGACAGTCTATGAAAACCTCGTGGCGAACGGGTATAACTGCTACGCCGCCTTCGCGACGGCCAATCAGTCGTTCGTCGAGTTCCAGCCCGGTCTGGTCTCCGGCGAGTTCCAGTGGCTCGACAGCTATATCAACCAGATCCAGCTGAACAATGCCCTGCAACTGGCGCTGATGGAGCTCCTTCAGAACGTCAATTCGGTTCCGTACAACACGGCGGGCTATGCGCTGATCAAAGCGGCCTGTGCCGACCCGATCAATGCCGGCCTGAACTTCGGTTCGATCCGCGCTGGCGTGACGCTTTCTTCCCTCCAAGCAGCTCAGATCAACACGGCTGCCGGAACCACGGCGAGCAACAACAAGGCGAGCGACACGCTCTATCTGCAGGGCTGGTATCTTCAGGTCGTTGATGCCTCTCCGCAGGTCCGGCAGGCACGCCAGTCGCCGCCGTGCAATTTCTGGTACATGGACGGCCAAAGCGTGCAGAAGATCGTCCTGAACAGCGTCCTCGTCCAGTAAACCCACCTCGGAAATTTAGGAGATCATCACATGGCATCGCTCACTGCGGCGAATGCGGTCATCACGCTTACCGTTCCGGGGCTGTTCAACACGCCGGTCCAGTTGCAGGGATTTTCCGCGCAAAACATCTACGAAATGCAGGCCGTCGAGATCAACCAGACCCTGATGGGTGTGGATGGCAAACTCTCGGCCGGCTTCGTCTTCAATGCCGTCAGCCAGACGTTCACGCTCCAGGCGGACTCTGCATCGAACCAGATCTTCGAAATCTGGGCGTCCACGATGCGGACCAATCGCGACACGCTGCGCTGCAACGGCGAGACGCTGCTGACCTCTGTCAATCGCTCGTATGTCTGCAACAATGGCGCCCTGACCAGCTATCCGCCGGCACCGGCCGCCGGGCAGATCCTGCAACCCCGGAGCTACATCATCGTCTGGGAAAGCATCGTCGCTAACCCGGTTTGAGGAGATAGAGCGTGGCTCGTAAAGAACTGGATATCACGATCACCGACGAGGGTCGTGACAAGGGCAAGACGTTCCATATCCGCGAGATGCCTGCGGCCCAGGCTGAGAAGTGGGCGATCCGTGTCATCAGCCTGGCGGCCAAGGCCGGCGTCGATATCGGCACGATCGACCCGCAGATGGGCATGGCCGGTATCGCTCTTATGGGGTTCAATGCCCTGATGGCAGCGAACTTCGAGGATATAGAGCCGCTCCTCGACGACATGATGGGCTGCATCAGCATCAAGCCGGATGCCGGCAACCCCTCGATCATGCGTCCGATCATCCAGGACGACGACATCGAGGAGATCGGCACGCGCTTCAGGCTGCGGCGGGAGGTCGTGCTTCTGCATGTGGGTTTTTCGCAGACCGCCGCCCCATCGAACACGACTTCATCGGGACCGGCGCCAGCATCCAGCTCCTCGAATACCCCAACCTTCCCCGAACCATCGGTGCGGTTCTCTCGATCGCAAAAGACAAAACGGTAGCCCTCAGGGACTTGAGCGAGTTCCTTTCGGTTGAGGATCTGTACGACATCCTCGAGGTGGCGACGGTCGACTCCCATAATTCCAACCTGTTGCGCGAAGCAGCCAAACGAAAGGGTTCATGATGGCAACCGTCGTCGACTCCCTTATCGTGACGCTCGGGCTCGACCCGACGCAGTTCAACAAGGGGCAGAAGGAGGCAGCCAACGCCTTCCTCAAGACCAGGGAAGAGGCCGAAAAGTCCGGCAAGGCGATCGAGACGTCCGCCAAGAAGACGGCGGACGCCATCACCAAGGTCACGCGCGAGGTTCTGAGCCTCTATGCCGTGTTCCTCGGGGCTCGCGGCATCAAGGAATTCGTCGGCCAACTCACCACGGCCGATGCCGCACTGGGCCGGTTCTCGCACAACCTGAACACCTCGCCGCAGACCCTGTCAGCATGGGGCGCGGCTGCGGAGCGCATGGGCGGTTCGGCCGATGCGACGGCGGCAACATTCGAGCGGATCGGCAAGGCGCTTTACGATCTGCATCGCAATGGCCAGATGCTGCCGCGCGAGTTCTCGCAGTTGCAGGCGCTGACCGGTCGCCGCATCGACACTGATCACGGCGTCGACCGGTTCCTCCGCGATACCGCGGCGGCGCTGAAGGCAATGAATGCCATCGACCCGGCTCAGGCGCATTTCCTCGCCCAGGGCATGGGCATCGACGATTCAACCGCCAACGTCATGATCAAATATGGCGATGCGATCGGTGCCTACGTCGACGAGCTCAAGAAGCTGTCGCCATCGAACGACGCCATCAAAGCGGCACAGCAGCTTCAGGAACAATGGAAGACGCTGCAGCAGACCGCTGTGTCGCTCGCCAACACCGTCCTCTCGACGCTCGGGCCGGAACTGTCGAAGCTGCTGAAGCAGATGACGGACTGGATCACCGCCAATCAGGATTGGTTGAAGAGCGGCATCGTCAAGGCCGTCGGTGACTTCGCCGATTATCTGAAGAGCGTCGACTGGAACGCAATCGGCCAGGGCCTGAAGGCGTTCGGGGATGAGGCATCGAAGGTCGCTGAAGCGATCGGCGGCATCACCACGGCGACGGAACTGCTGTTCGGACTGTGGGCAGGAAGCAAGGCGCTGGGCGTTATTGCAAACCTCAGGGCGGCCACTGGCGGTGGAGCGGCCGCATCTGGTGCAGGCGCTGGTCTACTGTCACTGTTTGGCAAGGCTTTTGCCGTAGCCGGCGCCGCATATATGCTGACTGACGGAGCACCAGGTCCGAGCCAAGACAAGATAAATGCCGCCGATAAGGACGCATGGTATCGGCGGGGTGCGCCGATGAATTCGTCCGGGAGTCCGGATGATCGCGATGCTGACAGAATTGGTCGTGAAGGCAGCCTGAACGATTTCCTGAACGGCACCGTCGATGGTCGCCCCGTGTCGAAAGCCAACCCTCTGCCCGTCACGATATCCGACAGGCCGTCAGGCGGTGGCGGGTTCTGGAGCAGCGTCGGCAACGCCGTGAAGTCATGGTTCGGCGGCGGTGGCGGCGCAAGTACCAATGATTCAACGTCGCCATTGGCGCCTACAGGCGCATCTGCCGGGGAACGGGGATGGTGGACCAAAGAGCGCCAGCAGCACGCCTATGAACGGCTGACGAAAGAGGCTGGCCTTTCCGATCAGGGGGCCAAGGCTCTTATCTCGCGCTGGATTAATGTCGAAGCGAGCGGCGGCCCTTCGTCCGTCAACTCCATCGGTGCCACCGGGATCGCGCAGATGCTCGGGTCTCGCAAGAAGCGCCTCATGCAAATGTCGGCCGAGAAGGGCATTTCGTGGAAGGACTACGACCTCCAACTCAGCCACATCATCGAGGAGTTGCAGGGAAGCGAGATCAAGGCCGGTCGGCGGCTTCGTAACGCCAAGACGGCGGAAGATGGGGCGGTCGGTGCCAGCATGTTCGAGCGTGCCGAGGGCTATAACGCTCTCACCGGCCGGGACAATTTCACCGGTCGAACGATGGGCGGCATGCGCGGAATCGACAAGTATGTCAGTTCGGTCCTGGCCGGGTCGGCATTGTCGAGCATACAGAACGACCACAGCGTGACAACGTCGAGCAACTCAAACTCTATGCACATCAATCAGTTGAACGTGAACACTCAAGCGACCGACTCGAAGGGCATAGCCGCGTCGATCACCGATAGCCTGTTCCGCTCGACGCTGGCGGCAACGGCAAACTCAGGACCTCAATAATGGCATTCCCGGTCAACGTTCCCAATGTTCCGGGGGTGCCGTCGGTCCTGTTTGCTTCCGGCGCGCGGCAGATCCTGAGCTATCTCACGTCCGATGCCTTGGGTATTTTCGGCGGCGCACTGCTCCAGCAGCCGTGGGGGATTTATCTCGGAGGTGCCCCGATCATCCTCTGCGACAACGTCGCCTCGTTCGATTATCGCCAGCAATGGTCGATTTCGGACTTTCCGGTCGAGCGCGGGGCATTCCAGAGTTATGACAAGGTCCAGATCCCCTTCGATGCCCGCTTCCGGTTCAGCGCCGGCGGCTCGGAGGCCAATCGACAGGCGTTTCTGGCATCGATCGCGGCAGTGGCCGGCGACCTGAACCTCTACACCGTGGTGACCCCTGACGCGATCTATCCGTCGGTCAATATCACCCACTACGATTACAGCCGGTCTGCCAACAATGGAGCGGGCCTAATCGTCGTGGATGTCTGGACGCTTGAGGTGCGCGAGACCGTCGGGGCGGCCATGTCCGCGACACAGAGCCCGACATCGGCGTCACAGGTGAATGGCGGCACGGTTCAGGCAACAAGCGCCAGCTCCTTGCAGGAAGCCAAGGCGGGTTCCATCAGATCATCGGGCGGGAGGCTGGCGGCGTAGCGATGCAGATTATCCCGCTTCAGGCAATCCCGAACCAGGCCGTCACCGTCACGCTCAATGAGCAGGTCTGCCAGATCAACGTCTACCAGACCGTCGGCGGGCTCTTCGTTGATCTCTATGTCAGCGACGTGCTGATCATCGGCGGGGTGATCGCGCAGACGAACAACCGGATCGTCCGATCGGCCTATCTCGACTTCCAGGGCGATCTAGCCTTTGTCGATAACGAGGATGGCGATGAAGATCCGGTCTATACCGGATTGGATGGACGCTTCAGTCTCGCCTATCTGACGCCTGAGGAATTGGCCGAAGGTTGATGATCAGGGGACGTTCTGCTCCAGCATATCGTCCGCGATCACGCGCAGATCGCCATAGCAGTGGTCTTCGGCGTATCCGGATGCTTGGCAAGAGTGAACATAGGTACCGACGAGGACGTCACAGCTCATGACCAGAGCGCCGACGGCATCGCCGCCAAGCATCTTGATCTGACGCAGCTTGTCCGGTTCCGACATGGCGTTGCCTCTGGTGCAGTTGGCAAACGAGATGGCGTTTTTCATCATGGTCTCGCTGGGCTCTGCGGCCTTGGCGTGGTCGATGCACGAGGCCACTACGAACAGGGCGCCGAAGGCGAACAGCGTGAACACGAACCGGGTGAACCTCGGAAAGAGGATCGCGATCAGCAGAATGAGAAAGGGCACAGCAATCATGGCGAGAATGTGCGCCCTTTCCATCGCTGCCGCAAGATGAGCGGAGCGCGCTGAATGGCATTTTCGCAAAAACTAATTAACGTCCAATTCAATCTGGCGAACGGATCGTTCGGGAGCGGCAAGAACAACACGGCGACTATCACTGGCGCCAGGGTATCCTGCCACATCACCAACACCGGCGGTGCGTCGAACAGCAACATGGAAATGGCCATCTTTGGCCTGCCGCTGTCGATGATGAACCAGTTGAGCACGGTCGGCACGCAAGCCTACAAGATGTACAAGAACTCGGTAACGGTCGAGGCCGGTGACGCGTGCGGCATGACGCTGGTCTTCGGCGGCGAGATCTTTTCGGCCTTCGTCGATGCACAGGCTATGCCGCAGGTCTGTTTCCGGGTCATGGCGGCGCCGGGTGCCTTCGAGGCGATCAAGCCCGCCACGCCGCTGAGCATCAGGGGTTCGGCCGATGTCGCCGGCATGATGCAGGGGCTCGCATCGCAAATGGGATACGGCTTCGAAAACGCCGGGGTCAATCTGAAGCTTGCCAACCCCTATTACGCCGGGACGGCATGGAAGCAGGCGATCACCATCGCCAAGCATGCCGGCATTGACATGATCGTCGACCGCAACGTCATGGCGATCGTGCCCCCCGATAAGGCGAGGGAAGGCGAGGCGGTACTGATGTCGCCGCAGACGGGAATGATCGGCTATCCAGCTTTCAACCAGGCGAATGTGCTGATCCGCGCCCTGTTCAATCCATCCGTCAAATATCTGGGCGCGATCGAGGTGAAAAGCGACCTGACCCCGGCAAACGGAAAATGGAAGGTCAACCGGCTGGAATATCACCTGGAATCGATGATCCCGAACGGCCGCTGGGAGATGATGATGGAAGCGGTTCAGATAGGTCCGACGACGCCATGACGGAAGGATTTTTCGGCCAGCGCGGCATAACCGATGGTAACGATCTCTACAACACCATCCGGTTCATGATCCAGCAGGAGCTGCGGGAGACAAGGACGGCGGTTCCGGTCAAGATCGTCGGAGTCCATGGTGGCGGGGTAGGGGCGGCGCCGACGGTCGACGTGCAGCCCATGGTCACCCAGATCGACGGGCAGGGGAACCAGACCCCGCACGGTGTCATCTATGGGTTGCCGGTGTCGCGCAATCAGGGCGGAAACGCTGCGGTCATCAATGACCCGGTTGTCGGCGACGTCGGCCATATCGTCATCAGCGATCGGGATACCTCGGCGCTGCGCTCCAACGACGGCGCGCAGTCCAACCCGGGGTCGTTCCGGCACCATAATCTGGCCGACGGCGTCTATCACGGGGCGATGCTCAACCCGGCCACGCCGAACCGCTATATCAATTTCAACGGTCCTGGTATCTCGATCGCCGATGAATTTGGCAACACCATCGTCACGAGCTCGGCCGGGATCACGTTGAACGGCGTTCTGATCGACAGGAATGGGAATATCGGGACACCGGGCGGGGTCACCGCCGGCGTCGGAACTTCTGACAGCGTGACGCTGCAGCACCATCGACATGCAGGCGGTCCGCCGCCAGATCCGGGGACGTAAGACATGGCTTCAACGCTTTTGCTCGATACCGTTTCATGGGATCTGACAGTCGACATCGCCGGCAATATCGCCGTTGCGACGGAGCCCTATGCCCAGGCTCAGGACGCTGCGAGCGCGATCAGGACATTCGAGGCCGAAGTCTATTACGACACGACGCTCGGGATTCCGTACTTCTCGCAGATCCTCGGCTATGCGCCGCCGATCTCGCTGATGAAGGCCTATTTCAATTCCGAGGCACTTTCGGTGCCGGGGGTGGAAAAGGCCCAGTCCTTCATCATCTCGTGGTCCGATCGCACGGTCAGCGGCCAGGTCCAGATCCAAAACGACAGCGGCGAAGTGTCCGCGGCAGGGTTCTAAAACAATATGGCAACCTCGGTACCAACTCCGACCTTCGGGCCGAACGGGTTCCTCATCCCGTCGGCGACAGAGGTGCTGACAGGCGTCACGGAAGACATAAATGGCGCGTTCGGCGGCGCCTTGAACCCGGCGTTGAATACGCCGCAGGGACAGTTGGCCTCGAGCGAGGCGGCGGTCGTCGACAACGTCAACCAGACGTTCCTGTTTCTGACCCAGCAGTTCGACCCCGCCTATGCCGAGGGCCGCTATCAGGACGCGCTGGCGCGGATCTATTTTATCGAGCGCAATCCTGCCCAGCCGACAGTGGTGCAGGCACTGTGCACCGGCCTTGAAGGCGTTTCCATCCCGGTCGGAGCGCTGGCGATTGCCGAGGACGGCAACCAGTATATGTGCACCGAGGCCGGCACCATCCCGGCGACCGGCAACATCACGCTCACCTTCGAGTGCGCGGTTCCTGGCCCGATCCCGTGCGCCGAGGGAACGCTGAACCAGATCTATCGCAGCATTCCCGGCTGGGACGCCATCACCAATCCCGCTGATGGGGTGCTGGGCAACAATGTCGAAAGCCGGGCCGCCTTCGAGGCACGGCGCGCCGCTTCGGTGGCGCTGAACTCGATCGGCTCGCTTCCATCCGTGCTGGGTGCCGTCCTGGACGTGGAAAATGTCATTGATGCCTTCGTGACAGAGAACGACACCAACGCTCCGCAAACCATCGGCGGCGTCTCGCTCTATCCTAATTCCCTTTATGTCGCAGTGGTCGGGGGCGCGGCTGAGGACGTGGCAAAAGCCATATGGTCCAAAAAAGCCCCAGGATGCGCGTACAATGGCAACACGACGGTGACGGTGTACGACACCAGCGAGGGCTACGTCCCGCCGTATCCGGCCTATTCTGTGTCATTTGAGATACCCGACGCGCTGCCAATCCTCTTCGCGGTCGAAATTGTCAATTCGACACTGGTCCCGGCCGATGCCGCCACGCAGATCCAGAACGCCATCATCAGCGCATTCGCCGGCGGCGATGGCGGCCCGCGCGCGAAGATTGGCGGCACATTGCTGGCAAGCCGGTTCTATGCCCCCGTTGCCGCTCTAGGGTCATGGGCGCAAATTGTCTCGATCAAGATCGGTTCGGTGAACAACGCTTCGGCAGCATTCACCGGGGCTATTGCAGGAACGACGCTGACGGTTTCCGCGATTGCCTCGGGAACACTGGCCGTAGGGCAGACGATCTCCGATACGACCGGCAACCTTTCGGTCGGAACGACGATCACGGCGCTCGGCACCGGCAGTGGCGGCACCGGGACCTACACCGTCTCCGAAAGCCAGACAGTGGGGTCAGAACCCATGAAGTCGGCCACCGCCAATCTTTTTGAAATCGCCGTCCGTATCGATCAGGTGCCGACGGTATCCGCCAACAACATCGTAGTGACGTTGAGCTAATGGTCGACACAGGACCGCCTTATCCTCGCCCCCCGGCTGGTATCCCGAACGGCATTGGCCAGTTCGAGATCGGTGTCAGCCCGATTGGGACGCAGCCTGGGTTTGATGTCTGGCAGACGGTGATTTCGCAATATGCGAATTCGCCGATCCTGACGACGCTGATCCTGAACATCGACGCCTATCTCGACCAGACCGTCAACCTCGACACGTTCTATGATTACATCATGAACGTCGCGACCGCCGAAGGATATGGCCTTGACGTCTGGGGCCGCATCGTAGGTGTAAATCGCATTCTCCAGGTGCAGGACGTATTCTGGTTCGGCTTCGATGAAGCAACGCCAGGGGCTTACACGTTCGGGCAGGGGTCGTTCTACAGCGGGGCGCCTCTGACCAGCAACTATCGTCTGTCGGACGAGGCATACCGCACCCTGATCTACGCCAAGGCGGCGGCAAACATCACCGATGGATCGATCCCGGCCATCAACCGCATCCTCATGACGCTCTTTCCTCACCGTGGAAATTGCTATGTCGCTGAAGGAGCTCAATCCGGCGATTGGTTCGGATTTGCGGAATCGGTAAACGCTCAGGGCTTCAATCAGGCCGCGTTCTATAGCGGCGCGACGATAGCCACCATGACCATGTCATATGTCTTCGAGTTCCAGCTTTCGCCAGTGGAGCTCGCCATAGTCCAGAATTCCGGTGCCCTGCCGAAGCCGACCGGCGTCGCGGCGTCCGTCGTCATCCTCTAAAATCAAGGATCACCTCTATGAAAGCATCCGATATCCCATCGGAGACTTTTCCGATTCCGTTCGCAGACAGCGCCGGGGGCGGTTATATCCGTCAGGTTCCCGTCGCATCGCAGATCGGGATAACCAATGGCGCAGCGTCTCTGACGGACGGATTCCCGCCGCTCAACTTCCTCCCGGTCGGCTCCGGCGGTGTCCCTCCATTCGGACAGGACATGAACGGGATCCTCAACCAGGTCACGCAATGGACGCGTTGGCAGAATGCCGGCGGCCTGGCGCAATACGATTCCGCGTTCTCGACCGCGATCGGTGGTTATCCCAAGGGGACTTTGCTTGCCGGAACGGCCGCTGGCGTCGTCTACCTGAGCATCGTTGATGACAACACGAGCAATCCGAATTCCGCCGGTGCCGGATGGCTTGTCATCGGGACATCTTCCGCCATCCTCAACAACAGCTATACCTATGCCCCAGATACCGGGACGGCAACAGCTCTGGTCGCAACGCTTGCCCCAGCGCCGACCGCTTATGTCACGGGCATGGAATTCGTTGTCAAAACAGCGAATGCTGCCGTTGGTGCGGCGACGATCAATCTCAACGGTCTCGGTGTAAAGACCATCGTTGACCAATCCGGGTCGCCGATCATTCCTGGCTTTTGGCAGGCCGGCGATTTCCTGACCATGCTCTACGACGGCACATCCGTCAGAGTGATCGGCGGAAACACGATATCGGCGACACTGTTCTCTTCGACGAATGGAAATACCCAGTCGTTGGCAAACAATAATCCAACGACGGTGCTTTTCGCCACGGCGGGCGGATCGACCAGCTTCGGTACTTACACGACCTCTGTTTTCACGTTCACCCGCGCGGGTGTTTATGCCATCTCCGCCGCAATCGTGGAAGGTCTGACCTTTACCGGTTCTCCCGGCACATCCGGCATTCTCGAAACTCGAAAGAATGCCTCGGCCATCATCGGAAGCCACATAACAAGCCAATCGAATCAGGCGTCTCCGGTTTCTTTTCCGATGTCGAGCACCGTCATTGCATCTGTCGTGGCAGGAGACCTGATCACGATTGCGACGACCATCTCCGCTGCAACCGGCTTTACGGCTGCTTCGGCAACCTCGGTCTCTCTCTCCATCACGCCGATCTCCTGATCAGGATAAGAAGGCAACCATCATCATGATCAAATTTCTGGCCTCACTTCTTGCCGGGCTGGTTCTAAGCTCCTTGGCGTTTGCCCAATCGTCCCCCGGGCTGACCTATGGGCAGGTGCCGACCGCTGGGCAGTGGAACAGCTATTTCGCCGCCAAACAGGACGTCCTGGGCTTCACACCCCTGAACCAGGCCGGCGGCACGATGACCGGAAGGTTGCGTACCGCGCCCTCCACAGCGACACAGGCGGGGCTGCAGGTCCTCCCTGGCATCGCCCCGAACGTACCGACCAACGGCGACTTGTGGCTGACTGGGCTGGGGCTCTACTATCAGGCCGGTGGAACGACCTTCGGCCCGATCGGGGCCGGAACGATCGCCGGCCCGGGATCATCTGTTATCGGCGACATCGCCATCTTTTCGAATACCCTCGGCACCGCTCTTTCCGACAGCGGGAAGGCCCTACCTTCCGGGGCCATTGTCGGGACGACCGACACGCAGACTTTGACGAACAAGAGCATTTCTGCTTCGCAGGTCAATTCCGGCACGCTCGCCGCGGCGCAATTGCCGAATTCTGGCGTCGTGACGGGCGGCGTAATCACTGGGACGTACCCAGCGCTGACGATCGGGAGCAGCCAGGTTGCGAACTCGATGCTGGCCAACATGGCCACATTGACTGTCAAGAGCAACATGACCGGCGGATCTGCCGTTCCTGCCGACAATACGCTGACGTCGCTGTTCGATTCTCAACTCGGATCGACATGGGGATCGGTTGCCTACCGGGGGACCAGCGGCTGGACATCTCTCGCGCCGTCTGCTGGGAACTTTCTGCAATCGAACGGCGTCGGCGCAAATCCGTCATGGGCGTCGATCTCCTCGACCGGTATCATGGGACATCGCCTCACGATATCGACGGGCGTTCCCGTGCTCTCCGGTTCGGTGTCATCGGCCAACACGATCTACTCGACGCCCTATGAGAGCGATGTGCTGCTGCTCTGGAACGGTTCTCAGTTCCTGCCGACGCATTGCGCCGAAACTTCACAGTTGCTGAGTGACACCACCAAGTCGCCGGCAGCGGCCGTTGCCGCGTCCAACTACGATTTGTTCGCATGGAACGACAGCGGGACATGCCGCGTGACCCGCGGACCGGCGTGGACCAATGCTACGACCCGCTCCCTCGCGATCTCCAGAGCAAATGGCGGCATCCTCACCAATTCGACATCGATCACCAACGGGCCAGCCGCTGCGTTCGGCACGTACATGGGGACCATTCGAACCGATGCGGGGGCTGCGACGGTTTCGTTTCTTCCGACCGCGACGGCTGCGGCATGCGGCGTCACGAATCTGCCGATCTGGAATATGTACAACCGCGTTCCAATCCAAGCGGTAAATCTGGCAAGCGGTGCATCGCATACCTATACGTCCGCGACCATGCGGCAATATCTGAATAGCACCGCGTGTGCGGTCACTCTTGTCTCAGGTCTTGCCGAAGACAGTGTAACTGCCGTCATGGGCGCGCGTACCGGCATTGCCGCATCGAATGCCGGGCTGCTGATCGCGATAGGCCTCGACGTGACCGCATCGAATACATCGACGCTCGCCTTGACACAGACAGCGGCGGCTACCTTCACCAATTCCTGGGTGAACATGCTGTCGCTGAATTACAACCTTGGCCCGGTGATTGGCTATCATTCAATCAATGCGCTTGAGCAGGGCGACGGCACGAACGCAAACACGTTTGCCGATGCCAATTATTACAACCTGTCGGTCTCGACACGCTACTGAGGACGCACCATGCGCAAGTTTTTCAACGCATTCCTCGCCGTCACAGCACTCGTGTTGTGGGCATTGGTCGCTCAGCAGGTTTCCCCTGCCTTTGCGCAGTTCGTGGCGACGACATTCAACATCGCCAACCGCACCGATGTTTCCTTCGCGGCGGTCGGCGTCGTATCGCCGAATGTGGCTGGCAAGAATATGGCCTGGGACGTCGTCCCGGGCGAGGGGGCATTGCCCAACTCCGACAGCGGCTATGCGTGGCAGGATGTGTGCAACATCAATCCGATCACGCATCCGACTTCCGGCATTTTCTGCGCCCGAGAGGGCATCAAGGATAGTTGGGCAGAGTTTGGCTATGTCTACTACAACGGTGCCGCCATAGGCGGCATCCGATTTCGCATCGGCAGCCAGACCGTTGGCGAGGTAACGATCGACCCGTCCAACAACGACCCCGTCTGGACCATCAAAGGTCGGATCAAGGCCAGAGGCTTCGACACCATCCCCTGACGGTTCATCCTAAGCCGGGATGAACCATGCGTCCTGTCAGGGCGCTTTCCATTTGAGGAAAATTGCCATGAAATACCATCTTCCGCTGGACTGGCTCCAGCCGGTCAGAATGAGTCGTATCATCCTCCATTGGTCCGCGGGCGGCTGGAAAGCCTCGGATCTCGACAAGCAGCACTATCACATCATCGTCGAGAGTGATGGGAACGTCGTCCAGGGAAACCACACCATCGCCGACAACGTTGGCACGGCCGATGGCGACTATGCGGCTCACACCAAGAACTGCAACACCGGATCGATCGGCGTTTCGATGGCCTGCATGGCCGGCGCGATCGAGAGCCCGTTCAGCGCCGGCAAATTCCCGATGACGGAAACGCAGTGGAACCGGGCAATGGAGGTGATCGCGCACCTGGCGAACTTCTACGAGATCCCGGTGACGGACAAGACCATCCTCAGCCATGCCGAGGTTCAGAAAACCCTCGGGATACAGCAAAACGGAAAATGGGACGTCTCCCGCCTCCCATTCGATCCTAAGATCGTCGGCGCCAAGGCCTGCGGCGACAAGATGCGCGCCACTGTGCAAGGGCTGCTCTAGCGCAGCCACAGACCTATCCGGACCTCCACCCAATCAGAGGAAATTCGTCATGCGATCCATCGGTTTCGCCGCCGCAGCCCTGTGCCTCGCGCTCGGCTCATGCGCCAACATCAAGACGGCCTATAACGCCGTCACCACGTCCACCGTCCCGGCAAAGTCCGTCTATGTGGCGGTCAACGCCTTCAATGTCGTCGAGACGGCGGCCACGGGCTACATCACCTACTGCACGGCGAACCCGACGCCGGTCGGCTGCAATGACGAGGTCATTCAGGACCAGATCATCCCGACCATGGACAAGGGCATCACCGCGAAGAAGACGCTGGTGACCTTCCTGAAGGAGCACCCAGGCGCGCTGGGCGACAAGGGGCTCTATTCCAGCCTGGTGACGGCCACATCGACGCTCCGGACCCTCCTCGCATCCATCGACAAGCGCCAGTAACCGGAGATCGATAGCCATGGAAGCCCTCGTCCTTACCGTCCTGCAGCTCATCCAGAGCCTGCTTTCCCAGATCGGGTCGAACAACAACGCCGTCAACCAGATCATCGCGGCGCTGGTCCAGATCGTGCCGCTCGTGGTCAATCTCAGCACGCCGATCATCAATTCGGTGAAAGCGATCATCACGGCGCTGCAGAACAGCGGCGCCTTGACCGATGAGCAGATCGCCACGCTCGAGAGCCTGAGCGATGAGATCGACGCCGTCTATCAGACCGCCGTCGCCAATTATCTAGCTTCAAAAAAAAAGCTGATCCAGCCGACGGCGGCACCAGCCGTCTCGACGCCGGCAGCGCCGCCGGTGGCTTCGGTATCGCCACAGCCCCCAGTGACCTCGGAGTGACGCCGATGGCCGACACCAAGGAACAGGTCAAGACCCAGGTCGCCGCCGCTGTGGCGGCCACTGTGGCCAGACCAGACGTCAAAGCCGATCTCTCCGCAGTCCCGGCGATCGTCAACGCGCTCGGGCCAGTCATCGATGCTGTGATGCATTCGACGAACTCCGAGCCGTTCTATCAGTCCCGCGTCTTCTGGGGTTCCGTCATCGCGCTCGTCGCTGCGGTTCTCGGCGCATTCGGCATTGCCTTCCCAAGCGACATGCAGGGGCAGGTGCTGACCGCTGTGATGGCCGGATTCGCGTTGGTTGGGCCGCTCGTCGCGCTCTACGGCCGGTTCAAGGCGAAGAAGCCGATCGGCACGTGACCACGCGCTTTTGCCTCTTCGTCTTCCTGACGTCAACCTCCACGCTGGCTGGTCTCATCTGGCTGGCGTGGAACTCCATCTGATCGATCCAATTCGGAGCAACGCCAGTGGCCGCCCTATCCTTCGCTCAATTGCAGCAACTCTGCAGCTCTCCAGCTCTCGATGGGCAGCAGCTGCGTTCGCTCTACGACACCATCTTCATGCCGCGGTTCATCCGAGTATCAGGCACCGCCCTGACGCTTACCGATGAGCACCGCGGGGCATGGATCTTGCTCACCAATGCCTCGACCGTCACCATCACGCTCCCGACTTTGTCGGCTGGGATCCTGGTTTCGATCACGCCTCTTGGAGCTGGCGGTGCTAGCTTGAGTGGAACGCATCTCGGCGGCACAACAATTTCCCAGAATGGCCTGGCGACGCTCGCCACGCTTGACGATGGATCTTGGTTCGTAACGGGGGCTGTATAATGGCGTTGGCTCTCGGAACGCAGCGCGTGGCGCTTGTCGGTGCTGGTGGTGGCACCCGACCTCCGGTCGACCCCGATCGCTACATGTTTTTCGCGACCCGCAATCGCATGCCGTCGGGCTCCGCTACGCTGACGGCAGCATCTGGCACGAACTATGTGTGCAGCAAGATCATCGTCAACACGCCTCAGTATAAGACGCGGACCTTTCGCTTTCACCTCTCGGGCTTCGCATCGACGGAAGGCGGAAACTCGCCGCAGGAAACCGTCGTCACTGGCACCATCGGGGCGCCCGGAAATTCCGTGGTTGTGGACGGCTTCTATATGCGGGTCGGCGGCCTCTTCTACCAGCTGCAGTTCAGTGCATCGAATACGGTCACGGTCGCTGACCAGACCAACGGCGCATGGACGGATGAACTGACAGTCCCCGATGTGGCTGCCGAGAGCGCGATCGAGTTGTGGCTGTTCTATCATACCGCCGTCGGCGAGAAGATATGGCCCGTCTATCGTATCCAGAAAGAGCGGGGCGAACGCGTATGGGGCGCCAGCGATCTTCCCACGCTGCTCGCCTTCAAGGACACTCCGCTTGCGGACAGCACCGCAGCGCTCGACACCAGCTATGGGCAGCAGGCGCAGCCGCAATATTACGGCCCGGATTTCATGGTCGCCAAAGGTGATTGGGATGGCCGGCCGGTGGTGCTCGGCTTCGTAGACAGTATCGGTGAGGCTCGACAGGAATTTTCGGCTGCCGCCGATGCGCGCGGCAATCTCGGCTGGTTCCGGCGCTGGCTGGACAAGAAGGGCGGGGTCGGCCGTATTCCGCATCTGTTGATAGGCATGCCGGGAGCGGGATCGGTCCGTGAATATACTGGCACCGGCTCCTCGATCGCGACCAGGCGCCGCGATATCATGCGGGAAATCGTGGCCTTCAACAGCAACAAATGGCCGTTTACCGTTGTTGCAAACCAGCTAGGCCAGAACGACACGTCGACGTCCTACAACACGTGGTTCAATACCAACTATCGCAGCTTGGTCACTCGTATCCGTGCTGAATATGCCGGCGTCAAGATCGTCGCCTTCCCGCCGATCGGCCGCACTGCAAATACCCGCACGGTCACCTTGACCTCGGTCGGTACCGTCGTCACGGCGACGATTGCCTCCGGCATCAACGGGTTGGTCACGGGGCAGACGGTTTCGATTTCCGGCGCGACGCAGACTGAATACAATGGCAACGTAGTGATCACCGTCACCGGGCCGACGACCTTCACCTACAATTTCCCCGGGTCGGGAACTTCGCCGGCAACGGGCACGATCACAGCGGGCGACCTCTATCTGAGGGCGGAATATCAGAGCTTCTCCGCCAACAATACGTGGCCCTCTGATGGAACCGACGCCTCGGGAAAATGGCGTCTGCGTGACGATATCCTGGCGAAAACCTCCTCATGTTGCGACGACGCGATCGACACCTATGCGGCGTGGGTATCGCCTTCGCGTGGGGGTGTCTGGCCTGGCATGCTGGAATTGGCAAGCACAACGCTGACGCAGCAAGCGGGAACCGATGGCGTCGCGACCTACAACCAGATCGTCGTGGCGGATGCGAGCCTCTTTCGACCGGAGCAGAGCCTGAACATCTATTCCGGCCCCGACGGCATTGCGCGTCTCAGCACGCAGACAATTGCCAGCATCTCCGGCAACACCATCACTTATCAAGGGTCCACGGCCATCGTTCTGCCGGTCGGCTCTGTGGTTCGCCCCGGCGTCAGTACGGATGGCGTCCATCCTTGGGGCGCGATGATCGACCGAATCGTGGCCGGCATCTCACAATCCGAAAAAGCGAAATTTATAATCTAGAGGCACCTGCATGAACACATCTGACTTCGACCCGCGGCTGCATCAGCAGATGGGGGAGCTCCTCGCAGAGGTTCGCAATCTCCGGGACGCCTTTCGGCAATCGGAAATCAAATCCGACAACAGCCGATCGCAGATGCACGGCCGGCTTGATTTGCTCGTCGACCGGGTCGGCAAGGTCGAGGGAACCGTTTCGGCCGTGCAAGAAGATATCTCGGAAATGCGGCCGGTGACAGATGACGTCCGCCGGTGGAAGCTCATGGGGCTCGGCGCTCTCGGGATCGTCGGAATAGGAGCCTCAGCGCTCACCTTCATCCTCACAAAGTTCGGCACGGCGGCAATTGTGTGGTTAACTGGCCGGTGAGGTGAGGCCTTCGGGCATTGGCTCAGTGTTCCAGTTCATGCTCGCGCTCGTTAATTGCTTTGCTCTCGTTTACATGGTAGCGGCCGCACAGGCGAGGGCAGGATATGAACATAGCGAGAGGCGTGGTCGAGCCGGCTGCGAAATCCCATTTTAGTATCGGATACAGACCTGACATCGATGGTTTGCGAGCGATCGCCGTCCTTTCGGTCGTGCTATTCCATGCAGATCAGAGGTGGCTTCAAGGTGGTTTTGTCGGCGTTGATATCTTTTTTGTCATCTCCGGATTCCTGATCAGTTCGATCATACTTGGAGACATCAAAACTGGCAGGTTCAGTCTGCGGACATTCTATGCCAAGCGGATACGCCGGATCTTCCCAGCACTCGTGACAGTATTGGCGGCCAGTTGGGTTGCTGGATGGTTTCTGTTAACTGCCGATGAGTTCAAGTCTCTCGGGGCCCAGATCGCCGCTGGCGCTGGCTTCAGCGCAAACATCTATTATTGGCTCACCTCAGATTATTTCGCGTCTTCCTCGGAGTTGCTCCCTGAGTTGCACCTCTGGTCGCTTGGTGTCGAGGAGCAGTTCTATGTCTTCTGGCCGCTCCTTCTTGCGTTTGCAGATCGCCGTCGAATTAGCTTTGCCGGCGTCGTCATCGCGCTGGGCGCGATTTCGATCGCGCTCAATATCTGGATAACGCCGCACGATCCCGTCCAAGCTTTTTTCCTGCCTCATACCCGTCTCTGGGAACTGTTGCTGGGGGCATTCGTGGCCGTGATCCCGAGACACGACTCGATCCACCTCAATGAAATCCGGGCATTTGTCGGTGCCCTTTTCATCGCCGCAGCTCTTTTGTTTATTGACAGTTCATCCCCCTTTCCTGGTTGGCGCGCACTTCTGCCAACCGTGGGGGCGGCCCTCCTGATCTCGGCCGGACCTTCAGCGTGGGTGAACCGCGTTATCCTTTCAAACCGGGTGGCGGTTGGCATTGGGTTGATCAGTTACCCCCTTTATTTGTGGCATTGGCCACTGTTGGCGTTCGCGAGGGCAGCAGCGAGCGATGAATTGTCCCTCGCTTCTCGGATCGCCCTCGTGTCCGCATCATTTTTGCTGGCCTGGGGAACCTATCGATTCCTTGAGAGGAAAATTCGTTTTGGGCGTTCCCGCCGAGGCCACGTTCAAGCACTTGTGGCCGCATCTCTCGTTGTCCTGTTCGCCGGCATTCTAACGATATACCAAGGTGGTTTCGTTGGCCGCTTCCCCGAGATCGTTCGATTTTTGGCGGACTACAAATACCCCCAATATGAGGCGGGATACCGTGTGGGTTCCTGCTTCCTACGGCCCGACCAAGGACCGCAGGACTTCAGGCCGGAGTGCCAAGCGGCGGGAGGGGTTGTGTTATGGGGAGACTCCCATGCGGCTCACTTTTATCCCGGCCTGCTCGACGCGAGCTCGGAGGGTCGTTTTCCGCTTGGTCAGTTCAATGCAGCTTCTTGCCCACCTATTACCGGTTTCAAATCTGTGGGAAGAGCCAATTGTCCAGAGATCAATCAGTTCGGCCTCGATCAGATTTCTTTACTGAAGCCTCGGCTGCTGATCGTCTCGGCCGACTGGACGAAGTACGTCAGTAGCCCAGATTTTGCTAACCTACGTTCGACCTTGGAGACGGCAAAAGCCGCAGGCATCGATCACATCATGCTCATCGGGCCCGTCCCGCATTGGCGCCCGTCGCTGCCTAAGATCTTACTTGATGCCTTCAACAAAAGCCCATCCCACACCGTACCAGGCCGGTTGCGCAGCGAACTCAATGACAGCGTTGCCAACATCGACGGACAAATGCGCGATCTCGCGCGTAGCATGGGGATTGGCTATTTTTCGGCCTTTCAGGCCATGTGTGACGCTGAAGGCTGCCTCACCAAGCTCGGTGATCGTCATGACGACTTGACGGCATGGGATTATGGCCACTTAACATTCGCCGGTTCGCGATATGTGGTCAAAAGACTGATGGCTGATCCAGAAATGCGATCATTGATCGATCCAGCGCTAAGGCGGGAATGATTCCCGCCCTCTAGTCATTGAAGGATGTGCAAGTCTGTCGCCATTATCATCGACATCAACGTGAACATTTGCTTGGCCGGCGTTCCCTTGACGGTCTTCCAATCAATCCATTCCGAAAGGTGAGACCTGGCGTCGCGGTAATCGCTTGATGTCAGCATTTTATCGGCTACGGCATCCATCTCCGCCATCAGTGGGGTCTCCCACAGATTCACCGTTCCGCCTTTCCCGAATTTCGGGCGATTGGCGACCTTTGCCGGCAAGAGCTTCCCAGCCACGCGCGCAAGGGCGATCTTATCTGACCTTCCACGATGCTTGGGCGAGATATTGATCTTGCGATTGTCCGGAATTCGGTTAGCTGCATCAAGGACGGAGGCATAGAGGTACGGAACCCTCGCTTCGATCCCGTGTGCCATCATCATCTTGTCGACGCGAAGCAGTTGGGAGAACTGCATTTGATACGCGCGCTCGAACGCGAGCATCGTATCCAGCGGAGTGCCGGCGGTCTGACGTCTGAACGTCTCCACGAATTCGCTTTCCCTATTCGCAAGTGCATCGGCTGAAGGCTTCTGAAGATACCCCGCTGCCTTCGACTGCGTCCGCCGCCGCCGATAATGCTCATACATGCTGCGAACATCAGCGCCGACTTCCTGAGCCGCCCGGTGCCAAGGGTATCCCGCGAAGATCTCGTCGCTTCCTTCCCCCATCAATATTACCTTGAAGCCAGCGTCCCGAATGACTTTCGACAGGCCGAAGGTTGGGAACACGTTCGGATTGGCGATCGGCTCCTCCATATGATTCACGATCGTTCGAAGCATCTGTTCTAGGTCGCCTGATGGCAGCCGCACGACATGGTGGTCAATCCCACAGTGCTTGGCGACCATCCTGGCGTACACAACCTCATCGTCATCGTGATCAGAGAATGTCGTAGTAAAGGCAACCAGATTGCCGCGCTGTTTCGCTGCCAAGGCAGCGATCACGCTTGAATCCAGACCGCCTGACAGGGCGACCGCCACGGGAACATCCGCGACCATATGGTCTTCGACGGAGCGTTCCAGACTCTTCTGGATTCCGAGTTCCTTCCACCACCGTTTCGACTGTGTCGTATCCGCGGCCCACCGGCGCCTGCGCACTTCTCCGTCTGCGAACGAAACGATCTCGCCCGGAGCAACCTGCCAAATCCCTTCAAAAAAGGAGTTCTGTGATAGGTGGAATCCCCAGAGAATTATCTCCTGCAGGACAGCCGCGTTGATCGCGCGCCGGCCGAGGCGAAGCAATGGCTTCGCCTCAGAAGCGAATGCGACGTTACCTTCGTTGGCCCTCACATACAGCGGCTTGATCCCGAACCTGTCTCTCGCGAGATGCAGTGTTTTCGATTGCAGATCATATAGCGCAATGGCGAACATGCCGTGCAGCTTATCAAAACAAGCATCGCCCCATTGCTCGAACGCTCTCGCGACGACCTCGGTATCGCCGGAGGTGTTGAACACACATCCGAGCTTTCGCAGTTCCTCTCGAACTTCCCGGTAGTTATAGATCTCGCCATTGTAGACGAGGTGACTGCGGTCGGTAACGAAAGGCTGGTTGCTGGCATTAGAGAGGTCGATGATCGATAGCCTGGCGTGCCCAAAAATGAGCTCGTTGTCGATCCTACGCATCGAGAGGTTGTCGGGTCCACGGTGCTCAATCGTTTTGAGCGCCGTTAGGAAATCTTCATCGGTGGGAAGACGTTGGCCGACGACGCCAAAAATTCCGCACATGTCTCAGGCTTTCCCCTTGCTGACGTTCGCCTGCAGTTGATTTGCAAATGCAGACAGGATATTGGCAGCGAGGTCCCGTTTTTCCTTCTTTGCGAATTCTTCCATGATCTTAATATTGACGGCGTAATGTTCCATCTTCATCGCCCCGGCTTCTTCGAGAGTGGTCGCTAGCGCCAGAAGCATGGCCGTGTTGGCGGCGCTAATCTGTGCGATCAACTCGCTGGTCTCTATGCCTTTACTCATCTTTATTCCCTCGGAAGCGTGGCCTGGATTTGTGGTCGTTGTTGGTCTTACGTTCATCCAGCGCCGATGACAACTCAGGGCTTGAATCGTCGACGGTTGCCCGTGAGGCCTAGAGGATCATTGCTCATTTCGTTCCATATGGTCGCCGCCCGCCAAGCTTCGTGTTCTCGTTGCGTGGCCACGTCGCGGAAATACGGCGCCGTTTCGGCCGTGACGTTCGCTCCGCACCTCTGGCACGAGACCCGGGCGGCGGTGTCGTAGTCCACTTTCGGGCTACCGCCGCAAACGCATTTCCTCAGGCGCGGCGTGGTGTCGTCGATCCTCGTAGGCCGCCATCGCATCAGTTTGGATCACTTCTCCGTTCCCATCGTCTTGCAACGATCATCCCATTGGCCCGCCTGTGGTCCATTTTGCAATTTGGCATAGCCGCTCGAGTTCAACGTCCATCAGCGTTCGCACTTCTTCCGGAGGCTCATCAACAAAAATTGGCCCGGCGTTCTCTCTAAGCAAGAATAGTTCCGTTTGATGTTTGTCGTCATCGAACCGCATCTGGATAACAGCGTCCATATTGATCCAGCGCGTTATCGTGCCGTCGGTCAACTTCACGAACATCCCATCCTCCAAGGTGGCGGCCCCCGAATCGAAGCAAAATTTAGCGCCGGTTTCAAACATGTCTAGCATGCGGGCAAGGCACTTCCGCACCGCAGCTTTGCTCGCCAGGGATCAAAAAGGAGCCCCGCCAAGCGGGGCAAGTGGGGCTGGAGAGTACGGGACCGCACAGGAAGAAAGAGGGAAGCGGACCGCCCCACCATGGGGCGCCTGTGCGATCCGTGTGGCCTAACCGCAGATAGCCGGAAAAGTTCCTTACGGTTCCGAACAAATTGGTTAAGATTGAGGTGGGCCGCACAGAGTATCGAAGTGCATGCTGTTCTAAATACACACCTCCGCACGGCCCAATGCTATTACGATCGGCGGCGCCTTTTGTTCCAGGTCGACGCATTGTTGATCACTGCGACAATGGCGCTAATTGACTAAATTCGACTTGAGTGGAAGGATTTGGCGCTGGTTACCACGGGAGGCGTCGCCTTGATCCAGCGCAATGCCAACGTATGAAGTCCTAGTAGCGTACCTGTGTCCAGACCAAGGGATTTGGTGGACCTGAAGCCCTTGCGTGTTGGGCTCAGGGCACGGGTGCGACGACTTTTGAACAAGTCCGTCGAGCGGCCGGGGGTGGCCGCGGCTTAAGGTGTCAACGCGTCAAGCCACCCGTGCCCCAGCTTCTAAGTCGCCCCATATGGTTGGCGAGCTAGCACCGATCATTCGGTAGTTGT
Source organism: Rhizobium sp. BK591 (assembly GCF_014195045.1). Taxonomy (NCBI): domain Bacteria; kingdom Pseudomonadati; phylum Pseudomonadota; class Alphaproteobacteria; order Hyphomicrobiales; family Rhizobiaceae; genus Rhizobium; species Rhizobium sp. BK591. The sequence goes on from NZ_JACIAZ010000003.1 coordinate 747,753, forward strand.
TAATCGGCGGCCGGGGCGGCTGGGGCACCAATGCGCAGGGGCCTTTGTTCATCTGTAGTTCACTCGCTGGGCGTCACCGTTGCGCCGTAAATGAACCAAGGAGAGTGTCATGGTTTTCGTTGCATCGACCAAGTCATATAGCACCTCGCACAAACTTCTTCTCTCCGCTGCCGGCTCGCTGGTAGCCGCTTTCCTCATGTCATCGCCGGCGCATGCGTTGACGATGAAGGAATGCAGCACAAAGTATCAGGCCGCCAAAGCCGACGGCTCCGCCAAGGACTTGAAGTGGAATGATTTCCGCGCAAAGTTCTGTGGCGCCGATGCTGCCGCTGCCGATAAGGCCGACGAAGCAGATGTCACCGCCACGACCGAGAAGGAACCGGCAAAGCCAACGACCGCGGCGCCGAAGAACGTGAAATTCCCGAAGGCGATCGACAAGAAATATTCGAGTGAAACGCCCGGCAAGGCCCGCCTGCACACCTGTGTTGACGCTTACCATGCCGCCAAGGATGCCGGCACGCTCGGCGATCTGAAGTGGATCCAGAAGGGCGGCGGCTATTGGAGCCTTTGCAACACGAGCATCAAGGCCGCTGGCTGACCGAAGCTTTTTGTTGACCCAGAAATGGAAACACCGCCCCCGCGGGCGGTCTTTCTCGTTTAGGCGAATGCCAACGATAGCAAAAGCGTTGACAAAAGTTCCGTACGCTTCCGCACAAATGTCGAGTAATTTCTAGTTGTGACAAAGTGAATTTTCACGAAAATGGAGAAGAAAGCCCCGCTGGACCGGGGGTTAGAAAAGGGGGTCTTTTGTTGGCTAACGTCGTATTGGCGCCGGGCGGCCTCCAACTGCCTCGCGACCGGTTCCGCTGGCGCGGAATCTAAGTTGGCTTGCCGAAAGTAGTGCTGCTATATGCAACACCTCCCATTTGATATCTCTCGCGGGAAAACGCTACTGTCTTAGTATAGATGTGGCGGCCATAAAATTGGGACGTGACAGCTGCTAACTTGTAGTTCATATGAATTGATGGAATTGGTGATTGTCAAATATCGGAGAGAGCGGCGCATGCGCAGAATTCTAATAGCCGGGCTATCTATATTGTTTCTTGGAACGCAAGCTATTGCTGCTACCGCAATGACTGGAAAAGAGCTTCAAGCTCTGCTGTCAGACGGAAAAGTGATTGTGCTGGGCGGCCCAAAGGAAGGCTACAGCGGCGAGCTTTCGGTACTCAAGGACGGCACCGCACATGGTTCCGTTAAGCTTGATTCCGGAGACGTGATCACCATTGACGGCGTGTGGCACATTTCTGGCAACAAGTTCTGCCGCACTTGGAAGGGCGGAAGGGACGCTGGGAAAGAGGTATGTGAGACCTGGAATAAAACAGGTCCTAAGTCCGTCACCGTGTTGAACGGAAAAGAGAATATTGGCAAAAACTCCTGGAAGTAGTGTCGAGCAAAGGCGCTATCAAAGCCCGGCCGGATTGAGCTTCCGCCTGAGCGCCTGTTCCTGTTCGTAAGATTTATGCGGGAAGTGCTCGAAGCACCACCAGCGCGTCGGAGCGGTTGGGGAAGGGCTGTTTCCCCAGCTTCCCCATTCCGTGCAACCTCCCTGTTCGCAATAATGGACATACATTTCCGGCGCCTTCGTCAGGGTCGGCCTGTCGGTATCGCTCATTTCTCCTCCTGGAATTGCCAGCCCGCTTTGGGAATGGGCCAACCCTTTTTGGCCGCCCGGAAATCGGCCTCAACTTCGGCTATCTTCTTTGCTTCCACGATGCCGGTTGCCCAGACAGTGATGCGCATGCGGCCGGCCTTGAACACGAAGCGCCGTTCGGTCGTTTGCTTGCCTGCCGTGTATCCTGCACGAAAGCAAGCGCGCGCGGCCGAAAGACTGACGCTGTCGCGGAAAGACTGCGGCTGCGACCGCCACCAATCGCTCAGCGCTGTTTCGAACGGAACGGTCTGTGGTTGGGGGCGGTCATGCATAGTGTAACCTGGTCTTCAGTTTACCCGGAAGGAGAGGCCATCCGAGCCGCAGTGTCTGATAATCAATCTCGGACATTTCACTCTCGATGGTAGCTCGGTCGCCAGCCGCGGGTCATCCCACTGCCCATTGCGCCCTCTGTCAATGCCAGTTGCCGGCGTAGGTGGCGAATGTCCGCTAGCAGGGTGTCAATTGCGGCGTGTGTGTCACCCCTGTGATAGGCGATCACCTGCGCACGCTCGTCGTCTTCCACGGCTTCGCCGATCGGCTGCTCTCGCATATCCGTTTTCCACATTTACTATTTTCAGATTGGCGGCCGCACGCTGATGTTCTTATTATGTTCGCGTGGCGGGTGGAGTCAATAACCCATCTAGGTCAATTGCTTTTTAAGGCGCGGCTGCTGTCATGGCGGGATGACCAAGCCGCCTCGCAAGCCGTCCCAGCCTCTGCTCGGTGATGCCGACGCGGCCCTCCGCAGCCGTCCGCGCCGCCGGCGCGATCCCTCCCAGCCGCAACTTCCCTTCAATCCGATGCCAGCGCGCGTCGAGCCATGCCTTGCGCTGCTCAAGCGCCGGCCGCCGAAAGGCGATGATTGGATTTACGAAATCAAATGGGATGGCTACCGCCTGGCAGTCCACATCGAGCTGTCTGGCGTCCGGATCCTGACGCGCGGCGGCCACGACTGGACTGATCTCTTCCCGGCGATCGCCGCGGAGGCAAAACGACTTTCTGTCTCGACGGCGATCTTGGATGGCGAAGCGGTCGTGTTTGATGAGCAGGGCAGGTCGGATTTCGGCAAGCTTCAGCAATCTCTCGGCGGCCGCGGCGGAAAGAGGGCGTCCCGCGAAGCGGTCTTGATGGCGTTCGATCTTCTCTATTTCGACGGCCATGACCTCACCGGAACAGAGTTCACCGCGCGGCGCCTCCTCCTCGAGGGCTTGGTGCCGGCCGGAGGCGAAGAAGCCATCCGGCTATCTGAGGAGATCGAGGCTGATGGAGACGTGCTGTTGCGCATCGCCTGCGAGCACGGGTTAGAAGGCATCATTGCGAAAGACCGGAACAGCACCTATCGCGGCGGCCGCCTCGGCGACTGGCTTAAGATCAAATGCATCCAGAGCGACGGCTTCGCCATCGTCGGCTATCAGCGCTCCAGCACGGCGTTCGGGAATATCGGCGCGCTTCTGCTGGCTGCTCGGAAGGGTGCCGAGCTGGTTTATGTCGGATCGGTCGGAACGGGCTTTAAGGCAGACGAGGCGATGAAGCTTCGCGCAAGGATGGACAAGATCAAGGCGACCAACCCGGCCGTCAAATATTCCGGTGGGCGCAAGAACCTGATCTGGATAAAGCCTAAGCTGGTTGCCGAGATCGAATATCGGGCCTGGACACATGACGGCAAGCTGCGGCATGCATCGTACAAAGGGCTCAGGGAACCCGAAGACATGGGGGAGGTATGCGCGGTTGATTAACCCGCCTCACACAAGGTGGTCAGTTTATCAATTGATCGTTGTGGCATAAGTATCTAGAAGGATTCTCATCGCACCGGCAGCGTCACGCCCCTCGCTACAAACGGGTACATCATGTGGAAAATGATACACAAAGAGAACGCTATCGAAGGGGCGGCGATGACGATCCGTTTTGCGGAGCCGTTAAGCTCGATGGTGGCAAAAAGAGTAGTGCGCGACGCCGAGAGCCGGGCCTCTGATGAAGGGTTCTCTGTCAAGGAACCATTACAGCAAATTCAGTTCCAGTTTGAGCCACTGAATGCGGATATTCGCCAGGCATCGATTGCGGGCATGGTTTTCCAACACAATTCGCTCACGCGGGATGTTGACGGAAACGTTGCCCTGCGGCTCGCAAGGCAATTTGTCGTGCAGCCAGAGCAGATTGCAATGCAGCTACAACGGTATCGAGGCTGGGAGACAGAGTGGCCAGCTTCAAAAAAGATGATTGATCCGGCAATTGCCATCGCCGCGGGCGTCGTTCCCATCGCCGCGTTCAGATTGGAATACCTCAATAGGTTCATTTACGACGGTGACGCGGGCGACGGAATTGTAAACGGGTTGCTTCGTAGATCAGATTTCATAGCTCCGCATGTCTTTGAAGCGCCAGATTTGTTTCATTCCCACACCGGCCGTTTCGACGAAATATCCGATGCGCCCGTTAAGCGTCGTCTGACGCAGGTCAATGCTGACCTTCAAACTTTATCGCCCCCGCATTCAATGGCGGGGAACAAAACGCTGGCTCTTATGCTTGCCGTCGAGTGGCAATTTGGCCCCCCGGGATTGGAAGTAAGCTCCTCCGAAGTAGCTGACGTCTCGACTAAATACTTCTCTTGCTTGCATGACGATATTCATGCCTTACTTAAGGACCTGATTGAGTCGAAATTTGCCTCAGAGAATAACCTGCCGCAATGAACATAACTGATGTTTTTAAATCATCTGGATCCAACATTGGTCCCGTGCTGTCGGCGACAGCTTTGGCAGTGACATCTACGATGTCGCCTGCGCCCGCTCTCGTTGAAGATCAGAAGCCGCCGATCGTGGCTAGGCCATATCTTGCAGGCGTAAACTCTCCGACCGATGTAAATTTCACGTTAGGGCTGATTCGCGGTGGTCGGCACCAACCAGTAGCCACAGCTCAGGCACCATCCCATTTTCCAGTAGAAAAGCAATGGCGGCCCACTGTGCCGCACCTGGCTCTTCCCCTCGGTTTCCTGCAGGTTTCTCGCAGCGAACCAAGTGCCTCATTAAATGCCTCCAGTAGGGCTCAATTGGCGGCGGAGTTTTATGAAACTTTGCCCAGCGACGCTCGAAACGAGGTCTTATGGGATATCGTCTCGCTTGCGTTCGCCGTAACCTCGATCTCTCCTCGAGTGGAAGTTATTGACGGGATGACCACCATCGATTTCGACGCTCCGGGTCGCCTTCTGAGCATCTTAATTGATGGAGACACGCTCTGCTTGTCTGCGTTCAGCCGACAGAAAGAACTAAAGATGACATACGTCGCGGAAAGCGACGTGCCGCGAGATGAATTCATCAACGTTCTGTGGGGGCAACTTGTTGAATTTAGTGCTGCTGTAAGGGCGTAGTGCATGGCACGTTGGGAGCCTGGGGACGTTCTGAAACCATCCGAGGTAATTGGGCGAAGACTATTCGACAAAAGCTCGGACGCCCCCATCGAAATGCAGTCGCTTAGCGCAAATCTTTTCTTAGACACTAGGTATGATGAAGACCTCTCTCTTGATCGACTCGGAGATGGCCAGCCGCTTCGGGTTGTTGTCGCCCGCCTAACGCCAGCTTGCGATGACGAAGCGTCGAAGCAGAGAAAACATTTCCGGGGCTGGTTGGCGACGCAGCGCAAGCACGTGAAGTTTGAAAATGTCCGCCCTGACGTCCTCACGATTGAGAGAGACGGAATAGATAATCCATTTCACGCGCTTCTGGATAGGTCTGCAGCTCGTGAAAAAGGCCAAGCCTTTCATCTGAGCCGTTCGCTTCTTATGACGTTCAAGGAGAGCGGGCAGATTGTGGACCCTGTACGGCCCAATACCGAGTAGGCGAGATAGCTGCCACCTTTTTGAAGGAGGCTAGCGCTTAGCTGACGAAAGCCACCAACCTTCATTGATCCCATCGGAACTTGATCGTTTCTAGCAGCGCCTGGCGCCGCTTCATCTCGGGCCCGTCGCCCTCCATCGGTCGGTCGAACTCGTGGACCATCAGATCGGCCTGCAGTGTTGCTCAGGCATTCCCGTCCACATCGCCATCCTCATCGAGGCTGTGCACCGGCAGATAGGTGTTCTTCTCCATCCACTCCCGCACGATAAATCTGATCGTGTCGTTGCGCGAAATGCCGAGCTCGCCGGCCAGGTCGCGCAAAGCTTCCTCGACATCATCCTCCATCGAGACGGCACCGGCATTGCGTAGCCGCAGCGCGGCCCGACGGAGCACAATCTGAAGATCCGCTCGGGAGATATCTGCGATCCGATCGGCGGCGTCTTCGAGGAGGGCGGCAGTGTCCGTGGTGGTCATGGTGCCTCGCCCAGTGCTTACAAAATTGCGCCCACGGCGGCGGTTGCTCTCACAGTGCTCTCACAAAGCCCTTCAAGGCGTCACGCGAGCCACGGAAAATTTCTATAACATTTTCAATGGGAAAGGCGGTGGTCGGAGTGGAGAGATTCGAACTCCCGACCCTCTGGTCCCAAACCAGATGCGCTACCAGACTGCGCTACACTCCGTGCCGTGAATGGCAGGGGAGATACACGGTTCACTTCGCCGTCGCAACCCATAAATCCAGCGCTGGTCGAAGATTCCTCGCCTGCCCTGTGGATGCTATAGAAAAATCTTGATGGGTCGCACGTCTGCCGTGCCGGGCGCATTGAACGTCAGGACAAGGCTGCCTCAGCCATGGGCGATCAGGCCGAGATATTGGGCGTAGCTGATGACGACGTAGAAGAAAGCCGTGATACCAGCTCCTAACGCAATGGCATTGAACTCTGGCGAACGTTTCATCATGAGTGCAAATCCACTGAAACCGATGGAGCCGTAGATAGTGCCAGGGACCGGCTGCGGCAATCAGCTTGTAATCACAACATGCGACGATCGGTAACATTGCGCAATTCGGCCTGAGGTCCCTCGGCCATGAAGAGAGGGCTGGATCGACAGGTGGGAAGACGACCCAAAGCCGCTTCGCCCGCCGATAGCCTTGTTTCCCCAATGCCTCGGCTTGTCATGAGATGGAGCAGGCAGCGTGCGTCGCGCACCGCCTTTTTTCTTGAAAAGCCAAGGATTCGCGGATAAGCAAAATTCATCTCTTCGCGCTATCTCTAGCGATGAAGCAAAAGCCCCGGCAACGGGGATTGAGACCATGAAAGGCGGGCGCTGCCCGCATAGTCGGAGACGCCGCAGTCATGTCTGCCAAGATCTATCGTCCAGCCAAGACCGCCATGCAGTCCGGCAAGGCCAAGACCCATCTCTGGGTGCTTGAGTTCGATCAGGAGTCGCCGCGCAAGATCGATCCGATCATGGGCTACACCTCCTCGGGCGACATGCGCCAGCAGGTGAAGCTGACCTTCGAAACGCAGGAACTCGCCGAGGCCTATGCCCAGCGCAACGGCATCGAATATCGCGTCATTGCGCCGAAGGATGCGGCCCGCCAGGTGGTCGCCTATCCCGACAATTTCCGCTATACCCGCACGCAGCCCTGGACGCATTGAGATTTCTCGTCCAAATATGCCGCATTCGGTCGCGCGCCTTGAACGCGACCGCCGGACGGCCCCTTAGCTCAGCTGGATAGAGCACCTGCCTTCTAAGCAGGTTGTCGCAGGTTCGATTCCTGCAGGGGTCGCCATCAATTTTCAAGTATTTGTTTTTGCTTTGTTTTCAGGCGTTAACCCCTCAATGGATTTGGTTTGAGGGGTTAGGCTGTTCTCGTTCAGTTTCGCAGCGCTCGAAATAGCGAGCTTCCGCTTGTCGGCCTTCCGCGTGTAATGGTTGACCATAGAAACGCTTCTCCAGCCAAAACGGGCCTTGAGTTTGCTGTTGCTGTTGCCGCTTTCGACCAGGAGCTGGGCGAGCGTTTTCCTCAGGTCGTGCGCCCGGCCATCCACGCCCGTCTCAGCGCACATTTGACCGAACCAATTCCCGAACGCGGCCGCGCTCTTAAATGGCCGGCCATGAACCGGCGTCACCAGATAAGCCAGATGCTCTTTCTTCACCGCATCGAGAATGGCTCTAAGATCTGGGTGAACAGGAATATAAACCCACTCGTCATTCTTGCCTGCGCGGTACTCGATGATGTTATCTTTGACGTGCTGCGGGCCGATCTGGAAGATGTCCGAGCGGCGCAGGCCAGTGAAAGGCAGCATGTCCATGGCGAGTCGCTCCTGCGAGCCTTCCGGGTGCGTGGCATAGAACTTTTCGACGTCGGCCGCTTCCCAAGGCTTGAAGCCTTCAGTCTTCGCCTTTGGCATTTTCACATCTCGGACGGGATTGTTTTTCACGATACCCGCGTCCACAGCGTAGACGCGCAATGACACGATCAGATTCATAGTCCAGTGGATGGAGAAGAACACCCCTATCTCCCGGTGCACAACCTCGATGAAGACGGCGACGTGGATGGGTCGGCATGAATTTCGATAACCCAAAATCCGTATTCGGGATGTCGGCGTCAGTGTCGCTCGAGCGTCCTTGGGAACATCAAGACAGTCCGCGCGCACTCGGCTTGCCTGAACGAGCTTTTGCATCAATAGCCCACCCCGCGGAGCGAATTCCCACGGCCCCAGTTTGGAAAGAGACCATAGGAGATAACAGTGTCTAAATCAGTGCTCTTCATGTCCATGTCACTGGACGGGTATATCGCGGGGCCTAACGATGAAGTGGGCAATCCCGGCGGCGACGACTTTATGCGGTTGCACGAGTGGTACGGGGATTTTTCCCGGCCGACCGGACCGGTCGGACAATTGTGGGACGAATGGAACGCGCCAGGTGCGATTCTGGCGGGTCGGCGAACCGTGGAGCAGGTCGATCACTGGGGCGGTGACAATCACGGTGTCGCGATCTTCGTACCCAGTCACAGGCCGCCCGGGCCATCCGTCGCGAATTATCCGCTGGTCAAATACGTGAGCGACGGGATCGCGAGCGCAATGGCGCAGGCGAAGGCCGTCGCCGGGGACCGGGACGTGTTGATGCTTGGCGCGTATACGGCGCAACGGGCGCTGGAAGCTGGCGTGCTCGACGAACTGCAAATACACCAGGTTCCAGTCTTGTTCGGAGGTGGCCGCCGAATGTTCGAAGTCTTACCATCGCGCGTCGAGTTGGAGATCGTTCGGGTGATCGATACACCCGAGGCCACGCACATCCGCTACCGCGTCCGCCGCTGAGCCCGCCACCCAGCCGTCATTCGTTGTGGTCGCCAGCATCAAGGCGCGGAGGGACCACGTGGCCGTTATTCCGACGGTTTGGAGAAGCCGCGGTAAAAGCGTGTCGGCTGCAGCAGCGAACTGACGATGTTGGCCACGATCGGCCCATCCGCCTCGCTCTTCGCCTTCGCTTCCCGCCACTCCCGATCGGCGATGAACTCGGCCCATTTCTGCTCGCGCTCCGCCAGCGACCGCCATTCGAGCAGGTAGGTCAGATCGTTGCTGGAAGAACCGATCATCGTCGTCCAGAAGCCGAGTGAGCGGATGCCGAGACGTTCCCAGATCGCCAGCGTTGCGGTCTCGAAACGCTGTTGCAGTGCCGGCAGCCTCTCCGGCAGACATGTATAGATGCGCAATTCGTGGATCATCGGATGCTCCTCATGCTGGATGTCCTTTGGAGCGTCCTCAATCCGCTCTCGGAAATGAAGGGCAGCTTATAAAATTCCATAAGGTAATCAACACTTGCGCGGCGCCCCTCAGATCAAACAATTTTCATTGAAATTACAGCATAATTTCAGAGTTTTGGCATTCCTGCAGGGGTCGCCATTATCTCCCACCGTTTTTGCGGTTCGCAGAATGGCCCACGGCAAGCAGGGGCTGCCGGGAGACTTGATGGTTTTACATGTGCTTCGAACCCGGCCCGGTCGGATTTCGGATCACGCTTGCCACCCGGCCAATCGGCACGGACATCGGTGCGCGTCGTTTACATCGCGGGCGTCGTCGCCTAGTGATTGCGCGAAACCTTAGAGTTTGTGGGTGAACGGCCATGTTGATCAAGCAGAGCGACTACCATCGGATTTACCGCATTATCAATAGCCTGCTCATCAACGAAAATGCCGACCCTGCCACAGCCTGTATGTACTTCAGCACCTTCGGGGCTTTCATCCTCGAACAACACTACAAAATCAAAGCCACGCCTAAGGGCGGGCTTGCTGCTTACAATCTCGGGGGCACGCTCATACTGTTCGCAGACTATCGCGAAGACGGCTATGTGACTGGCGCTGGGGAAAATTTCCACTGCTGGGTGGAGGCGGATGGTTGGGTTATCGATTTCATGGCTCCGGCATTTTCCGAGACTGCCCGAGAGCTTTCGGTGCCTCCGAAAATGTTTCAACGTCCGCTCTCATCAATGGCTTCGTCGATCAACAATCTTGGCCAATCCGGTGATTTCTTTTATCAAGCCGAACCCGAGGCGACTGCCCGGCGTTTCGCAGCCTGGCACAAACACGCGATGATCGGTGATATGGCGACGATCGCCGCGAACTGGTTTCGAAAGTCGCCGAAGCAATTGCTGACGTCGATATCGGTTGCCGATCAAAACGGAAAGCTGAAAAAGGTTCCGCTTTCGGGCAACGCGCTCGTTGGCGCGTGGTGATCGCTCCTGACGTCTTGGCCAAGAGAACGCCGCTATATGTGTTATCCGGGTTGTAACGCCCAACACCGTCACCAGAAACTTGTTTTAAACACATTGCCGGCCTATCGATTCTTCCATCGAAATTGCTTGTCGAGCTTTGGTTCGCGCCTCAGGCGGCCCAGCTGATCTTTCCTTTCAAAATCGATTTCTACGCCGTCCAGCAGTCGCCGGAGGGCGATTGTTTATGCGCTTGAGAGGAGACCGTCATGAACACAGGCACGGTTAAATTCTTTGATCCGACGCGGGGCTTCGGCTTCATTCAGCCGGACAACGGCTCGACCGATATCTTCGTCCATATTTCAGCCGTCGAGCAGGCTGGCATGGCGTCCCTTGATAAGGGGCAGAAGGTTGGCTTCGACGTCATCCAGGATAGCCGTTCCGGCAAAAGCTCCGCCGGCAACATCGTCGCTGCCTGACATGCCGCTGGTCTTTGACCGCGGATGCAGGCGACAGCATTTCGGCTGGGTTTTCCGGCCATTGAGGAGAATGTCATGAGCAAGACCAATGCAGAGGCGCTGTTGCGCAGAGCGCAGCGCCAGGTCGCCAACACCAGTGGCGGCGGTCATCTCGGCGGCACCAACTTCGGTCAGGGCAACGATGCCAAGACCGCGTCCGGGAGCGGCAATCGCCAGACGGGCAAGGGCCGGCCGCCAGGCGGCGCCAAACGCTGACATCTGCCAGCCGTGTTAATACAGCCCCGCCAAATTGGCGGGGTTTGTGTTTCATGCGTGAGACGCTGCGGCAGATTGGAACTGATTAGCTCTTCTTAGCGATCCAGGAAATGATCGAAGTAGACCTGAGGGATGGGGTAGGCGTAGACGCCTCTGTCGACAAAGCTGCGCCTGTAGAGGCAATTTCTGAGCACCGCGTTGTAATCTAGGCTTCGTGGATCCGGCGAGCCGCGTCGCCATGACCCTGCCTCCGGCACGCACCGCTGGAGAGCTTTTTCGTATCGAGCCAGAAGAACCGGGTCGGTATCGACCCGAATGCCGCTGTAGGATTGATAGTTTGAAGGAGATTCTGCGGCCGAAATACAGCCCAAGCTAAGTGCAAGACCAACGACTGCCATCAATCTCATCGGATTTATTCTCCCTGATCGATTTATCGAAGTATCGAGCGGAACGTTATTGGTTCCAGTGCCTGCGGGCAAGGGGACGCCTTGTTTCGCGGTCTGCTCCGGCTGTGATCTCTCTGGCGGCTGGATAGCCGCCGCCATATCATGGCGGCAGCCATTCGCTGCGTTCAATCCAGGAGATCGGCCGGGACCTTGCCGCCATTTTCCGAAAGCCGCTTCATTAGGGCCTTGTGCAGCCACATATTCATTTTTGCGGAATCGTTGGTGTCGCCGGTATAGCCGAGTTCAGCGGCGAGTTCCTTGCGCTCAGTCAGGCTTGCATCCATCCCGACGGCTTTCATCAGGTCCACGATCGAGCGACGCCAATCGAGTTTCTGGCCGCTTTTCTTCACCGCTGCGTCAAGGAGGGGCACGATATCGACTGTGACCGTGGCGGGCTTGCTCTGAGCGGGAGCGGCTGCAGGCGTCGGACTGGGCGCCGCCGACGGTGAGGCAGGCGCTTGCGCCGGCTCTATCTGTTGCGGGCTGACAGCGACGGGTTCGGCTGCTTTCGCCTCTCCGAAGATTGCATGTTTGATCTTGTCGAAAATGCCCATTCTAAACCTCCAGTTCCATTAGATGAGAACATGCTGAAACATGGAATTCCCGCCCGATATATCCAGGCGGAACGGGAGTTATTTTTACCGGTCTCAATCGACGATGGAAAAGCCAAATCCGGGGCAGGGGCAGCCGATCGGCAACTGCAAATGGATCTCGCCGTCAATCGCATCGAGAACGGCGCTTTGCTTGCAGGTTCTGCAACTGCCTGAAGATTGCTGGCGCGATTGCGAGGGAAATGACTTCGTCGGCTCTCCAATCGCCGCCAGACATGGCCGTTTTCGGCACAGTCGGTCGGACAATTCGTATTTCGATAAGCATGTAACATCATTGCCGGCCGCCGGACCGACTTGCCGTGCCGTGTGGCGAAACATTCGCCAACCCTTCACGTTGCTTTGCCATGGACGCCCTGCAGGTTGCAGGCATCCAACGATCGAAGGTACGCGCGTTCCTCGATTTTCGACTGCCGGACAGATCGTTCGGCGAATGGAAACGGAGGAAAACCATGAGTGAGAACCATCATAGAATGTCCTTTGCAGTGCTCGCATCCACCTGCGCATTGCTTGCCATGCCGGCAAGCGATGCGCATGCGATCGATGTCGGCGTGTCGGTGAATGCAGGCAATGCCGTCAGCGCTGATGTCGGGACTTCGCTTGGCGGCGGGCGCGGCGTCAGCGCCGATGCTTCCGTCGGCGGCTCGAACGGCGTCAATGCCGATGCGACTGCCAATGCCGGCGGCGGCCAGGGCATCGATGCCGATGTCAACGCCGGCGTCGGCAACGGTCTCGACGCAAGCGCCAATGCCAGGATCGGCGGCGGACGCGGCGTCAATGCCGATCTCAACGCACGTGCCGGCGGTTCAGATGGGGCCGATGCCAACGCCACGGCCTCGATCGGAGGCGGTAGTGGCGTCGATGCCAATCTCGCCGTCGGTAGGGTAGGCGGGGTGGACGGGGCTGGCGCGGCAAGTGGCGGTGACGGATCCGTGCCTGGCGGCGGTCTCAGCCCGTCGCAGGTCCGCACTCTGGAGGCCTTCCGGGCGAGGCCCGTCAACGAGCAGCGCAAGATGCTTGTCCGTTGCGCCGATATCTCCGCCTCAAGCGGCTCTGCTTCCGGCGGTTCCGATTCCGGTCTTGTCGGTCTCTGCAGTCTGTTGCAGGCGACAGCCTCTCGCTGAACGTAAAAAGACCCGCCGAACCGGAAGGCGCGGCGGGTCCTTTAAAAAGCTTCGGCTCCCAAGCTTAGTGCAGGATCTGGCTGAGGAACAACTTAGTGCGTTCGTGCTGCGGATTGTCGAAGAACTCGGCCGGCGAATTCTGCTCGACGATCTGACCCTGGTCCATGAAGATGACGCGGTTGGCGACCTGACGGGCAAAGCCCATTTCATGGGTGACGCAGAGCATGGTCATGCCTTCCTCGGCAAGGCCCACCATGGTGTCGAGCACTTCCTTGATCATTTCCGGATCGAGCGCCGAGGTCGGCTCATCGAACAGCATGATCTTCGGATTCATGCAGAGCGAGCGGGCGATCGCCACGCGCTGCTGCTGGCCGCCGGAGAGCTGGCCCGGATATTTGTTGGCCTGTTCCGGGATCTTGACCCGCTTCAGGAAGTGCATGGCGATCTCTTCCGCCTGCTTCTTCGGCATCTTGCGCACCCAGATCGGCGCCAGCGTGCAGTTTTCGAGGATCGTCAGGTGCGGGAAGAGATTGAAGTGCTGGAACACCATGCCGACTTCGCGCCTGACCTCGTCGATCTTCTTCAGATCGTTGGTGAGTTCGGTGCCGTCGACGATGATCTTGCCCTTCTGATGCTCTTCCAGACGGTTGATGCAGCGGATCATCGTCGACTTGCCCGAGCCCGACGGCCCGGCGATGACGATGCGCTCGCCGCGCATGACCTTCAGGTTGATGTCGCGCAGCACGTGGAAATCACCGTACCACTTGTTCATGTTGACGATCTCGACCGCCACTTCCGTTGCGGAAACGGTGAGTTTTTTCGCTGGAGCTTCAGCCATGACTATTTTCCCTCATTCTTATCGTTTTAGCGTTCTTATCGTTTGTGGCCGGTATCGAGATGGCGTTCCATGAAGCCTGAATAGCGCGACATGCCGAAGCAGAACAGCCAGAAGATGAAGCCGGCAAAGATCAGGCCGGTGATCGGCGTGACGGCGCTTGCCCAATTGGCATCGGAGAAGTTCAGCTTGACGATACCGAGCAGGTCGAACATGCCGATAATGGTGACCAGCGACGTGTCCTTGAACGTTCCGATGAAGGTGTTCACGATGCTCGGGATGACGAGCTTGATGGCCTGCGGCATGATGATCAGCCGTGTCTTCTGCCAATAACCGAGGCCAAGCGAATCGGCGCCCTCGAACTGTCCCTTCGGGATCGCCTGAAGGCCGCCGCGGATCACTTCAGCCATATAGGCCGAGGTGAAGATCGAAACACCGATCAGCGCCCGGAGTAATTTGTCTACGTTCCAGCCGGTGGGAAGGAAGAGCGGCAGCATGACACTGGCCATGAACAGGACGGTGATCAGCGGAACGCCTCGAATGACCTCGATGAAGGTAACGCAAAGCATCCGGATGACGGGCATCTTCGAGCGGCGCCCCAGCGCAAGCAGAATACCGCAGGGCAGGGAAACGGCAATGCCGACGAAGGACAGGACAAGGGTCACCATCAACCCGCCCCAGAGCGGAGTATCCACCACTTCGAGGCCGAAACCCCCGTGAAGAAGCCAGAAGGCGATGACGGGCAGGACGGCGAACAGAAGAATGGCGTTCAGTCCCTTGCGCGGCGCCGACGGGATCAGCATCGGAACCAGCAGCACAATGAACAGGATCCCGACGATCGCCGGCCTCCAACGCTCGTCGAGCGGATAGCGGCCGAAGATAAACTGATCGTATTTGGCGCTGACGAAGGCCCAGCATGCTCCACTCCAGCCATCAGGCTGGATGCCGCCCTGGATCGTCGTCGCGCAGAATGTGCGGTCCGGGCCGGACCATACGGCCTGGATGAACAGCCAGTTGACCAGTTGCGGCACGGCCCATGCGATCAGCGCAACAGCCAGGATCGTCAGGATTATGTCTTTCGGGGTTGCAAGAAGATTGCGGCGTATCCAGGCGACGGCTCCGCGCTCCCCGGGGGGCGGCGGTTCGGCCGCAAGGATGGACGTTCTGACGAAGGGTTTATCGGCGACCGACATCTTATCTCTCCACCAGTGCCATCTTGGCGTTGAACCAATTCATGAACAGCGACGTGAGAATGCTCAAGCCGAGATAGACGATACCCCAGATGCAAACGATCTCGATCGCTTGACCGCTCTGATTGAGGATTGTGCCGCCGACGGCAACGAGATCCGAAAAACCGATCGCGATGGCGAGGGAGGAGTTCTTGGTCAGATTCAGGTACTGGCTCGTCAGCGGCGGGATGATGATGCGCAGCGCCTGCGGCACCACGACAAGTCTCGTCACGCTCGACGGGTGCAGCCCCAGCGCGCCGGCTGCCTCGGATTGTCCCTTCGCAACGCCGCGAATGCCGCCGCGAACGATCTCGGCGATAAAGGATGCGGTATAGAAGGACAGAGCGAGAAACAGCGACATGAATTCCGGGCCGACGACCGAGCCGCCCGTCAGATTGAATTTACCGGCGATCGGAACATCGAAGGTGAGCGGAAAGCCGGAAGCAATGAAAACCAGCAATGGCAAACCGACGATCAGCGCGATCGACGCCCATACCGTATGGAACGGCTGGCCAGTTGCGGCCTGGCGTTTATGGGCCCAGCGCGCCATGATGATGGTGGCGACAATCGCAATCACCAGGGCGATGCCGACCGCGATCATGCCTGTCTCGAAGATCGGCTTCGGGAAGGCTAGTCCTCTGTTGTTGAGGAACATATTGAACGGCAGCCCCACCGATTCGCGCGGCTGGGGCAGGACGGAGAGAACGCCGAGATACCAGAAGAAGATGACGAGCAGCGGCGGAATGTTGCGGAAGATTTCGACATAGACCGTGCAGAGCTTGGAAATCAGCCAGTTCCGCGACAGCCGGCCGATCCCGATAATGAAACCGATGATGGTCGCCGTGATGATGCCCGTCACCGCCACCAGCAAAGTATTCAGAATGCCGACGAGAAGTGCGCGTGCATAAGTCGAGTCGCTTGAATAGCCGATCAGCGACTGGCCGATTTCGAAACCGGCGCGACCGCTGAGAAAGCCGAAACCAGATGCCGTATTGCTGCGGGCAAGGTTTACGGCCGTGTTATGGGCAACCCACCACACAAACGCCACGAGGGCAACAATTGTCAAAACCTGGAAAAATATGCTCCGGTATTTCGGGTCGTACATTGCCGACCGGAAACTCCAGCCGGTGTTATGCAAAGGTGTCCTATCCACAGCCTCATGCGTCATGCCGCGCCAATCCCCTTGTGCCCGTTTTCGGGCTTTCTTTTTAACTTTTTGGAAGTGGGAAGGCGGCTGGCCGCCTTCCCGGCATTTCATGCTGGTGCTCGATTAACGAACCGGCGGTGCGTACTGGATGCCGCCCTTGTTCCACAGAGCATTCAAGCCGCGTGCGATCTTGAGCGGGCTACCCTGGCCGATATTGCGCTCGAAGATTTCGCCATAGTTGCCGACGCCCTTGATGATATTGGCGGCCCAATCATTGGTCAGGCCGAGATCGGTGCCAATCTTGGTGTCGGCCTCGCTGCCGAGGAAGCGCTTGATGTCCGGGTTCGGCGAGTTCTTCATCTCGTCGACATTTGCCTGGGTGATGCCGAACTCTTCGGCATTGATCAGCGCATAAGCCGTCCAGGAAACGATGTCGAACCACTGATCGTCACCCTGACGGACGGCCGGGCCAAGCGGCTCCTTGGAGATGATCTCAGGAAGGATGACGTGTTCGTCGGGATTCTTGAGCGTCAGACGCAACGAATAGAGACCGGATTGGTCGGTCGTGTAAACGTCGCAACGACCGGCGTCATAGGCCGCGTTGACCTCAGGAAGATTCTCGAAGACGACCGGATTGTACTGCAGATTGTTCGTCTTGAAGTAATCGGCGAGGTTCAGTTCCGTGGTCGTGCCCGACTGTACGCAGACCGCGGCGCCGGAAAGTTCGAGAGCCGACTTCACGTTCAGGCTTTTGCGAACCATGAAGCCCTGACCATCATAATAGGTGACAGGACGGAAGTTGAAGCCGAGTGCGGTGTCGCGGTTGATCGTCCACGTGGTGTTGCGCGAGAGAACATCGATTTCGCCGGACTGAAGGGCAGTAAAGCGCTCCTTCGCGTTTGTCGGCGTGTACTTGACCTTGGTGGGGTCGCCGAAGACAGCCGAGGCGACCGCCTTGCAGAAGTCGACGTCGAAGCCGGCCCAATTGCCGGAAGCGTCAGGTGCGGCAAAGCCGGTAAGGCCGGTATTGACGCCGCACTGAACGAAACCCTTTGCCTTTACATCTTCGAGTGTCGTGGCCGAAGCAGCCGAAGCGCCAAGAGCGAAAACTGCTGCGCCGATTGAGGCCGACAGAAGCTTGTTCTTCATTTTTTTTCCCAACCTTTTCCGTTGTCTTGTATTTTCTTGTGGGAAGTTCCGGCGAAATCTGCCGCCTCCCCATTTGCTCGACACCCTCCCGGCGCGAGTTGTTCTATCACAGTCGCAAATGTCACCATGGTCAAGTGTCGCGGTCAATAATTGCGGCAAATTTCAGCATTTTGGCAGATTGCGCCGCGTTGATGGGCACTTGGTTATGAAATAGGCGGCTAGTTGCGGAAAATTAACGCGAAATCGTGAGTTCCGCCGCTTTGGTCCGTCGCTGGCGATCCATCTCCAAGGGGTTGACCGGATATTACGGGGCGTCCAAAAGTCTGGTTTCGCGACCCTTCGCCAAAGGCTATTTCCGACATGAAAGACAAAGACAGCTTGCTGCAGAATGCCGGCATCAACACCCGCCTGACCCATATCGGCAACGACCCCTTCGACTATCACGGCTTCGTCAATCCCCCGGTCGTGCACGCCTCGACGGTGTTGTTTCCGAATGCGCAGGTGATGAAGACACACGCGCAGAAATACACTTACGGGACGCGCGGCACGCCGACGACCGATGCGCTCTGCGAGGCGATTGACGCGCTCGAAGGGTCAGCCGGCACGATCCTCGTGCCCTCGGGTCTCGCGGCCGTCACCATTCCGTTCCTGGGCTTTTCCGCCGCCGGCGATCATGCGCTTGTCGTCGATTCGGTCTACGGTCCGACCCGGCATTTCTGCGATACGATGCTGAAGCGTCTCGGCGTCGAGGTGGAATATTACGATCCGACGATCGGCGCCGGCATCGAGGCGTTGTTTCGGCCGAATACCAAGATCGTCCACACCGAGGCTCCCGGCTCCAACACTTTCGAAATGCAGGACATTCCGGCGATATCGGCCGTTGCGCACCGCCTTGGCGCCATCGTCATGATGGACAATACCTGGGCGACGCCGCTCTATTTCAGGCCGCTCGATCACGGCGTCGACATCTCCATCCATGCGGCGACGAAATATCCGTCCGGCCATTCCGATATTCTGCTCGGAACGGTTTCGGCCAATGCCGAGCACTGGGAGCGGCTGAAGGAATCGAACGGCGTGCTCGGCATCTGCGGCGCACCCGATGATGCCTACCAGATCCTGCGCGGATTGCGCACCATGGGCCTGCGCCTCGAGCGGCATTATGAAAGCGCGCTTGATATCGCCGAATGGCTGGAGGGCAGGGAGGACGTCGCCCGCGTGTTGCATCCGGCCCTGCCGAGTTTCCCCTCTCACCATCTTTGGAAGCGCGATTTCAAGGGCGCCAGCGGCATCTTTTCCTTCGTGCTTGCGGCCGACAGCCCCGAGAAATTCACGGCAAAGGCGCATGCCTTCCTTGATGCGCTGAGGATTTTTGGGCTCGGCTATTCCTGGGGCGGCTTTGAAAGCCTCGCCTTGCACGCCCATCTCAACGATCGCAAGGTCGCCAAGGCCCCGCCGGATGGCCCTGTCATCCGCCTGCAGATTGGCATCGAGGATGTGGCCGACCTCAAGGCCGATATCGAGCGGGGTTTTGCTGCTGCAAGTGCCGTCTGAGCGGCATCGCCGGGCGATGCTGCCGCTTGCAGCGCTCTATGGCAACTGCACGGACCGATAGCCGTAGATCCAGTCGAGATCCGCCGCCAGGCTTTGCGGCGGCTTGAGGCCGAGCACGAGATCGCGGCCGATCCGGATCGGCCCTTTCGCATGATAGGCAAACCGGTTGAAGGCGCCACGCTGGCGAAGTTTCGCGATACGCGGCGCCCGATGTCTTTCGAACAGCGCCAGTGCTTCCGACACGGGATGGTTCGAGAGAAAGGCGGCGAGTTCATAGGCGTCTTCGATCGCCATCGCCGCTCCCTGGGCGGCAAAAGGCATCATCGCATGCGCGGCGTCGCCGATCAGAATCGTCTTTCGGCCGTCCTGCCAAGCGCCTGATGTGGTTTCGAACAGCGGCCAGAACGTCAGCTTCGGGTGTTTTTCGAGCAGCGAGACGATTGCGGCGTTCCAGCCGGCAAGCCGCGTCCGCAGTTGCGTGCGCTGTTCGGCCGTCGGCTCGCTTTGCCAGGCCTGCGGTGCGATGTTGCCGGCGGTGATCGCCACCATGTTGAAGCTGCCGGTCTCCTTCAGCGGATAGCAGACGAGATGCGCCGAACCGCCGAGGAAAGCCGAAACGCTTGCCCGGTCGAGGAAAGCGGGCGCTTCATCCTCGGTTATCGTGAAGCGGTAGGCGATATTGCCGGAAAAGCGCGGCGAGGGGCTGCCCGGAACGGATTGCCGCAGCTTCGACCAGACACCATCCGCACCGATCACGACATCGGCGGTCTGCTCGAAAGGCGGCAGCGTCGATTCCATCCGCACACCCAGATGAAGCCGGCAGAGCGGGTCGGCCGCGACTGCAGCCAGAAGGGCTTTCTGCAATGTGGTGCGGTGCAGGACGCCATAGGGCGCGCCCCAGCGTTGCCGCGCGAATTTGCCCGCCGGCACCGCCGCGAGTTGGCGCAGTGAACTGCCCGATATCAGCCGGATCGCGTCCGGCTCGAGCCAGAGCTTCGACAGGCCTTCAAGAATACCGAGTTCGGCAAGGATGCGCGAGGCGTTCGGCGAGATCTGCAATCCGGCGCCGATGTCGGCGAGTTCGCCCGCCTGCTCGAAAATCTCCGAGCTGATACCCCGGCGCGAAAGCGCAAGGGCGGCTGTCAGCCCTGAGATCCCCGCGCCGATGATGGCGGCATGTTCGACCGGCATGGTTCGCCCGATCCGGATCTGGACCGACTACGCCGCCTTCACGTGGAAAACGCAGCCGGCCGGATTGGTCTGGCTGGGCTTGAGCGCCGAATTGAAGCGGTAGAGCGTCGAGCAGTAGGAACAGACTTTTTCGTTGTCGTCGCCCATGTCGATGAAGATGTGCGGATGATCGAAGGGAGCCGAAGCGCCGGTGCACATGAATTCCTTGACGCCGACTTCGATAACGCGGTGACCGCCGTCGTTCTGGAAGTGGGGAATGTTGTGGCCGGCCATGTCGCTCTCCGAATGCTTTGAAATGTGCGCGAACCTTATAAGTCTTCGCCGCAAATGTGTAGAGCCAAAGCGCCGCGCCAGTCACAGTTTTCGGGCACAGTTTTCAGCCACAGTTTTTGGCTTCACGATAAAAGGCGGCTCGATTATGGTCGCGCCAAAAGGAAGACCCGATGAACCTGAATACGCCCGCATTTTCAAGCTTCACCCATGACGGATTGCAGCTCGCCTTCTTCGATGAGGGCGATCCGGCCGGTGTCCCCGTCTTGTTGATCCACGGCTTTGCCTCGACGGCAAACGTCAACTGGGTGCATCCGGGCTGGCTGAAGACGCTGGGTGATGCCGGTTACCGGGTGATCGCCATCGACAATCGCGGCCATGGTGCAAGCGACAAGCCGCACGATGCCGAAGCCTATCGTCCCTGGGTCATGGCCGGCGATGCGATCGCGTTGCTCGATCATCTCGGCATCCCCGAAGCCAATGTCATGGGCTATTCGATGGGGGCGCGCATTTCCGTCTTTGCCGCACTTGCCAATCCGCATCGCGTCCGTTCGCTGGTGCTCGGTGGCCTCGGCATCGGCATGACCGACGGTGTCGGCGACTGGGACCCGATCGCCGATGCGCTGCTGGCGCCCTCGCTGGAGGCGGTGACGCATAGCCGCGGTCGCATGTTCCGCGCCTTCGCCGAGCAGACGAAGAGTGACCGCACTGCCCTTGCCGTCTGCATCCGCGGCTCACGCGATCTCGTCGCCCGTTCTGACATGGCCAAGCTCGACATGCCAACGCTGATCGGCGTCGGCACCAAGGACGATATCGCCGGCTCACCGCAGGAATTGGCGGCGCTGATGCCCAATGCCGAAGCACTCGATATTCCGGGCCGCGATCATATGCTCGCCGTCGGCGACAGGGTTTTCAAGCAGGCGGTGCTGGCCTTCTATGCAAGGGTCGCTCATCGCTGACATCATCGTGATGGCGAAAAACCATGCTAAAAAACCATGGCGACGGCACCCATTTATGTTATTGGCGTTTTCCTCTATATATTGGCATTCCGAAAACGGCATTCCGGCTGGCAACGAGGAGAGCGGCGATGGTCGCAAAGACTGACATCCGTGCTTTTGACACAGGCCATCCCGTGAAGGTGATGGATCCCATCTGGGACAGCCTGCGCGAGGAAGCCCGGCTCGCCGCCGAACGGGACCCCGTTCTCGCCGCCTTCCTCTATTCGACGGTGATCAACTACCATTCGCTCGAGGAATGCGTCATCCACCGCATCTGCGAACGTCTCGATCACCCCGACATGCAGGCGAACCTGCTTCGCCAGACCTTTGAGGAGATGCTCCTCGACTGGCCGGAATGGAGCTCCATTCTGCGCGTCGATATCCAGGCCATCTACGACCGCGATCCCGCCTGCCTGCGCTTCATGGAGGCGGTGCTCTATTTCAAGGGCTTCCACGCGCTGCAGACGCATCGACTGGCCCATTGGCTGCTGAACCGCAGCCGGCGTGATTTCGCGCTCTATCTGCAGAGCCGCTCCTCCAGCGTCTTCCAGACCGACATCAATCCCGCCGCCCGTATCGGCAAGGGCATTTTCCTCGATCACGCCACCGGCCTCGTCGTCGGCGAGACGGCCGTTATCGGCGACAACGTCTCGATCCTGCACGGCGTGACACTCGGCGGCACCGGCAAAGAGGGCGCTGACCGCCATCCGAAGATCGGCAGCGGCGTCATGATCGGCGCCGGCGCGAAGATCCTCGGCAATATCGAGATCGGCTACTGCTCACGCGTCGCCGCCGGTTCCGTCGTATTGAAGGCGGTGCCGCCCAAGAAGACGGTCGCGGGCGTGCCGGCCAAGGTTGTCGGCGAAGCCGGTTGTTCGGAGCCGTCGCGCAACATGGATCAGGTAATCGGCGCTGATATCTGAGCGCCTGTTGGATAAAGGATAGGAACAGTCGGCGGAGCCTGAGCGGGGACAGAATCGCCAAGCGGCAACCCTTGCCTTTACACCGCTGCTTTTCCTGTGCAAGAAGCGGCCAATCAAGACTGCTTACGGAGATGACAGAGTGAAGCCAGAAGAAATCAAGAAGCTCGACGCCTATTTCAAACGCATGTTCAACCCGCAGATCATCGTCAAGGCGCGTCCGCGCAAGAATGATTCTGCGGAAGTCTATCTCGGCGAAGAATTTCTGGGCGTCGTCTATATCGATGACGAGGACGGCGACCGCTCCTACAACTTTTCGATGGCGATCCTCGACGTCGATCTCTGATCGTTCTCGAAAACTTCAAGGGACCGGGCGGCGCGATCCGCCCGGTCTTTTTTTGTTTTTTTGTTGCCGAGTCAAAATTTTTTTAAAGCCTCCGGTTGTGTCTTTGTGATATATATTAGCAAAATCAACTAAAGACGTACGTGCCCCGGCGCGCATGCTTTGTTATCTTTTTGTAATGCAACCTTCGGATGTTTTGCAGCGCACAAGACTACTTGACTATTTGTGCATTGCAGCTACCCTGCCGCCAGCCACAGCCCAACGGAGGATGCCTCATGTTCAACTTTGACGATGCCAACAAAAAGAGCAAGGAAGCCGTCGACACGGCGCTGAAAACCTATTCCGAGACGGCCAAGGGCTTTCAGGCGATCGCCGCCGAAGCCGCTGAATATTCGAAGAAATCCTTCCAGGATGCGGTGACGCACTTCGAAACGCTGGCCGGCGCCAAGAGCTTCGAGGCAGCTTTCGAGCTGCAGACGAGCTATGTCAAGTCGTACTATGAGAACCTTGTCTCCGAGACGACGAAGCTCGGCGAGATGTATGCCGATCTCGCCAAGTCCGCTTACAAGCCCTACGAGGCTCCGATCGCCGCTGCCGTCGCCAAGGCCACCAAGTCGGCGCCGGCGGCGACATCAGCCGCCGCGTGAATTGATTATCCCGGCGCAACCTGCGCTACATATTGAAATATGAGGACCGGCTACGCATCTGTGGCCGGTCTTTTTGTTTCCACTTTCGCTGCAGCGCTTCCATGGAATGGGCTAAGGCGCGGCGCAATCTTTTAGATTCGCTCTTCGCGCTTCAGGTCTTTGTTTTTAGGCATGTCGTTGCCGCAAAACCGCTGCACGGTTTGCGCGACATGCTTTGGGGACTTTTTTGGTCTTTCCCGTGCATGCCGGCCATTTCTTGATTGCAGTGACTGACAGGGGGCTTAAAATCAGCCTATTATGAACTAAGTTAGTGTTTCAGATATTCGGCGGGAAAAGCACCCTCCCATGCTCCGCCGGATTGCTTGAGGAATGAATGACAATGATCGCAACGCCGATCCGGATGCAGAACGACAGCGAAAGGAACGGGGACAACGCAAATCGAACCTCGGTCATCACACGCACTAAGCCGAAGACCAAGAAGCCCAATCTTTATCGTGTGCTGCTTTTGAATGACGACTACACTCCCATGGAATTCGTCATCCATATTCTGGAGCGTTTTTTTCAGAAGGATCGTGAAAGTGCCACCCGCATCATGCTCCATGTCCATAACCACGGCGTCGGCGAATGCGGAATATTCACATACGAGGTAGCGGAAACGAAGGTCAGCCAGGTGATGGACTTCGCCCGGCAGCACCAGCATCCGCTGCAATGCGTCATGGAAAAGAAGTGAGGATCTGAACGTGCCAACATTTTCGCCTAGTTTAGAGAAGGCGCTCCATCAGGCACTGACCTTTGCCAACGAGCGGCACCACGAATATGCGACGCTCGAGCATCTGCTGCTCGCCCTGATCGACGATGCCGATGCGGCCGCGGTCATGGGCGCCTGCAATGTCGATCTCGACGCGCTGCGCAAGACGCTCGTCGAATATGTCGATAATGAACTGTCCAATCTGATCACCGGTTATGACGAGGATTCGAAGCCGACCTCCGGCTTCCAGCGCGTCATCCAACGTGCCGTCATCCATGTGCAATCCTCCGGCCGCGAAGAGGTGACCGGCGCCAACGTGCTCGTCGCGATCTTCGCCGAGCGTGAGAGCCATGCTGCCTATTTCCTGCAGGAGCAGGAGATGACCCGCTACGACGCTGTCAACTACATCTCCCATGGCATCGGCAAGCGGCCTGGCGCTTCGGAGGCTCGCCCGCCGCGCGGCGCCGAGGACGAAGCCGAAAGCAGCAAGCCGACGGCGCGCGGCGGCGAAGAAGAGGGCGGCCCCAAGAAGCAGCAGGATGCGCTGAAAGCCTATTGCGTCAATCTCAACGAGAAGGCCAAGGGCGGCAAGATCGATCCGCTGATCGGCCGTCACGCCGAGGTGAGCCGCACCATCCAGATCCTGTGCCGTCGTTCGAAGAACAATCCGCTCTACGTCGGTGATCCCGGCGTCGGCAAGACGGCGATCGCCGAAGGCCTTGCCAAGCGCATCGTCGAAGGCAAGGTTCCGGAAGCGCTCGCCGATGCGACGATCTTCTCGCTCGACATGGGCACGCTGCTCGCCGGCACGCGCTACCGCGGCGATTTCGAAGAACGCCTGAAGCAGGTCGTCAAGGAACTGGAAGAATATCCGGGCGCCGTGCTCTTCATCGATGAGATCCACACGGTGATCGGCGCCGGCGCCACCTCGGGCGGCGCGATGGATGCCTCGAACCTCCTGAAGCCGGCCCTGTCATCGGGCGCGATCCGCTGCATCGGTTCGACCACCTACAAGGAATATCGCCAGTTCTTCGAGAAGGACCGGGCGCTGGTGCGTCGTTTCCAGAAGATCGACGTCAGCGAACCGTCGATCGATGATGCAATCGAAATCATGAAGGGCCTGAAGCCCTATTTCGAAGAGTATCACCATCTGCGTTATTCGAACGACGCCATCAAGTCGGCCGTCGAATTGTCGGCCCGCTACATCTCCGACCGCAAGCTGCCCGACAAGGCGATCGACGTGATCGACGAAACGGGTGCGGCCCAGATGCTGCTGCCGCCGTCGAAGCGCCGCAAGCTGATCACTGAAAAGGAGATCGAGGCGACGGTCGCGACGATGGCGCGTATTCCGCCGAAGACCGTCTCCAAGGACGACGAAGCCGTGCTCGCCAATCTCGAGCAGGAACTGCGGTCGGTCGTCTATGGCCAGGATATCGCGATCGAAGCTCTTTCGACGTCGATCAAGCTGGCGCGCGCCGGTCTTCGCGAACCGAACAAGCCGATCGGCGCCTATGTCTTCTCCGGTCCGACCGGCGTCGGCAAGACCGAGGTGGCAAAGCAGCTGGCCTCGTCGCTCGGCGTCGAACTCCTGCGCTTCGACATGTCGGAATATATGGAGCGGCACACGGTTTCGCGTCTGCTCGGCGCACCTCCCGGCTATGTCGGCTTCGACCAGGGCGGTCTTCTCACCGATGGCGTCGACCAGCACCCGCATTGCGTGGTCCTGCTCGACGAAATCGAGAAGGCGCATCCGGATATCTACAATATCCTGCTGCAGGTCATGGACCACGGCACGCTGACCGACCATAACGGCAAGAAGATCGACTTCCGCAACGTCATCCTGATCATGACGACCAATGCGGGCGCTTCCGAAATGGCCAAGGCGGCGATCGGCTTCGGCTCGTCCAAGCGCACCGGCGAGGACGAGGAGGCGCTGACCCGCCTCTTCACGCCGGAGTTCCGCAACCGTCTCGACGCGATCATTCCCTTCGCGGCGCTGCCGACGGCCGTTATCCACAAGGTCGTGCAGAAGTTCATCATGCAGCTGGAGGCCCAGCTTTCCGAAAGGAACGTCACCTTCGACCTGCATGAGGACGCGATCGCCTGGCTTTCGGAAAAGGGTTACGACGAGAAGATGGGCGCCCGCCCGCTTGCCCGTGTCATCCAGGACACGATCAAGAAGCCGCTTGCCAACGAGATCCTCTTCGGCAAGCTGAAGAAGGGCGGCGTCGTCAACGTCACCGTCGGCCCGAAGGAAGACGGCAAGCCCGGCATCGTGCTGGAAGCCATTCCGGATACGGCGCCGATCAAGCCGAAGCCGGAAGCTGAGGTCGTGCATCCCGAAGCCGGCGATGAGGGGGATGGCGAGCTGAAGACGAAGCCGGCTCCCAAGGCTCGCGCCAAGACCGTGCCGCAGGCCGAGCCTGAAGTCCGCGACGCTCCGAAGAAGGGAAGCACGGTTCCGAAGGTTCCGCGCAAGAAGTGAGCTTTCGTCCCACCAAATTGGAAACGGCCGCGTCTTACACGCGGCCTTTTTCGTTTCTGGGCATCGCCAGGGATCGATGTTACGCCAGTGCCGCCCTGATCTTTTCGGCATGGGCGGCAAGCATGGCGCCATCCTCCATCTTGCCGGAATGCGGCTTGAGCGCAGCACCCTCATGGCGCGGGATGACGTGGAAATGCAGATGAAACACCGTTTGCCCGGCGGCCGGTTCGTTGAACTGGGCGATGAAGACGCCGTCGGCATCGAAGACGTCCTTGACCGCAATGGCGACCTTCTGGACGACTGATATCGCGTGGGCGAGGGTCGCTGGATCGGCATCGAGGATATTGCGCGACGCCGGTTTGGGAACGACGAGCACGTGGCCCGGCGCCTGGGGCATCACATCCATGAAGGCGATCGTGTGCGCGTCCTCGTAGATCCGGTGTGAGGGGATTTCGCCGCGCAGGATCTTGGCGAAGATATTGTTGTCGTCATAGTCGGCCGGGTCGGTCATCGCGAAATCTCCTCGGTTCCTACCGCGCCGCGCGTCTTTTCTGACGCCCAAAGGACGCTGTAGCATTTTAAATTACTGCATAACTCCTTAAATCGATTCCGATTTATGGAGCTATGCAGGGGTTGATCGGGTAACGCGCCCGGCAGGGCAGCGTCAATCCTCCTGCAGGCGCTCGCCCTTGCGGAAAGGACTGTGCTCACTCAGCACCTCGCTCATATGCTCGACATCGGCGCGCTCGCGCGCGAGATAGTCGCCGATTGCCCGGCGAAGGCCGGCATGGGCGACGTAGTGGGCCGAATGCGTCGTCACAGGGAGGTAACCGCGGGCAAGCTTGTGTTCGCCTTGCGCTCCGGCTTCGACGTGCTTCAGCCCTTTCGAAAGGGCGAAGTCGATCGCCTGGTGGTAGCACACCTCGAAATGCAGGAAGGGATGATCCTCGATGCAGCCCCAGTGACGACCATAGAGCGTATCGCCGCCGATGAAGTTGATTGCGCCGGCGACATAACGCCCGTCGCGCTTGGCCATGACGAGCAGGATGTCATCGGCCATGCGCTCGCCGATCAGCGAGTAGAATTTGCGGGTGAGGTAGGGCCGGCCCCATTTGCGGCCGCCGGTATCCATGTAGAATTTGAAGAACTGGTCCCAGATGCGCTCCGTCAGGTCGCGGCCGGTCAGCCAGTCGATGCTGATGCCGTTTTCGAGCGCGGCGCGGCGCTCCTTGCGCAACGCCTTGCGTTTGCGCGAGGCGAGCGTTTCGAGAAACGCCTCGTGATTGGCATAGCCGTCATTGATGAAATGGAATTGCTGGTCGGTGCGGTGCAGATAGCCGTCCATCTCGAAAACGCCGATCTCCTCGTCCGGCACGAAGGTGATATGGGCCGAGGAGATGCCGAGCCGGCGCACGACCTCCTTCAGACTTTCGGCGATGGCGCTCT
This sequence comes from Rhizobium sp. BK591, assembly GCF_014195045.1. Taxonomy (NCBI): domain Bacteria; kingdom Pseudomonadati; phylum Pseudomonadota; class Alphaproteobacteria; order Hyphomicrobiales; family Rhizobiaceae; genus Rhizobium; species Rhizobium sp. BK591. Next base: position 775,872 of record NZ_JACIAZ010000003.1, read on the forward strand.
GGATCGGCAGCCGCTGCAGCCCCTCGGCGACAAGAAGACGCGGACCTGTCGCCGGCGTGAACGGAATGGAGCACTGAAGTTTGGGGTAATAACGCCCGCCGGCCCGTTCGAAGGCGTCGGCCCAGCCATGATCGAAGACATATTCGCCCTGGCTGTGGTTCTTGAGATAGCCGGGCAGGGCGCCGATCAGCTCGCCGCGATCGGTTTCGAGCAGCAGGTGGTGGCCGAGCCAGCCGGTCTCGGCGCTGGCTGAACCGGATTCCTCCAGCGACGACAAAAAGGCGTGCGAAACGAAGGGGTTGTAGGCAAGCGTGGCGCAAGTCTTCGAGGCCCCGGAAAGCCTGGACCAGCTCTCCGGGGAAATCGCGGTGAAGGAGCGTTCTACGCGAATGGACAGTTCATCAGTCATGGAGCAAATGCGAAGCCTGTGGGAGGATGGTTTCGGCTCTGCCTTACAGCGCCACGCGTCTTTCAGACGCGCAAAGGACGCTGTAACGCTTTGAGTTGCTGCACAATTTTATCCTTAAATCGATTCCGATCTAAGGAATTATGTGGCAGTTTGCGCATGATCTTGGCCAAAAAGCGAGCGTCAAACCGCCACGCGCGGATCGAAGCCTTCGAAAGTCATCTGGTCTGCGTTTGCGAATGTACGCCGGCGCGCCTCTTCGTCACGCACCGTCCAGGTAATGACGGGAATGCCCTTTTCGCGTTGACTTGTGATGAAGGCATTCGGCAGCTCGTCATAATAATAGGAGATGAAATCGAGACCGATCTCCATCGCCTTCGCATGCGTCTTGAACTCCTCCGGCGTGTTGCCGTTGGCCGTCAGCCCGAGCGGGTAGGGTGAGCCAAGCGCCTTCAGATCGCGCAGCAGCCAGTGGTCGAAGCTCATCAGCGCCACCTTGCCCTCATAGTTTTCGAGCACTTCGAGAACGGCTTCGGCAAAACCCTCGTCATCGGCCTCGCGACCCTTGAGCTCCAGCACCAGCGGCACCTTGCCCTCGACGAGGTCAAGGAGCTGGCGCAACGTCGGCACCTTGTCGCTGGTCCCGCCGACGGCGATCAGGCCAAGCTCCCGCGACGTGCGCTCACGGATGTCGCCGTTGAGATTGCACAGGCGCTGCAGGTCCTCGTCGTGAAAGATGACCGGCACGCCGTCGGAGGCGTAATGCAGGTCGCATTCGATCGCAAAGCCCGCTTCGACGGCACGCGAAAAGGCCGAAAGCGTGTTTTCCCAGACATGCTTGTTGAGGTCGTGATAGCCGCGATGGGCGACCGGCACGTCCTTGATCCAGGCAGCATTGGTGGTCATTCGGCGATTTCCATGATAGCATCTATCTCGACGGCGGCGTTCAGCGGCAGGGCAGCCATGCCGACGGCGGCGCGCGCATGTTTGCCGGCCTCGCCGAGTACGCCGGCAATCAGGTTCGAAGCGCCATTGATGACGAGATGCTGCTCGACGAAGTCGGGCGCCGAGGCGACGAAGCCGTTCAGTTTGATGACGCGCCGGATACGGCCGAGATCGCCGCCAAGTGCCGCCTTCGCCTGGGCGAGGATGTTGATGGCGCAGAGTTCGGCGCCGCGCTGGCCGCCCGCAACGTCGACGGTCTTGCCGAGATGGCCCGTGACGGCGACCTTGCCGCCTTCGAGCGGCAGCTGGCCGGAGATGTAGAGAAGATTGCCGCTGATGACATAGGGAACGTAATTTGCAGCAGGTGCTGCGGCTTCGGGCAGGGTTATCCCCATCTCAGTCAGGCGTGCAGCAATTTCATCGGACATTTTCGTCTCCGCTTTTGTTGTCAATTCTTCAAAAATTATGCATCAAGACTAGAATCTTTAATATGACAGGTTCGAGCCTCGATTTGGCCGAAAGCGTTCTTATAACATCGCGACCGAGTCCAACAGGAGTTAATGAATGTTCCGATCGAGTCTTGTCGCTCTGCTTCTCGCCAGCGTTTCCGCCAATGCATGGGCGGCTGCGCCCGCGGTAAGCGCTGCGATCGCGACCGGCCTCGTCGCACATCGCGCGGTCTACGATCTGGAATTGAAGGACGCTTCGGACCGCTCCGGCATCGCCGGCATGTATGGTCGGATGGTCTATGAGTTCGACGGCAGCTATTGCCAGGGCTTCACGACCAACTTCCGCTTCGTCACGCAGATCGATACCGGCGACAGCGTGCGCGTCAGCGACCAGCAGACGAAGACCTTCGAGAACCTGAAGGATGGCAAGTTCACCTTCGACACCAAATCCTTCACCGACGACCAGCTCGATAAGGAGGTCAACGGTGCCGCGCAGGATCAGCCCGACGGTGTCAAGGTCGATCTCAAGCAGCCGTCGAGCCGCGAACTGCAGCTTGCCGAAAGCCGTTTTCCCACGGAACATATGCTCGACGTCATCCAGAACGCCAAGGACGGCAAGCGCTTCTTCGAGGCGCGCGTCTTCGACGGTTCCGATGACGGCGACAAATCGCTGGTGACGACGACGATCGTCGGCAAGCAGGAGACGCCGATTGCCGAGGAGGCCGATGCCGGGAATGCCGGCGCCTTCTCCAAGACCGCCTTCTGGCCGGTGACGATCGCCTATTTCAACGAGAATGCGAAATCGGATGCTTTGCCGGTCTACCGCATGTCGTTCAAGCTCTATGAGAACGGCATCACCCGCGACCTGACGATGGATTACGGCGATTTCGTCCTGACCGGCAAGCTTGCCAAGCTGGAGTTGCTCGAACGCAAGGCCGAGGTCTGCAAGTAGACGCAGGCTTTTGAAAAAACCACGGTCGGGTGATCGGCGACGATCAAATCGTCCACGCACCGCCCTGATCTGCAAGGGTGATGCGATCCTTGCAGCAAAGCTGTTGGCAGGGCACCTGCATCCAAATTGATGTCTGTCGCAGGTCTCGCGCTGGCGAGTTGAACGGCGGCGTTCGCAGAAGCCGACAGTTATCCTTTTCATTTTTTCCCGCATCGATACGCGGTGCCGGGTTAATGGGTCGGTTTTTTCGGCATAAGCCTTGCTTTTGCGCCAAATCGAATGTATGGGCACCGGCATTCCACACGTAAGGCATGGGATCGTCCGGGAGAAATCCGGGCTGTTCCGCCCGGTGGCATCCTCGAAGAGGGTGCTGTTCGCCTTGCGGAGGTTCAACCGGAAAAGGAGTAACAAGGCATGGCATTGCCTGATTTTTCTATGCGCCAGCTTCTCGAGGCAGGCGTCCACTTCGGCCACCAGACGCATCGCTGGAACCCGAAGATGAAACCGTACATCTTCGGCGATCGCAACAACATTCACATCATCGATCTGGCCCAGACCGTTCCGATGCTGTCGCGCGCCCTTCAGGTCGTCAGCGACACCGTTGCCCGCGGCGGCCGCGTTCTCTTCGTCGGCACCAAGCGCCAGGCGTCTGAGATCATCGCCGACAGCGCCAAGCGTTCGGCCCAGTATTACGTCAACTCGCGCTGGCTCGGCGGCATGATGACGAACTGGAAGACGATCTCCAACTCGATCCAGCGCCTGCGCAAGCTCGACGAGATCCTGAACGGCGAAGCCCAGGGCTTCACCAAGAAGGAACGCCTGAACCTCGAGCGCGAGCGTGAAAAGCTCGACAAGGCTCTCGGCGGTATCCGCGATATGGGCGGCACCCCCGACCTGATGTTCATCATCGACACCAACAAGGAAAAGATCGCGATCGACGAAGCCAAGCGCCTCGGCATCCCGGTTGTGGCCATTATCGACTCGAACTGCGATCCGGACCTGATCGACTATCCGATCCCGGGTAACGACGACGCATCGCGCGCCATCGCTCTTTACTGCGAGCTGATCTCCCGCGCCGCCATCGACGGTATTGCGCGTCAGCAGAGCTCTTCCGGCCGCGATCTCGGCGCATCCTCCGAGGTTCCGGTCGAGCCGGCTCTCGAGGAAGCAGCCGAAGGCTGATGAAGGCGGGCGGATCGAAAGCTCCGCCAAAGCTTACAGAGACTGGGAAAGGCCGCTCGCGACTCATCGAAGTTCGGCGGCCTTGCCTGTTTCAGGGCGAGGGCGTCAGGCTCTTCGCCAGACTAAGTTTCGGTATGGCGCGTCTTCATCACGCTGTCATACATACAGGTACATTTCGTGCCTCAATCCGGTGCCGAGCCGCGCTCTGCGGCCCACCGTATGAACCGACAAGAGGAAGCTAATGAGCGAGATTACGGCTGCAATGGTGAAGGAACTGCGCGAAAAGACCGGCGCAGGCATGATGGACTGCAAGAAGGCTCTTGCTGAAACCGGTGGCGACATGGAAGCGGCGATCGACTGGCTGCGCGCCAAGGGCATCGCCAAGGCCGACAAGAAGTCCGGCCGCACCGCCGCTGAAGGCCTCATCGGCGTTTCGAGCCAGGGCACCAAGGCCGTCGTCGTCGAAGTTAATTCCGAAACCGACTTCGTCGCCCGTAACGACGCCTTCCAGGATCTCGTCCGCGGCATCGCCAAGGTCGCCGTCTCCACGGACGGTACCGTCGAAGCCGTTGCGGCTGCGACCTACCCGGCATCGGGCAAGTCCGTTTCCGACACGATCAAGGATGCGATCGCAACGATCGGCGAGAACATGAACCTGCGCCGTTCGACCGCTCTCTCCGTCGAGGACGGCGTCGTCGCCACCTATATCCACAATGCTGTTTCCGACGGCCTCGGCAAGCTTGGCGTTCTCGTGGCGCTGAAGTCGACCGGCGACAAGGAAGCCCTGAACGCAATCGGCCGCCAGGTCGCCATGCACATCGCTGCGACCGCGCCGCTGGCGATCCGCCCGGAAGAAGTCGATGCCGCCGTCGCCGAGCGCGAGCGCAACGTCTTCATCGAGCAGTCGCGCGCTTCCGGCAAGCCTGACAACATCATCGAGAAGATGGTCGAAGGCCGTATGCGCAAGTTCTTCGAGGAAGTCGCCCTTCTCTCGCAGGCTTTCGTCATCAATCCGGATCTGACCGTCGCAGCCGCCATCAAGGAAGCTGAAAAGGCCGTTGGCGCACCGATCGAAGTCGCCGGCATGGCCCGTCTTCTGCTCGGCGAAGGCGTCGAAAAGGAAGAGACCGATTTCGCAGCCGAAGTTGCGGCTGCCGTCAAGGGTTGATCTTCCAGCCATAATTGGGAAAACACTAGGGCATCGCGTGACAACGCGATGCCCTTCGTGTATCGGGCATTCACGGCAATTTACGAGGAGCCAAGATGTCTTTAGAGCCTGTCTATAAACGCGTTCTACTCAAGGCCTCCGGCGAAGCGCTCATGGGTGGCCAGGGTTTCGGGATCGATGTCGCGGTGGCGGACCGCATTGCATCTGACATCGCCGAGGCAAGGCATATGGGCGTGGAAGTCGGCGTCGTCGTCGGTGGCGGCAACATTTTCCGCGGGGTCGCGGTAGCGTCCAAGGGCGGCGACCGGGTCACCGGCGACCATATGGGCATGCTCGGCACCATCATCAATGCTCTGGCGCTGGCGACCTCGCTGCGCAAGCTGAACATCGATACGGTGGTGCTTTCCGCCATCTCCATGCCGGAGATCTGCGAGAGCTTTTCGCAGCGTGCAACCCTTTATCATCTGTCGATGGGACGCGTGGTGATCTTTGCCGGCGGCACCGGCAATCCCTTCTTCACCACCGATTCTGCCGCAGCTCTCCGCGCCGCCGAAATGGGCGCACAAGCGATCTTCAAGGGCACGCAGGTGGACGGGATCTACACCGCCGACCCGAAGAAATATCCCGATGCGACCCGCCTCGACCGCCTGACGCACCAGGAAGTGCTGGATAGGGGACTAGCGGTGATGGACGTTGCCGCCGTCGCGCTCGCCAGGGAGAATTCCATTCCGATTATCGTCTTCTCGATCCACGAGAAGGGCGGTTTTGCTGAAATCTTGACGGGCGGTGGCCTCAAGACCATCGTCTCCGACAACTGATATAAGCTGCGCCGCTTTATCAGGCGCAGCCCTGGATAGAACATGATGATTTTAGGCCGGTTGGCCTGAAATCTGAATCATGTTCTACATTAAATAGTTAGAGCATGATGTCGTCCGAAAGCCGCTGACGCTTTTCGGCATCATGCTCTAGAGCATGTCGCGCAAAAGTGTGCAGCGGTTTTGCGATGACGGCATGCGCCAAACCAAAGACCTAAAGCGCGGCAAGCGAATCTGAAAGATCGCGACGCGCTTTATACGGGAGCATCGACATGAGTGAAGGTATCGACATCAAGGAACTGAAGCGCCGCATGGATGGCGCGGTTTCCGCATTCAAGAGCGACATCGCATCGCTGCGCACCGGCCGGGCTTCGGCCAACATCCTCGATCCGGTAACGATCGAGGCCTACGGTTCGCGCATGCCGCTGAACCAGGTCGCCAACATCACCGTGCCTGAGCCGCGCATGCTGTCGGTTTCCGTCTGGGACAAGTCGATGGTCAGCGCCGTCGAGCGCGGTATCCGCGAATCCAATCTCGGTCTCAACCCGATCGTCGACGGCCAGAACCTGCGCATTCCGCTGCCGGAGCTGAACGAGGAGCGCCGCAAGTCGCTCGTCAAGGTGGCTCACGACTATGCTGAAAAGAGCAAGGTCGCGATTCGCCACGTCCGCCGCGACGGCATGGACGGCCTCAAGAAGGCCGAAAAGGATGGTGTAATCGGCCAGGACGAGAGCAGGGCGCAGTCGGAACGTGTACAGAAGATGACGGACGAGACGATTTCCGAAATCGACCGCTTGCTTGGCGAGAAGGAAAAGGAAATCATGCAGGTCTAGTGGATCTGTGCCTTTGCCTGGAAAGACCGGACGGGAAATGTCGGAATCTGTATTTGTGACCGTGCCTGAGCATGTTGCCATCATCATGGACGGCAATGGCCGTTGGGCCAAGCAGCGTGGCCTGCCGCGCACGATGGGCCATCGCAAGGGCGTCGAGGCGGTCCGCGAGACAGTGCGCGCCGCCGGTGCCGTCGGCATAAAATATCTGACCCTCTTTGCCTTCTCCTCGGAGAACTGGCGCCGGCCCGAGGCCGAGGTTTCCGATCTGCTCGGCCTGCTCAAGGCTTTCATTCGGCGCGACCTCGCCGAGCTTCATCGCCAGAATGTGCGCATCAAGGTGATCGGCGACCGCCACAGCCTGCGCAGCGACATTCTCGGTCTGCTGCTCGAGGCGGAGGAAACGACCAAGGACAACACGGCGCTGACGCTGGTCATCGCTTTCAACTATGGCTCGCGCGACGAGATCGCCCGCGCCGTGGTGAGTTTGGCCCGGGATGTCGAGGCCGGCTGCCTGAGGGCGCAGGACATCACCCCCGCGCTCATCAACGCCCGTCTCGACACGGCAGGCATCCCCGATCCGGATCTCATCATCCGCACCAGCGGCGAGGAGCGGCTTTCCAACTTCCTGCTCTGGCAGGCCGCCTATTCGGAATTCATCTTCCTTCCGGAATACTGGCCGGATTTCAGCCCCGAGATCTTCCGCCAGGCGCTCGAGAAATTCGCCTCTCGTGACCGGCGCTTCGGCGGCCTGTCGTCGCAGGCAGCCGCGGTCGGCACCTGATGCAGAGGGAATTGAAGCTCCGCATCGTTTCAGGACTGATTCTTGCGGTCATCGTTCTTGCCGCCACCTGGTATGGCGGTCTTGCCTTTCGTATCCTGGCGGCCGCGATCGGCCTGCTGATCTATTATGAATGGTCGAAAATAACAGGCATCGCGCGTGATTGGGTCGCCAATGCCGTCGGCTGGATCGGCGAGGCGGCAGTCGCCTTTCTCGTGCTTGTCGGCAATTTCGAATTCGCCGCCGGGATGCTGGCCGGCGTCACCGCCGTCGGCATCGCCCTGATCATCCTGCACGGCACGAGCCGCTGGTTTCCGGCTGGCCTGTTTTATGCCGGCGCCACCGGCCTGGCGCTCGCCGCGATCAGAAGCGATGACCGGCCTGGCCTTTATGCCATGCTCTTCGTCTTTGCCGTCGTCTGGGCAACCGATATCCTCGCCTATTTCGTCGGCAGGGCGCTCGGCGGACCGAAGCTTGCCCCTTCGATCTCGCCTGGAAAGACGTGGTCGGGCGCAATCGGCGGCGCCGTTTCAGCCGTCGCTGCCGGCGTCGTTCTCGTCCATTTTCTCCTTCCGGGCGCTGAAATCATCGCCGCCGGCGTAGCGCTGGTTCTGTCGGTTTGCAGCCAGTCGGGCGATCTTTTCGAATCTTTCATCAAACGGAAATTCGGCGTCAAGGATTCAAGCCATCTCATTCCGGGCCATGGCGGCGTCATGGACCGTGTCGACGGACTGATTTTTGCCTGTTTTTCGGCGTTCTTGCTAGCTGGGCTTTTTTCCCTGATAAAGGGGGCTGAGATGACCTCGCTCGGCGCGGCATTGTTCGGCCTCTGATGACGCGGCAGCTTGACGGAAGGGACTCATGGAAACGGTGACCGGCATATACGGATTCTTGATGGGGAATATCGTCACCTTCATCCTCGTGCTCTCGCTGCTCGTCTTCGTGCATGAGATGGGCCACTATCTCGTCGGGCGCTGGAGCGGCATTCGCATCCTTGCCTTTTCCGTCGGCTTCGGTCCGGAGATCTTCGGCTTCACCGACCGCCACGGAACACGCTGGAAGATTTCGGTGATCCCGCTGGGCGGTTATGTCCGGTTCTTCGGCGACGAAGACGCCTCGAGCAAGCCAGACGCCGACAAACTCGCCGCCATGTCCGAGGAAGACAGGGCGCGCTCCTTTGCCGGCGCCAAGCTGTGGAAGCGCGCTGCCACCGTCGCAGCCGGCCCGATCGCCAATTTTCTGCTGGCGATCGCCATCTTCACCGTTCTTTTTTCTGTCTATGGCCGCATGATCGCCGATCCTGTCGTTGCCGAGGTCAAGCCGGATGGCGCCGCTGCTGCCGCCGGCATCCTTCCCGGCGACCTGCTGGTCGCCATCGACGGCAACAAGGTCGAGACCTTCGACGACGTGCGCCGCTATGTCAGCATCCGCCCGAGCCAGAAGATCGTCGTGACGATCGAGCGTGGCGGCGAGAAGCTCGATCTGCCGATGGTGCCGCAACGCACCGACCAGACCGACCAGTTCGGCAACAAGATCGAGCTGGGCCAGATCGGCATCGTCACCAATCAGCAGGCTGGCAACTTCCGCCTGAAGACCTATACGCCTCTCGAGGCGCTGCAGGAGGGCGTGATCCAGACTCGCGACATCGTCACCGGCACTTTCAAATATATCGGCAACATCTTCGCCGGAACGATGCGGGCCGACCAACTGGGTGGGCCGATCCGCGTGGCGCAAGCTTCGGGCCAGATGGCTACGCTTGGCATAGGCGCGGTGCTGCAGCTTGCGGCAATGCTTTCGGTTTCGATAGGATTGCTTAACCTGATGCCGGTTCCGGTACTTGATGGCGGCCACCTGATGTTCTATGCGGTGGAAGCGGTGAGGGGGAAGCCGCTGGGCTCCACGGCTCAGGAAATTGCATTTCGCATCGGCTTGGCAATGATATTGACATTAATGGTTTTCACGACCTGGAACGACATCGGCTCGATCAGAGGGTAAACGAGCAAGGCGAGGGAATTACTGTTTATTTACGATGTTTCAAGGCTGTAGTGGCGAATGGGTCACGCTTGCAAATGAAGTAAACAGAAATTAACGACCTCGCTTGCTTGTATGTCAAAAGCGGGTAAAACGACACACGTGACCGGAATCGGGTTCTCCCGGAGCCGGGGACGAGGGAAACAAAGGTAATAGGTGAAATGAAGGCTGGTTCAAAGTTTTTGAACGCAGTATCGGCGGTTGCGCTGTCTGCTAGTGTTGTTGCTTCGGGCGCAGGTGCTTTGACGTTCGTTTCCGCTACGGCTGCTGAGGCCGCCGTCATCCAGCGTATCGATGTGCGCGGCGCAAGCCGCGTCGGCGCGGAAGCCGTCCGGTCGAACCTCACCATCTCTCCCGGGAAGAGTTTTTCCAACAGCGATATCGATGCTTCGGTCAAGCAGCTTTACGGTACGGGGTACTTCTCCGACGTGAAGATCTCGGTCTCGGGAAGCACGCTCGTCGTCAACGTTCAGGAAGCTCAGCTCGTCAATCAGGTCGTCTTCAACGGCAACCGCAAGATCAAGGACGACAAGCTCGCGACCATCGTCCAGACCCATGCCGCCGGTCCCTACAGCGACACCCAGATCCAGTCCGACATTCAGTCGATCAAGGATGCCTACGCTGCCACCGGCCGCAGCGAGGTCGAAGTGACGACGCAGGTGGTGCCGCTCGGCGAAGGCCGCGTCAACCTTGCCTTCGTCATCAACGAAGGTGATCGCACCAAGATCGATTCGATCAACTTCGTCGGCAACAATGCCTACAGTGCCGGCCGCCTGGCTGCCGTCATCAATACCAAGCGTTCGAACTTCCTTTCGTTCCTGACCCGCAAGGACGTCTATAACGAAGACAAGCTCCACGCCGACGAAGAAGCGCTGCGCCAGTTCTATTACAATCGCGGCTACGCCGACATGCGCATCGTCTCTTCCGATGCCACCTTCGACGACGCGACCAACAAATACACGCTCACCTTCAACATCGAGGAAGGCCAGCGCTACGATTTCGGACCGGTGACCGTCCAGTCGACCGTCGAAGGCGTCGGTTCCGATCAGTTGCTGCCGCTCGTGCGCACCCATGAAGGTCGTGTCTACAGCGCCAAGGACGTGCAGAAGTCGATCGAGGCGATCTCCGATCAGGTGGCGTCTGCCGGTTATCCTTTTGCGCGCGTCACGCCGCGCGGCAACCGCGACCTCAACAACAATACGATCGGCGTCGAATATCTGGTCGACCAAGGCGAACGCGCCTATGTCGAGCGTATCGAGATCCGCGGCAACAGCCGCACGCGCGACTACGTGATCCGCCGCGAATTCGACATGAGCGAAGGCGACGCCTTCAATCAGCAGATGATCACCAAGGCCAAGCGTCGCCTCGAAGCGCTGGGTTACTTCTCTTCCGTCAATATCTCCACCCAGCCGGGCAGCTCGCCCGACCGTGTCGTGGTGGTCGTCGACGTGCAGGATCAGTCGACTGGTTCGTTCGGTGTCGGCGCGGGTTATGCCGCGGGCGGCGACGGTCTGCTGCTCGAAGCATCGATCGAGGAAAAGAACTTCCTCGGCCGCGGCCAGTATATCCGCATTTCGGCCGGCGGCGGTCAGGAAGGCTCGCGCGCCTACGGCGTCAGCTTCACCGAACCCTATTTCCTCGGCTATCGCCTGGCGGCAGGCTTCGACGTCAACCGCAGCGAAACGTCGAGCAACGACGACTATGACTACGAGGAAACCAGCGTCGTTCTGCGTGTGACCGCACCGATCACCGAAGATCTGGCGACGACCTTCCGCTATAACTACAAGCAGATGAAGTATGACGGCGATACCTCCGATCTTTCGGCGACCTATGCCAATCTGGTCGATGAGAGCCCGTGGACGCGCTCTTCCGTCTCGCAGACGCTGACCTACAACACGCTTGATGACACCGTCCTGCCGCGTGAAGGCATCTATGCGACGGCGACGCAGGAACTTGCCGGCCTCGGCGGCGACTCGCAGTTCTACAAGATCTACGGCAAGGCCCGTTACTACCATCTGCTCGCCGACGATGCCGACATCATCGGCTCGGTCTCGGCTTCGGCGGGTTATGTCGTCCCCCTCGGCGACCACCTGAATGTCTTCGATCAGTTCACCCTGACCAACGGCGATATTCGTGGCTTCGAGAACAAGGGGATCGGCCCACGCATCAGCGGGGATAATGATGACCCGCTCGGTGGCACGACCTATTTCACGGCGTCGGCGGAAGCGACCTTCCCGATGCCTGGCTTCCCGCGTGACTTCAACCTGCGCGGCGCCGTCTTTGCCGATGCCGGCACGCTGTTTGGCAATGATGTCGAGCTTCTCGGCTCCGATCAAGCGGAGGGCACCAGTGCTTCGCTGCGCGCTTCCGTCGGTGTCGGTGTTGTCTGGCAGTCTCCCTTCGGTGCATTGCGTCTGGATTACGCAATCCCGGTCCTCAAGGAAGACTTCGACAAGACGCAGAACTTCAAGTTTGGCATCAACAACCAATTCTGATATCGGCAGTCCGGAACTGTAAGACTCAATTCCGTTCTGGAGCATTGCCGATGGAGCAAAACGTTTTTTTTCTGCCCCATGAAGGTCTGAAGCTCGCTGAGCTGGCAGAGTTTCTTGGGGCAGAACTCGCCAATCCCGATCATGCCGATGTCATCGTCAGATCCGTGGCTCCCCTCAACCGGGCCCGGGCAGGCGATGTCTGCTATATCCTGTCGCGCCGCAGCCGCGATGAGCTGGCGACATGCGAAGCCTCTGCGGTGATCTGCGACAAGGCGCTCGTCGATCTCATCCCCGAGCACATTCCGGTCATTCTGTCGTCCAATCCGCACGCAGCCTTTGCGATGGCGGGCGGTCTGTTTTATCCCGCGGCCTTGCGCCCGGTCGTCTTTTCCAGTGAAAGCGAGATCGCGCCAAGTGCTGTGATCGATCCGAGCGCCAAGCTCGAAAAAGGTGTGATCGTCGAGCCGATGGCCGTCATCGGTGCGCATGCCGAGATCGGCGAGGGGACGCGCATCGGTGCGCACAGCATCATCGGCCCGGGCGTCAAGATCGGCCGGGATTGTTCGATTGCGGCCGGCGCGAGCATTCTCTGCGCGCTGATCGGCAATGGCGTCATCATTCACAACGGCGCCCGCATCGGCCAGGATGGTTTCGGCTATGCCCCGGGCCCGCGCGGTATGATCAAGATCGTCCAGATCGGCCGGGTGATCATCCAGGACAATGTCGAGATCGGCGCCAACACCACGATCGATCGCGGCGCCATGGACGATACGGTGATCGGCGAAGGCACCAAAATCGACAACCAGGTTCAGATCGGCCACAACGTTCAGATCGGCCGCCACTGTGCCGTCGTCGCCCAGGTCGGCATCGCCGGCAGCACAAAGATCGGCAATGGCGTGCAGATCGGCGGCCAGGTCGGCATCAAGGGGCATGTGACGATCGGCGACGGCGTGCAGATCGCCGCCAAAAGCGGTATCATGACCGACCTTGCCGCCGGCGGGCAATATGGCGGCGTACCCGCGCGCCCGCTAAAAGACTATCTGAGAGAGGCTGCGCAGCTGATGTCCAAGACCAAGCAGCGCGAGAGTAAACCTGGAGGCAAGCAAAATGACTGAGGAAGCCACGACAACGCTTTCTTCGGCTGACATCATCGAGATCATGAAGCTGCTGCCGCATCGTTACCCCTTCCTCTTGGTCGACAAGATCATCGAGATCGACGGCGACAACAGCGCGATCGGCATCAAGAACGTCACGGCGAACGAACCGCATTTCACCGGCCATTTTCCGGAAGCTCCGATCATGCCGGGCGTTCTCCTGATCGAAGGCATGGCTCAGACTGCGGGCGCGATCTGTGCCAAGAAGGAAGGCCAGCCGGGCAACCTCGTCTATTTCATGACCATCGAGAATGCGCGCTTCCGCAAGCCCGTCGTGCCCGGCGATCGCGTTGAATTCCATGTCAAGAAACACAAGCAGCGCGGCAATATCTGGAAATTCCATTGCGACGCCAAGGTTGACGGCGCGCTTGTCGCCGAGGCCGATATCGGCGCGATGATCGTTCGTAAGGATCAGGCATGAGCAATATCGCCGAAAGCGCCCTTATTCATCCGATGGCCGCCGTCGAAGACGGTGCCGTTATCGGTGAGGGCGTCAAGATCGGTCCCTTCTGCCATGTCGGGTCGCACGTCGTCCTGCATGCGAATGTCGAGCTTTTGTCGCATGCGGTCGTTACCGGCCGCACCGTGATCGGCAAGGGCACGCGCATCTTCCCGATGGCCGTCATCGGCGGCGATCCGCAGAGCGTGCATCACGGCGGTGAGGAGACGACGCTGACGGTCGGCGCCAACTGCACGATCCGCGAAGGCGTGACGATGAATACCGGCACCTCCGACTTCGGTGGCCAGACGATCGTCGGCGACAACAACCTCTTCCTCGCCAATTCCCACGTTGCGCATGACTGCCGCGTCGGCAATCACGTGATCATGTCGAACAACGTCATGCTCGCCGGCCACGTCGTCATCGAGGATCGTGTCATTCTGGGCGGCGGTTCTGCCGTTCACCAGTTCACCCGTGTCGGCCGTCAGGCCTTCGTCGGCGGGCTCTCGGCGGTCAGTTACGACGTCATTCCCTACGGCATGCTGAACGGCAATCCCGGGCTGCTGAGCGGCCTCAACGTCGTCGGCATGACGCGCGCCGGCATCGACCGCGCCGTCATTCACCGGGTGCGTCGCGCCTACAAGGCGATCTTTGAAGGAACGGGCTCCGTCCGCGAAAACGCCGCCGCCATCCGCGACGAATATGCCGATTGCGAGCAGGTGGTCCACATTCTCGACTTCATCGCCGCCGATAGCGACCGCGCCTTGTCCTCGCCGACCCGGGGGCAGAAGGGCTAGCCCGTGACATTTTCCGGCGAAACCGCTGCGGGCCGGCTGGCGATTATCGCCGGCGGCGGTCTTCTGCCTTCCTATGTCGCCGAAGCCGCGCGCGCCGCCGGCGAAAATCCGGTCATCGTCGCGCTGAAGGACGAAAGCGACCGGCGTTGGGAAGGCTATGACCACGCTGTCATCGGCATCGGCGATTTCGCCGCCCTCGATGGGTTGCTCAACCGGTATGGCATTGGCCGTGTCGTGATGTCGGGCAGTGTGCGCCGCCGCCCGGAATGGCGCGAGGTGCGCCCGACGCTGCGCATCCTGATGAAAGTGCCGGCCGCCATCCGCACCTTGCTGTCCGGCGGCGACGATACGGTTCTGCAGATGGTGATCCGCCTGATAGAGGGAAACGGCCGCCGCGTCGTTGGCGCCCATGAAATCGCCCCCGACCTGCTTGCCTCCGTCGGCCCGCTTGGTGCTGTGGCGCCCGGCGAGGACGACCGGCGTGATATCAGCCGTGCTGGCGAAGCCGCCGAAATGCTCGGCCGGCTCGATGTCGGGCAGGGCGCCGTCAGCATCGGCGGGCGTGTCGTCGCGCTGGAGGGTCTTGAAGGCACGGATGAGATGCTGGACCGCGTGACGGGTCTCAGAGCCGCCGGACGCATCTCGCCACGCCGCCGCGGCGCACTCGTCAAGCTCTGCAAGCCGCAGCAGGATATCCGCGCCGATCTGCCGGCGATCGGCGTATCCACGGTGCTGAACGCGAGGAAAGCCGGCCTTGCCGGTGTCGCCGTTGAGGCCGGCCGTTCACTGGTGCTCGATCGCGCCGCCGTCATCAAGGCCGCCGACGAGGCCGGGCTTTTCGTCTGCGGCATCGATCGCGGCCTGCCGGCATGGGGGCTTGTATGAACGGGGCGCCGCTGAAGATCGCCGTCATTGCCGGTGAGGTGTCGGGGGATCTGCTCGGCGCCGATCTCATCGCCGCCCTGAAACGGATTCATAGCGGACCGGTGGAACTGGTCGGCGTCGGCGGCGAGGCGCTGCAAGCAGAAGGCCTGAGATCGCTGTTCGATTTCTCCGAGTTGTCGATCATGGGCATCACCCAGGTGCTGAGCCGGCTGCCAAAGCTCTATACCTTGATCCGCCGGACGACGGCTGAAATCATCGCCGCAAGGCCGGACATTCTTCTCATCATCGACAGCCCGGATTTCACCCATCGCGTTGCAAAGCGCGTCCGCACCGCGCTGCCCGATCTGCCTGTTGTCAATTATGTCTGTCCGAGCGTCTGGGCCTGGAAGGAATATCGCGCCACGCGCATGCTCGCCTATGTCGATCATGTGCTCGCCGTTCTGCCCTTCGAGCCGGAAGTGATGCGCACGCTTGGCGGCCCGGAGACGACTTATGTCGGCCATCGCCTGATTGCCGATCCGGCATTGCTCGAAGCGCGGCGGCTGCGCGCCGGCAGGCAGCCCGGCAACGGCCCGATCCTTCTTCTTCCCGGTTCGCGTTCATCCGAGATCAAGAATCTCGTGCCTTATTTCGAGGCCGCAGCGAAGGAGCTTGTTGCCCGCAATGGGCCGATGCGCTTCATTCTGCCGACGGTGACGCACAAGGAGGCGCTTGTCCGCGAAATGACGGCGGGGTGGGCGGTAAAACCGGAGATCGTCGTCGGTGCGGAAGCGAAATGGAAAGCCTTCGCCGAAACCGATGCAGCCATGGCGGCATCCGGAACTGTCATTCTTGAGCTGGCGCTTGCCGATGTGCCCGTCGTCTCCGCCTACAAGGTCGACTGGATCATGCGGTTGCTGACATCAACCATCAAGACCTGGACAGGCGCGCTGCCAAACCTGATCGCCGATTACGCGGTCGTGCCGGAATATCTCAACGATATCGTTCGCGGCGCCAGTCTCGCCCGCTGGATGGAAAGGCTGTCGGCCGATACCTACCAGCTGAAGGCGATGAAGGAAGGCTATGACCTTATCTGGCAGCGCATGCAGACCGAAAAGCCGCCTGGCGAGCATGCCGCCGAGATCCTTCTCGATGTCCTGAAAAAGAAAAAACCCGGCCGTTTCTGACCGGGTTTTCTTTTAGGCTTTGAAGCGATCAGCGCTTCGAAACCGGGATATAGTCGCGCTTGGGTTCGCCGACATAGAGCTGGCGCGGACGGCCGATGCGCTGTTCCGGATCCTCGATCATCTCGTTCCACTGCGCGATCCAGCCGACGGTGCGGGCGAGCGCGAAGAGCACGGTGAACATGGTCGTGGGGAAGCCGAGCGCCTTCAGCGTGATGCCGGAATAGAAGTCGATATTCGGATAGAGCTTCTTCTCGATGAAATATTCGTCGGTGAGCGCGATGCGCTCCAGCTCCATCGCCACTTCGAGCAACGGATCGTCCTTGATGCCGAGTTCGCCCAGCACTTCATGCGTCGTCTTCTGCATGATCTTGGCGCGCGGATCATAGTTCTTGTAGACGCGGTGGCCGAAGCCCATCAGGCGGAACGGGTCGTTCTTGTCCTTGGCGCGGGCGATATATTCCGGGATGTGGTCGACTGTGCCGATTTCGTTCAGCATGTTCAGCGCTGCTTCGTTGGCGCCGCCATGTGCAGGCCCCCAGAGGCAGGCGATGCCGGCCGCGATGCAGGCGAACGGGTTGGCGCCCGACGAACCGGCGAGACGGACGGTCGAGGTCGAGGCGTTCTGCTCGTGATCGGCATGCAGGATGAAGATGCGGTCCATGGCGCGGGCAAGCACCGGATTGACCACATATTCCTCGCAAGGCACGGCAAAGCACATGCGCAGGAAGTTCGACGCATAGTCGAGGTCGTTCTTCGGATAAACGAAGGGCTGGCCGATATGGTATTTGTAGGCCATGGCGGCGAGCGTCGGCATCTTGGCGATCATGCGCAGGCTGGCGACCATGCGCTGGTGCGGATCGGTGATGTCCGTGGAGTCGTGATAGAAGGCCGACAGCGCGCCGACGCAGCCGCACATGACGGCCATCGGATGTGCATCGCGGCGGAAGCCGGTGAAGAAGCGGCTCATCTGCTCATGCACCATGGTGTGGTGCGTGACGCGATAATCGAAATCCTTCTTCTGCGCGGTGGTCGGCAGTTCGCCGTAGAGAAGCAGGTAGCAGACTTCCAGGAAGTCGCCATGCTCGGCGAGCTGCTCGATCGGATAGCCGCGATGCAGCAGAACACCTTCGTCGCCGTCGATGTAGGTGATTTTCGATTCACAGGATGCGGTCGAGGTAAAACCCGGATCGTACGTGAAGGAAGCCGTGTTCTTGTAGAGGGCACCGATATCGATGACGCTCGGGCCGATCGTGCCGCTTTTGACGGCAAGGTCGACAGATTTGTCACCGATTTTTATTGTAGCGCTTTGATCCGTCATGCTGATCCTCCGAAATGGCGGTGGCGCCTTAAAAGCGCCATAGGGGTTAAGCGTCCTCACCGATAGCTATATGATCGCGAAGCTAATGCCAAGTTACCGTGACGGCATTTTGTGCATTGCGGTATCACCTTTTAGGCACTGCAGCGATGAGCCGCGTGCATATCGGAAGCTGATGATTCGACTGGTCTTTTGGCACTCGCGATTTTCCCTCATATTTCAATCGATTATTCTTGCCGGATTTGATGGGAGGTTGCATTCTGGCCGCCTTGGCGGGTGAGCTTGGGCGGCGGATGCAGGAATTGACGACAGTCGAATTGCGGCCGGAAGCAGGCGCCGGCCTTGCCGATACCTCCGGTTTTTCTCCCCCTGCCGTGGTGTCGCGGCCGGCAAGGACGCAGTCGGCGACACCGCTGCGCCATCGCCTGCCGGCTTTGGCCTCGCAATCGCTGCGTGCCGGCAGGCGCATGCTGGGCGAGGAGGCGGATCATGGCCGCCTGCTGCTATTCTCGCCGGTCTTTCTCGGCGCCGGATCAGCCTTCTGGTTTCTTGGAGCATCGGATTTTCCGGTCATTGCACCGCTGCTCTGCCTGTTGGTGCTGACGACCGCGGTTCTGATCGCCAGCCGTATGCGGGCGGCATTGCGGACCGTCCTGCTGGCGCTTGCACTTGTGGCCGGTGGCATGGTCTCGGCGGAGTTCGAAAGCTGGCGGGCTTCGACCGTGATCCTCGACTCCGCCGTGACGACGACGGTGACCGGCCGTGTCGAACGGCGCGAAGGCGATGGTCGCGGCCGGTGGCGCTACATTCTGGCCGTCACCGGCACCGAGGCGCCGCAGGTGAAGCGGCCGCCGGAACGGATAACCGCGATCGCCCGCGGCGCCGACGCGCCTTTCGAGATCGGTGACATCATCACCGGCAGGGCTCGGCTGACACCGCCGTCAGGCCCAGCACTTCCAGAGCTCAACGACTTCTCTTTCGGGGCCTATTTCGATGGCATCGGCGCCAATGGTTTCTTCTACGGCGCGCCGACGAAAGTCGATTTGCAGGCGGGCCCGCAGGCTGCCAGATCGACGGCGGAAGCCCTGCTCGAATGGCTTTACCGGCTGCGCAGCGGCATCGGCGACCGCATCCGATCGATTCTGCCCGGCGACACCGGCGCTTTTGCCGCTGCTCTGGTGACGGACGAACGGCGCGCCATCTCGAATGCGACCACGGAGGCGCTGCGCCAGTCCGGTCTGGCGCATATCATCGCCATCTCCGGCCTCAACATGGCGCTGTCGGCCGGCATCTTCTTCGTCGGCTTCCGGATGCTGCTCAGCCTCTTTCCCGGCGTCGCCCAGGCCTATCCGACGAAGAAGATCGCCGCCGCCGGCGCGCTCATCGCCGTCACGGCCTATTTCCTGATCTCCGGCTTCGCGGTCTCGGCCGAGCGCGCGTTCATCATGATGGCCATCATGCTGATTGCCGTCTTCTTCGACCGGCCGTCGATCAGCCTGCGCAATGTCGCTCTCTCCGCGCTCGTCATCCTCGCCATTTCGCCGTCCGAGGTCCTGGGTCCGAGCTTCCAGATGTCCTTTGCCGCAACCTTGGCGCTCGTGTCGGGCTATCAGCTGTGGAAGGATCGGCGCGTCCGCGAGAATGCCTTCCTGAAGCTGCCGATCGTCAGGCCTTTCGTCGCGGTTGCGGGGTTCTTCGGCGGTGTCTTCCTGACCTCGCTGATCGGCGGTTTCTCCACCGCACTGTTTTCGATCGAGCATTTTCATCGCCTGACCGCCTACGGCCTGCCGGCAAACCTCGCGACGATGCCGATCATCTCCTTCATCATCATGCCGGCCGGGTTGCTGGCGATGCTGCTCATGCCTTTCGGTCTGGACGTTTTGCCTTGGAAGATTGTCGGATTCGGCCTCGATCTGGTGATCGCCGTCGCCAAGACCGTGTCCGGCTGGGGTGGCGACATCGGCATCGGCCGCTTGCCCGCCTGGTATTTCGCGGTCGCCGTGGCAGGCTTCCTGCTGCTGACGCTGCTCCGCACTCGGCTGCGCCATATGGGCACGTCGATCATGTCAGCCGCAACGCTCATCCTGCTGCTTCTGCCGGTTCCCCGGCCGCCGGATCTGGTGATTTCGGAAGATGGCAGTCTCGTCGCGGTCGTCGAGGCGGCGGCAATGGCCTCCAACCGTGAAAACCCGCCGGATTTCATCTTCGACCAATGGCAGCGCGCGCTGGTCCTGCCGGCGCATGACCCGCCGAAGATGCTGGATGGTCCTGCTGTCCCGCCAGCGGGAGAGGACCGCCGCGTCAAGCTCTCCCGCGATCAGCAGAACGAAGCGAGGGCGGCGATGCGGGCGGCTGCAGCCGGCGGTGACGCAAACCGCTTTTCCTGCGTCAAGAAGGCCTGGTGCATATCAAGGCTTGGCAACGGTCATGTGGTCGCCGTCATCGACAATGCCGCCTATCTCGCTCCGGCCTGCGATGCGGCCGATATCGTGGTAACGTCGGTCCGCCTGCGTTTCAACAGCTGCCGCTCAGGCGCGACGCTCTTCACCGGCGAGACGTTGCGCCGGACCGGTTCCGTCGAGCTGCGCTTCGCGGAGGCCGGCATGGAGGTCACAACCGCATTCGATGATCTGTGGCGGCCATGGATCCGCCATCGCGCCTATGACTGGCGCAGCAACAGCTTTGTCGAAACCGGCCAGGGTGTTAGTGATAGCGGCGAATAAGGCCGACGAGTTTGCCCTGCACCTTGACGCGGTCTGGCCCGAAGATCCGGGTCTCGTAAGCCGGGTTGGCCGCTTCCAGCGCGATCGAGGCGCCCTTGCGGCGGAAGCGTTTGAGTGTCGCTTCTTCGTCGTCGACGAGAGCAACGACGATGTCGCCAGGGCTTGCGGTGCTGCCATTGCGGATGATCACGGTGTCGCCGTCGAAAATGCCGGCGTCGATCATCGAATCACCCTTGACCTCCAGCGCGTAGTGTTCACCGGAGCCGAGCATATCGGCCGGAACGACGATGTCGTGGGTGTTGTTCTGGATTGCCGAGATCGGAACGCCGGCGGCGATGCGGCCCATGACCGGCACGGAGACTGAGTTGCCATTGTCGGCGACGGGTTTTGCAGGAGCGGGAGTGGCGACCGACCGGGGCTTGCCCAGGCTGCCCTCAATGACGCTCGGCGAAAAGCCGCGCCGGGGCTGGATGCTGGGGCTATAGGCCTCCGGAAGCTTGATGACCTCGAGTGCGCGGGCCCGGTTCGGTAGGCGGCGAATGAAGCCACGCTCCTCGAGCGCCGTAATCAGCCGGTGAATCCCGGACTTCGAAGCGAGATCCAGGGCGTCCTTCATTTCGTCGAAAGACGGCGGAACGCCGGATTCCTTCATGCGCTCATGAATGAAGAGGAGAAGCTCCTGTTGTTTGCGCGTGAGCATCGACGTTGTGACCTCGTGATTGAAACAAATCCAGAACAGACACTATATGTTCCATATGTGTTCCGCAAGTAGCTAAATTTCCGTAAAACTTGGCGCCAACTCGTTGAGATTTTTATTTTCATTTGCCGGATTGGCCGACAAGTCTTGCCTTGGGCGGCACTGTCGCACATCTCTGCCGTGTCAGGAGAGGGGATATCATGAACGAGCATTCCGCCAAACCACGCCCGCTGGATCATGTCGTGCTGCCGGTCGTCAATATCGATCTGGCGCGCGAGAGGCTCGGCAAGCTGGGCTTTACCGTTGCCGCCGATGCGCGTCATCCCTTCGGAACGGAGAATGCCTGCGTCTTTTTTGCCGATAAGACCTATCTGGAGCCGCTCGGGATTGCGAGCGTTAGGGAAAGTGAAGCATCGGCGCGGCAAGGCAATGTCTTCACCGCCCGCAACCGCGCCTTCCGATTCCGCTGCGGCGAGGAAGGGCTTTCGGCGGTGGCCTTCGGCAGCGAGGATGCCGATATCGATCATCGGAATTTCGTCGGCGACGGAGCGAGCGCCGGCGAGATGCTGGCGTTCAGCCGGCCGATGACGATGCCGGATGGTTCTGAGAGCATTGCCGGCTTCAGGCTGGCCTTTGCCGGCGACCTGCGCGCGCCCGATCTCTTTCTCTTCACCGTCGAGCGCGTCAATCCGCTGCCGGCCGACCGCAGCGCGCTGGAGGCGCATGCCAATGGCGTCACCGGCATTGCCGAGGTGGTGCTTTGCGCGCCCGATGCGGCTGCCTTCGCCGCCTTCGTCAGTCTTGCCAGCGCGCAATCGGCAGTCGAGAAAACCGGTTTCGGCGTCACGATCGCGGCGTCGAATGTGAAAATCAGCCTGATGACGCCGGAGGGTTTGGAGGCCTATTTCGAGGTCGCTGTCCCATCCGCCGACCGCGGCCTGCGCGGCCGGGCGATTCTCTTCGCTGTCGCCGATCTTGCCGTGACAGAAGCGCATTTGGCTGCTAACGGGGTGACATATACGCGCAAGAACAATCGCATTCTGGTGAAGCCCGCGCCCGGGCAGGGCACGCTTTTCGCCTTCGAGGAAACACGATGAGCACAGATACGAATTCCCAAGTCAAGATCGGCGAGGGCCAGGGCCAGGTCACCTTTTCCAACACCGGCCGCCTGTCGCTGATTGCCGGCCCTTGCCAGATGGAGAGCCGCGACCACGCCTTCATGGTGGCCGGCACGCTGAAGGAGCTTTGCGGAAAGCTCGGCATCGGCCTCGTCTACAAGAGCTCCTTCGACAAGGCAAACCGCACTTCGCTTTCGGCCGAACGCGGCATCGGCATTGAAAAGGGCATGGAGATCTTTGCCGACCTCAAGAAGGAATTCGGCTTTCCCGTCCTGACCGACGTTCATACCGCCGAACAATGCGCCGAGGTGGCAAAGACCGTCGATGTCCTGCAGATCCCGGCCTTCCTTTGCCGCCAGACCGATCTTCTCATCGCCGCCGCCAATACCGGCCGCGTCGTCAATGTCAAGAAGGGCCAGTTCCTCGCTCCCTGGGATATGAAAAACGTCCTGAAGAAGCTTAACGCCAGCGGCAATCCGAACGTGCTGCTGTGCGAGCGCGGCGCCTCGTTTGGCTACAACACGCTGGTTTCCGACATGCGTTCGCTGCCGATCATGGCGTCGATGGGTGCTCCCGTTGTTTTCGACGCCACCCATTCCGTGGCGCAGCCGGGCGGGCAGGGCGATTCCTCGGGCGGCCAGCGGGAATTCGTTGAAACGCTGGCGCGCGCAGCGGTGGCGACCGGCATTGCCGGCGTCTTCCTCGAAACCCATCAGGACCCCGACAATGCGCCTTCCGACGGACCGAACATGGTCTATCTCAAGGACATGCCGCGGCTCCTCGAAAAGCTGCTTGCCTTCGATGCGGTCGCCAAGGCCTGATTACCCAGCTTGACGTTCAACAGTCTGACATGATCGCGCTATAAGCATGTCGCGCAAAACCAAAGAGCAAAGCGCGGACCATGCGAATGTTAGAGATCGCGACGCGCTTTCGTCCACATCGGAACGCTGGTTCGAAGGCTGGCAATTGCGGCATTGTAATTTGCTCGCCTTCGATTAAGACAGGTTTCGAACGACTTATCACCCACTGAGCAGGAAGAACCCATGACTGCAATCACCGATATCATCGCCCGCGAGATTCTCGATAGCCGTGGCAATCCCACCGTCGAAGTCGATGTCTATCTCGAAGACGGCAGCATGGGCCGCGCGGCTGTTCCCTCGGGCGCCTCGACGGGCGCGCATGAGGCGGTCGAACTGCGCGACGGCGGCAAGCGCTACCTCGGCAAGGGCGTCCAGAAGGCGGTCGATGCCGCCAACACCGAGATCTTCGATGCGATCGGCGGCATCGACGCCGAAAACCAGATCCAGATCGACAACATCATGATCGAGCTGGACGGCACGCCGAACAAGTCGCGCCTCGGCGCCAACGCCATCCTCGGCGTGTCGCTCGCCGTCGCCAAGGCTGCCGCCCAGGCCTCCGGCCTGCCGCTCTACCGTTATGTCGGCGGCGCTTCCGCCAGCCTGCTGCCGGTGCCGATGATGAACATCATCAACGGCGGCGCCCATGCCGACAACCCGATCGATTTCCAGGAATTCATGATCCTGCCGGTCGGCGCCGATACGATCGCCGAAGCCGTGCGCATGGGTTCGGAAGTCTTCCATACGCTCCGCAAGGAACTTGCCGCACAGGGCCACAACACCAATGTCGGCGACGAAGGCGGTTTCGCACCGGGCCTGAAGAGCGCTTCCGAAGCCCTCGACTTCATCGTCAAGTCGGTCGAAAAAGCCGGCTACAAGCCGGGTGAGGACATCTACCTCGGCCTCGATTGCGCCTCGACGGAATTCTTCAAGGACGGCAAATATGTTCTCGAAGGGGAAGGCCGCACGCTCGAATCGGGCGCCATGGCCGAATATCTGGCCGAACTCGCCGCCAAGTACCCGATCATCTCGATCGAGGACGGCATGGCTGAGGACGACTGGGATGGCTGGAAGACGCTGACCGACCTGACCGGCAAGAAGACCCAGCTCGTCGGCGACGATCTCTTCGTCACCAACTCTGCCCGCCTTCGCGATGGCATCCGCATGGGTGTCGCCAACTCGATCCTCGTCAAGGTCAACCAGATCGGCTCGCTGACCGAAACCCTCGACGCCGTCAACACGGCGCACAAGGCAGCCTATACCGCCGTCATGTCTCACCGCTCCGGCGAAACGGAAGATTCGACCATCGCCGATCTCGCGGTCGCCACCAACTGCGGTCAGATCAAGACCGGCTCGCTGTCGCGTTCCGACCGTCTTGCCAAGTACAACCAGCTGATCCGTATCGAAGAAGGCCTCGGTCCTCAGGCCCAGTATGCCGGCCGCTCGATCATTCGCGGCTGATCGCATCTGATTTTCAACGGTTCGACCCGCGCCTCTCCGGCGCGGGTTTTTTGTTGCTCTTTTTTAGAGTCAACGAACGGTTAATCTCTGCGCTGTAGATTGAGCGAATTGGTAATGCGTTCAAGAGCATGCGTGTATGTGGACAAAGCATCATAAGAAGAGAAAGCTCGGCCGCTTCGTCATTCCGGCCATGACGGTCGCCTTCCTTTCCTATTTCGGTTATCACTGCATTCACGGCGATTACGGCCTGCGCGCGACGGAAGCGTTCGAGCACCAGCGTGTCGCGCGTGAAAAAGAGCTTGCAGTCTTGAAGACGAAGCGCGAACATCTGGAAAATCAGGTCGCGCTGCTCAGTGACGGCTCGCTCGACAAGGACATGCTGGACGAAAAAGCGCGCTATCAGCTCAATGTGTCGCGCGCGGACGAGATCGTCATATTCAACCATTATTCCAATTAACCGGAAACAGGTTAATTGGAATTTCAGGCGTTTTATCAACGATTTAGCGCCGAATACGAGCCATGCAATTATGGCATTGCTGTGGTCATATTTCTTCCCTATGGTACGCGCCACCAAGAACCGACAAACCCATAGGGAGGGTTGAATGGCGCCGCGAAAGACCGCGACCGTTTCCAGCCGCAAAACTGCAGCAAAACCCGCAGCCAAAGCATCGAATGGAGGCCCGGTAGCCGACTTCGATCGCGATGAGGAGCTCAAGGCCTATCGCGAAATGCTGCTGATCCGCCGCTTCGAGGAGAAGGCCGGTCAGCTTTACGGCATGGGCTTCATCGGCGGCTTTTGCCACCTCTACATCGGTCAGGAAGCTGTCGTCGTCGGCATGCAGATGGCGCAGAAGGAAGGCGACCAGGTCATCACCGCCTATCGCGACCACGGCCATATGCTGGCGACCGGCATGGAAGCGCGTGGCGTCATGGCGGAACTGACCGGGCGCCGCAGCGGCTATTCCCACGGGAAGGGCGGCTCGATGCACATGTTCTCGAAAGAGAAGCATTTCTACGGCGGTCACGGCATCGTCGGGGCCCAGGTCTCGCTCGGAACCGGTCTGGCTTTCGCAAACAGCTACCGCGGCAACGGCAATGTCTCGATCGCCTATTTCGGCGACGGCGCTGCCAACCAGGGCCAGGTTTACGAGAGCTTCAACATGGCGGCTCTCTGGAAACTGCCGATCGTCTATATCGTCGAGAACAACCGTTACGCCATGGGCACCTCGACCGCCCGCGCCACGGCGCAGTCGAACTATTCGCTGCGCGGCTCCGGCTTCGGCATCCCCGGCATTCAGGTCGATGGCATGGACGTTCGCGCCGTCAAGGCGGCGGCCGACGAGGCGCTCGAACATTGCCGCTCCGGCAAGGGCCCGATCATTCTCGAAATGCTGACCTATCGTTATCGCGGTCACTCCATGTCCGATCCGGCGAAGTATCGCTCCAAGGACGAAGTGCAGAAGATGCGCTCCGAGCATGACCCGATCGAACAGGTCAAGGCGCGCCTCATCGAAAAGGGCTGGGCCTCCGAAGACGATCTGAAGGCGATCGACAAGGATGTCCGCGACATCGTCGCCGACAGCGCCGACTTCGCCCAGGCCGATCCGGAGCCGGATGCATCCGAGCTCTACACCGACATTCTGCTCTAATCGGGGGAGGGAACCCATGCCTATCGATATCCTCATGCCCGCCCTCTCTCCGACGATGGAAGAAGGCACGCTGTCCAAATGGCTGAAGCAGGAAGGTGACAAGGTCACCTCAGGCGACGTGATCGCCGAAATCGAAACCGACAAGGCGACGATGGAAGTCGAAGCCGTCGATGAAGGTGTCATCGGCAAGCTGCTCGTCGATGCCGGCACCGAAGGTGTCAAGGTCAACACCAAGATCGCCGTGCTGCTGCAGGATGGCGAATCCGCCGCCGATCTCTCCGCCGCCAAGCCGGCCGCAGCAGCCGCGCCTGCCGTTGCCCAGGAAGAGAAGCCGACCGAAACCGGTTCGGCCTCCGCGCCGCTTCCGGCCGAGCCGAAGGCCGTCGTTCCGAATGACCCCGAAATTCCTGCCGGCACCGAAATGGTGTCGACGACCGTGCGCGAAGCGCTCCGCGACGCCATGGCCGAGGAAATGCGCGCCAATGAAGACGTCTTCGTCATGGGCGAAGAAGTTGCCGAATATCAGGGCGCCTACAAGGTCACGCAGGGCCTGCTGCAGGAATTCGGCCCCCGCCGCGTCATCGATACGCCGATCACCGAGCACGGCTTTGCCGGCGTCGGCGTCGGCGCTGCCATGGCTGGCCTTCGCCCGATCGTCGAATTCATGACCTTCAACTTCGCCATGCAGGCGATCGACCACATCATCAACTCCGCCGCCAAGACGCTCTATATGTCCGGCGGCCAGATGGGCGCTCCGATCGTCTTCCGCGGCCCGAACGGTGCCGCAGCTCGCGTCGGCGCCCAGCACAGCCAGGACTATGCTGCCTGGTACTCCGCAATCCCCGGCCTGAAGGTCGTCATGCCTTACACGGCATCCGACGCCAAGGGCCTGCTGAAGGCTGCGATCCGCGATCCGAATCCGGTGATCTTCCTCGAGAACGAAATTCTCTACGGTCAGCACTTCGATGTGCCGAAGCTCGACAATTTCGTCCTGCCGATCGGCAAGGCCCGCATCCATCGCCCGGGCAAGGACGTCACGGTGGTCTCCTTCGGCATCGGCATGACTTATGCGACCAAGGCGGCGGCCGAACTCGAAAAGATCGGCATCGACGTCGAACTGATCGACCTTCGCACCATTCGCCCGATGGACCTGCCGACCGTTATCGAATCGGTGAAGAAGACCGGCCGTCTGGTCACCGTCGAGGAAGGTTATCCGCAATCGTCGGTCGGCACCGAAATCGCCACCCGCGTCATGCAGCAGGCCTTCGATTATCTCGATGCGCCGATCCTGACGATTGCGGGCAAGGACGTTCCGATGCCCTACGCCGCCAATCTCGAAAAGCTCGCACTTCCGAACGTCGGCGAAGTCGTCGATGCGGTGAAGGCTGTTTGCTACAAATAAGGGGAGGGCAGCTCGATGCCGATCAATATCACGATGCCCGCCCTCTCTCCGACCATGGAAGAAGGCAATCTTTCCAAGTGGCTGGTCAAGGAAGGCGACAAGGTCAAATCAGGCGATGTGATCGCCGAGATCGAGACCGACAAGGCGACGATGGAAGTCGAAGCCGTCGATGAAGGCACGGTCGCCAAGCTCGTCGTTGCCGCCGGCACCGAAGGCGTCAAGGTCAACGCGCTGATTGCGGTTCTCGCCGCCGATGGCGAGGATGTCGCCGCTGCCGCAAACGGTGCGGGTTCTGCCGCTCCGGCGCCCAAGGCTGAAGCCGCGCCTGCGCCGAAGGCCGAGGCTGCACCGGCTCCGGCCCAAACCGCTCCGGCTGCAGCACCGGCACCTGCCGCTGCACCCGCATCGGTTTCGGCTGATGGCAACCGCACCTTCTCGTCGCCGCTCGCCCGCCGTCTGGCCAAGGAAGCCGGCATCGACCTTTCGGCAGTGACAGGCTCCGGCCCGCATGGCCGCGTCGTCAAGAGCGACATCGAGGCGGCTGTTGCCGGCGGTGGCGCCAAGGCTGCTGCTGCGCCTGCACCCGCTGCCGCCCCGCAGGCTGCTGCGCCGGCTCCGGCCGCTGCCGCACCGAAGGGCGCCTCTGAGGAAGCCGTGCTCAAGCTCTTCGAGCCGGGCTCCTACGAGCTCGTGCCGCATGACGGCATGCGCAAGACGATCGCCAGGCGCCTGGTCGAATCCAAGCAGACGATCCCGCATTTCTACGTCAGCGTCGATTGCGAGCTCGATGCGCTGCTGGCGCTGCGCGCCCAGTTGAACGATGCGGCGCCGCGCAAGGACAACGCTCCGGCCTACAAGCTCTCGGTCAACGACATGGTCATCAAGGCCATGGCGCTGGCGCTGCGCGACGTTCCGGATGCCAATGTCTCCTGGACCGACAGCAACATGGTCAAGCACAAGCACGCCGATGTCGGCGTCGCCGTCTCGATCCCCGGCGGCCTGATCACGCCGATCATCCGCAAGGCCGAGGAAAAGACCCTGTCGACGATCTCCAACGAGATGCGCGATCTCGGCAAGCGGGCCAAGGACCGCAAGCTGAAGCCTGAGGAATATCAGGGCGGCACCAGCTCGGTCTCGAACATGGGCATGATGGGCGTGAAGAACTTCGCTGCCGTCGTCAACCCGCCGCATGCGACGATCCTCGCGGTCGGCGCAGGCGAACAGCGGGTCGTCGTCAGGAAGGGCGAAATGGCGATCGCCACCGTGATGTCGGTCACGCTCTCGACCGACCATCGCTGCGTCGATGGTGCACTCGGCGCCGAGCTGCTCCAGGCCTTCAAGGGCTACATCGAAAACCCGATGGGCATGCTTGTCTGATAGCAGCGCGGAGGCGGAAATGACCAAGACCGTTCTTTGCTATGGTGACTCGCTGACCTGGGGTTATGACGCCGAGACGATCGGCCGTCATGAGTACAAGAATCGCTGGCCGAGCGTGCTTCAGGCAGCGCTCGGCAGCGAGGCGCGCGTCATCGCCGAAGGCCTGAATGGGCGCACGACCGCTTTCGACGACCACCTCGCCGATTGTGACCGCAACGGTGCGCGCATCCTGCCGACGATCCTGCAGACGCATGCACCGCTCGACCTCGTCATCCTTCTGCTCGGCACCAACGACATGAAGCCGGTCGTGGCGGGGTCCGCCTTTGCCGCCTGCCAGGGCATCAGCCGTCTCGTGCGGCTCATCCGCAATCATGCCTGGCCCTTCGAATTCGATGGGCCGGAGATCTTGATCGTGGCGCCGCCGGCGATCTGCGCGACGGGCAATGTGCCCTTCGCCGCATCCTTTCCCGGCGGCATCGAGGAATCGGCCAAGCTCGCAACGCTTTATCGTGATCTTGCCGACGAACTCGGCTGCGGCTTCTTCGACGGCAACTCCGTCGCCAAGACCACGCCGATCGATGGCATTCACCTTGATGCGGATAATACGCGTGCGCTCGGACGCGGGCTGGAATCGATCGTGCGGATGATGCTGGGGATCTGACCATGACCTCCTTCATCGCCCTCCGGCAGGCCTCACGGCGGGATGCTTCGGAGCTGGCGATTCTGGCGGATATCGCCTCGCGCGGTTTTGCCTCCTGGCTCTGGTTCGCCGATGTGGCGACCGGCATGAGTGACACGCCGCTGGAGCGGGGCCGGCTGAAGATGAGCGAGGAAGAGGCTGTCGGCGGCTGGCGGGATGCCGTCATCGCCGAGGCCTATGGCGAGGTCGCAGGCGTGGCGATCGGCCACGCGCTGGAGGAAGGCACAGATAAGATCGAGGCGACAGTTCCGGCGACCGAGCCGATGCTCGCCTTGCAGAAAACGGTTGTGGGTAGCTGGTTCATCGGCAGTCTCGGCGTCTATCGCCACCTGCGCGGCATCGGCATCGGACGCAGATTGCTGGAGGATCAGATCGAAAGGGCCGATCGCCGCTCCGTCAGTCTCATTACCGCAAGTGATAACGAAGCGGCTTTGTCGCTTTATGGAAGAAACGGATTCTTGGAGGCTGCGCGTGCCGATGCCGTGCCGCTCTTCGATAACAGCAAGAGACACGCGTGGGTGCTCATGACCCGCAGCGCAGCGTAACAAAGGCAGGAAACACATGGCTGAATCCTACGACGTCATCATCATCGGTTCGGGTCCCGGCGGCTATGTCGCCGCTATTCGCGCCAGCCAGCTTGGCCTCAAGACCGCGATCGTCGAGCGCGAGCATATGGGCGGCATCTGCTTGAACTGGGGCTGCATACCCACAAAGGCGCTGCTGCGCTCGGCCGAAGTCCTCGATCATGCAAATCACTTCAAAGATTACGGTCTCGTTCTCGAGGGCACGGTCAAGCCGGATGCCAAGGCCGTCGTTGGCCGCTCGCGCGCCGTCTCTGCCCGTCTCAACGCGGGCGTCGGCTTCCTGATGAAGAAGAACAAGATCGACATCATCTGGGGCGAAGGAAAGCTTTCCAAGCCCGGCGAGATCGTCGTCGGCAAGTCGTCGAAGGCCGTCGTCGAGCCGCAGCACCCGCTGCCGAAGAACGTCAAGGGCGAGGGCACCTATACCGCCAAGCACATCATCATCGCCACCGGCGCCCGCCCGCGCGCGCTGCCCGGCATCGAGCCGGACGGCAAGCTGATCTGGACCTATTTCGAGGCGCTGAAGCCGGATGCGCTGCCGAAGTCGCTGATCGTCATGGGCTCGGGCGCGATCGGCATCGAATTCGCAAGCTTCTATCGCTCGATGGGCGTCGACGTGACGGTCGTCGAAGTCATGCCGACCATCATGCCGGTCGAAGATGCCGAAATCACCGCGATTGCCCGCAAGCAGCTTGAAAAGCGTGGCCTCAAGATCTTCACCAGCGCCAAGGTTTCGAAGGTCGAGAAGGGCGCCGGCAGCGTCACCGCACATGTCGAGACGTCCGATGGTAAAGTACAGCAGATCACTGCCGACCGGTTGATTTCGGCCGTCGGCGTTCAGGGCAACATCGAAAATCTTGGCCTCGAGGCGCTTGGTGTGAAGACCGACCGCGGCTGCGTCGTCGTCGACGGTTACGGCAAGACCAATGTCGCCGGCATCTATGCGATCGGCGATGTCGCCGGCCCGCCGATGCTGGCGCACAAGGCAGAGCATGAGGGCGTCGTCTGCGTCGAAAAGATCGCCGGCTTGCCGAACGTTCATCCCACAGACAAGGGCAAGGTCCCGGGCTGCACCTATTGCAATCCGCAGGTCGCCTCCGTCGGCCTCACCGAAGCCAAAGCCAAGGAGCTGGGCCGTGACATCCGCGTCGGTCGCTTCTCCTTTGCGGCAAACGGCAAGGCGATCGCGCTTGGCGAAGACCAGGGCATGGTGAAGGTGATCTTCGATAAGAAGACCGGCGAACTGCTCGGCGCCCATATGGTTGGCGCTGAAGTCACCGAGCTCATCCAGGGCTTCGTCGTCGCGATGAACCTCGAAACAACCGAGGAAGAGCTGATGCACACGATCTTCCCGCATCCCACCGTGTCGGAAACGATGAAGGAAGCGGTGCTCGATGCCTACGGCCGTGTATTGAATGCTTGATAATTTCCCAATCCGCCCTGTATCACGGGGTGGAAAAACGAAAGGAAATCATCATGTCTATGGAGACGCAGGCGTTGCTGGTATTTCTGCTGATCGGCCTGGTTGCAGGCTTCCTCGCAAGTCTGGTCGTCGGCGGCGGCGGGTTGATAAGATGCCTGCTGAGCGGCATCATCGGCGCCTTCGTCGGCGGTTATCTGTTCAGCGCGCTCGGCATTTCGCTGGGCATCGAGAACGCGCTGGTTGTGCAGATCATCCACGCCACGGTCGGCGCCATTATCGTGGTTCTGATCGCAAGAGCGGTCGCTTAAGGGGCAAAAGAGGGCAGGAATGGAAGGCGTCGGCTGGATTTCGGCAATCATCATCGGCGGACTTGCGGGCTGGCTCGCCGGCAAGCTGATGGAAGCGCGATACGGGATTTTCCTGAACATCGTGCTCGGCATCGTCGGCTCGGTCGTCGCCAGCGCCGTCCTCGCGCAGTTCCATGTCCAGGTGGTCGGCGGACGGCTCGGTTACTTCGTGACGGGTTTCCTCGGCGCCTGCCTGTTGATATTCCTTGTGCGACTGGTGCGGCGCTAGATCCGAATGATGTGCCGCATAGAGGCGGTAGAAAGCTGAAACTGCAATGGTGACCATCCTCGACACGATCAATCCCGACGCCAAGCGTGTGCGCCATCCGGAGAAGGCGCATCGCCCGGACACGGAAGTCATGCGCAAGCCGGACTGGATTCGCGTCAAGGCGCCGACCTCCAAGGGTTATGCCGAGACGCGTGCGATCGTGAAGGAGCACAAGCTCGTCACCGTCTGCGAAGAGGCCGGTTGCCCGAATATCGGCGAGTGCTGGGACAAGAAGCACGCGACCTTCATGATCATGGGCGAGATTTGTACCCGCGCCTGCGCCTTCTGCAATGTCGCCACCGGCAAGCCGAATGCCCTCGACATGGCCGAGCCTGAGAATGTCGCCAAGGCAGTCAAGGAGATGGGCCTCAGCCACGTCGTCATCACCTCGGTCGACCGTGACGACCTGGCAGACGGCGGCGCCGAGCACTTCGAAAAGGTGATCTGGGCAATCCGGGCGGCCTCGCCGATGACGACGATCGAGATCCTGACGCCGGACTTCCTGAAGAAGCCTGGAGCGCTGGAACGGGTCGTCGCCGCCAAGCCCGACGTCTTCAACCACAATATGGAGACCGTGCCCGGCAATTATCTGACGGTTCGCCCCGGCGCCCGCTACTTCCATTCCATTCGCCTGCTGCAGCGGGTGAAGGAACTCGATCCCACCATGTTCACCAAATCAGGCATCATGGTCGGCCTCGGCGAAGAACGAAACGAAGTCCTCCAGCTGATGGACGATCTGCGCACCGCCGACGTCGATTTCCTGACGATCGGCCAGTACCTGCAGCCGACCCGCAAGCACCACAAGGTCATGAGCTTCGTCACGCCCGACGAGTTCAAGTCCTACGAGACCGTCGCCTACAGCAAGGGTTTCCTGATGGTCGCCTCGAGCCCCCTGACCCGCTCCTCGCACCATGCCGGCGACGACTTCGCGCGATTGCGGGCGGCACGGGAGAAGAAGCTGCTGATGGCCGCCGAGTAAGATCCGGTACTTGCTTTTTGAATGAACCGCGGCGATTTTTGCCGCGGTTTTTCTTTGAGCAATCGACGATGAACGGCACATCCGGATTGAAATCGACGCTGGTCGAAGCCGACCGTATCCTGGTGATCGGCTGTCCCGGCAGCGGCAAGAGCACGCTGGCAAAGCGGCTGTCGCAAGCGCTCGGCCTTGATTACATATCGATGGATCGCGACTTCTACTGGCTACCGGGGTGGCGAAAGAGGCAGCGCGACGAGATCGACAGCCTGATCGCCAAGGCGGTGGCGAAAGAACGCTGGATCATGGATGGAACCGGGCTCAGTTCCTTCCATTTGCGCCTTCCGCGTGCCGAAACCGTCATTTGGCTTCGGTTGCCCAGATCTGCCTGCCTGTACGGAGCAATATCGAGAGGCTTGCGCTATTTCGGGCGCAACCGTCCCGAGCTGCCTGCCGGCTGTCCCGAACACCTCTCGCTGGGCTTGCTTGCCTATATCTGGAATTTCGAGCGGGATGCCGCCCCCTTGATCGAAGCAGCACTTCGGGATTATCGGCTTCTCAATTCCACTGTCATCATAAGATCGCGAAAGGCAGCTCGCCGCTTCGCCGTTCTCGCGCATGGGCTCAAGGGAGTTGCATGATGGACCTGAGGGCAGAGCTGACACCGCGACAGCAGATCGCCGATCTCAGACTGGCTGCGCAGCATATCGGTACAGCACGCCGCATCCTCGTCATGGGCTGCTCGGGCGGCGGTAAATCCACTCTGTCGTTGAAGATCGCCACACGCTTCCGGCTTTCCTATATTTCGCTCGACCGCGACGTCTTTTGGCTTCCCGGCTGGGTGACGCGCGACAGGGGCGAGCAGAGAAATATCATCGCCAGCCGGATACTCGAAGAACGTTGGATAATGGACGGCACGAACCCATCCTCCTTAGACATTCGGCTACCGCGCACCGATTTCGTCATCTGGGTGCGCATGCCGCGGCTTCTCTGCATCTGGGGCGTGGTCAGTCGGTGGGTGAGATGGATCGGCCGCACCCGGCCGGAA
Organism: Rhizobium sp. BK591; assembly: GCF_014195045.1. Taxonomy (NCBI): domain Bacteria; kingdom Pseudomonadati; phylum Pseudomonadota; class Alphaproteobacteria; order Hyphomicrobiales; family Rhizobiaceae; genus Rhizobium; species Rhizobium sp. BK591. The sequence goes on from NZ_JACIAZ010000003.1 coordinate 810,309, forward strand.
ATGGCGGCGGGTTGCATTGAGAAGATCGATTGGGAGTTTGTCCGCTTCATCTGGACCTTCGAAGACAAGTTCGTGCCTCGCATTATCTCCGGCATCGCCGAGCACGGTCCTGATGTGCCCGTTCTCCAGCTAAAATCCCGCCGTGAGGTGCGCGAGCTTCTTGATCTTCTCCACGCGCCCGCTTAATTGCCGCCTATGCCGCAATTCGAAACGCACCGTCCCGTCCCGCACACGCCCGAACAGATGTTCGATCTCGTCGCCGATGTCGAGCGCTATCCGGAATTCCTGCCGCTCTGCGAAGCGCTGACCATTCGAAGCCGCAAGGAGCGCGACGGCAAGATCCTGCTCGTCGCCGATATGACGGTCGGCTACAAGGCGATCCGCGAGACCTTCACCACACAGGTGCTTCTGAACCGGGCCGAGCAGGTCATCGAGGTCAAATATATTGATGGCCCGTTCAAATATCTCGACAATCGCTGGCACTTCTCGGAGATGCCGACTGGCGGTTGCACCGTCGATTTCTTCATCGATTACGAGTTCAAGAGCCGCATTCTCGGCGCGTTGATGGGTTCGATGTTCGACCGCGCCTTCCGCATGTTCACCGAAGCCTTCGAGACCAGGGCAAACAGGATCTACGCTGCGGCCTGACGGGACGATTACCCTTTCAGCCGGCGAAGAGCGAATGCACCATCTCCAGCGCCGTCCTGACCGTTGCCAGCCGAACCTCGCTGCGGCCGATATCGCCATAGAGCATCTTTCGGTGGATGAACGCGCTGGTGCGCGATTTGGCGGCGAGGTGCACGAGGCCGACCGGTTTTTCCGCCGATCCGCCGCCGGGGCCGGCAATGCCGGTGACGGCAACGGCGATCTCGGCGCGCGAGCGGAAGAGGGCGCCATGCACCATCTGCCGCGCCGTTTCCTCGGAGACCGCCCCGAAGCGCAGCAGCGTTTCCGCCTGCACGCCGAGCATGTCCACTTTGGCGCTATTCGTATAGGTGACGAAGCCGCGATCGACGACGGCGGAGGAGCCCGATATCTCAGTCAGCGCCCCGGCGATCAACCCGCCGGTGCAGGATTCGGCGGTCGAGAGCATCAGCCCGGCGGCCGTGAACTCACGGATGATCGTCTGCGCTGCCGAAATGATATCCGGAGGAAACAGGCTCATCACTTTCTCCCGCGATAGACGACGGTTGCCGTCGCAATCGCCGCAATGCCTTCGCGCCGGCCGACGAAGCCGATCGTCTCGTTGGTCGTCGCCTTGACCGAGCAGCGCTCGATATCGATGCCGAGATAATCCGACAGTTTCGCCCGCATGGCGTCGCGATGCGGGCCGACCCGCGGCGCTTCGGCGATCAGCGAGACATCGGCATTCATGATCGTGCCCCCGCGCTCGCGCACAATCCGGGCAGCGTGTTCGATGAAGATCTTTGAGGGCGCGCCCTTCCATTGCGGATCGGACGGCGGGAAATGATCGCCGATATCGCCGGCGCCGCAGGTGGCAAGCAGCGCATCCGTCAGCGCATGCAGCGCGACGTCGGCATCGGAGTGGCCTTTGAGCTTCTGGTCATGCGGAATGAACACGCCGCAGAGTGTGACACCATCGCCGGCTTCGAGTTGGTGCACGTCGTAGCCGTTGCCGGTGCGCACGTCCGGAAGCAGCGAAGCCGACAGCTTGCCGTCGGCCATGGCGATATCGTCCTTGACCGTCAGCTTGACGTTATCGGCCGTGCCCTCGACGATCGTCACCGGAATGCCCAGCCATTCGGCGATCGAAGCATCGTCGGTGAAATCACTTCGTCCGCTGGCGGCCGCCTTCTCATGCGCATCGAGGATCGTTTCGAAGGCGAAGGATTGCGGCGTCTGCGCCGCATAGAGGTGCTCGCGCGAAACCGTCGCCAGCACGGTGCCGGTGCTGTCGGCGCGTTTCAGCGTATCGGTGACCGGGATCGCCGGCAGCACCGCCTGCGCGCCGTTGCCAAGGCTGTCGGCGATACGATCCAGAAGCTCATGGTCGAAGAACGGCCGCACGGCATCATGGATCAGCACGTGGCTGATCTGCTTGTCCTTGAGGTATCTGAGGCCGGCCAGCACGGATTGCTGCCGGGTCGCGCCGCCATGCACCGTTTCGATCGGCGTTGCCGAGATGATGTGGCGGAAAGCTCTTGCAAACAGCGCCTCGTCATCGGGATGAATGACGACGACGATCTGCTTTGCCGCTTCCCATGTCATGAAGTTTTCAAGCGTATGGACGATAACCGGCTTGCCGCCGATCATGCGATATTGCTTGGGGCCTTCCTTGGAGGATCCTGCGCGCTCGCCGCGGCCGGCGGCGACGATGACAATTCCAGCCGATATCGGTTGCTTAGAAGGCATTTGCAGCATAAATCCCCTAATTATGCGGAATTGACCCGAGTGCTCTAACGTCTTGCTTTGGCGTTTTCCAGCATCTGCCCGAAAAATATCAATTCCCATCCCAGCCCCCTTGGCAAGCTAGGGAATAGTGGCTAAAAATAATGCAGTTCTATTGTGTGCCCGAAAGATAATCATTTGATTTCCAAGGACCTCGCAGCGCCTTTCCGAATCGGACCTGTGTCCGTGCGGAACCGCGTTGTGCTGGCGCCGATGTCCGGCGTCACGGATATGCCCTTCCGCGAGCTTGCCTGGCGCTTCGGCGCCGGCCTCGTCGTCACCGAAATGGTGGCGAGCCGCGAATTGGTCAATGACACGGCCGAATCATGGTCGCGGCTGCGGGCTGCGGGCTTCCGGCCGCATATGGTGCAGCTTGCCGGACGCGAGGCGCACTGGATGGCGGAAGCCGCCAAGATCGCCGCCGATCATGGTGCCGATATCATCGACATCAATATGGGCTGCCCGGCCAAGAAAGTGATCGGCGGCTATTCCGGTTCGGCGCTGATGCGCGATCCCGATCACGCGCTCGGCCTCATCGAGGCGACGGTCAAGGCCGTCGACATTCCGGTGACGCTGAAGGTGCGCCTCGGCTGGGATGAGAATTCGATCAATGCGCCCGACATCGCGCGCCGCGCCGAGGCGGCCGGTATCCAGCTTGTGACCATTCACGGGCGCACCCGCATGCAATTCTACGAAGGCCGTGCCGATTGGGACGCGATCCGCGCTGTCCGCGAGGTGATCTCCATACCGCTGATCGCCAATGGCGATGTCGAAACCGCAGGCGACGCGCAGGAAATATTGCGCCGCTCCGGCGCCGATGCCGTCATGATCGGCAGGGGCTGCCAGGGCAGACCGTGGCATGCCGGCGTCATATCAGGTGCGGCCGAGCCGCTGTCGCTTGAAATCGCCGATATCGCCGTCGAGCACTATCGGATGATGCTGGATTTTTACGGCGAAGCGGTGGCGATCCGCCATGCCCGCAAACACCTGGGCTGGTATCTCCAGCGTTTCGCCCCGGATCTCGCCGGCTGCGAAAAGACTGCGATCATGACCTCGCGCAATCCCAGCGAGGTGGCTGCACGGCTTTACGATGCATTGGCGGCAGGTGTTGTCGACAGCCGGGAGGCGGCATGACGAAGGATTTGACATCTCCGTCCGATCAGGCCGGCGGAACCACCGTCGCCATGGCCGTGCTGAACGCCATCCAGAACCCCGTTATCATGGTCGACGAATCCGGCTTCGTCGTTTTCGCCAATTGGGAAGCGGAGGCCTTCTTCGGCGCCAGCGCCTCGCATCTGGCGCGGTACCGGATTTCGACCTTCATTCCCTTCGGCAGCCCGTTGCTGGCCTTGATCGATCAGGTGCGCGAGCGCAAGGCGCCGGTCAACGAATATCGCGTCGACCTGAGTTCGCCGCGCCTTGGCCAGGACAAGCTCGTCGATCTCTACGTCGCCCCGGTGCTCAGCGAACCCGGCGCCGTCGTCATCGTCTTTCAGGAACGCTCGATGGCCGATAAGATCGACCGGCAACTGACGCATCGCGCTGCTGCCCGCTCGGTGACCGGCCTCGCCTCGATGCTGGCGCACGAGATCAAGAACCCGCTTTCCGGCATACGCGGCGCTGCCCAGCTGCTCGAGCAGTCTGCGATCGACGACGACCGGGCGCTGACCCGGCTGATCTGCGACGAGACCGATCGCATCGTCTCGCTGGTCGATCGCATGGAAGTCTTTTCCGACGAACGTCCCGTCGACCGAATGCCGGTCAATATCCATTCCGTGCTCGATCATGTGAAGGCGGTCGCCAAGGCGGGTTTTGCCCGCAACATCCGCGTCACCGAGAGCTATGACCCGTCGCTGCCGGCCGTTTATGCCAATCGCGACCAGCTCGTGCAGGTCTTCCTCAATCTGGTGAAGAACGCCGCCGAAGCGGTCGGCGATCGGCCGGACGGCGAGATCATGCTGACGACGGCCTATCGCCCCGGCATCCGTCTGTCGGTCGCCGGCACCCGCGAAAAGATCTCGCTGCCGCTGGAATTCTGCGTCCACGACAATGGTCCCGGCGTTCCCTCCGATCTGTTGCCGCATCTCTTCGACCCGTTCATTACCACCAAGCCGAACGGCAGCGGCCTCGGCCTGGCGCTGGTCGCCAAGATCATCGGCGATCATGGCGGCATTATCGAATGCGACAGCCAGAACAGCCGCACGACATTCCGCGTTCTCATGCCGGCGTCGAAGGACGCCTCGCTCGAAGACGCCACTACCGCAAGCTCGACAGGACCTTCTCGATGACAGCCACGATCCTTGTTGCAGATGATGATGCGGCCATCCGGACCGTGCTCAACCAGGCTTTGAGCCGCGCCGGCTATGACGTCCGCATCACCTCCAACGCCGCTACCCTCTGGCGCTGGATTTCCGCCGGCGAGGGCGATCTTGTTGTCACCGACGTGGTGATGCCCGACGAGAACGCCTTCGACCTGCTGCCGCGTATCAAGAAGGCGCGTCCCGACCTGCCGGTTCTCGTCATGAGCGCGCAAAACACCTTCATGACTGCCATCAAGGCCTCCGAGAAGGGCGCCTACGACTATCTGCCGAAGCCCTTCGACCTGACCGAGTTGATCGGCATTATCGGCCGTGCGCTCGCCGAGCCGAAGCGCAAGCCCGCCAAGCTCGAAGAGGACATGCAGGACGGCATGCCGCTGGTCGGCCGGTCGGCGGCGATGCAGGAAATCTACCGCGTGCTCGCCCGCCTGATGCAGACGGACCTGACGCTGATGATCACCGGCGAATCCGGCACCGGCAAGGAGCTCGTCGCCCGCGCGCTGCATGACTATGGCAGGCGCCGCAACGGTCCCTTCGTCGCCATCAACATGGCGGCGATCCCGCGCGACCTGATCGAATCGGAACTCTTCGGCCACGAGAAGGGCGCCTTTACCGGCGCGCAGACCCGCTCGACCGGCCGCTTCGAGCAGGCCGAAGGCGGCACGCTCTTCCTCGACGAAATCGGCGACATGCCGATGGACGCCCAGACGCGGCTCTTACGCGTCCTGCAGCAGGGCGAATACACCACCGTCGGCGGCCGCACGCCGATCCGCACCGATGTGCGCATCGTCGCCGCCACCAACAAGGATCTGAAGCAGGCGATCAACCAGGGCCTGTTCCGCGAAGATCTCTATTACCGGCTCAATGTCGTGCCGCTGCGCCTGCCGCCGCTGCGCGACCGCGCCGAGGATATTCCCGATCTCGTGCGCCATTTCATCCAGCAGGCCGAAAAGGAAGGCCTCGGCTCCAAGCGCTTCGATCAGGAAGCCCTGGAACTGATGAAGGCCTATGCCTGGCCTGGCAACGTCCGCGAGCTGGAAAACCTCATCCGCCGTCTGATGGCGCTCTATCCGCAGGATGTCATCACCCGCGAGATCATCGACGCCGAGCTGCGCTCCGACGTGCCCGACAGTCCGATCGACAAGGGGCCGATCCGCAGCGGCTCGATGACGATTGCGCAAGCCGTCGAGGAGAATATGCGTACCTACTTCGCCAGCTTCGGCGAAAACCTGCCGCCGCCCGGCCTCTACGACCGCGTGCTGACCGAACTGGAATATCCGCTGATTCTCGCCGCCCTGACGGCGACGCGCGGCAACCAGATAAAGGCGGCCGATCTCCTTGGTCTCAATCGAAATACCTTGCGCAAGAAGATCAGGGAACTTGGCGTGTCGGTCTATAGGAGCTCCCGCACCGCCTGAGCGAACTCTGGCCAGGCTCCCGGTCGCGAGGACGTTTATGAATGGCTCATCGGCGCACGCTCCGACTGAGTTGGCCTGATGTCGGACATCGCTTCACCAGCATGGTGACCCTGCAACTCAGGCTTCAGATCGACTGCGCGCAAGACTGACAGAAAGGTGTGTGAGGAACGGCGTCAAGCCTCCTCTCGCTGATCGGCCTGCCGCACTTTACACAAGTGCCAAAGGTTCCGGCTTGTATCCGGTCCAGTGCCGCCTGTACGGCCAGGAGTTCCTTCTGTCCAGCCTCGCCGAGCTCTTCCAGGACTTCATCGTTATTGCGCTCTGTGGCGCGATCATCGTCATCAGGATTCCGAGGCTGCACGAAATCATGTTCGATCGCTTGCAGGCGGGTTTGTAGCTCGCGCCGGCGTTGGTCAAGGATCGCCTTGTGCTTTTCGAGATGCTGCCTCGTTTGCGAGGAGGAATGCTTCTGCATGGACGTTCTCCGGCCGGCCTCATATTCGCGACCGACACCTTGTTTTACTGGGAAGTCTCGCCCTTGACGGGAGCCGCAAACCTAGGCGTGTTGGGCGTGCGTCGCATTGATCCGCATCAAGCTGGCTTTCGGTTGGCCAGTGTCGAGATTTCCTCGGGCGAAGGCCAGCTTGCAGGTGCTGTCTTAGTTTGGCTTTTCGCCGACGGCGTTGAATCGGAAACGGCAGAAGCAGGTCATGGATTCATCCGGACAGTTTCCGTCAATGCGACATGAGCACTGGCAGCAAAGGCTGTTCCAGGACGCCATCGGTTGCCCCGCCCAGGACGAAATCTCGCAACCTCGAGTGTCCAAATCCTCCCATGACCAGCATATCGGCGCTCAGTTCCAGTGCCGTTTGCTGAATGCTCTGACCGATCGACGACGAAGTAACGCGAGCGGCCGTTGCGCTTGCATTGACGCCGCTCGATACCAGGATCTCAGCAAGGTGCGCTCCGCTTGTCTCCGGCAGCGGCTTTTCGCCCGTCAGCGATAGGACCGTAACCCGCTTGGCCTTGCGAATGAATGGGTTTGCATCGCTGACGGCCCGAGCGGCGGTTCGGCTTCCGTCCCAGGCGATGACCAGATGGTCGATCGGACCCGCCAGGGTCTTGTTGGGGATGATGACGGCCGGCCGGCCGGAGCCGAATATGACCGCTTCGGCGACAATACGAGTGTCCGGAACATCCGCGACACATTCGAGAATGGCCAGATCGAAAAAACGTGCTTCGGTGGCTGAGGTCTCGTGCAGCAGCGGCACGGTGGTTTTGACCGTTCGGCAAGATAGTTCGACCTTGGCGTTCGCTGCGAGGTTGGTCGCTGCTGCAATAAGCGTTTCGGCGCGCTCACGGCTTAGAGTCTCGGCATGCTCGATCATCTTTGGAGTATCGAGCAGTAGCGATGACCAGGCGTTTGGAATGTGCGGAATCCCGACCCTCAGCGCGCAGGCATGAAGACTGGCACCGTAGTGCCCGGCAAACGCTACAGCGTTTGAAATGATCAGTCCCGAACTTGAATCGGGATATGTTGATAGCGGGAGAAAATATTGTGCCGTCATGTCCTGCTCCATCTCTCGCGAACCGCCACGATTGCAATCATCTATCTCCATTCGTCGCCATTCGGCATTGATGTAACGCAATTGCACCGGCCAAGTTGATCGTTGTCAAATCCTTGTTGGCCGAGGACCGATATGAAATTGGCTGTGTGATCGCGCGTGCGGCGTTGCTCATGTTCGATGTTGCTGCCCTTCGTTAATGTCGCATCCTGGAGACCGTCATGAGCAGATTGCATTCGGAAAATCACCTCGTCTCCCGCATCGGCTGGCTCCGGGCCGCCGTCCTCGGCGCAAACGATGGGATCGTCTCGACGGCGAGCTTGATCATGGGCGTCGCCACCGCATCCGCCGGAACCTCGCAGATACTTGTCGCGGGCGCGGCTGGTCTGGTTGCGGGCGCGATGTCCATGGCAGCCGGTGAATACGTGTCGGTGAGCTCGCAGGCCGATACCGAGGAAGCCGATCTCGCGCGGGAACGGACGGAGTTGGAGACGCAGCCCGATGCTGAACTCGATGAGTTGACGCAAATCTACGTCAAACGCGGCCTCAGCCACGATCTGGCCAGGCAGGTCGCGGTCCAACTGACGGCCAATAACGTTCTCGACGCGCATTCGCGTGACGAACTCGGTATCGTTGATCACATGGCAGCCCGGCCCATTGAGGCCGCCTTGACGTCGGCCGTCACCTTCGCGGTGGGAGCTGCATTACCCCTGATGATGGTTGTCCTTTCACCCGCCTCGATGCTGGTCTATGGCGTTGCAGGCGCGTCTTTGGCTTTCCTCGCGCTGCTGGGCGCGATCGGTGCGCAAGCGGGTGGCGCAAATGTCCTGAGAGCCACGACTCGCGTCACCTTCTGGGGCGCCTTCGCGATGGCGCTGACGGCCGGAATCGGAGCGCTGGTTGGCACCGCAGTCTGACCGGACGGGTCAGATGCGAGGATTGGTCGATTTCTCTGCCGCGGCCGTCACCGTATTCTCCGATCCACATGCAAAACGGATTCTGTAGCCGGCTCTCCGTTGGGTGGGTTTCAAACGTCCGTCACAACATCCGCAAGCATCGAGCGGACCTTGCCTGCCAAAGTGGTCAGCATTTCGTTGTCGATTGCCTGCATCGACGCGACCGGATCGATGGCGCTGACCATGACATTGCCGCCGTCGACGGCGCGCAGGATGACATTGCACGGCAGCATCGCCCCCACCTTCGGTTCCAGTTTCAGCGCCTCGAACGCCATGCGAGGATTGCAGGCTCCGAGGATGAGGTAATCGTCGATGTCGGCATCGATCCTTTTCTTCATGGTCGCCTTGACATCGATCTCCGTCAGAACCCCGAAACCGTGCTTGATGAGAGCGGATCTCGTTCTGCCGACCGCATCGTCGAAACTGATCGCCCAGAGGGTTCTATCGAGCGTATAGGTCATGAGAAGTCTCCTTTCGGCGGTCGCTTCCCTGCAACGGCCGGCAAATGCCGAGTCTCCGATCACATGTCCTGCATAAAGGCCTGCATTTCCTCAGGCGTAACCTTACCGTCATTGTTCGCGTCGACCGCGTCGAAGACGCGCTTGTGGATGGCGGTCAACTCTTCGAAAGAAACCCCGCCGTCCCCGTCGCTATCTGTGATGGCGAACATGATCTTCATCATATGACCGCGCATTGGTCCCATCATGCGCATTCTTTCGTACATGCCCGGTGTCATGTTGCGGCCCATCATGCCTGGCATCATTTCCGTTTCGTCGGCCCCGGGCTTATCCTCCGACGAGGCCGGGTCTGGACTTTTCGTCTGGGCGGATGCGGTGCCGAAAGCGCCGACCACACCGAGCAAGGCCAGCAGAGTGATCGTTGGCAGTCTGACCATGGACATACTTCGTCTCCTCTTTGAGCATTATCCTCCACGAACTGGAGAGGCGATTGAGAGTAGGATGCATCCCGGCTTCACACATTGCGCTGGATCAAACCACTTGGATGGTTGGTCTAAGGCTGCATGGCAGATGACCTTTGATCTGGCCGTTCGGAAGGTGATCACCGCGCAAACAGGCCGCATCCGATTCCTGTCGGCTGGTCATGCTTGAGGAAGAGAACGGAGAGACCAAACTTTTCGGCGAGGGCAAGACCGCACGCTTCGCCGAGAACCATCATTGCCGTCGCCCAGGCGTCGGCGCTCATGCAATCGCAGGCGAGCACGGTCGCTGAGGCAGGCGGATCTCTAAGCGGCATGCCGAGCTGCGGGTCCATAGTGTGCGACAGACGATAGCCGGCGACGTCGATCCAGTGTCGATAGTCGCCGGACGTTGCCACGGCGCAATCCTGTAGCTCGAGCATGGAATGCGCGGCGCGCACTTCCGGGTTTGGCATCTCGACGGCGACGCTCCAGCCGCGACCGTTGGGCTGAGTGCCGAGCGCTCGCACTTCGCCGTCGATGGCGAAGAGGCCGGCTTCGATACCGTGCTGACGCGCAGCCTTCGACAGCTGATCGACGCCATAGCCCTTGGCGATGCCATTGAGATCGAAGCACATCTCGGAGTGCTTGCGGGCGCGGCCGGCGGCCCTGTCCAGCTCCAGAACATCATGAGCCGGGCTGCGCTTCGCAAGGCGGGCGGTCCTGATCCGGTCCTCGCTTGCCTCCGCCGGACCGAAACCCCATGCGGCGGTGGCATCACCCATGCCGATATCGAAGGCACCGCCTGAAATGTGGCCGATGGCAAGACCAGCTCCCAGCACGGTGAGCAGCCCGTCGGGGAGGGCAACCCATCCACCGGGCCGGGCGGCGTTCAAGCGGTTCAGGTCGCTTTCAGGCCTCCAGTTGGACATTTGTTTGTCGACTTCCGTCACGGCGTCGATCATCGCCCTGCGGGCGGAAGAGACATCGAAATCCGATGGCATGTGAAAGACGGCGGACCAGCGCGCACCCATGGTCGGACCGTTGATCGTGTAGCGCTTCATCTTAGTAGACGTCCTCGGCATAGCGGCCGTCGGCTTTCAGGCGTGTGAGGTTGAAGCCCTGCGCCGCCAATATGTCGGCGAGCACGGCGGCGACGGCCGCCGCCATATCCCGACTGCCGCAGATGAGAACCTGACCGCCTGCGGCGATCAGTTTGCCGATGCGCTCGGCGTCCTTGCGCAGAATATCCTGCACGTAGGCCGGGCTCGCAGTTCGCGAAAAGGCGGTCGATACCGAGGTCAGCCGGCCATCCTTTTTCCAGTGGGAAAGCTCCTCGGCGTAAAACGCGTCGCTGGTTGGATGGCGAGTTCCGAAATAGAGGTGCATGGCGCGGCCCGCCCGGTTTCGGCGGACGAAGCCGGCAAGAGGACCGATTCCGGCGCCGGCGCCGATGAGAATGACGGGTTTGCCTCCCCGGGCCGGGCGGAACGAGGGGTTTGGCCTCACGAAGGCCGCAATGGTATCACCGGGTTTCAATGCGATGAGTTGGCTCGAGCAAAGCCCTCCCACTTGCTCGCGGGCGCAGATTTCGAGAAAGCCATCCTTGAGACCGGAAGCAAGCGAGTAGAAGCGCGGCAGATCCGAGCCCTGCGGCACGATGCCGACCAGATCTCCCGCCTCGAACCGCGGGAATGCCTTGCCCGCCAGACGCTGCCAGAGCGAAGTCTTCGGCAGGGCAAAGCGGAGGATGGCGGTGGTGGCCTGTATGCTTGCGCCATAGTCGCGGCGGGATATGAGCGGCAATCTCCAGGTCTTCGGAACAGTCGGTTGGTGGTTCAGTTCGAAATCGAGACCAAGCGTCTCGGCCAGGCGCCGTCCCCAGCGGGCGAAATCCTGTGGCGATTGGCGATCTACCGTGTCGAAAGGTATAAGGGAGGCCCAGCCCTTGTCCTTGGCAATTCTCGCAACCTCGGCGGCGAACCCGCAGAAGGCCGGGAAGCTGTGATCGCCGAAACCGAGTACCGCGAGCGGCATGCCGGCGCTTGCATGCGCTCCCCCGAAGCGCTCGATGAAGCCTTTGGCGGAGGCGGGTGCTGTACCATCGCCATAGGTCGCGGCTAAGAGAATCACACGCCGCGCCTTCAACCAGCGGCCCGGCTCGAATTTGGACATCGGGCCGACGTAGACGCGAACGCCCTGTGCGGAAAGAGCGGTCTGCAGCGTATTGGCGAAACCCCAGGTCGTGCCGCTCTCGCTGCCGACAAGCAGGATTGTATCGGCCTCGCTAGCGGCAGCCGAGGCGAGCTTCGGGTCGCGGCGTCCCCTGAGCCAGACCCATAGGCCTGTCCAGCCGAGGACGGGTACCGCAAGCGCGGAGAACCCGAGGATGAGCCCGAGCCAAGCCAGCCCGTGCCCCGTGTGCAGCATCGTGATGAGGCGCGTGACCGTGTCGACCCAACCGGCGTCCGACCAGGCCAGCAGCGCACCGCTGCCTTGGTCGATATAAGCTTCTCCCCTTGCAGTCTTGAGTGTGAAAACATCGGTCGCGTCGCCCGTAGCGGGGAAATTCAACGAGAGCAGATCATCGACCGGCGTCTCTCGAAACAGAGGGACAGAGGTGAGCGCCACGCCGGTATTGCCGCTGACGTCGGCAGGGAAGGCCGGTGCACCGGCGCCTTCCGGCAATACCCCGAAAACAGCAGCCGTCATCCAGAGCGCAGTGAGCGCGGAGAGGAAGAGGCCAGGCAGGGCAAGGCGCGAGACCACGGCATGTAATCGTCCATCACCTGTGCCGCGAACGGATTTCAGAACGAAGCGCCAGCCGCCGGCGCGCCTTGCCGTCAGGAACAGTCCGGAAATTGCAAGGGCAAGCATTGTGGCCGCACCGCCAGCCGCTATGAGCCTTCCGGTATCGTCAAGGAAAAGCGATCGATGGAGATTGATCAACCAGCGCTCCAGCGCCGAGGTTTCGCCACTACCGACCGGCATGCCGGTGGCAGAGTCGATGACGGCGGAGGCGGGTTGGTCGCCTTCGTAGTAATAGGCGGTGATCTGCCCGGACGGCGCCCGTCTGATCTGTTCCACCGTAGGCTCTGCCGCCCGGACTCGCGCGGCGAGTTCCGCGACGCTGACGCGTTGCGCGGCAGGCATGGTGAGCGCCTCTGCGGCAGGGAAGATAGAGAGTAGGGCGCCGCTCAGCGCGAGGACGGTGAGAAGCGCCGCGGCGATCAGCCCGAACCAGCGGTGGAGCGAGCGGTTCATAACCGGCGGCCTCCTGCTCAACGCGCATAGGTGAAGGCGGCGATGTAGCGCGTACCCTTCACCTTTTGGCCTGAGCCTGCCGATGTCAGCGGCACCACGATCTCGTTCGGGCTGTCGCGCATGTCTTCCACGGCGGAATCGATATGAAGCTGATAGCCGGCATCGAACAGTGTATCGGCAAGATCGACCGTGACCTTGAGTGAGCGGCCTGCACCAACGCTGGCGCCGGTGATACCGTTGATCTGGGTGGTATCGCCGCCGGTGGCGCGGTACCAGCCGCTGAGATGCTCGTAATACCTGGTCTTGCCCCCTGCCATCCAGAGGCTGCCGACATATTTGTTCTGCGCATCGGTCACGTAATATGCGAGATAGGCGCCATCCCCGCCATAGTTGCGCATGCTGGTGGTGAGGGTCACTTCACGCGCCATGGCAAGGCCGGGAACGGTAAGGGCCGTGGTGACTGCAAGCATGGCAAGAAAGGATTTCATTCTCATCGATATTCTCCTTGGCAGGACTGGCGCTTCAGTTCGTCTGGGCTTGCGGCCTGGAACCAGGTGTGAATAGGCCGTTGTTTGGCGGAGTGGCGTTCAGTTGCTGCGCCGCGCTGCCCCGACCGCAGGCCTCGACATCCTCGTCTTCGCAGTCATCGGCGGCATAACGGCCGTCGTCGTCATGCCGGCGCTGCAGTTCCTTCTGGTGATCATCGTCGTCGCTTTCTTGGTAACCGGCCAATACCGTGCCGGCGCTCGTCGTCAGTGGGGGGAAGGGCATGGCTTGACTGCCAAAGGCGGCGAAGAAGCCGATGCTGGCGTATGCGGCCAGAAGAATTTTGCGGTACATCATATGTGATCTCCGGTTGGGCATCTTGCTTGGGAGAGGGGCAGCGTTCATCGAGCGGGACGATCTTCCTCTCGTTTCGAGCGGATCAATCGCGTCCTAAACTGACCGGTACCTGACAAGCGGCGCGACATTGCTTCAGCTTCCCGTAAGCTGGCCGGTGGACTAGGAGATGAGAGAAACGGAAAAAGCGATGCGGGTTCTGCTAATCGAGGACGATACGGCGCTGGGCGCGGCTATTCGCGACCAGATCGCCGCCGACGGACATTCCGTCGATTGGGTTAACCGGCTCGACCAGGCAAACGATGCGATCGTTGCCGCTGCCTACGATCTGGTGCTGCTCGATCTGATGCTGCCCGATGGGCTTGGCATTCCCTTCCTGAAGGCGTTGCGCGGGCGGGGTGACGTCACACCTGTCATGATCCTGACCGCGCTCGATCAGGTCTCCGACCGTATTGCCGGATTGAACGCCGGCGCCGACGATTACATGGTGAAGCCCTTCGATCTCGCGGAGCTTTCGGCGCGGATCGGGTCGGTGGCGCGCCGTTATGCCGGCAATCCCAATCCCAACATCACGCTCGGCCCGCTTGCCATCGACCTCGCCGCCAGAAGCATCACGGTGAATGGCAAGGCTGTGGTTCTGACGGCGCGAGAATGGGTCTTGTTTGAGGCCTTCCTGCAACGTCCCGCCCAGCTTCTTTCGAAGGCGCAACTCGAAGAGCGGCTCTATTCCTTCGATAGGGAAATCGACAGCAACGCCATCGAGGTCCACGTCAGCCGGTTGCGCAAGAAGCTCGGCACGCATGTGATCGAGACCGAGCGCGGGCTCGGCTATCGTCTGGGGCGGCCATGAGAATCGGCGCTTCGCTGCAGACGCGCCTGGCGCTCGCCCTCGGCCTTTCGGTGACGCTGCTGTGGCTTGCGGCGGCAGCCGTGACGGCGCACCGCCTAGGCGGGCAGATGGAAGAGGTGTTCGACGATGGGCTGAAGGCCACAGCGCAGCGCATTTTGCCGATTGCCCTGCACGACCTGCGCGAAGGCCATCAAAACCGCGATGCGACTGACCACGACGACAATGTTGAGGACGACGACGGTGATGCACGCCTCGGCCGAGAGGCACGCTACGGCGAAGACGTAAGCTTCATCGTGCGTGATCAAAACGGGCAGGTGCTGCTCGGTTCGAAGGGTGCTGATGCCTCAAGCTTCCCGCCGTTCACGAAGCGAGGCTTTCTTCGAACCGAAACGCACCAGCTCTATTACGATGCGAGCTTCGACGGCAACCTGACAATTGCCGTTGCCGAACCGCTCGACCATCGCACGGAATTGTCACGCAAGATGCTGCTGGGTCTCGTCCTGCCGCTGATCGTCGTGATCCCTCTCAGCCTGCTCGCAATCTATTTCGCGGTGCGCCGCTCCTTGCGCCCGGTGCGCGCACTCAGGCAGGAACTGGCCAATCGCGGCGCGCAGGATTTGTCGCCCGTCACCGACAGTGGCCTGCCAACCGAGCTTCTTCCGATTTCGGCAGGTGTCAACCAGCTTCTCGACCGCCTGACAGCAGCGTTCCGCGCCGAGCGCGCATTTGCTGCGAATGCCGCGCACGAGCTTCGTACGCCGGTGGCCGGCGCAATCGCGCAGGCGCAACGCATTCGCTCTGAAACCAAGGAAAAGCTGACGAGCCAGCGGGCGACGGAGATCGAGACTACGCTGAAGCGGTTGATGCGCATATCGGAAAAACTGATGCAGCTTGCTCGTGCCGAGGGTGGACGTCTGCAAAGTGACGAGCCTTCCGATCTCAGAACCGTCCTGCAGATGGTCCTTCAGGATTTTGCCCGGGCCGGAGAGGGACGAGTCTCGTTGACAGTGCCGATGGTGCCGGTGCTTTCGATGCTGGATCCGGACGCAGTCGGCATTCTCTGCCGCAATCTGGTTGAGAACGCGCTGAAACACGGAGCGCAAGATGGAAAGGTCGAGGTTTCACTTCAGCGGGGCGGCCTGCTGATCGTTGCCAATGACGGCCCGACGCTGTCCCCCGATGCTATAAACAGACTGATGCAGCGCTTTGAGCGGGGGAATGTCAAAATCGGGGGAAGCGGTGTAGGGCTTGCCATTGTCACGGCCATCGCCGATCGCATCGGAGCCGATGTGAAGATGGTGTCTCCGCGAGTCGCGCGGAGCGAAGGTGTTCAGGTTGAAATAAACCTGCCTGTGGCTCACCCCTGACGCCGGTATGTCCCGCCCTCGCCATTGCGGACGCAGTATCTGCCGGCTCAACCTCGGTATATCTGCACCTTGCCGCTGGCAAAGCGACGTTAACCCGCCACCGAGATCGAACGCTTCGCCTCGGCTATCGATGGACTCCGGACGATGCGGTACCGTGCCTCTACAAGATTGTAGATTCCGAAAGCCGCCAAGCCAACGGCGACGGCGATGTACAGAAATGACCCGAGCGGAAGCTGGTGGAGCCATTCCAGAGCATCGCCCATACTGCCGGCCTGTCTGGGATCCACCCGGAAACCTGCATAGGCGAAAAGTATTCCTGTAACCGCGAAGACTACGCCGCGGGCGACCAGGCCGTAAATGCATACGAACGTCACGATACCTTTGTTGTCAGGGACCCGAAGGTAGCGCTCGAACTTCCTGGTGATGCCCTTCAAAGCTGTCACGACGCCGCCGATGACAAAACCTACGCCTACGGCGATCGCAAGGTAGGAACCGAACGGCTGCGACATGATCCATCCCGCCAGGCCCTTCTCACCCGACCCCTCGCTGCCGCCCCCCGGGAAAAGAGCATTTCCAAGGGCATAGCCGGCAATCCCGAGGTAAGTGATGGCACTGCCGAGGAGGGCGGCCCGAATCGCGCATGCTTTTGCGCCCCTCCCGTGGCCGTCGGTATCCGCCAGCGATTGGGCAAGCCTCCAGGCAACAAATCCGAGAAGGCCGAGGCCGATCACTCCGACCCAGACGCGGCCGAGCGGCTGCCCAAGGAGCGTCGAAAGCGCCGATTTCGTCTCGGGCCGGCCGCCTGCCACGCCGGAGAAGAGGGCAAGCCCCGCTACAAGCAGAAAGACGATGCCGCGCGACGCGTAGCCGCCTTTGGCAAGCATATCAAATCGAGATCCTTTGATCATCTGCGGTCCCTGTCTGTCGAAATTCGCGATGTTAACGCGCCAATCTCCCGAAAGTTTGCTGGGGCTGGCAAAGGTTTGCTGGATTGCAGGCCACGGCACATCAACTGGAATGGATCGGGCGCTCGCGGCCGGGCGTCAGACTGGACGTGGATACCGTCGCAGAACGAGGTGGCGCGGCTTGACAATGTGACGGGGTGCGTTGCATTTTCGCCACAATGCGTTGCTTAAAGGTCACGCAAGGGTTTAGGTATTTCGCTCCCGATCGAGTCGTTGCGGCGCTGGCTTTCTGAGCCGGCGTTGCTTGGTTTCGATCGATGGCGAGGGCGGTAGGTGCCGCCTGAAGAGAGGCCGAATGACGCAGGATGGGGTATCGCCGGCGGCGGCGAGCGAGACGGTGACGACGGTGACCGATCGCCGCGCCCTTTTCGCCGTGCCCGGCCTGGTGCTTGCCGGCGGCGCGCTGCTCTGCGCGACGGCGACACTTTTCGTGCTGCTCGGCTTCACGCCGATCGCGCCGACTTCGCATGTCGTCATCACCTCGGTGATCGTCAATTCCTTCTTCGTCCTGACGCTGCTCGCCCTGATCGGCCGCGAGGTGGCCCGGTTGCTCAAGGCGCGTACCCGCGGCCGGGCTGCCGCGCGCCTGCATATCCGCATCGTCGTGCTTTTTTCGATCGTCGCCATCACGCCGGCGATCCTCGTCGCCATCTTCGCCAGTATCACGCTGAATGCCGGCCTCGACCGCTGGTTCGCGCTGCGCACCCAGTCGATCGTCAGCTCGTCGCGCAATATCGGCCAGGCCTACATGATGGAGAACGCCAGCTACCTGCAGGGGCAGACGGTTTCCATGGCCAACGACCTGGAGCGCAACCGCGCGCTCTACAGCCTCGACAGGACGGGTTTCGCCGAATTGATGACGCGCCAGGCCAGGGGCCGCGGCCTGCTCGGCGCCTTCCTCGTCGAGCGCGACGGCTCGGTGAACGTCCAGGCCGACATCGCCACCGAAAAGCCGCTGCCGGCCATTCCGCAGGATGCGCTGGAAAAGGCCGCTGCCGGCCAGCCGACGCTGATTCCGCCCGGCGTCACCAATCTCGTCGGCGCCATTATCAAGCTCGATGCCATCCAGGGCACCTTTCTCTATACCGTGCGCGCCGTCGATCCCAAGGTCATGGGCGCCATGCGTATGATGGAGGAGAACGCCACCGAATACCGCTCGATGGAGGCCAACCGCTTCTCGCTGCAGGTCGCCTTTGCCGTGCTTTACATCGGCTTTGCGCTGATCGTGCTCCTGGCGGCGATCTGGACCGCGATTGCCGTCGCCGACCGCATCGTCCGGCCGATCCGCCTGCTGATCACGGCGGCCGACAGTGTTGCATCGGGCAATATGGATATCGTCGTGCCGGTGCACGCGGTCGATGGCGACGTCGCCAATCTCTCACGCACCTTCAACAAGATGATCTCGGAAATCCGCACCCAGCGCGACGAAATCCTCGAAGCCAAGGACGAGGTCGACGACCGCCGCCGCTTCATCGAAGCGGTGCTGTCGGGCGTCACCGCCGCCGTTATCGGCGTCGAGCAGGACCGCCGCATCGCCATCGTCAACAGTTCGGCCGAGACGCTGATGTCGCTGTCGGCCGACGAGATGCTCGGGAAGCAGCTGGCCGACATCGCGCCCGAGGTCGATCAGGTGCTGAGCGAGGCGGCGGCGCGCCATCGCGGCGATTTCCGCAAGCAGATCGCACTCGTGCGCGGCGGCACCGTGCGGACGTTGAGCGTGCAGGTCACCCGCGAGGAAGTGCGCGATATGAGCGAATCCTACGTGATCACGCTCGACGACATCACCGATCTCGTCATCGCCCAGCGCTCCACCGCCTGGGGCGACGTGGCAAGGCGCATCGCCCATGAGATCAAGAACCCGCTGACGCCGATCCAGCTGTCGGCCGAGCGCATCCAGCGCCGCTACGGCAAGCAGATCGACCAGGGCGACCGGGCCGTCTTCGACCAGTGCACCGATACGATCATCCGCCAGGTCGGCGACATCGGCCGCATGGTCGACGAATTCTCCGCCTTCGCCCGCATGCCGAAGCCGACCAAGGAGCCGGGCGACCTGCGCGATATTCTGCGCGACGCGATCTTCCTGCGCGAGATGGGCAATCATCACGTCACCTTTGCGCAGGATTTCGGCGACCAGCCGCTGGAGGGCCTGTTCGACAGCCGTATGCTCGGCCAGGCTTTCGGAAATCTCATCAAGAATGCCGTCGAAGCGATCGAGGCCGTGCCGAGCGACGAACGGGACGAGCGCAAGATTCTCGTTCGCGCCGCACTCGATACCAGCCGCGACCGCTTCACCGTCGACGTGATCGACAATGGCCGCGGCCTGCCGGTGGAGAACCGCCACAGCATTCTGGAGCCCTATATGACGATGCGGGAAAAGGGCACTGGCCTCGGTCTCGCCATCGTCAAGAAGATCATCGAGGAACATGGCGGGCAGCTCGAGCTGCATGATGCGCCCGCCGATTTTGACCGGGGAAGAGGGGCCATGATCCGCGTGCATCTGCCACGCCGCGATCCGACGCCTGCCGCTCCCGCAGCCAATGACAAGGAAAGCGTTTATGGCCTCTGATATTCTCGTCGTCGATGACGAGCACGATATTCGCGAGATCGTTTCCGGCATTCTCTCGGACGAGGGGCACGAGACGCGCACCGCCCACGACAGCGACAGCGCGCTGGCGGCGATATCGGATCGCGTGCCGCGGCTGATCTTCCTCGATATCTGGATGCAGGGCAGCAAGCTCGATGGCCTGTCGCTGCTCGACGAGATCAAGACCCGCCATCCCGAACTGCCGGTCGTGATGATCTCAGGCCACGGCAATATCGAGACCGCCGTCTCGGCGATCAAGCGCGGCGCCTTCGATTTCATCGAGAAGCCGTTCAAGGCCGACCGGCTGATCCTGATCGCCGAACGCGCGCTGGAGAATTCCAAGCTGAAGCGCGAAGTCTCCGAGCTGAAGCGCCGCACCGGCGATGCGCTGGAGCTGATCGGCACTTCGGTCGCCGTTTCGCAGCTTCGCCAGACGATCGAGAAGGTCTCGCCGACCAACAGCCGCATCATGATCCTCGGCGCCTCTGGCTCCGGCAAGGAGCTGGTGGCGCGGATGATCCACAAGAAGTCGACCCGTGCCAACGGCCCCTTCGTTGCGCTGAACGCCGCCAACATCACGCCCGAACGCATGGAGGTGGCGCTGTTCGGCACCGAGGGCACGCCCGGCCAGGCGCGCAAGATCGGCGCGCTCGAGGAAGCCCATCGCGGCATCCTCTATCTCGACGAAGTCGGCGAAATGCCGCGCGAGACGCAGAACAAGATCCTGCGCGTGCTGGTCGATCAGCAGTTCGAGCGCGTCGGCGGCTCCAAGCGTGTCAAGGTCGATGTCCGCATCATCTCCTCGACCGCCTACAACCTCGAAAGCCGCATCGCCGAAGGCTGGTTCCGCGAGGATCTCTATCATCGCCTCGCCGTCGTGCCGGTGCGGGTGCCGGCGCTTGCCGAGCGGCGCGAGGACATTCCCTTTCTCGTCGATCAGCTGATGCGCCAGATCTCAGAGCAGGCCGGCATTCGTCCGCGCCGCATCGGCGACGACGCCATGGCGGTGCTGCAGGCGCATGATTGGCCGGGCAATATCCGTCAGCTGCGCAACAATATCGAACGGCTGATGATCCTTGCCCGCACCGACGGGCCGGATGCGCCGATCACCGCCGACATGCTGCCGACCGATCTCGGCGACATGCTGCCGAAGGTTTCCGCCAAGAACGACTATCACATCATGACGCTGCCGTTGCGCGAAGCCCGCGAGATGTTCGAGAAGGATTATCTGATCGCCCAGATCAACCGTTTCGGCGGCAATATCTCGCGCACCGCGGAATTCGTCGGCATGGAGCGTTCGGCGCTGCATCGCAAGCTGAAGTCGCTCGGCGTCTGATCATGCGAAGGCGCGGCGGATGCCGCGCCGCATCCTTCCCATCCTGATTCTTAGAAGACCAGGTTTCCCATGCCGAGAATTGCCTATGTGAATGGCCGCTACGTCAAGCATTCCGATGCCAGCGTCCATATCGAGGACCGCGGTTATCAGTTCGCCGACGGCGTCTACGAGGTCTGCGAGGTCCGACACGGCTACATCGTCGACCTGACGCGCCATCTGAACCGTCTCGACCGGTCGCTCGGCGAATTGCGCATCGCCTGGCCGATGGGCCGGGCGGCGCTGACCCAGGTCATTCGTCAGACGCTGCGCCGCAACCATGTCCGCAACGGGCTTTTCTACATGCAGGTGACGCGCGGTGTCGCCCGCCGCGATCATGTCTTCCCGGCCGAGGGCACGCCGCCGTCGCTTGTCATCACTGCCAAGAGCACAGATCCCAAAATCATTGCTGCCAAGAACGCCAACGGCATCAAGGCGATCACCCTTGCCGACAATCGCTGGGACCGCGTCGACATCAAATCCGTCGGCCTGTTGCCGAATGCCATGGCCCGTCAGCAAGCCAAGGAGGCCGGCGCCCAGGAGGCGATCTATGTCGATGGCGACGGCATGGTGAAGGAAGGGGCGGCGACCAATGTCTGGATCGTCGACCGGGACGGGACGCTGGTGACGCGGCCTGCCGAACACGGAATTCTGCGCGGCATTACCCGCACCACATTGATGGATGTTGCAGCCAAGCTCGGGTTGAAGATCACGGAGCGGAATTTCTCCGTTTCCGAGATGCTCGCAGCCCGCGAGGTCTTCCTGACTGCAGCCACAAGCATTTGTTTTCCGGTCGTTTCCGTCGATGGCCAGCCTATCGCCAACGGTCATGCGGGCGGTGTTTCGCAGAAAGTCCGCGAAGCCTTTTTCGACGTTGCGGAAAAGATTGCGATTTGATACCAAGATTTGCTGGACGGGTGGAATGAGGGTGCTGCCGGTCTTGCATGGTGAGGTTGATTGATATTCTACCGACCAGATCAGGTCGGCAATAAAGAAAGAAGCGGCGCGATGGCGGAACGTTCTCAGAATCTGCAGGACTTATTTCTCAATACTGTTCGCAAGCAAAAGATTTCCCTGACAATCTTTTTGATCAACGGCGTGAAACTCACGGGCGTTGTTACGTCTTTTGACAATTTCTGTGTTCTTCTTCGCCGTGACGGCCATTCGCAGCTCGTGTATAAACATGCGATCTCGACGATCATGCCGGGCCAGCCCATGCAGATGTTCGAGAGCGAAGAAGCAGCGTCCTAACAGGATCAGCCGTCATTTCGACACGCGATACCAAGAACGATTCGATCATCCCTGAAGCCGCCAAGCACAGGGACGACATGCGCGCGACTGTCGTCGTGCCGGTTCTGAAATCGCGCAGTCGCGGCGGCCAGTCCGAATCGGCCTCGACCCGCACGCCGGAAAGCCGGCTCGAAGAGGCGACGGGCCTTGCCCAGGCGATCGACCTCGATGTCGTCAACGGCTCGATCGTCCCGGTCAACGACCCGAGACCGGCCACATTGCTCGGCACCGGCAAGATCGAGGAGATCAAGGCGTTGCTCGATGAGCGCGATTCCGGTCTCGTCATCGTCGATCATCCGCTGACGCCGGTTCAGCAGCGCAATCTCGAAAAGGAATGGAACGCCAAGGTCATCGACCGGACGGGCCTCATCCTCGAAATCTTCGGCCGCCGCGCCTCCACCAAGGAAGGCACGCTGCAGGTCGACCTCGCCCATCTGAACTATCAAAAAGGCCGTCTGGTCCGAAGCTGGACCCACCTTGAACGCCAGCGCGGCGGCGGCGGCTTCATGGGCGGCCCCGGCGAAACCCAGATCGAAGCCGACCGGCGGCTGCTGCAGGATCGCATCATCAAGCTCGAACGCGAGCTGGAGCAGGTCGTGCGCACCCGCCAGCTCCACCGCGCCAAGCGCCGCAAGGTGCCGCACCCGATCGTAGCGCTCGTCGGTTATACCAATGCCGGCAAGTCGACGCTGTTCAACCGCATCACCGGCGCCGGCGTGCTGGCCGAAGACATGCTCTTTGCCACGCTCGATCCGACGCTGCGCCGCATGAAGCTGCCGCACGGCCGCACCGTCATCCTCTCCGACACCGTCGGCTTCATCTCCGACCTGCCGACCCATCTCGTCGCCGCCTTCCGGGCGACCTTGGAAGAGGTGCTGGAAGCCGATCTCATCCTGCATGTTCGCGACATGTCCGATGCCGACAACCAGGCGCAGAGCTCCGATGTGATGCGCATCCTGAACGACCTCGGCATCGACGAGGCCGAATCGGCCAAGCGGCTGATCGAGGTCTGGAACAAGATCGACCGGCTGGAGCCCGAGGTCCACGATACCATGGTGCAGAAAGCCGCCGGCGCCAGCAACGTCGTCGCGGTTTCGGCCGTCAGCGGCGAGGGCGTCGATACGCTGATGGAAGAAATCAGCCGCAGACTGTCAGGCGTGATGACCGAGGCAACGATCCGCCTTCCCGTCGACAAGCTGGCGTTGCTGCCCTGGCTTTACGATCATGCCATCGTCGACGGTCGTGAGGACAATGAGGACGGCTCGATCACCCTCGACCTGCGCCTCTCCGAAACCGAGGCAACCGAACTCGAGCGCCGCATCGGCAACGGACCGAAGCCTGATAAGGAAGATTGGGAGCGGTGAGCGAAATCAAGACTTCCTTCGGCCCCACTGCGGAGAAGGAAGATCTGGCAATGTTTCGCCTCCGCAGGCCGGCTGGTCGGCGACAAGGCCAGCCGCACCCTCCGTCATGCTCGATCCAACCTACCCAATCAAAACAGCCCGTTCGATTGCCTTCGCCGCCTGCCAGATCTCCTCCATCCGCTCCAGCGTCGCGTCTTCCAACGTTTCGCCTTCTGCTTCAAGAACATGCTCTATATGACTGAAGCGACGACGGAATTTCGTATTGGTTCCGCGCACAGCCTGTTCCGGATCCGCCTTCACGTGCCGGCCGATATTGACGACGGCGAAGATCAGATCGCCGAGTTCGTCGCTGACCTTGGCCTGGTCGCCTTCCCGAAGTGCCGCCCGCAATTCGCCGATCTCCTCCTCGATCTTGTCGAGGATCGGTTCGGGCGCCGACCAGTCGAAACCGACCTTGGCGGCGCGTTCCTGCAGCTTCAGCGCTTCCGTCAAAGCCGGGAAGCTGCGCTGCACCGAACCGAGGAAGCCGCTCTTGAAGTCCTCGGTGATACCGCGCCGTGACCGGCGCTCGGCGCGCTCGCGTTTCTCCGCCTGCTTGATCTCGTCCCACTGCTTCTTCACTGCATCAGGCGTATCTGCCGCCGAGCGGGCAAAGACGTGCGGGTGGCGGCGGATCATCTTGGCGGTGATGGCGTTGACGACGTCGCCGAAGGAAAATTCGCCGGCCTCCTCGGCCATCCGCGCGTGGAAGACCACCTGAAGCAGCAGGTCGCCCAACTCGTCGCAGAGATCGTCCATATCACCGCGCTCGATCGCATCGGAGACCTCATAGGCCTCTTCGATCGTATAGGGCTTGATGGTCTCGAAGTTCTGCTCGATGTCCCAGGGGCAGCCGGTTTCGGGATGGCGCAGCGCCGCCATGATCTCGATCAGCCGCGAAATATCTTTGGAAGGTTCCATGTTGCCTCAGTTGAGCGGAATGTCGTTGGCGCTCTTCGACGACTGGTAGGAGTTGGACAGCGCGTCATAGCGCGCCTTGATGCGGGCGGTTTGCGCCTTCAGCGCGTTTCTCAGCTGAGCCTCTTCGGTCTCGACGAGATCGGCGATGGCAAAGCTGTTCCAGAAGGCGTTTTGCCTGCGGTAGCCGCCGGGTTCAAGCCCGAAGACCTCCTTCAGGATCTTCAGGTCGTGCGGAATCGCGAAGGCATCGCGGGAATCCTCATGGCTGAAGAAATAGTAGAAATTGTCGAAGCCCGCCCAGGTGATCGCCGACATGCACATGGTGCAGGGTTCGTGTGTCGACAGGAAGATCAAATCCTTGGTGGGTGGCTTGTCGCCAAGCTCGTAGAAGCGCTTCAGCGTGTGCACCTCGCCATGCCAGAGCGGGTTCTCCAGCTCGTTGTTGGTCTCGGCGACGACAAGCGAAAGATCGGATTTCCTTAAGATCGCCGCACCGAACACCTTATTGCCAAGCGAAACGCCACGCTCCGTCAGCGGCAGGATATCGTCTTCCATGACCGAAAGCAGGCGGGAGGCAATGGTCTTATCAGGCATGAGGCCCCTCCAGTTTTCCTCAGTCTATCGCCTTGGCGGCGCGAGTGAAATGCGTCAAGCACCGGTGGACGTCTTTTGTCACAGGCTTTATACTGCACTGCAGCAAGCGGGCTTGAGATATGCGGCTTTTTGGCAGCACGGGTGACTTTTCTCAAATCATTGACGGCACGAGCAAAAGAATACCTGCTTGCTTGGGCTTTCGAATTTCTGTTCCTTCAATCCCTTGTCGATCAAGGGCATATTCCGGCAACTTCGAAGTGGATTGATGATGCCTCCCAAGACTGAACAGCTTTCGGTATTTCCCGCCTTCTTTCGCGTGGAAGGCCAGAAGACGGCTGTCTTCGGCAATGGCGACGAAGCTTTCGCCAAGGTGCGGCTGCTGCTCAACACACGGGCGCGGATTGTCGCCTATGCCGAGCGGCCGGAAGCCGATTACCACGCCTTCCTGATCGCCAACCGTATCGAAACCGTGCGCGCTGCCTTTTCCGCCGAACAGGTCGAGGGTTCGGCACTCGTCTTCGCCGCAACCGGCAATGACGCTGACGACCGCGATATCGTCGATGCTGCGCGCTCTGCCAGAATTCCGGCCAATGCCGTCGATCAGCCCGATTACTGCGATTTCTTCACGCCGGCGCTGGTCAATCGCGCCCCCGTTGCCGTCGCGATCGGCACCGAAGGGGCAGGGCCGGTTCTGGCGCAGATGATCCGTGCGCAGATCGATCAGCTTCTGTCACCCTCGCTCGGCCGCCTCGCAGCACTGGCGACCAGCTATCGCAAGGCCGTTGAACAACGGGTGCCCCGCGGCGTCTCCCGCCGCGTCTTCTGGCGCCGCTTCTTTTCCGGCCCCGTTGCCGATGCTGTCGCCAATGGCAACCTGCCGCAGGCGCATTACGCGGCCGATGGGCTGTTGGGCGCGGTGGACAAGGTCGCAGGCCACGTCTGGCTGGTCGGCGCCGGTCCGGGTGCCGAGGATCTGCTGACGCTGCGTGCCCAGCGCGTGATGATGGAAGCCGATGTCATCGTTTATGACGCCCTCGTGCCGCAGGCGATCGTCGATATGGGGCGCCGCGATGCCGAGCGGCTTTCCGTCGGCAAACGCAAGGGCTGCCACTCGAAATCGCAAGAAGAAATCAACGACTTGCTGGTCGATCTCGGCAGCCAGGGCAAGCGCGTCGTCCGCCTGAAATCCGGCGATCCCCTGGTCTATGGCCGGGCAGGGGAAGAGATGGCCGCGCTGCGCGCTGCCGGCATCACCTATGAGGTCGTGCCCGGCATCACCTCGGCTTTCGCCGCCGCTGCCGATTTCGAGTTGCCGCTGACGCTGCGTGGCGTTGCCTCCTCGCTGGTCTTCACGACCGGCCATGATTTGACCGGCGACGTGCTGCCCGATTGGGCAAGCCTTGCCGTGTCGGGCGCGACGATTGCCGTCTATATGGGCCGCACGGTTGCAGCCTCCGTTGCTGAGCGGTTGATGCAGGCGGGCATTCCCGCTGAGACCACCGTTGCCGTCATCGAAAATGCCAGCCGCGCCGATCGCCGCCTGCTGCATGGCACGCTCGCTGATCTGCCCGATCTGCAGCACCGCGACGAATTGACAGGACCTGTCATGGTCATTATCGGCGATGCGGTCGCCGGCGCCAATTTCGAACTGTCCGAGCCCCTGGTGCGCGCAAACGCCCGGCTCGAGGAACTTGCAAGGAGCTGAATATGGGTGACAAGGTTCTGACCGCCAACCGGCTGACGGACGGCATTGCCGTCTGGCTGGATGCGAACGGGAAGTGGTCCACCTCGCTGCAGGAGGCGCTCGTTGCCCGTCACGCCGAAGCCGTTGCGGCGCTGGAGGCGATCGGCAAGAAATCCTATGCCGACAACGAGGTCGTTGACGTCGCCGTCGTCGACGTTCAGGAAACCAACGGCATTTTATGGCCGCTTCGCCTTCGCGAGCGCATCCGTGCTCAAGGGCCGACCATGGAATATGCCCCGGGCTACGCTCCGGCCGATCCCGAATTCATTGCAGTCTGAGGAAGACGATGTACCGTTACGACGAATTTGACCATGCCTTTGTCAGCGAGCGCGTCGAGCAGTTTCGCGATCAGGTTCAGCGCCGCCTGTCCGGCGAGCTCGCCGAGGACGCGTTCAAGCCGCTGCGCCTGATGAACGGCGTCTACCTGCAGCTGCACGCCTATATGCTGCGCATCGCTATTCCCTATGGCACGCTGAGCGCGCGCCAGCTGCGCATGCTCGCCCATATCGCCCGCACCTATGACCGCGGTTATGGCCACTTCACCACGCGCCAGAACCTGCAGTTCAACTGGCCGAAGCTGTCCGACATCCCCGATGCGCTCGCCGATCTTGCCAGCGTCGAGATGCATGCGCTGCAGACCTCGGGCAATTGCATCAGAAACGTCACGGCCGATCATTTCGCCGGTGCCGCCGCCGATGAGATCGCCGATCCGCGCCCCTACGCCGAGATCCTGCGCCAGTGGTCGTCTGTCCACCCGGAATTCTCCTTCCTGCCGCGCAAGTTCAAGATCGCCGTCACCGGCGCCGAGCGCGACCGCGCCGCGATCCAGGTCCATGATATCGGCCTGCACGTGAAGAAGAACGACAAGGGCGAGATCGGCTTTGCCGTCTATGTCGGCGGCGGCCAGGGCCGTACGCCGATGATCGCCAAGCTGATCCGCGACTTCCTGCCCGAGGAAGACCTGCTCTCCTACACCACGGCTATCGTGCGCGTGTACAATCTGCACGGCCGCCGCGACAACAAGTACAAGGCCCGTATCAAGATCCTGGTGCACGAGACCGGCACCGAGGAACTGACGCGCCAGGTAGAAGCCGAATTCGCCGCGCTGAAAGATAGCGAGCTCAAGCTGCCGGAAAAGGATGTCCAGGCAATCGCTGCCTATTTCGCGCCGCCGGCTCTGCCCGAACGCGCCGAAGGCTGGGAAAACCTTGCTCGCTGGAAGAAGGCCGATGCCGGCTTCGCCCGCTGGGTGCAGCAGAACGTGCAGCCGCACAAGAACCCCGATTACGGCATGGTGACGATCTCGCTGAAGCCGATCGGCGGCATTCCGGGCGACGCCTCGGATGCACAGATGGATGCGATCGCCGATCTCGCCGAGGAATATGGCTTCGACGAAATCCGCGTCAGCCATGAGCAGAACCTGATCCTGCCGCATGTGGCGCTGGCCGATCTCGAAGCCGTCTATCGCGGCCTCGTCGCCATCAACTTGGCGGAAGCCAATGCCGGTCTCATCACCGACATCATCGCCTGTCCCGGGCTCGACTACTGCGCGCTCGCCAATGCGCGCTCCATTCCGCTCGCGCAGGAAATCTCCCGCCGCTTCGGCAATGCCGAGCGCCAGGCGGAGATCGGCGAGCTGAAGATCAAGATCTCCGGCTGCATCAATGCCTGCGGCCATCACCATGTCGGCCATATCGGCCTGCTCGGTGTCGAGAAGAAGGGCGCCGAACTCTACCAGATCACGCTCGGCGGCTCCGGTGACGAACATACCTCGATCGGCGAAATCATCGGCCGCGGCTTCGAGCCGGACCGGGTGACCGACGCGATCGAGACGATCGTCGACACCTATCTCGGCCTGCGACTCGATCATTCCGAGAACTTCCTCGCCGCCTATCGCCGCGTCGGACCGCAGCCTTTCAAGACCGCGCTCTACGGCTCGGCCGCCGAAGCGGCATAAGGAGGGGATGATGACGAAGATCTGGAGAGAAACCGGTTTTGTCGAAAACGATCCCTGGGTGATCGAAACCGACGAGGTGAAGGCGACCGAGGAGCAGAAGCCGCTGCTCGGTCTCGACGAATTGATCGCCAAGGCCGATGAAAGCAACGATGTCGGCCTCGGCGTGCTGATCAAGCCGGCCGACGATGTGCGCAGGCTCGAGCCCTATCTCGATCGCCTCGAAATCGTCGCCGTCGCCTTTCCGGCGTTCAACGACGGCCGCGCCTTCAGCCACGCCTCGCTGCTACGCCAGCGCTTGGGTTATACCAACGAGCTGCGTGCCGTCGGCGACGTGCTGATCGATCAGGTGCCGCTGATGCTGCGCGTCGGCATCGACAGCTTTGCCGTCACCAACGCCACGGCGCTGAAGCGGCTTTCCGAAAACCGTCTTCCCGCCATTCCCCATCATTATCAACCGGCGGTGCGTGACGCCGACGCCGGCAAGGGCTATAGTTGGCGCCGTCAGGCGAAGCCGGCCGCATAAGCGGACGGTCCGCCTTTTTACGATGGCGGTACAGTAGCATGAAGACATTCGAAGTGGCGGTGATCGGTGGCGGGCTCGCCGGCATGATCGCAGCAATCGCGCTCGCGCGCGGCGGTCGCGATGTGGCGCTTGTCGCTCCTCTCGCTCCGAAGGAAGACCGGCGCACCACGGCGCTGATGGACCAGTCGATCCGCTTCCTCGACCGGCTGACGCTCTGGGAAAAGCTTCGGCCGGCAACCGCTCCTCTCACCAGCATGCGCATCGTCGACGGCACCGACCGGCTGCTGCGCGCGCCGACGACCACCTTCCGCGCCGCCGACGTCGGCCTGAATGCCTTCGGCTACAATTTCCCCAACAAGGCCCTGACCGACATCCTCGAGGCGGCTATATCAGGCGAGGGCAATATCACTCGCTTCTCCGACATGGCCGAATCGATCGAAATATCAAGCGATACAGTCTCGATCACACTTGCCGGCGGCGAGACTTTCTCGGCCGATTTTGCCGTCGGCGCCGATGGCCGCGGCTCGAAGCTGCGCGAAACCGCTGGCATCGGCGTGCGCAACTGGTCCTATCCGCAATCGGCCATGGTGCTGAATTTCGCCCATTCGCTGCCGCACCAGAACATCTCGACCGAATTCCACACCAAGCACGGCCCCTTCACCCAGGTGCCGCTGCCGGGAGGCCGCTCCAGCCTCGTCTGGGTGCAGGATCCCGCAGAAGCGGCAAGCCGCGCGGAATTGCAGCTTGCCGAACTCGGGGCTATTGTCGAGGCGCGCATGCAATCCATGCTCGGCAAGGTTGACGTCGAGGAGGGCGTCCAGGTCTGGCCGCTCTCCGGCATGATGGCGCATCGTTTCGGCAAGGGACGTATCGCGCTGATCGGCGAGGCCGCCCATGTCTTCCCGCCGATCGGGGCGCAGGGGCTGAATCTCAGCCTGCGTGATATCATGGCGCTCGCCGATATCCTCTGCGACAGGGCGGAACTGCCGGTGCCGGCCGATGCCGGCGACAGCTTCGACCGCAGGCGCCGTGCCGACATCATGACGCGCACGGCCAGCGTCGATCTCCTCAACCGCTCGCTGCTCTCGGATTTCCTGCCCGTCCAGATGCTGCGCGCTGCCGGCCTGCATATTCTCTCGGCCATTCCGCCGCTGCGCAACATCGTCATGCGCGAAGGCATCGAGCCCGGCCGCGGCTTCCGGGATATTCCGGATGCTCTACGGGAAAAGCTGAAGCGGAAGAAGGCCTGAGCGGATCACGATCAGCCAGAGCGAAACAGTCACCACCGATAGCACTGTCGTGATCAGGATCGTCGCCGAGGCGCGCTCCTGCCAGACGCCGTACTGCTGGCCGATGACGAAGACGTTGGTCGCCGTCGGCAGGCAGGCAAGCAGCACGGCCGCCTGGATCCACACCGGCTCGAAACCGCCAACCGCCGTCAGCGCGACGAAAACCGCGATCGGATGCAGGATCAGCTTCGCCGGCACGATATAGGAGATCTCTGCTGGGATCCGCTTCAGCGGCCGGAGCGCCAGAGTCACGCCCATGGCAAAGAGCGCGCAGGGCGCGGCCGCCTGGGCGAGGTAATCGACGAGGCGCTGAAAGGCCAGCGGCTGGTCGATATCAAGGGCGGCCACGGCAAAGCCTGCCGCCGTCGACAGGATGAAGGGATGCAGCGCCACCTTGCGCAGGATATCGGCGGCGAGTTGGCTGGTTGAACGCTTGTCGTCGCCGGCCGCCGCCATCAGCGCCGGCGCCACGATGAAATGCAGCGCGTTCTCGAAGCAGATGATCAGCGCCACCGGCACGGCTGCACCTTCGCCGAGCGCCAAGAGCGCCAGGCCCGGCCCCATATAGCCGATATTGCCGTAAGCGCCGGCAAAGGACTGGATGGTGCAATCGGCGAGCGAATTGCCGCGCAGAATGCGGCCGATGGCGAACAGCAGGATGAAGACCGCATAGGTCGCCGCGATATCGGTGACGATGAAATCGACGCGCGTCAGCTCCTCGATCGGCGTGCGTGAGACCAGCTTGAAGAACAGAGCGGGCAGGGCGGCGTAGATGATGAAGGTGTTCAGCCATCCCAACGTTTCGGCTGGCTGTTTGGTCGCCTTGGCTGCGATGTAGCCGATCAGGATCAGGCCGAAGAACGGCAATAGCAGGCTGACGATATCGGCCAAGAGGTCTTCCAGTGCAGGGGATGATCGGCGGGTCAGGTTCTGACTTAAGCAATTCCAGCAAAAGTGTGTAGCGGTTTTGCGTCCGGAATTGCGTAAACTAAATCGATAGAGCGTGTACTCATTGAGTACACGCTCTACGACCAACCGAACAACCGATCAGTAGTCCCAGAAGGCCGCTACCCAGCGAAAGGCGTCGCCGTCGACCGCCACCCGGCCGACGGAGGGGAACGGCAGGTGAGTGGCCACCAGTTGCTCGCCGGTCTCCGCCAGTTCCCGCAGAAGGCGGACCCGAACGCGCGCCGCCTCCTCGGGGTCGTGTTCGAAGCCGTTGAACCAGTCCGGATGTTCAAACCCGACCGCGAACACGGCGTCGCCGGCAAACATCAGCCGGTCGCCGCCGGACGCCAGGCGGATCACGCTGTGCCCGGGCGTGTGGCCGCCGGTGCGATGGACGACCACGCCCGGCGCCACCTCGTACTCATCATCGAACAGCCTGAGATGGCTGCGATATTCCTCCGCGAACCGCTTGGCGGTCGCCCGGAGCGCGTCCGGGAACCCCGGCGGCATGGAGACCCGGGAGAAATCGGGCGCCTCCCAGAACTTGACCTCGGCGGCCGCCACGTGGATCCGCAGGTCCGGACGCAGTTGCTCCTTCACCCCGTCGACGAGCAGTCCGCCGATGTGGTCCATATGCATATGGGTCAGGACCACGTCGGTCACCGACGCGAGATCGATGCCGGCGGCCTCCAGTCGCTTGATCAGTTGCCCGGCCCGCGGCAGGTGCAAGTCCGGGTCGAGCCCCAGCCCGGCGTCGAGGAGTATGGTCTGGTCGCCGCTGCGCACCACGACCACGTTCAGCGCCCAATCCAAAGCGTCCGGCGGCAGGAACATGTCTTTCAGCCAGGCCGCTCGGACGGCGGGATCGATGTTGTGTCCCAGCATCGCGGTTGGGAGCGGTAGCACGCCATCGCTGATCACCAGCACCTCAATCTCGCCGACCTGCACCGCGTAGCGCGACGGAACCAATTCGTCGAGCCGAGGTCTGCCGGTGTGTGCGGTGTTTTCCAGGCTCATCTTTGTCTCAAGGTTCATGTTCGTCTCCTTCTGACCGCCGCCTCAAACACGGCATCGACGACGCTACATGGAGGCGTGTTTGCGATCGATTGGGTCGAGGGATAAGGGCGGGTGGGGCCGAGGGACAGGGCAAGCCATACCACCGAATAGGTGCGGGCCTCGCTTCTTACTGCCGGCGGCGTGCTGGACGAGCGCGGAGTCGATCAGATCAGCGAACGCGGCAAGCCTGGGAATGGGCTCGCCACAAATGCCTGCCGTATCGTCTCGCCAGGGGCGACGGTCACGATCCCTCGTCCGGGATGTTCAAAACGTCTCCGCACGCCTTGCAATGAACGGCGTCGGCGTCATGGCGCTGGAGGCCGCATCGGTGACAGGCAAAGGTCACTTTGTGAGGCCGGACGACTGCCTGAGCAAGCCTGACGAATAGGGAGATGCCGACGATCATCGTCACCACGGAAGTGAGCTTGCCCAGCGTTCCCGGGAGCGTGATGTCTCCAAATCCCGTCGTCGTCACCGTCGCGACCGTGAAATATAGCGCATCGACGAATCCTTCGCCTCCCTCCCTGTTGTAGAAGAAGGACGTATAGACGAACCCGGTTGCCATGAAGAGGAACACAAGGAAATTGATCACCGCCCGGACGACGTCGAGAAGGTGTAAATAGCCGGCCTTGCGCAGCAAATCCTTGAGCAGCTGACTCGTGCCGATCGCCCAGAACCGCATGATCCGCAGGAAAGCGAAATTGAAGAGCAGGTCCGGCAGCAACAGCGTGGCCAGCACCACGAAGTCGATCCAGGTCATCGGCCGCCGAAGCCACTCGCGCACAGAGGATGCGGCGATCGCCCGGCCGACCATCTCGGCGGCGATCCACACTGCTATCGCATAGTCGATAATCAGATAGGACGGACCTGATCGCAGGTACGGGCCGAGCAGGAAGAAGGCGAGAATGGCAACGTCAATGGCAGCAAATACCAGCCGAAAGGCGACCGCCTGTCTGCCGTCGGCCCTATCGAGCCTTCGCAGCACCTGACGGAGCGAATTCTGCTGAGAGCCGTCGCCGGATTCGAAGATTTTCATCCAGGGAATGTAGATCCCTCATCGGCGTCCGCAAGTCGCCGAAGAGATCCTTGTCGGGGGAAATCGTTGTTCTCGTCTGGACAAGGTTTGCGCTGCAGGTTCCGCCTCGCCTCAGGCGACGGACCATCCACCGTCCACCAGCAGGTTCGCGCCGGTGATCAGGCTCGCAGCCGGTGATGCCAGGAAGACGACGGCACCCACCACATCATCGGTTTCGCCGATCCGGCCGAGCGGAATGTGATCGAGCGTCGCCTTGCGATTGTCGGCATCGGACAGAAAAGGTTCTGTGCCATCCGTGTGGATGAACGTTGGCGATACGGTGTTTACGGTGACATTATAGGCTGCCCATTCGGCGGCAAGGCAGCGGGTGAGGTGATTGATTGCCGCCTTGCTCATGCAATAGATTGCCTCGCCGCGCAGTGCCACGGTACCGGCCTGTGAACTGATGTTGATGATCCGGCCCCCATTGCGCTTGATCATCTGGCGGCCCACAGCCTGCGTCATCAGAAAGGTGCCCTTGATGTTGACATCGAGTATCTCGTCAAGGTCCTTCTCCTCGACGAGTTCTGCGAGATTGCCCGGAGCCACCCCGACATTGTTGACGAGGACGTCGATCCGACCGAACGTAGCAAGCGCCGCGTCGACGGCCTGCGCGATATGGGCCTTGTTGGGAATGTCCAGTTCAACAGGGAGAACTCTTCGTCCTGTGCCTTCGAGTTCGGCAACCAGGCCCGCCGACGCTGCGACATCGCGGACCCCTAAAACAATATCGGAACCTGCTGCGGCACAGGCAAGTGCGCAAGCTCGACCGATGCCACGGCTCGCTCCCGTCACCAAAGTCACCTTGCCCTCAAGGCTGAAGTCCGGCGCGTTCTTCTGCATCATCATGCCTCCCTCGATGAAATCAATTTATGACAGCGTCGGCGTGCGGATGCCAGATATTCTCAACATGCTGAGGAGCGTCCCCTTGACCAATGGGCGATCCCGCAACGTGGGACACTTTCCCCGATAGGCCCCCGCAAAAATCCGCATTGCCCGTCTGATCCTGCACACGACGACCGACGGCGCGGGAGGAAGCGACGAAGCCGATCTCGCGGCGGCTTCCGATACCGCCACCCACACGACCTGGAAAATCGGTATCCGGTGGCCTAGCCGATCTTCATCAGGACCGGAAAGGTCTGCTGGAACCAGATCGCCACATTGCTGACCCATCCGAACAGGAAGGCGAGGCCGGTAAGCACCAGGAAGAGACCCATCACCTTTTCCACCGTGCCGAGATGGCGGCGGAAGCGCGACAGGAAGCGCATGAAGGCGCCGGAAAAGCCGGCGGCGATCCAGAAGGGGATGGCAAGGCCGAGCGAATAGATGGCGAGCAGCCCGGCGCCGGAGCCGACCGTCTCGCGCGAGGCGGCAACGCCGAGGATGGCGCCGAGCACCGGCCCGATGCAGGGCGTCCAGCCGAAGGCGAAGGCAAGGCCCATGATATAGGCGCCCGTCAGCGTCGCCGGCTTGCCGCCGCCTTGGAAGCGCGCCTCGCGGGTCAGCAGTCCGATTCGGAAGAGGCCGAGAAAATTCAGCCCCATGACGATGATGATCAGCCCGCCGATCTTCGACAGGAGGTCGAGATGCTGGCGAAGCGCCATGCCGATGCTGGAAGCGCCGGCGCCGAGCGCCACGAAGACAGTGGCAAAGCCGAGCGTGAAGAAGAGTGCGGAGAAGAAAACGCTGCGCCTGACACCGGGCGCGACCACAACCGCACCGCCGCCGCGGAACTGCTCGACGGAGATGCCGGCCATATAGCAGAGATAGGGTGGGACGAGGGGAAGCACGCAGGGCGACAGAAAGGAAAGCGCCCCGGCAATCAGCGCGCTCCACAGGGAAATATCGGCAATCGACACGCATTCTCTCCGGCTGCAATCTGCGTGATGTTCCTAGCTTTGCAGGCCCGGGATTGCCAATCACCTTTTTGCGCGCGCAAGAAATCTGTCTTTGCACGCGAGACATCCGTCTTGCGCCGGCAAGAAATGTGCCGACCGTCGGAAAAAGGCAAATTTTTCGGTTGACCACAATGGGTCACCTGCCTATGTTCCGCCCACTTCCAGCCGGGGTGGTCACACCCGCGGAGAGGGAGAGCGTAGCTCAGCCGGTAGAGCAACTGACTTTTAATCAGTAGGTCTCGGGTTCGAACCCCGACGCTCTCACCAACAAATTCTGATAGACCAATAGGATATGAATGCTGACCGAAAGGTCACCTCTGGCACATCGGAATCTTTGCGCAATCCTGATGTTGCTTTGCTCAAATCATTGTTTTCGTCCCCATGTCCCCTGCGTGAAAAATCACTCGCGCTGGTAAATCAAGCGGCCCGCACCGTCAGTTTGTTTTGCAGCATCTTTGCGGGTCACAACTGTATGGCCGCTAGTGGCCACAATGTTTTGATTTGCGCCATGAGCCGGGTCTAGTTACTACGGCAGCGGCCTGTCCCGGGTAATTCTCAGAACGGGTGTAGAGGTCACGTCCCTATAACATTCACACCTAGTTGCAACCGATCATTCAGCAGTGGCACAAGCTTGGTGAGAGCATTGTTCGCTTCGGCGAAATCCTGTTTCGCACGGCGCACAAGCTCTTTTGCTACGGCCTCTACTTCGAACATCATCGCCTCGAGGTGACTACCCCGCCTGACGTTAAATTGGCCTTTGCCGTCGGAACCGTCAAATGTGTGATCTTCCCCCTGCGAAGCGATTGAAGAACGTCTAGCTTCGTACATCGTCCATGCGGGGATAATCGAGTTATGGATTTTGTCGAGAGAAGCTAGTGCGTTAAAAACCTCGTCGTCCTTGAGGGAAAGCAACATCGCCATTTCGGAAGGAGCAAAATCTATTGGAGAAGGTGGATTTGCTATCGGTAACAAAATCGCGGAAACCTGTTCAGTTTTTACACTCTTCCCGAATTCCAGGCGCTCATCGACGTGGGCCTTAATGTGTGCGAATGAGGCGTGGATGGATATAACCTTGAATAAGAGAGAATAGGCTTGGCCCTTAGCCTCGATCTTTCGATCCTCTGCACGCTCCTGTCGAGACGCCTTTTGCTCCTGTCGCTGGGCTATGAGCGTTATTAAGCCACCGACAACAGCGCCGATGATTGCCGCCCAAAATTCACTGCCCGGCCACGCAGCCAGCTCCTTCAACGATGCTAGAAATTCTGCCATTGCTGTCCTCCGTAAATCCTCGTTTGTGACTATCGCCGCGCGGCATAGCGGGATGTTCCGCATTTCCTTCCGAATCAGGCAGCGCCGCAGTACGTTGCTGATATGGCTACAAAATTCTTGTACATGGACGAGCAGTACATAGACCCTAATACCCATCGCAACGGAGAGACGTCGCGGCGCAAAAAGTGTGTATCGCTGACCGGCGTGCTGATCCCGACCGACATCCATAGGACATTCAGAAGTCGATACTACAAGGCGGTGGGGAAGGTACTCGGCGATTCAAACGAATTTCCTGAGCTGCCGGTGATCCACGCATCAAAGCTGTTTCCGGATCATTGCGACGATGTTAAGTACCAATTTCTTGAAGAAGTCGTCCAAATCTGCGCTGACCTTAAATTTCGCGTTTTCCGTGTCGGATATTACGTAACTCCGCAGCTTGTGTCGGTCTTGAAGTCCAACAAACCACAAAAAATTCTCAACCTTTGCTTCTCTAGCTTATTGTTCTGCCTTGAGGAGGAGCTTGCCAAAAACGAAATATGGCCAGTGATGGAGACTGATAACTCTTCCCAGCAGGACCGTATCTTCGCGGGCCTTATTCAGACGACCGATTATATTTCAGCTGTGATTGGTACGGGATCCCTATCTATTAACAACGAAAATCTAGGAGAACTGCACTACAGTACCAAACGGTCGGCATACGGGACTGTCACCGACTGCATTTCATATCTGCTAGATGCGAAATCATCCGTCGAATCGCTCGGGGCTATTGCGTCACCCTTCAAACAAAAGCTGGCCGAGATCGCTGCGAAGCTTGAACCGCTAACGGCGTTCAATGAGATTATTGAAATGAATTTCGAAATTCCGCCGCATGGCTACCTTGCCAAGGGGCCTTTTCGTTACGCCTTCTCCATCGCGCCCAGTGGAGTTGACGGCGGATAAGAATTCCAAGCAGCTTAGATCGCGCGTTCATGCCTTCTCGATCCAGTCCTGCCAACGATAGGGAGGAGGCCGGAAGCGATATAATCTTGATGCCGACTTTCCGGCAGGCTGTCATTGTTGAGCGCTGAGGCGGAGATGTGATGCTCTACCAATCAGTACAGGCTAAGATTTTTGCGCAGTCTCGGTTATAACATAGCCGAAAAACGCTGCACTATATCACTCTCTAAAGAACAACAAATACAAAGCAATACATGGATTCAAATCGCTGATAGGACTGGAATCGCACTGATTTTTGATCAGTAAGTCTCCGGTTCGAACTCCGACGCTCTCACCAATTCTAGTCCTCAAGATAGCTGCCGCGAACTAGATCAATAGTCGCATTAACGCGCCCTCGTCCTTCACCCCATGCTGGTACGAATGGATAACGCGCCGAGCCGGATCTTCGCGCTCGGTGTCTGTTGTGATTTGTCGCATCGAGCTGATGTGGGCAAACACTCTCTGGCAGAGGGAGACTTCTTCGTCGCTCAATACGCGGTTTGTGCGTAGGCTATCTGGGATCGGATCATGATCGCCCTCGCTTCCTTCGGATCGATGGGAGGATGGAACATCTCCTTTTTAACCGGGTGAAGGGAGACACAAGGTCGTGAGGTCCGCCCCCATTGTCGGGATAGGTCCTTGTCCCATCTCGCAACTAGTTCTCGTTCGGCCCGCTCCACACATATGCAGAAGCCGGATTTTTCTGGGCATTCCCGTCTCTGCTGCAGGATGGAGCTTCGCGGAAATCTGCTGAAGACTCAGGAACCAACTTCCACCGCGGTCCGTTTTCTTCTCATCAGCAAAGAGGAGAAATCGACCATGGATTGGAATCGGATCGAAGGAAACTGGAAGCAGGCGAAAGGCAAGATCAAGGAGCAGTGGGGCAAACTCACCGACGATGATCTCGATCAGATCGCCGGCAAGCGCGACCAGCTGGAAGGCAAGATCCAGGAGCGGTATGGCATCGAAAAGGACCGGATCAAACGCGACATCGATGATTGGACCGGTCGCCAGACTTGGTAGTGCCTGAACAAAAACCCGGCGAAAGCCGGGTTTTTGCCGAAGGAGCTACGGCGATCAACGGCGCTCGGATGTCACGAATATCCACCGAAAGCCAAGAGAAGTACGCCGATTGCGATAACCGCCAGGGCTGGCCAGTTTTGGGATATCCCGAGGAATCTGAGGCCTTGGCGCCGCGGTTCCAGCGTGGTGCTGCCTTGCGGCAGCATTTGATGCGGATTACTCGGTTTTCGACGAAGCGCCGACGTAAAGAGAAAAAGAAGTCCGCCGATGATGAGAGCGGCTCCGATCAGGATTGCCCACATGGTGACCTCCATAGAAACCAGGGTCTTGGGGTAAACCAGATCCGGACCTGATCGTTCCGTGAGTAGCTGCTCGCTTGAACAACCTCCACGGAAAGATTGAGCAAGCTACGCCGGAACCAAAAGTGCCCGCGGTGAATTTGACCGCTGAGCAATCTTGGAGATCCTGATGGACAAGACACCGAAGACGGCCATCCGCGGAATGATGCTGTACGT
The DNA here is from genome assembly GCF_014195045.1 of Rhizobium sp. BK591. Classification (NCBI taxonomy): domain Bacteria; kingdom Pseudomonadati; phylum Pseudomonadota; class Alphaproteobacteria; order Hyphomicrobiales; family Rhizobiaceae; genus Rhizobium; species Rhizobium sp. BK591. The sequence goes on from NZ_JACIAZ010000003.1 coordinate 849,613, forward strand.
CATCGCTCTTCTCGTCTTGGGCATTCTAGCCGGCGCCGTCTACACGCTCTATGGCCATCCCGCCGATCCGTCCGAGCGACCGGCAGCCGAGACGATTCCGGAAAAAGCCACGGCTCCGCAGTGAGATGCGCTGTACCAGTTAATGGATTGACCGCCGTGGGAATGATGACCGGGAAAGGTGCTTGCCAGATCCGGCGCGCACCTGGTCAGGTCGTGTTGAAAGGCCCGCGCTCCCCGGCAAAAGATCCGCAAGTGGCGACCAACATGGCTTTGGAAAGCAAGCCGGAAATCCTGTCGCAAGTCGTTCCAACCAGTCAGAAGATAATATTATAGGGAGAACAACCTGCGACAGAGAAAATCGGCACGTAGGTGGGATCATTTGGATTGCGAAGAAGCCGCCTGTCCGAGGCTTTGAGATATTGCATTGGGACACCAGGCCCAGGGGAGTTTGCGGATGAAAGAACATGTCGTCGTGATATCGGGAGCAGGTCCGACAGGCCTGATGCTGGCAGGCGAGTTGGCCTTGGCAGGCGTCGACGTGGCGATCGTCGAACGCCGTCCCAACCAGGATCTTGCCGGTATGCGGGCCGGCGGTTTGAGTGCGCGCACGCTCGAGGTTCTCGATCAGCGTGGGATCGTCGACCGGTTCCTCGCCGAAGGCCAGATCGCCCAGGTTACCGGATTTGCGGTCACGCGTCTGGATATCAGCGATTTTCCGACCCGGCACAATTACGGGCTGGCGCTGCGGCAGAAGCATATCGAGCGCATTCTGGCCGGCTGGGTCGAGGAGCTGGCGGTGCCGATCTATCGCGGCCGTGATGTTACGGGTTTTGCTGAGGACGATATCGGCATCACCATCGAACTCTCCGGCGGCGCCTCGCTCAGGGCAGGTTATCTCGTCGGCTGCGATGGTGGCCGCAGTCTGATTCGCAAGATTGCCGGCATAGAATTTCCAGGATGGGATGCGACGACCAGCCACATTCTCGCCGAAGCCGAGATGGAGGAGGAGCCGCCATTGGGCATCCATCGCACGGCCCTTGGCATGCATGCCTTCGGCCGGGAGGAATATGAAATTCGCGACGGCAAGGTCGTCTTTGCCAGTGAAGGCCCGATCAATGTCATGGTAACGGAAAAGACGGTCGGCGGCACGGGCGAGCCGACGCTCAGCGATCTCAAGGAAGCCCTGATTGCCGCATGCGGGACAGATTATGGCATCCATAGTCTCAAGTGGATTTCCAGATTCACCGACATGTCACGCCAGGCGGCGGCATACCGCAAGGGCAGGGTGTTCCTGGCCGGCGATGCCGCCCATGTGCATTCTCCGGTGGGCGGACAAGGCCTCAATACCGGTGTGCAGGATGCCGTCAATCTCGGTTGGAAGCTGGCCCAGGTGGTGAAAGGAATGTCGCCTGAAGCCCTGCTCGATACTTACCACGCCGAACGGCATCCGGTGGCCGCCCGGGTGTTGCGGGCGACGATGGCGCAGGTCGCGTTGCAACGGACGGACGATCGAACGGAAGCCTTGCGTGAGATGATAACGGAGCTCCTCGGCATGGAGGAGCCTCGCAAAAGGATCGCGGCCGAGATGTCCGGACTGGCGATTCATTACGATCTCGGCAAAGGCCATCCGCTGCTCGGCCGCCGCATGCCTGACCTTGAGCTCACCACGCCGGATGGTCCTTTGCGTCTCTTTACGCTCCTCCATAATGCACGGCCAGCGCTCGTGAATTTCGGCGCACCCGGCAGCGTCGACATCACGCCGTGGTCGGACCGCGTCACGTTGGTCGATGCCCGATGTGATGGTGCATGGGAACTGCCCGCGCTGGGCATTGTTTCCGCGCCGGCCGCGGTGTTGATCCGGCCCGATGGCTACGTGGCGTGGGTGGGTGACGGGACGCAGGATGGTCTGCAAGATGCGATGAATAGCTGGTTCGGACCAGCCGGCTAAGGACCGAGAATTCGTGAGCTGTTGGCCTATGCGGCGAGCGAAATCGAACCGCAATCCAAAATCGTCTCGGGCTCGGGCATCGGTTTGCCGCGGCGTTCCCAGGTGCGACGGCTGATGCCGAAAGCCTCCCAGGGGCGCGCTTGGCTAAGGGCGTTGGCAAGATAGTCAGCTCTGGGCAGCGCGCCTGCCGCACGCCGTCGCTCTTCTTTTCGGGCTCGGTCCCGCTGCCGCCGCCTTTCGTTTTGAAGTTTTGTTCTTTTCCGCTTCGGCACATCGAATGCACCAATGGTGCGAATGTCGAGCGCGCTCCGCTCTGAGTAACTCAGATGCAGGGCATGACCGAGAGCGTCGGCGGACAACGAGGAAAAACGCACCTTTGTCCGCTCGTAGATGATGTCCTCTATATCGGCTTTTCCAGCCCATGGAAGCCAGCGCGCCGACCAGCCAAGCACCACGTCGACGAACTCTTGCCTGAATTCGACGAACGCGAGGCTGGCGATCACCTCGACGTAGATCAATGCGTCATCCGCCTCCGGCACGATGTCGCCGTGACGATGCCTGATCAGTTTTTCGAACTCGCGCACCCGGCCCCGGAAATGGTTCCAGCGGCTGACCCGCATGCGTCGCTGTACGACCTTGTATCCCAGCAGGCAGTCGCCGAGTTTGATGGTCGTAACATCCCGAGCAGGGCCATCCCGTTGATCCGCCTTTGCAGCCCGTTTCTCCGATTGAGCCGCTTCATCTGCGCCAATAAGACGATCCATCGAGTTCCCCTTGCGATCTGCCTCGGAGGCCGAAACGACGGATTGTAAAGGAAGTCGAAGGGGGTGATATGCACTCTTTACTCGGCATTCTGTGGATTGTTGAAGAAACGGCGGCCGTTCGATGACCTCGACGCTTCCTAATTAAATGCAAAAGACATTGCAGTTGCACTCGGCGGAATCGCCGGGCGGAGAAAGCGCGGTCGAGCCGCCATGTTTACATCAGCGACGATCAGCGAAAGCCGAAGAAACTCAAAATCGCGAGTACGATAACGACAGCGCCGACAAGCCAGATCAAATTGTTCATGGGGAACCGTTCTCCTGTTAAATCGAGCCAACCGTGACCCGATGACGTAATGCGGGGCGGGGCTTGCGGTTCCCTAACCATTCCGATTGCTGCAGCGCGCCTTCTCTCGCGACGCAGTCGTTCAACGGCTGTTTTCTTGCAAAGCGGGGTTCAGCAGCTGCTTGCGCCTCGGCGGTTAGACAATCTCAGCAGCGAAGCGTTGAACGAATGTCGGCCGTCTGTGCTTCAATAGCTGCACGAGCGCGCATTGCCGGGTCTGAATCCACCCGCGCAGGCAGGGTTTATCGAGCTATCGCGTTGATATTGAAAATCCTGGTTGTCGGGCCTTGCCGTCGACGTGCAGGCAGAAGTAATCGTGGATGTACCGAGCAGCGCTGCGGCGGCTACAAATGAAAGAAATCGGTTCATTTGAACTTCTCCTTGCGAGATTGTCATGGTCGCAACCTATTATGCCAATACGAGCCTATACGAAAACTTCCGGCCGGCTTGATCACGCTCACTTGATCTGAAGCATTCGTTACATTGATCAATCGATCTCACTTCGTGATGCGTCGAGGCTCGATTGATGTTCAAATCTATTCTTCTTTAATCTAATCGGGCTATTCTGCCATTATGGAAGTAGTTTCAATGGCGTTTTGAGCGTGACGTAACCAATTTTGACTTGAATTAAACACGTTTTTTCAGTAAATTTATAGCATAAAAAGTATTATAAATGGGAGGATACTATGTCTTCAACTCGGTTTGACCCGGTTTTGCTTCATCGCAAGCATTTCATCGATGAAATCACGTGCCTCGATGAAATCCTGGATTTCCTGGACGAATGGCCGGAGGACAAACGAGGTTTGGCATATGACACGCTGTTGAAGGCGTGCAGGGATACGGCCAGCGGCCGTTTCCCGCTGAGCGCCACGCGCGAGAATTTTCGGCGTTTTCTGAAAATGTCGGGCGTGCTGGCAAACGTCGAGGCTGCCCCCAAATTCGAGCGGCTGATGAACGAGCGAACTGTCGGCAATGCTTAGCAAGATATAGGCTCGTCAACGGGCCTATCCCGCAGGCGAGGGCGCGCCGTAACATCAGTTGCGGCGCGTTCTGGTCTCGGTATTTACGGATCTGACCATCGCCTATTTCTTGGCCACAAAGCACCGCGACAAGCACCTGTAAGAGGCAGGCGGTTGTCGGTTCTCAGCAGACTTAGGCCGCGCCCGCACTGGCCCAGTCGCATCGGAAGGCCAGCACAGGCTTCGAAAACCCTTTGAGCCGTCGGCGCGTTGCGTGACCGAAAAGATCGGCGGCGCCATATTCCCGAAAAATATTCTCCGAGACGAGGATCTGGTCGCTGGAGGCTGCTGCGCAGAGACGCGCGGCAAGTTGCACGGTCGAGCCGAAAAGGTCATTGCTGTCCTCCACTGGTTCGCCGCAATCCAGTCCGATGCGGATATGAATCGGCTCGGCGTTTCCGCCGTTGTAACGATCGAATTCGCGCTGAATCGCCATGGCGCATTCCACCGCTGCAGCCGTCGTGGCAAAGGCCGCCATGATGCCGTCGCCGGTGTGCTTCACTTCCCGGCCTGAATTCTGGCTGAGGCACCGGCGCACGATTGCGTCATGAGCCCGGACCATTTCGGTCGCCATGCGGTCGCCGAGGCGTGATGTCATCGCGGTCGAGCCGACGATATCGGTAAACAGGATTGCCCGGTGGCCGGGATCCACGTCGACAGAGGATTGGCCGGGCGCCGGCTCAGGATCGTGAATGCGGCCGAGGAAAGCCTCGACGGCTGACAAGGCGACCTCGACGATCTCGTTGGCGACGAAGCCGTGCGCCTCGCGATGCACACATTGCGCGGTTTCCGCGTCCGGCGCATCCACCAGGCAAAAGGCGGTTCCGCGCCGCTGATCGAACCAGTAGGTGAGGAACTTGACGCCGTACCGATCCTGAATGTCGAGATCCATGCGATGCGCCCGGGCGACGTCGGCGGCTGACGTTCCCTCGAGATAGTGCCGGTCCATGAAGATAGGCATCGCGCGCTCCTCCCAGATCCGCCGCGTGAGAGATGGACGGCATTGTACGACCTCGAGGCAACTCCGTCCATCTATGGCACAGTCAAGGAATGATCATAAATGCTCTTTCTTCCAGAAAAACATGGCGTTGCTGTAAACCATTTGGAGTATAGAAAGGAGATGTTTGAGTTTTAATCAGTCAACCCTGGATGTGAACCCGATTTTTACCATAATTGATCGATTAGTGGCTGATCGCAGGACTCTGGCGGCCGTTCAGCAGGCTTCAGGCGTTTCATCTTCAAGGACGCCGGGAGATCTGGCGGGCCGGGACACCGCAGGGCCGGGAGACTGAAGGGATGGAGAGACACGTCTGTTCCAACATCAAATCCGTGCAACGCGCTTCGGCTGTACCTAGCCTGGCAACGGCACGCAAATTGCATCGCACTCATAAGCTCCACCGAAATTGGGAAAAGCTGTAGCAAAGTGAGACAGACGGCACATTTTCGACCGGTCGGCTTGGCCTCGATGGGGCTCGGTCATTATGCCGTTATCAACTCTGTGTGGGACGCCGCGCGTACGCTTTTGCACGACTGGCCCGTCGATGACGGCGAAGATTATCTCGAGGCCGTCAAGTCATGCCTGGATGCGATCATCGGCGATCTCCCGCCCGACGAAGTGCGGGCGGCATTCATCCGGGCGGCGCAGGAGGCGGGCATCGCCGTTATAGAGGCTGCGGACTGAATGTCTGCCGCGCCCAAGCCGCCAGCTTGATACGCCCGTCCCGAACCCGAAATCACCCCAGCGCTTGACTTCTTCGGCCAAAGTTCTATTTTAGAACAAAACAGGAACATTGGAGATGATCATGACGCATACGGAACAGGTGATCGCCAACGCCCTTGCGCTTGTCGAAGCGTCCCGCGCAGCGCGCGAGCGGGATCAGCTGCGGCGTGCCGCCTGGCAGAAGAAGGTCGAACTCAGCCGGCCGCTGCCGCCTTTGCCGCGTCCGGTTCAATTGCCGCTGGCGCTGAACTGATGCAGCCGGCAACGATCTTGGAACCCAATCGCGCAAGCACGAAACAGGCATTGTCCGACCGAGCTGGGCCTGATCAAGCCTCGTCGGATCAAGCTTGGCCCGATCAGGCTTGGGAAGTCGAAGCCGTGCTTGCCTGGCATGACGACAATGCCAAGGCGGCGATACGCTCGCTGCTCGACGACTGCAAACATCTCCGCCAGCAACTGGCGCTGGCGGAAAGCATGATGAGCCGCGGAATGGCCCGCGGTTGGACGCCGCGATACGAGCGCGACGCCCTCTGAAACGGAGGCGATCCGGAGCGCCAATCGGCCGCGTGACATGCGCCCGTTCCGAAAAACCCGCATAGGCGCACACATCCGGCTCGTCCGCGATCGCGGCGGTTTTCCCGCAGCCGGGGCTCCGCGCCGCCTGTTATCGGACCCGGCGATGACCCCGGGCCTCTTTGAATTGGCGCCTATCCCGTCAGGCCGACATTCGCGAGATAGGCCTCCAGCGCCCACACATCCGCGGAGGCGACGATGGCGCCGACATAGCCGTCCGGACGCACGAGCACCCAGTCGCCTGCTGTGGGGGCATAGGCGTCCCGGAAATGGCCGCCGTCGTCTATCAGATCGCCGCCTCGCCCGATCCGGTGGATGTGCAGGCCTGTGCGCGGCGGCAAGGCGGCTTGCACTTCATAGCCGAGCAGCGTCCAATGCGCGCCCTTGAACAGCTCGAACAGACGCACCGGCTGGCCGGCGGCGCCACGTATCGGCGCATCCGGCGCACGGTCGCCCGCAAGCAGGCCGCCATGTCGCTCCGGCTTTTCCAGCGCGAAGGAGGATTCGGGGTAGCCGATGTCGAGTTGATGGACCTCGCGGCCGCGCCGCATCTCGCCGCGTTTGAGAGCGTCGAGAAGACTGGTGGCGAGACCGAGCATCGTCGCTGCGACGGGGCGGCGCTCTTCCTCATAGCTGTCGAGCAGCGCGTCGGGGGCGCCCGCTGCGACCGCCGCCAGTTTCCATCCGAGATTATAGGCGTCCTGAACGCTGGTATTGAGACCCTGTCCGCCGGTCGGCGGATGCGTATGGGCGGCATCGCCAACCAGGAAGACGCGGCCCAGCCGGTAGCGATCGGCAAGCCTTGCATTCATGTTGAAGGCCGAAGCCCATGAGACCGACTGGACCTCGATGTCGTCGCGGCCGCTGCGCTCCTTGACCAGGGCGGACAAGCCTGCCGCGGAAAGATCGACCTCGCCTTCGAGCGGGATGGGTGCCTGGATCTGGAACAGATCCGTTCCGGCGAGCGGGCAAATCGCAATCTGCCGCTGCATGTCACCTTGGCCGAAGCGATGCCATGCGTCGCGATCCAGTCCGGTTAGAAGGACATCGGCGACGATGGCGCGCACGCCGAGCGTCTTGCCGGGAAAGCCGATATCGAGCGCATGGCGCACGAAGCTGCGGCCGCCGTCGGCACCAATCAGCCAGCGCACGCGGACGGTCTCTTCGCCGGATGTGCTCCTGAGCCGCGCAGTCACGCCGGCCTCATCCTGTTCGAAGCCGATGAGATCGCTGGCGAATTCGGGCCGGTGGCCAAGCTCCAGCAGGCGCCCGCGCATCACGCCTTCGGTGAGGAACTGCGGCACCATCAGCGGAAGATGATAGGGCTCGGCAGGCGTCGGCTCCTCACCCACCACGGCGTCGGATTCGCTGAAGCTGCCGTCATCGCGATATTCCCGTTGCCGGGGATAGGCGCCGCCGAGTGCGACGATCCGGTCGAGAATGCCGAGATCCTCGAAGACTTCCTGGGTTCGCGGCTGGATGCCCTTGCCGCGGGAACCGCGGAACGGGTCGTTCAATTTCTCGATCAGGCGGAAGGATACGCCGCGCCGCGCGAGCTCGATCGCCAGCGTCAGGCCAGCCGCACCGGCGCCCGATATCAGCACGTCGACTGTCGAATTCTCTGTCATTGCTTTCTCCATATGTGTATTATGCACATAATAGGAGAATCGGCATGGCGTCAACAAAGAATGTGCAAAATACACATATAAGCGAGAAGCTGCGCGAGTTGCATGGAGCATTGATCGAGATCGTCAGCGTCATGAACCGCCCGCAGCGCGACGAGCAGATGGTCCGCGAGGCGGGCATTTCGCTCGATCGCGCCCTGTTTCCGCTGCTGGTCACGATAGAGCGGCTCGGTCCCATCGGGGTCGTCGAACTCGCCGACCGCGCCGGACGCGACTACACCACCGTCAGCCGCCAGGTCGCCAAGCTCGAAAGCCTCGATCTGGTGGAGCGCCGCGGCAGTGCCGCCGACCGGCGCGTGCGCGAGGCGGTCATCAGCCCCAAGGGCAAGGCAATGACCGATCGCATCGATGTCGCCCGCGAGAGGATCGGCCGCGCCATCTTCGAGACCTGGGACGAGCAGGACTTCAATGAACTCGTGCGGCTCATGCGGAAGTTTGCAAAGGATATCAGCGGCGATATCGGCAGCAGCGCGGGGGAAACGCAGGGCGAGGGCGGACCGCAACCGGGTTAACCTCGGAATCCTTGCTTGATGTGGCGGTGAATTCACCGGAGCCATTGCGCCGATGCGTCTGCAATGGTTTTGTAGCCTCCTGCAATCGCAACGCTTTCCGGTGATTCCCAATGTTCGATATTCTGTGGCGCGGCCTGTTGATCGGCGCCGGCGCAACCATCCTCATGGACCTCTGGGCGATCCTGCTCACCCAGTTCGGCCAAGCGGCGCCCAACTGGGCACCGGTCGGCCGATGGTTCTGGCACCTTCGCCGCGGCAAAGTCTTTCACGACAGCATCGCCGATGCCGAGCCCTATGCCAATGAACTGGCGCTCGGCTGGATCAGCCATTACGCCGTCGGCATTCTCTATGGGATGATCTTTGCCATCATCATGGGCTCGGCCTGGCTGGCGGCCCCGACATTTCTTCCCGCCTGGATCTTCGGCATCGTCACCGTCGGGGCAGGGTGGTTCTTGCTGCAGCCGGGCCTCGGCATCGGCTGGGCGGCCTCCAAACACCCGACCCCGAACAAGGTCCGCTGCTTCAATCTGCTGGCTCATACGGTGTTTGCATTGGGGCTTTATGGGACTGCGCTGATCATAGGGTGAGCGCGGGGTCGGTTTGGTCCGGCCTAAGGGCTGCCCCTCACCCTAACCCTCTCCCCGTAAGGACGGGGAGAGGGGACGTGCCCTGCGAGAGCGAGGTGGGACGGAGAGGTTGCGGCATGTCCCTTCGCCCCGCGAGCGGGGAGAAGGTGCCGGCAGGCGGATAAAGGGCAGGCGGCGATCATGGGGCGAAGCAGAGCCCTTGCCAAAGGTCTCCCCAGACAGCCTCGCCTTACCGCGCCGCCCAGTCGGCGCCGCGGCGGAAGATGGTCTTCATCTGGGGCACGTCGAACTCCTTGGCCTGATGGCCGAGCGAGGAATAGAAGACGCGGCCCTTGCCGTATTTCCGTTTCCAGACGACCGGCATGACGACGCCGTCGATCCAGTAGGCGTGCTCGCCGGTGAATTTCGTCGTCGCCAGAACCTCGTTCGAGGGGTCGACATGCATGTAATATTGCTCTGACGTATAAGGGAAATCGGCGATCCCTTCGACGAGAGGGTCGTCGGGTCGGGTGATGTTGACGGTATAATCGATGATGTTGCCGGGGTGAGCCACCCACTGGCCGCCGATGATGAACTGATAGTCGACGGAATCGCGGAAGGCATCGCCCGCACCGCCGTGATAGCCGGCAATGCCGACGCCGCTTTCGATCGCCGCGGCGAGGTTCTTCACCTCCTCCTTCTCGATCTTCGACATCGTCATGATCGGCACGACGAGGCTGAGATCATGGACGGAAGGATCGGCAAGCGCCTCGGTGCCGTGTTCGAGATAGACCTTGAAACCGTCTTCCTCGAGCATGGTCTTGATGATTTCGGCGCATTCCTGCGGCTCATGCCCGCTCCAGCCGCCCCAGACGATCAGTGCTTCACGCATAGTCTTTCCTCCTGAATCTTATTTCGCCAGTCGTCCGTCGACGATGGAATCGGACAAGGGGGCAGGGCGCTCCGTTGCCGTGGTGATCGCCACTGTCCGGCCGGTCGCGGCTGCGGTATGGAACGCTTCCATGACTTCGAGCACATGCAGCGCCAGATCGCCATTGGCCCGATGCGGCCGGTTGGAGCGGATCGCATGCGCCATGTCGGCGACGCCGAGCGAGCGATAATTGCCGTCGGCATAAGGCGCTGTGACCGGCTGGTCCTCGAACGAACCACCCTTCTTCAGATATTCCACCGGGCCGGCGAACTTGTTCGGATCGGGCACAAGAAGCGTGCCCTCCGTTCCGTAGATTTCGAGCGGCACATGCTTGTGGCCAGCGACATCGAAGCTCATGGCGATCTGGACGACGGCGCCGTTGGCAAAAGCCATCATGCCGGCAACATGGGTCGGCACATGCACGGGAATGCGCTCGCCATTGCGCGGTTCGCTTGATATCAGCCGTTCCGATCGCGGCGTCGTCGCAAAACCCGCAACCTGCGCTACAGGTCCGAGAAGATTGACGAGATCGGTGATGTAATAGGGGCCCATGTCGAGCATCGGCCCGCCGCCGACTTCGTAAAAGAAGGCCGGGTTCGGATGCCAGCGCTCATGGCCCGGGCACATGAAGGTGGCTGAGCCGCCGACCGGCTGGCCGATGACGCCCTGGTCGATCAAGGCGCGGGCCGTCTGGTGGCCGCCACCGAGGAAGGTGTCGGGAGCAGCGCCGATGAGCAGATTCCTGGCCTTGGCGGCCTCCGCCAATTTTTTCCCTTCCGCGAAATTAATCCCGAGCGGCTTTTCCGAATAGGTGTGCTTGCCGGCCTCGAGCGCCTGCAACGCCACCGTAACATGGGCCTTCGGGATCGTCAGGTTGACGATGATCTCGACCTTGGGGTCGGCGAAAAGCTCCTCGACCGATTTGACGGGAATGTTGAATTCCGCAGCTTTTGCTTCCGCCAGCTCCCGGTTGAGATCGGCGACGCCGCGAATATCCAGGATAGGGAAGGACGCCATCGCCGTGAGATAGGCGCCAGAAATATTGCCGCATCCGATGATGCCGATACCGACTTTGTCCATGAACTCCTCCATTCAATCTTGATTGTGCCGCCCGTCAGAGCGCCGGCCCTGTCGTGTTCCAGGGCGATTCGTAGAGTTCGTAGAGCGCCACCGCAGCCGCACCCTGCGCCCAGAAATCATCGCTCGAATCGTCAAAGACGAGTTCGCTCACGCCGCGCAGCGACGGCGGAATGGCGAGCGCATAGGCATCGCGCAGGCTGTTGAGGAAGGGTTCGCCGAGCGCCAGGCTCGACCCCACAAGAATGACCCGCGGCGGCGCAAACAGCGTGACGATGTTGGCAATCGTCAATCCGACCGCTCCGCCGGCGCGGATGGCGGCGCTGATCAGCCGGTCGTCATCGGCCTTGATCAGGGCCTGGGCATGGTTCATGCCGCGACCGAGGCGGATCGCTTCGGCAAAACGCCCGTCGGCCTGCTGTTCGCCGAGGATGGCACTTTCGCCGGCCTGGCTGAAAAGCCGCACGACGCCATTTGGCCCCATGCCGAGCACGAGGTCGCCGAGATTGTGGCTGAGACCGCCGGCGCCGCGAAACAGGCTGTTGCCGTGCAACACGCCGAGCCCCAGCGTCTGTTCCAGCGAAATCAGCACCATATCCTCGAGATCGCGTGCCTTGCCGAACCAGTGATGGCCAAGCGTGATGGCATGGGCGTCACTTTCGACAATGGTCGGCGTCGAAAGCCGCGCCGACATCTCGGCGGCGAAATCGACATTGGTGTCGCGAAAGATCGGGCTGCTTCTGATGTAGCCGGTGCGGTGCTCGATGACGCCGGGAAAGCCGAGGCAGACGCTGTCAACATCCTCCAGCGACAGCCCGGCATCGACGACGCAGCGCCTCACTCCATCCTCGACCAGATCGGCGATGACGCCGATCGGCTGCCGGTCGATGCGGATCGGCAGAGCGAGCTTCGACAGCACGTCGCCGCGGAAATTGGTGACGACGAAGACCATCCGGTTGGCGGCGATCTTGGCGCCCACCACGCGGGCTGCATCGGGATTGAGTTCCAGCATCACCCGCGGGCGCCCACGCACCGCCTCGTTGCGGATATCGCCTTCATGACGCGGCAGGATCAGCCCGTCGTCGAGCAGCGAGGCAGTGATGGCGGAAACGGTCGTGGTGGAGAGTTCGGTGCGCTCGCTGATCTCGATACGCGAGATCGGACCATGGCGCCGGACGGTATCGAGCACGTTCAAGCGATTGATCGCGCGCATTAATTCTGGATCTGCGGTCTTCATTGGGTCTAGCCAGGCGATCGTTTCGTTGGGTCGGGACCCAAATATTTTTAACGGGTTACGAAATAAATAGCGGGCAATTCGGCGGCTCTGTCAAGCGCATTTGATAAAAATACAGGCATTGGGTTGACATTGCGTCAAAGCTCCGTTGAATTAATCCGCATAGGGGAAAAATTGTGAGGACAAGCCCCTGGGAGGAAAAATCATGAATTTTATGTTGAAGAGCGCCGGTCTCGGCGGCAGACGCATCGCATCCATGGCCGCGGCCGCCGGCATGTTGCTGGCCGGGGCAGGTGCGGCCTCGGCGACGACGGTGGTCAAGTGGCTGCATCTCGAGCTCGATCCCAAATACGTCGCGGCCTGGGAAGACATCGTCAAGAAATACGAAGCCCAGCATCCCGACGTCGACATCCAGATGCAGTTTCTCGAAAACGAGGCCTTTAAGGCCAAGCTGCCGACCTTGCTGCAGTCCGACGACGTGCCGGATTTCTTCTTCAGCTGGGGCGGCGGAGTCTTGAAGCAGCAATCCGAGACCGGCGCGCTCCAGGATGTGACAGCGGCACTCGATGCCGATGGCGGCAAGCTGCGCAGCGCTTATAGCCCGGCTTCGGTCAGCGGCCTGACATTCGACGGCAAGACCTGGGCCATTCCCTACAAGGTCGGTCTGGTCAGCTTTTTCTACAACAAGGAACTGTTCGCCAAGGCCGGGGTGAAGGCCGAGGACATCAAGAACTGGGCTGATTTTCTGGACACGGTGAAGAAGATCAAGGCGGCGGGCATCGTGCCGATCGCCGGCGGCGGCGGTGAGAAGTGGCCGATCCACTTCTACTGGAGCTATCTCGTCATGCGCGAAGGCGGCCAGAAGGTCTTCGAAGCGGCCAAGACGGGACAGGGAGAAGGTTTCCTCGATCCGGCGATCATCAAGGCTGGTGACGATCTTGCCGAACTCGGAAAGCTCGAACCTTTCCAGCCCGGCTATCTCGGTTCGACCTGGCCGCAGGCGCTCGGCGTTTTCGGTGACGGCAAGGCTGCGATCATCCTCGGCTTTGAAAATACCGAGGCCAATCAGCGCAAGAATGCCGGCGACGGCAAGGGCCTCGCACCCGACAATATCGGCCGTTTCGCCTTCCCGGCGGTCGATGGCGGCGCCGGTAAGCCGACGGATACGCTCGGCGGTCTGAACGGCTGGGCCGTCACCAAGAAGGCCTCCAAGGAAGCGATCGATTTCCTCGCTTTCCTGACGAGTGCGGACAACGAGCGGGCGATGGCCAAGGCCGGCATGCTGCTGCCCGTTGCCGTCGGCGCCGGTGACGGCGTCACCAACCCGCTGCTTGCCGAATCGGCAAAACAGCTTGCCGGCTCGACCTGGCATCAGAACTATTTCGACCAGGATCTCGGCGCGGCCGTTGGCCGTGTTGTCAACGACGTGTCGGTGGAAATCGTCTCCGGTCAGATGAATTCCAAGGACGGCGCCCAGATGATCCAGGACGCTTTCGAACTGGAACAATAACCAGCGCCTGCAGATCCTCCCGGCGCTCCTGTTGAAAGCGGGCGCCGGGATTGCTGCCGACGAGATGCGAAAGCAGGAACCATGGCCAATATCTCAGTCCCATCGATAACGACGGCCGCAAGGCCGGCAAGAAAAGCCGCAAACAGCAGGAGTTCGGTCGCCCATGACCGGCTGACGGTGCTTTTGATCTTTTTGCCGCCGGCGCTGCTGCTTTTCACCCTCTTCGTCATCATGCCGATGGGCGAGGCGGCTTGGTACAGCCTCTACAAGTGGAATGGTTACGGCACGCCGACCGAGTTCATCGCGCTGCGCAATTTCCAGGTTCTGTTTCGAAATGCGGCTTTCACCCAGGCGTTGGTCAATAACGGCCTGATCATCGTCATCTCGATCTGCATCCAGGTGCCGCTCGCCATCTGGCTGGCGACCATGCTGGCGCACCGCATTCCGGGCGTCGTCGGCTACCGCCTGATCTTCTTCCTGCCCTACGTGCTGGCAGACGTTGCCGCGGGTCTTATCTGGCGCTTCGTCTATGATGGCGATTACGGCCTGTTTGCCGCCGTTTCCAACTTCTTCGGCTTCGCCAACCCCTATGTGCTCGCCGACAAGGATGTGGCGATCTATGCCGTGCTTGGGGTCATCGTCTGGAAATATTTCGGCTTCCACATGATGCTGTTCATCGCCGGCCTGCAATCGGTCGACAAAAGCGTGCTGGAAGCCGCCGAAATCGACGGCGCCACCGGCTGGCAGAAGTTCCGTTACGTCACGCTGCCGCTGCTCGGCTCGACCTTGCGTCTTTCGATCTTCTTTGCCGTCGTCGGCTCGCTGCAGCTCTTCGACATGATCATGCCGCTGACCGGCGGCGGGCCGTCCAACTCCACCCAGACGATGGTCACCTTCCTCTACACCTATGGCGTCATGCGCATGCAGGTCGGCCTCGGCAGCGCCGTCGGTGTCGTGCTCTTCGTCATCTGCGTGACGCTCGCCTTCGGTTACAAAAGGATTTTCATGCGCCATGACTGATATGAGCTCTTCCATCCGCATGAGCACGTCCACGCGCGTCTATCTCTACGTGTCGCTGAGCCTGATTGCCGCAATCGTGCTGGTGCCGCTGCTGACGACCGCACTCGGCGGCTTCAAGACGCTGGGTGACCTGCGCACCAATCCCTTCGGCCTGCCGACGGAGTGGCAATGGGCGAACTATACCGATATTCTTTTCGGTGAGCGCTACTGGCTGCAGATCGGCAATTCGCTGGTGATCGCGTCGCTCACCGTCCTCCTGACGCTGATCGTCTCGTCGATGGCGGCTTTCGCCTTTGCCCATGTCCGGTTTTTCGGATCGTCGTTCCTGCTCAATTATTTCCTGCTCGGCCTGATGTTTCCGGCGGCGACCGCGATCCTGCCGCTCTTCATCCGCATCCGCGATCTCGGCCTGCTCGATACCTATTGGGGCGTGGTGCTGCCGCAGGTGGCCTTCGGCCTTGGCATGAGCATCCTGCTGTTTCGAAACTATTTCCGCAACCTTCCGGAAGAATTGTTTCAGGCGGCCTTCGTCGACGGTTGCGGCTATCTCCGCTTCTTCTGGCATATCTCGCTGCCGCTTTCCCGGCCGATCGTCGCCACCGTCAGCATCATTTCCTTCGTCGGCAGCTGGAACAGCTACATCCTGCCGCTGATCATGCTGAACTCTGAATCGAAATATCCCTGGCCGCTCGGCATCATGGTCTATCGCGGCGAATACGGCACGGAATGGCAGCTGGTGCTGGCCTTCATCACGCTGACCATCCTTCCCACCATCATCGTCTTTTTCGTCGCCCAGAGACACATCATCGCCGGTCTGACAGCCGGCGCCGTCAAGTCCTGAGCCGAACCACCATTGGAGCTGCAATCATGGCATCCGTTGAACTCACCGATATCAGCAAGACCTATGGCGCCGTCGACGTCATCCACGGCATTTCGCTTCATATCGAGGATGGGGAATTCGTCGCCCTCGTCGGGCCGTCCGGTTGCGGGAAATCGACACTGCTGCGGATGATCGCCGGCCTCGAGGAGATCACCGATGGCGAGATCGCCATCGGCGGCAAGGTCGTCAACGCCATGACGCCGCGCGAACGCAACATCGCCATGGTCTTCCAGTCCTATGCGCTCTATCCGCACATGACCGTGGCTGAAAACATGGGCTTCAATCTGAAGCTCGCCGGCGTTGCCAAACCCCAGATCGAGGCCCGGGTGGCGGAGGCCGCCCGCATGCTGGATCTCGCCGAGCTCCTCGACCGCAAGCCGGCCCAGCTTTCCGGCGGCCAGCGTCAGCGTGTCGCCATGGGCCGCGCCGTCGTGCGCAATCCCGCCGTCTTCCTGTTCGACGAGCCGCTCTCCAACCTCGATGCCAAGCTGCGCGTGCAGATGCGCTCGGAAATCAAGACGCTGCACCAGAAGGTCAGGACGACCTCTATCTACGTCACCCACGACCAGATCGAAGCGATGACGCTGGCCGACCGCATCGTCGTGCTCAATCAGGGCAGGGTGGAGCAGCAGGGCACGCCGCTCGAACTTTACAGGAAGCCCGCCAATCTCTTCGTCGCCGCCTTCATCGGATCGCCGGCGATGAACATGCTGGACGGCACGGTCGACGGCGAAAACGGTGAACCCGCCGCCCGCCTCGAGGACGGCACGGCAATCCGCATCGCCCCCGACCGCAAGGTCAGGCCCGGCCAGGCCATCACCATCGGCCTGCGCCCCGAACATCTCGTTCCCGGCATATCAGCCGGCACGCCGCTCGCCGGCCGCACGATGCTGGTGGAACCCACCGGCGCCCAGACCCATGTCGTCTTCGACCTCGCCGGCCAGCAGGTGACCGCCATCGTCGACGGCGAATATCCCGCCCGTTACGGCGCCGTCTTCGAGGCGAGTATTACAAGCGATCAGGTGCATGTCTTCGATCGCGGCACTGGTGTGGCGCTGTAGCGAATCCTCGGCCCAGGAGATCGCCGATAGCAGCCCCTTGCATGTTCAATTTGCGCTGATTGTTGGATGATCGGTGCGCACTCCGGCGGATGGCGATCCGCCGGAGTGCGGACGGCCGTGACGTCGGCCGCCTGCTGCCGCGATATATTATTCCGCCGCAATCCGTTCGACGCCGTTGGCCTGGACGATCTTCTCCAGCAGCGCGAGCTCGTCCGGGGTGAGATCCGTCAGAGGCGGGCGCACAGGCCCCGGATTCTGACCGAGCACCCGGAGGCCGGCCTTGATGATCGAGACGGCATATCCCTTCTTGCGGTTGCGCAAGGCGACGAAGGGGAAGAAGAAGCTCTTCAGGATCTCGTCGACGGTCGCCTGATCGCCGGTGCGCAAGGCGCCGTAAAAGCGTTGGGCCAGTGCAGGCACGAAGTTGAAGACGGCGGACGAATAGGTCGTCACGCCGGCGGCAAAATAGGCTTGGGCATAGACCTCGTGGGTCGGCATGCCGCCGACATAAACGAGACGGTCGCCGAGCAGGGTGGTGATCTCGATCACCTTGTCGACATCGCCGACGCCGTCCTTGAAGCCGATCAGGTTCGGGCATTCCTCCGCCAGGCGCGAAATGCTTTCGGCCGAAAGAATGGCGTTGTCGCGGTTATAGACGATGACGCCGATGCCGACCGACTGGCAGACCGCCTTGACGTGGGCAATCAACCCGGCCTGTTCGGCAAACATCAGATAGGGCGGCAACAGCAGCAATCCGTCCGCGCCGGCCTTCTCGGCCGCCTTTGCGATCTCGATCGCCAGCGACGTGCCGTAGCCGGTTCCCGAGATGATCGGCGTCTTGCCCGCCGACGCCTTGGCGGCCCGGACGACCTGTGGAATCTCGGCGGGATTGAGGGAGAAGAACTCACCGGTGCCGCCGGCGGCAAACAGCGCGGCCGCGTCATATCCTGCAAGCCACTCGACATGACGGCGGTACTTGGCTTCGTCGAACTTGAGTTGATCGTCGAAATGCGTCACCGGAAACGAGAGGAGACCACTGCCGACGGCCTTCTTCAATTCAATCGGGTTCATCATGAATTCCTATTCTTGACCTGTTGAAAATTGTCAGGCGCTTTCGAGCGCTTGCAGAAGTGCCGCGATATAGCCGTAGCAGAAGGCAAAGGCGGTGGCGGAAGGGTCCTTGCCGCTGACGGTCGGCACATGGTCCGGCATCAGCATGTATTTGAAGCCGACTTCCTTGTAGATCCTGACCGAGCGGACCATGTCCATGTCGCCCTCGTCCGGGAAGGTCTCCATGAACGAAAGCTTGCCGCCGCGAATGTTGCGGAAGTGAACATTGAAGATCTTGCCGCGTTGGCCGAACCAGCGAATGATGTCGTCGATTTCTTCGCCCGGATTTTCGAGCATCTCGCCGACTGAGCCCTGGCAGAAATTGAGGCCGTGATACGGGTTTTCCCGCATCAGCACGAATTTCTTCAGGCCTTCCACCGTACCCAGCACCCGCGTGACGCCGCGGTAGCCCGGCGGCGTATAGGGATCGTGCGGATGGCAGGCGAGCCTGACGCGATTGCTTTCGGCCACCGGAACGACGCGTTCGAGGAAATAGTCGATCCGCTCCCAGTTTTCGTCTTCGGAGAGAACGCCGGCAAGGCCGGGCGCGGCCTGCTGGTCCGTCTTCTCCCAGCGGAAGCTGGCGTTCAGCGAGCCGCCGCGTCCCGGTTCGTCCGGCGTGCGCGGAATGCCGATCAGGTTGAGATTATATTTGACGGCGGGAATGCCGGCCGCCGCGACATTCTCGATCATCTTGCAGACGGCGTCGATCTGCCGGTCGCGATCAGGTCCGGCGAGCAGGATATCGGGATAGGACGCCTTCTCGATCGGCTGCGAGGGCAGGGGCAACTGGATCATGTCGAGGATCAGGCCGAAGCTCTCGACCTTGTCGCGATGTCGCTCGATGTCGGAAAGCGTCCAACTGCTCGGCTTTCCCGGCGGGTCGGCACTGATATGCTTCACGCCCAGTTGCGCGAAGATGCGATAATCGTCGTCATCCCGCGCGGCCACCTGTGTTCCCAGATACATTTGAGTCTCTCTCGAAATTGCACAATGTCATATGACATAATATGAATTTCGGAGAGTGTCGAGCCCTATTGCTGTTCGGCGAGCATGCGGTAGCGGCGTTGGCTGGCCATCATATGTGCGCGCATCGCCTGGCGGGCGCGTTCCGGATCCTGATCGGCGATGGCCGACAGGATTTCGACATGTTCGGCATAAACCTTCTGGAGATAGTCGCGGTCGTTGGCCTCGGGCAGCGTCGGAAACTGGCCGCGGGGGATGGCCCGGGGGCCGAAATGGCGCAGCACGTCGACATAGAATCGGTTGTTGGTGGCAGCGGCAATCGCCATGTGGAAGGCGTAATCCGCCTCCACGGTCTGCTGTCCGGTTTCGATGAGTTGCGCCATTTTGCGGTTGGCATCGCGGATCGCTGCCTCCTGCTCGGCCGTGCGGCGATAGGCGGCGATTGCGGCCGCTTCACCCTCGGCCGCCATGCGAAACTCCAGCAATTCCAAGGTTTCCGGGATGCTTTTGATTTCCACCGGCGTCAGTGACAGGACCGAATGCGCCTTCGGATCCGCGACAAAGACGCCTTTGCCCTGGATCGGCTTGACGAAGCCCGCGGCCCTCAGATCGGCAATCGCCTCGCGCACTACGGTGCGGCTGACGCCGAATGTCGATTCGAGCTGCGGCTCGGTCGGCAGCTGGTCGCCGACCCGCAGCTTCCCCGTCTCGATCTGTGCCCGCAGTTGATCGATGACCTGCTGCGCCAGTCTTTGCCGACCACGGCCGAGTGTTGTCATAGTCCGTTCCCCAATCCCTCTGCATCAAGTCTCCCGCTCGGGTCTTGCAAATCATATCAGACTTCGATAAATCATAATACGACATACGGGCGACATAATATGTCTCTTATAGTAGTCTAGGGAGGACTGACAATGAAGCATTTTTCTAAGGGCTTGTTCGTCGGCGCCGTGATCGGCGCCCTGACGATATCAGCACCGCAGCTATACGCCGCCACGCCGAAGGACCAGCTGGTGATCGGGACATCGCTGGCGCAGGTTCTGTCCCTCGACCCGCATCAGGCGACCGAGGGAAAAGCGGTCGAGATCATGTCGAATCTCTACGACCGGCTGGTCAACAGCACGCCGGATGGCAAGATCGTGCCGCAGCTGGCCGAAAGCTGGAAAGTTGACGACAAGGGCATCACCTTCACGTTGCGCCAAGCCAATTTCGCCACCGGCAATCCGGTAACGTCAAAAGATGTCGTCTATTCGCTGGGACGGCTCTTGAAGCTCGACCAGGCAGCCGCCGCCAACCTCAAGCGCATCGGCTATGACAAGGACAATATCGACAAGCTCGTCACGGCAGTCGACGACAAGACGGTCCGCGTCGATTTTTCCGGCCAGGTGACGGCCGAGATGCTGCTCTACCGGCTCACGACCTCGACCACCAGCGTCGTCGATAGCGTCGAAGTGCAGAAGCATGTCGCCGACAATGACTGGGGAAATGCCTGGATGCGCACGCATTCGGCCGGCTCCGGTCCGTTCACGCTCAATCGCTGGTCTCCGAACGAACTTGTTATTCTCGACGCCAACAAGGATTATGTGGCCGGCGCGCCGAAGATGAAGCGCGTCATCGTTCGGCATGTTCCGGAAAGCCAGGTCGAACGGCTGATGCTCGAACGCGGCGATATCGATATCGCCAGCGCGCTGACCGCATCCGATCTCGCGACCTTCAAGGACAAGCAGGGCTTTACGATCCAGCGGATTCCGACAGGCGGATTCTACGTGCTGTCGATGAATGCCGGCAACCAATACCTTTCCAACCCCAAGGTCCGCGAGGCCATTGCCTACGGCATCGACTATAAGGGCATCGAGAAGACGATCATGGGTCCTTACGGGCGGGCGAGAAACGTTCCCGTTCCGGAGAATTTCGAATATGCGATCGCCAATCCCGATTGGCATCTCGACGTCGAAAAGTCCAAGCAACTGTTGGCCGAAGCGGGGTTCAAGGACGGATTCTCGCTGACGCTGAAGACGATCGCGCAGACGCCGCGCATCGATCTTGCCACGGCCATCCAGGCATCGCTTGCCCAGGTCGGCATCAAGATCGATATCCAGCAGGGCAACGGCTCGGAAATCATCGCCGCCCACCGCGCCCGGGATTTCGATCTGCTGATCCCGCAGACGAGCGCCTATATGCCGAACGTGCTCGGCTCGATGGAGCAGTTCTCGTCCAATCCCGACAACTCGAAGGAAGCCAACAATGCCGGCAACTTCGTCTGGCGTTCGGCCTGGGACATTCCCGAACTGACGGCCCTGACCGCCAAGGCATCGATGGAGCCGGACCCGAAGAAGCGCGGCGAACTCTACGTGCAGATGCAGAAGATGTTCGTCGAACAGAAGCCGGCCGTGCTGCCGATGTTCGAGCGCTTCGAGCCGATCGTCCTGTCGAGCAAGGTCCAGGGATATATCGGGCATCCGACCCAGCTGACGCGTCTCGAGAACGTCACGAAGTCTGAAACCCAGTAATACTCCCGAGGCAGCCGATCATGAAGGAACTCTCCGTAGCCGAATTTGGCCGACGCCTGGCGCATTTGCTGGTCAGCCTGTTCATCCTCTTATGTGTGACCTTCGTGATCGGCCGCATCCTGCCCACCGATCCGGTCGGCGCGATCGTCGGCGAGCTCGCCGATCCCGCCGCTTATGCGGCGATGCGGGCGCGTCTCGGTCTCGATCTGCCGATCTACCAGCAGTTTTTCCTCTATCTGAACGGGTTGGCGCATGGTGATTTCGGCACCGCCGTCCTCACCGGCAATCCCGTCTCTTCGGACCTGGCCCAGGCGTTTCCGGCGACATTCGAACTGGCGACGCTGGCGGTAATCATCTCCACTTTCGTCGGCGTCCCGCTCGGACTGGTCGCCGCACTGTTTCGCGACAGCTTCATCGACAAGACGGCCCGCGTGCTTGCGCTCGTCGGTCATTCGATCCCGGTCTTCTGGTTCGGCATCGTCGGGCTCGTCATCTTCTATGCGGGCCTCAATTGGGTCGGCGGGCCGGGCAGGATCGATGTCTTCTACGAAGGCCTCGTGACGCCACAAACCGGGCTGTTGCTGGTCGACAGCCTGCTGCAGGGCGAGACGGAAATCTTCTGGAATGCACTCGGCCATATCATTCTTCCCGCCATCATCCTTGCCTATGCGGCCATGGCCTACATCACCCGCATGACACGCAGCTTCACCCTGGAACAGTTGAGCCAGGATTATGTCATCGCCGCCCGTGCCAAGGGTGTGAGCCCCTTGGGCACGATCTGGCATCACGTCCTGCCGAACATTGCCGTGCAGCTGATCACCATCCTGGCCATTTCCTATGGTGGGCTGCTCGAAGGCGCTGTTGTCACCGAGATCGTCTTCTCCTGGCCCGGCATTGGCCAGTACATGACGAACGCGCTGATGATCGGCGACATGAACGCCGTCGTCGCCGGCACCATTATCGTTGGATTCATTTTCATGCTGTTGAACTTCTTCGCCGACGTCGCTTATGCCGTGTTTGATCCCCGTATGAGGGAGGCGGCCCGATGAGCGACGTTATCCGCAGCGAGATTCAGATCCGCCCTCCAAGTGTATCGAGCCGCATGGCGGCGTCGCTGGCGCGCGCCGGCCGCAAACTGGCCCACGAGCCGCTTGGCCTTGCGGGGTTCGTCATCCTCGGTCTTCTCTGCTTCATCGCGATCTTCGCGCCGCTTCTGGCCCCTTATGATCCGGCCATACAGGCGCTGGGCGATGCCCTGCAGCCGCCGAGCCTTGCGCATCTCGCAGGCACCGACGAATTCGGTCGCGATATCCTGAGCCGCCTCATCTTCGGCACGCGCATCACCATCCAGACCGTGCTTTCCATCTCCTTGATCGTCGGGCCGATCGGCCTGTTGATCGGCGTCGTTGCCGGTTTCTTCGGCGGACGCGTCGATGCGCTGCTGATGCGCGCCACCGATATCGTTCTCTCTTTCCCGTCGCTGATCCTGGCTCTGGCTTTTGCCGCGGCACTTGGCGCCGGCTTGACCACGGCCATCATCGCGATCTCGCTGACCGCATGGCCGCCGATTGCCAGGCTTGCGCGCGCCGAGGCCCTTGTCGTCAGAAACGCCGACTATGTGGTTGCCGCCCGCCTTTATGGCGCCTCGCCGATCCGCATTCTTTTCCTCTATATCGCGCCGATGTGCGTGCCCTCCGTCATCGTTCGCCTGACGCTCAACATGGCGGGCATCATCCTGACGGCGGCGTCACTCGGCTTCCTCGGTCTTGGCGCCCAGCCGCCGGCCCCGGAATGGGGTGCGATGATCTCCAGCGGCCGCAAGTTCATGCTCGATTATTGGTGGGTCGCCGTCATGCCGGGTATCGCCATCCTGCTAACCAGCCTTGCCTTCAACATCGCCGGAGATGCTCTGCGCGACATTCTGGATCCCCGCCATGCAAGATCGTGATCAAAAGCCCGTTCTTTCCGTCAAGGGGCTGAACGTCCGTTTCGGGCGAGGCGCCGTGCCCGCCGTTTCCAATGTCAGTTTCGACGTCGGCCGTGAGCGTGTCGGCATCGTCGGCGAATCCGGTTCCGGCAAATCGACGACGGGTCGCGCCATCATGCGTCTTCTGCCGCCGGCCGCGGTGGTCTCTGCCGAACGCCTGGATCTTGCCGGCAGTCCTTTGCTGTCAAAGACCGAGCGTCAGATGGGCGCGCTTCGCGGCAAGGATATCGCACTGATCATGCAGGATCCGCGCTATTCGCTGAACCCGGTGCTCTCGATCGGCAAGCAGATCGCCGAAGCCGCACGCCTTCACCTCGGCCTTCACAAGAAACAGGCGTTTGAGGCGGCCCGCGCCATGCTCGAACGCGTGCGCATCAGCGATCCCGATCGGGTGATGGCGCTTTATCCCCACCAGATATCGGGCGGCATGGGCCAGCGTGTGATGATCGCCATGATGCTGCTGGCGCGGCCGAAGCTCGTCATCGCCGACGAACCGACCTCGGCTCTCGATGTCAGCGTCCGCAAGGACGTGCTGCTGCTGCTCGACGAACTGGTGCGCGAGAACAATTCCGGACTGCTCCTCATCAGCCACGACATTCGCATGGTGGCCGCCTTTTGCGAGCGCATCATCGTCATGTATGCCGGCCGGATCGTCGAAACCCTGACCAGCCTTGAGGACGCCCGCCACCCCTATACCCGCGGGCTGATAGCAGCGCTGCCCGACCCGAAGAACCCGGTTCGCCGGCTTGCTGTTCTCGACAGGGCGAAACTCGATCTGGAGACGGCGCAATGATCAATGTGCGTGACCTCGATGTCGTCTTTACTTCTGGCAAATCAAGCAACCATGTCGTCAGGGGCATCAGTTTTCAGGTCGGCCAGGGGGAGACGCTCGGCATTGTCGGTGAATCCGGCTGCGGCAAATCGACGGTGCTGCGCTGCCTCGCCGGGATGGAGTCCGGTTGGACCGGTCACATCGAGCTTGGCGGAAAACCGATCGGAAGAAAGCGCTCCCGCGAGGAGCTGAAATTCGCCCAGATGGTCTTTCAGGACCCTTACGGATCCCTACATCCGCGCCATCGCATCGGCACCGCGCTCGCCGAGCCGCTACGCGCCATGGGGCATTCCGATATCTGGTCGAAGGTCGAAAAAGCACTGGTCCAGGTCGGCCTGCCGGCGAGCTTCGCCAATCGTTTTCCGCACGAGCTTTCCGGCGGCCAGAGGCAACGCGTGGCGATCGCCCGGGCGCTGATCCTGTCGCCGCCCATCCTGCTGCTCGACGAGCCGACATCGGCGCTTGACGTCTCGATCCAGGCCGAAATCCTCAATCTGCTTGCCGATCAGCGCGAGGAAAAGGAGCTGACCTATCTGCTTGTCAGCCACGACCTCGCCGTCATCGCTCATATGTGCGATCGGGTGCTGATCATGAAGAACGGCTGTTTCGTCGACGAGCTCACCAAAGCCGATCTGCAGGCCGGCGTCACCCATGATGCCTATGCACGGGAACTGTTCGAGGCGAGCTTCATCGAGGCTTGATATCCTTAAACGTGGTGTGAGTTCAGCGATCCTCCGTTGCGACATGGGCGCGGTTGACCGCCGCAACACTGCCCCTTTCCACGAGATGGCAGGCGAGCTCGACGCGGCGGCGCGGAGCCGCAAGACCGAGCATCATGTCGCGCAGCAGATCGAGCGCGGTGGCGCCGAGTTCACGCATCGGAATATGCACCGTCGAGAGCGGTGGATTGAGAAAGGCTGACTGCGGCAGGTCGTCGATGCCCATGACGGAGATGTCCTTCGGCACGGCATA
This sequence comes from Rhizobium sp. BK591, assembly GCF_014195045.1. Classification (NCBI taxonomy): domain Bacteria; kingdom Pseudomonadati; phylum Pseudomonadota; class Alphaproteobacteria; order Hyphomicrobiales; family Rhizobiaceae; genus Rhizobium; species Rhizobium sp. BK591. Next base: position 874,830 of record NZ_JACIAZ010000003.1, read on the forward strand.
ACCCATCGCCTGCAAGCCGCGCACGGCGCCGTTGGCGAGACTGTCGCCCGCCGTCAGGACGGCGGTGAAGGAGAGACCTTTCTCGCGGACAAGACGGGTAATCGCCTCGGCGCCGAGGTCCGGCAGCCAGTCGTCGACTTCGAGCACCAGATCCGCGTCGGCCTTCAGCCCATGAAGCTGCAGGGCATCGCGCCATCCCTCCAGGCGCCGCTCGATCGTCCGCCGTCCCGGCCGCAGCATGAAGAGAATACGTTCATGCCCGGCCTCGATCAGCCGTTCGGCGGCGATGAAGGCGGCCGAGCGGTTGCAGGGCGTAACACTCGAAAGCCGCATATAGGGATCGTCGCTGTTGACGAGCACGACGGGCTTTCCGAGATCGGCGGCTGCCGCCAGCATGTCCTCTTCGTCGACGGTCAGGATCAGCATGCCGCCGAAACTCGGATCATCGCGCATCTCGGCGACGACGCGCGCTTCATCCCCCTTGTCGGCGATCGGGCGCATCGAAAGCTCGATGCCGAGGGCGGCCGCACGCGCATTCAACCCTTCGAGCACGTAGAGCGTAAACTGGTTGCGGACATAGTCGATCATTGCCGCACCGGAGGCGACGAGCATGACCTTCTTGCCGGCCACGCTGGCCGGCAAGGCGTAGCTGACCGCACTTGCCGTTTCCAGCACCAGCTTGCGAATGTCAGGCCTGACGCCCTTCTCACCGGCCAGCGCCCGCGACACCGTGCTGATCGACACGCCGCATTTGGCGGCGATGTCGTCGAGGCGCGTACGCCTGGCTTTTTTCGGTTCCCCTGTCATCTCATCTCCTCGCTCCTTCGCCATCATGCAAAAATCTTTCAGATTGCGCAAATGGAATGCCTATGCACAATTACCTGCGAGGAGTCCGCGGCAAGCGGCAGAGCAGGGAGGCTTTGAAGATGCGGCTTGACGGCCAGTCCATGCGTCGGCGGTTTGCCCGGCGTGGCAATGCTCGAGCGGACTGAAACATGGCCACCGAGCAGCAATCTTATCTCCGCCGATCAACTGAGAAGCACAGTCCGATCGTCTACTGGCAGCTCGCCCAGCTGTGGCAGGAGCGCTACGATGTCGCCGACCGTCCGATGGACGGCAGAATGGATCCGTTCTTCTTCGTCACCAAGACGAAGAACTTCATCCCGCATGAATATCCCTGCCGCACCGAATTCAAGACATCCTTCTCCGGCCGGCGGCCGCAGCCGGCTGGCGAATTCGAGGCCGTCCGCTGGTGGCTTCCCTTTGCCTCTCCGCGAGTCGATCTCTCCGGCTTCTGGTTTCGCCCGACGCGCATCGGCTGCTGGGCACGCACGTTTCTCGATGCACAGTCGGCGGGGTCCGCCACGCTTCGCCTGTCGACCTGCGGCGGCGCGATCCTCTTCGTCAACGGCCGCGAGCAGGGCGTCATGGCGCCTTACCAGCGCAATCTGGAAGCCCAGCAGCTCTTCGAGATAGAGCTCACGGCCGGCCTCAACGAGATCCGCATCTATTTCGACGATCTCGCCGAGCGCGACGCCCGGTTCTATTTTCAGCTGGATTATCTCGAAGGGCCTGAGGTCGAAACATCGGTCCCTGTTCCCGTCGCCGCCGGTGATGCGGATGCGCTGGAGGAGATCCTCGAAGGCATGCGTTTCGACCGCACCGCCTATCTCGGCGAGGATGTGACGATCCTCTTTCCCTTGCCGCTGCCGGTGGCGCTGACCTGCCATGTCGAGATCGAAGGCGACTTCATGTCGACCGAGCGCTTCGACTATGATTTCGAGCTGAAAGCAGGAGCGACCAAGCTGGAGCTCGGCGCCTCGGCTGATATGCCGGCCGATTTCCGCCATTTCCGCATCACCTTCACAACAGGCGAGCTTTCGCTCGGCCGCACGCTCGGCGTCGAAATCTGTCATCCCGAGCGGCAGGGCGAGGCACCCGCCGCCCTCAACGACCGCGTCGCCGAGGCGCTGGCCGAGGTCGCCGCCCGTTCCGAGCCCGACACGGTCTGTGCTTTTGCGCGTCTGGCGCTGGGGCAGGGCGGCGAGGAAACCGAGGCGATGATCGCGGCCATGCTGCCGGTCATCGAGGATTGCCACGACTGCGCCGATTTCGTGCTGGTGCCGCTGCTCTTTGCCTATACCCGCTGGAGCGATCTGCTCTCATCCGAGCTGCGCGACAGGATCAAGCAGGCGGTCCTCAATTACCGATACTGGATGGATGAGCCCGGCAACGACGTTCAGTGGTATTTCTCGGAAAACCACGCGCTTCTCTTCCATACCGCCGCCTATCTCGGCGGCAGGCTGTTCCCCGATGCCGTCTTCGTCCGTTCCGGCCGCACCGGCGCCGAGCAGATGCAGGTCGGCGAGGAACGTGTCCGCGCCTGGCTCGATCATTTCGAGCGCTGGGAAATGGCCGAGTGGAACTCCGTTCCCTATTTCCCGATCGACCTCAAGGGCCTGACGGCGCTCGCCGCCTGCGCGCCGGATGAGACGATCCGCAGCCGGGCGAGCGCCAGCATCATCCGCCTGATGGAGATCGTCGCCCGTTCGGCCCATCACGGCATGCTGACCGGCAGCCAGGGCCGCTCCTACGAACATACGCTGCGCCCCGGCCGCTCGGTCGAGCTGTCCGCCATCGCCCGCCTGCTCTGGGGCCGTGGCTGGTACGGCCGCCGTGTCCACGCTTTGCCGCAGCTTGCCGTCTGCATCCGCGACCACGGCCTGGACTTTCCGGAACGGCTTGCGGCGATCGCTTCGCATCAGGCCGACGCCGCGCAGGAATGGACCTTTTCCCAGGGCGAGAATCGTTTTGCCGCCCTCTACCACTACAAGACGCGCGACACCGCACTCGGCACCATCGCGCATTATCGCCCCGGCGCCTGGGGTTATCAGGAGACGGTGCTGCACCTACGCTTGGGCCACCGGCCGGAAGCGCAGATCTGGATCAACCATCCCGGCGAAACCATTCAGTTCGGCTATGGCCGGCCGAGCTTCTGGGGTGGTTGTGGAACACTGCCGCGCGTGCACCAGTATCGCGATCTGGCGATCCTCGATTTCGACATCCACGAGGGTCAGCCGGATTTCACTCACGCCTGGTTCCCGCTCGAGGCCTTCGACGACGCGAGGGTCGACGGCAATCTGGCGGTCGCTCGCTCCGGCAACGGGATTGCGATGCTGATCGGCAACGCGGCGCTGGTGCCGGTGAAACAAGGGCCGACGACGGATATCGAGCTGCGTCTGCCCGGCCGCAAGGGTCGCTGGATCGTCCGTCTCTCCGATATCGAGCGCGAGGCTGGCCTTGACGGCATGCAGGCGCGTTTCGCCGCGCTCTCGGCTCGCCGCGACGACGAGGGCGCATTGATCGTTATCGATCCGGATTATGGCCGGGTCGTCTTCGAAGAGGACGGCACCGTGCGTGCCGAAGGCCGTATTCTTCGCCCTGCGGACTGGTCGGTACGAGGAGAAGCGGTACATCTCAAGATACCGGGCAGGCAGCCTCGGCGCGCGGCCTCGTAGACGACGTGTCCGGCAGGTGGAGGACCGGCCGGACGCAGCAATTCATCGGTCAGAGGAGGAGAAAATGACCAGAATGAAATCGATCGGCGCGGCCTTTGCTGCGGTTCTCTTGAGTTCCGTTGCCGCACACGCCGGAGACGTGCGCATCATGTGGTATTCCGACGGCGGCGAAGGCGAGGTGATCAAGGACCTGCTCTCCCGCTTCTCGAAAGCCAACCCCGACGTCAACGTCGTCCTCGACGAGGTCTCCTACGACGTTGTCAAGGAACAGCTGCCGGTGCAGCTCGAAGCCGGGCAGGGGCCCGATATTGCCCGGGTCACTAATCTGAAGGCGCCGGCACAGCACTGGCTCGACCTTCGTCCCTACCTCACCGACGCGAAATACTGGGAGGACAATTTCGGCGCCCAGGCCGACTGGATGCGTCCGGACGGTTCGAACGCCATCACCGGCTTCATGACGCAGCTGACGCTGACCGGCGGCTTCGCCAACAAGACGCTGTTCGAGCAGGCCGGCGTCGAGATCCCCGGCCCGAAGGCCACCTGGGACGATTGGGCGGCGGCGGCCAAGAAGGTCGCAGACAGCCAGAAGGTCTTCGCCATGGCGATCGACCGCTCCGGCCACCGCGTCTCCGGTCCGAACATTTCCTACGGCGCCAACTATATCGCCGCCGACGGCAAGCCGGCGCCGATCGATCAGGGCGCCAAGGACTTCCTCAGCCGCTTCGTCAAGTGGAACGAGGATGGCACCGTCAACAAGGATGTCTGGGTGAGTGCTGCCGGCACCACCTACCGTTCCGCCGCCGAGGACTTCATCAATGGTGGCCTCGCCTATCTTTATTCCGGCAGCTGGCAGGTGCCGGGCTTCGCCCAGAAGATCGGCGACAGTTTCGACTGGGTGATGGCCGGCAGCCCCTGCGGCACGGTCGCCTGCACCGGCATGCAGGGCGGTGCGGGTCTCGTCGCCGTCAAATACACCAAGAACCCGAAGGACGTCGCCAAGGTGATGGATTACCTGGCAAGTGCCGACGTGCAGAAGGAATTCGCCGAGCGCAGCCTGTTCATCCCGGCGCATAAGGGTGTTGCCGCCGGCCAGATCGACTTCAAGACCGACAATCCGCATGTGCAGGCGGCGCTGAAAGCCTTCGTCGAAGCGGCCGGCCAGACTGCCGCACCCGCCATGAAACTGCCGGGCTGGAAGTGGTCGGACGCCTATTACAGCGCCATCGTCGCCCGCATCAGCCAGGTGATCGCCGGCGAATTGAAGCTCGACGACGCCTATGCCCGCATCGACGAGGACATCAAGGCCAAGGTCGCCGGCAACTGACGGAAGAACAGATGACGGCGAAGACAGTTTCTTCAGCACCACCTGTCAAAAAAACCAGTCTGCGGCAGGCGCTCCTTGCGCCTGTCCGGCTGGCGATGGGGCTCATCGACATTCCCATGCGCGCCTGGCAGAAGCTGACGGGGCTGAATGGCATGGCGGGCGTCTTCCTGGCGCCCAATATGCTGATTTTCACCGTCTTCGTGCTTCTGCCGCTGGTCATCAATTTCATCTATTCGACGACGAGCGGCAGCGCCATCTTCCTGCAGAACAGGACCTATGTCGGCGCTGACCAGTACCGCATCCTCTTCGATTGCGGCAGCTATCTCGACCCCTCGACATGCGCGGCCGACACCTTCTGGGCGGCCGTGCGCAATACCGCCGTCTTCGTCGTCTTCCAGGTAACGGCCATGTTGATCGCGGCGCTCGCAACGGCACTGATCCTCAACCGCGAACTTTCCAATCGCGGCTTCTGGCGCGCCGTCTTCTTCTTCCCGGTGCTGCTGTCGCCGGTCGTCGTCGGCCTGATCTGGAAATGGATCCTGCAGCGTGAAGGCCTGTTGAATTTTGCGCTGAGCCCCTTCGGCTTCGAACCCTTCTCCTGGCTCAGCGATCGTTTCTGGGCCTTCTTCTTCGCCGTCTTCGTCTCGGTCTGGGCGCATATGGGCTTTTATGCGCTGATCCTCCTCGCCGGCCTGCAGGCGATCCCGCGGGATCTCTACGAGGCGGCGGCGATGGACAGCGCCGGCCCGACCCGCATCTTCCGGCGCATCACCCTGCCGCTGCTGATGCCGAACCTTATTGTTGTCCTGGTCTTGGCGCTGATCCGCGCCGTGCAGATCTTCGACGAGGTCTTCGTGCTGACCGGCGGCGGGCCGGGCACCAGCACCATGTACATCACCCAATATATTTACGAGACCGGCTTTGCGAGTTCGCTGCGCAACCCGGGGCTTGCCTCCGCCGCCTCGATCCTGATGGGTATCGTGCTCGTCATCCTGACGCTGATCCAACTCGGCGTCAGCAGCCGCAACGAGAAGAAGGGAGCACGCCAGTGAGCGCTGTCGGCGCCTTTCTGCTCCGCCGCCGCGGCCGAGGCTGGCACTGGACGGATGTGGTGACCTGGATCTGGCTGATATCGGGCGTCTTCCTGATGTTCGGCCCGGCCGTCTGGCTCGTCTTCTCCTCCTTCAAGACGCCGGCGGCGCTTGCCGAATTCCCGCCATCGGTCCTGCCCTATGTCACTGAACAGGCAGTGGTGCCGGGCTACGACAAGCCGTTGCCGCTCTATCAGGCGGCGATGCCGGATGGCAGCACGCGTGTGCTCGCCGAGGTCCGCCGCATCGGCATCATCGGCCAGATGGTCGATCCGAAACAGCCGGGCGAAATCGTCAAGGTGAACATCAAGGACCGCACGCCGGTGCGCAAGGTCGAATTCGCCGGCGGCAATTATACCGAACCGTTCCAGCGCTTCGATTTCTTCCTGTTCCTGCGCAACTCCGTCTTCGTCACCGTGGTCGCGACGGCGATTACGCTGCTCGTCAATTCCATGGCTGCCTTCGCCCTGTCGAAATACCAGTTCCCCGGCCGCACCGCCGTCATGCTGATGATCCTGGCGACGCTGATGGTGCCGCTCTCGGTCATCGTCGTGCCTCTCTATTCCGTCATCGGCACGTTGAACCTCTTCGACAGCCTCTGGGGCGTCATCCTGCCGACGGTCGCCACCCCGACCGGCGTGTTCCTGCTCCGGCAATACATGCTGACCATCCCGGACGAATTGATCGATGCCGCGCGCATGGACAAGGCCAGCGAATGGCAAATCTACTGGCGCATCATCCTGCCGCTGTCGGCGCCCGCACTGGCGGTGCTGGCGATCTTCTCGGTCGTCTGGCGCTGGAACGACTTCCTCTGGCCGCTGATCGTGCTCTCGCGCAAGGAACTCTATACGCTGCAGGTCGGCCTCAACGTCTATGCCGGCGAGCTCAATGTGCAATGGCATTACATCCTCGCCATGACCGTCGTCTCGATGATCCCGGTTGTGCTGATCTTCGTCTTCCTGCAGCGATTCATCACCACAGGCATCGCCGGGTCGGGGCTGAAATAATATGAAACAGGAGAGTGCATGAGCGGACTCGAGCTCAGGAACATCGTCAAGAATTTCGGCGCCGTCGAGGTCATTCGCGATGTCTCCCTTGCCGTCAACGACGGCGAGTTCGTCGCTTTCGTTGGCCCTTCCGGTTGCGGGAAATCGACGCTGCTGCGCCTGATCGCCGGCCTCGATAAGCCCACAGGCGGCAGCATCGCCATCGACGGCAAGGATGTTACCGGCATCAGCGCCGCCGATCGCGGCCTTGCCATGGTCTTCCAATCCTATGCGCTCTATCCGCATATGAGCGTCAGGGAAAACCTTGCCTTCGGTCTTGAGAATACCAAGGTGGCGAAGGCCGAGATCGAAGCGCGCATCACTGAGGCCGCGCGCATGCTGGAGATCGAGCCTTTCCTGCAGCGCCGTCCGGGCCAGCTCTCCGGCGGCCAGCGCCAGCGCGTCGCGATCGGCCGCGCCATCGTCCGCCGGCCGGATGCCTTCCTGCTCGACGAGCCGCTCTCCAATCTCGATGCCGAACTCAGAGTCACCATGCGCGCCGAACTCGCGGCCCTTCACGCGCGATTGAGGGCGACGATGATCTACGTCACCCATGACCAGGTTGAGGCGATGACGCTTGCAGACCGCATCGTCGTGTTGAGAGGCGGCAGGATCGAGCAGGTGGGAACACCGCTGGAACTGTACAACAAACCGGCCAACCGCTTCGTCGCCGGCTTCATCGGTGCGCCGCACATGAATTTTCTCGAAGGCGCCATTGTCGGTCACGAGGGCAGTTTCGCCGAGGTCGAAACCGTCGGCGGCCATCGTCTTTCCGTGATTGCCAAGGAGGCGCGCCCGACGGGCGAAAGGGTCAGCATCGGCATCCGGCCGCAGCATATCACCTTTGCCGACGCAAATGCTGAGAGGAGGCTGGACACCCGCATCATCCTTGTCGAGGAACTCGGCTCGGAGACCGTCGTCCACGCCGACGCGGGGGGTAAGAAGCTGATTGCAGTCTTTGCCGGCCAGCAGCGAATGAAATCCGGCGACAGCCTGCCGCTGCATCTTGATCCCGAAGTTCTGCACCTCTTCGGCGAGGATGGACGGCGTCTGTCGTAAAGCGTGTCGCGCAAAAGTGTGCCCGGTTTTGCGATAACGACATGCGCGGAACAACGAGCTAAAGGAAGGGCCGCGCCGAAGCGCGAGCCGAATTTCAGATCAACAGATTTAGTGGGGATGAGAAAACGGACCGGGCGGGTAGGGAGCTCGTCTGCCATTTCGTTGGCCATCGGGAGAAAGCGGAAAAATCCCGATGTTCTCCGGCACCGCCGCGTCCGCTTGGCGCAGTCCGCAACCTCAATCTTACAATGTGCGTGACGGCAAGAAGGTTCCGGAAATGACCCCGGCCCACCCATGCCGAAAGGGCCGGTGCAGCCCGTCGGCTCTTTCCTATTCAACCCATCGCTCTAACTTACAGGGCATAGGAAGAAAGGAGAAACCATGACCGACGCACCGAATGCGGCGACCCCGGCGCGAAGAGTATTGCGTGGCCGCCCCTACAGCATCAGCGAATTTGCCAGGAAATACCGGTTGGACGACAAGGAGGCAAAGCGCCTCTACGAGAAGTTCGGCCCATCCGCCACCGAACTCGATCTGTTGATGGCGGCAAAGCGTCGCCCGCCTGGTCTTCCGTCCAGTCTCGACGCCTGACGCCGCGCCATGAAGATCCGAACCGGAGGCTGCCTTTGCGGGGCGGTCGCCTACAGGCTGGAAGGAGAGCCGCTGCGCGTCGGCCTCTGCCACTGCGCCGATTGCCGCAAATCGAGCGGCTCCGCCTTCGTCTTCTTTGCGGTCTGGCCGCGTCAGGCTTTTTCCCATAGCGGCGAGATCGCCACTTTCGCCGGCCGCAGCTTCTGCCCCGCCTGCGGCAGCCGGCTTTTCTGCCTCAGGGACGATGAGGCGGAACTCCGCCTGGGCTCGCTCGACACTCCGCCGACCGACCTTGCACCCGGCTATGAGGTCTGGATCAAGCGGCGTGAACCCTGGCTGCATCCTTTGCCCGACGCCGGCCAATTTGCCGAGGATGCGGACTGACGGGCGCTAAAGCGCGTCGCGATCGAGATCGCTTGCCGCGCTTTAGGTCTTTGGTTTGCCGCATGTCGTGATCGCAAAACCGCAGCACAGTTTTGCGCGACATGCTCAGGCGCACCCAAAACTTGACTTCCTTACCAATATTTCATTTCACCCATCCGCAATTCCGTGCCACTTCCGCGGCAACGCTAATCGCCGGTTCATCTGCGTTGTGATTATTTCACCCAGAGGCCGCAAGCGGCACGATCGAGGACAGCATGAACAAAATCGTAAGCGGCAGCGAAACCGGGGCAAAGACAGGCGAAGCGTCCGACCTCGCAGCGATCGTTGCCGCGTCGGGACGGCAGGGCAAGCGCAGCCGCTGGCGTGGGCGCCTGCTCATTCTTCTCCTCGTCATCGCCGCCGCCGCAGGTGCCGCTTATGTCTATATGGGCAGAGGGCAGAGTGAAGTGAGCTACGCCACCCAGCCGGCAAAACGCGGCGACTTGACCGTGCTTGTCACCGCCACCGGCTCGGTGCAGCCGACCGAGCAGGTGGATATATCGAGCGAACTTTCCGGCACGGTTCGCGACGTCAATGTCGATTACAACAGCACGGTCAAATCAGGCGAGGTGCTCGCCCTTCTCGATACCAACAAGCTCGAGGCGGATGTGAAGAGTTCGCGCGCCAAGCTCAATTCGGCCAAGGCGAACGTCGTCAAGGCCAATGCCGACATGCAATCGGCGGGCACCTCGCTCGAGCGGTTGAAGAGCCTGGTCAGGAGCAATGTCTCCACCCAGCAGAGCCTGGACGACGCCACCTACAAATATGATTCCGCCGTTGCCGCCAAACAGATCAACGAAGCCGAAGTCCTGGCCGCGGAGGCCGACCTGCAACTGGCCGAAGTCAATCTCGCCAAGGCGAAGATCATCTCGCCGATCGACGGCGTCATCCTCACCCGCTCGGTCAATCCGGGCGCTACCGTCGCAGCCTCGCTTTCGGCGCCGATCCTTTTCACCATTGCCGGCGACCTGAAGAAGATGGAGCTGCAGGTCGATGTCGACGAAGCCGATGTCGGCCAGATCGCCGTCGGCCAAAAGGCGAAGTTCACGGTCGACGCCTATCCCGACCGGACTTTTCCCGCCGAAATCGAGCAGATCCGCTTCGCCTCCGAAGTGGTCAACAATGTCGTGACCTACAAGGCGGTGCTGTCGGTCGACAATGCCGATCTGCTGCTGCGCCCCGGCATGACGGCGACGGCCGATGTCACCGTCGAGGCCGTCAAGGACACGCTGATGGTGCCGAACGCCGCGCTGCGCTATGCCCCGGCACAGGCCGAAAGGCGCGGCCGTGGCATTTTCGGCATCTTCGGCCCGCCACGCCAGCGCAACAACAATGCCGGTTCGGCGCTGACGGGCGCGCAGCGCCGCGTCTGGGTGCTGCGCAACGGCCACCCAGCGCCCGTTATCATCCAGGTCGGCTCATCCGACGGCCAGTTCACCCAGGTCGTCTCCGGCGACATCAAGCAGGACGACGCACTGGTGACCGACGCCACGACGCGTGCGAACTAGGCGGAGAGACGGATGGCAAGCCCGCCGCTCATCGAATTCAGGCAGGTCTCGAAAATCTACGGCGAGGGCGAGGCGGCGATCCGCGCGCTCGACCGCGTCGACCTGGCGATCAACGCCCATGAATTCGTCGCGATCATGGGGCCATCCGGTTCCGGCAAATCGACGGCGATGAACATCCTCGGCTGCCTCGACGTGCCGACATCAGGCGACTATATTTTCCAAGGCATTCCGACCAGCGGCTTCGACCGCAGCCAGCTGACGCTGCTGCGCCGCCACATGCTGGGCTTCGTCTTCCAGGGCTTCAACCTCCTGTCGCGCACCTCTGCCGTCGAAAATGTCGAGCTGCCGCTGATCTATCGCGGCATGGCGGTGCGTGAGCGGCGCGAACGGGCCCGCGAAGCCCTGGCGCTGGTCGGCCTCACCGGCCGCGAACATCACAAGACCCAGGAACTGTCCGGCGGCCAGCAGCAGCGCGTCGCCATCGCCCGCGCCATCGTCACCGAGCCGGCGCTGCTTCTGGCCGACGAGCCCACGGGCAATCTCGATACCAAGACCAGCGTCGAGATCATGGACCTGATGACGCGGCTGAACCGCGAGCAGGGCATCACCATCGTCATGGTCACCCATGAGCCCGATATCGCCGGCTATGCCCAGCGGCTGCTGCGTTTCGTCGACGGCAAGCTGGAGACTGAGGTCGAGCACCGGAGGAGGGCGGATCATGTTCTTTGAGACGCTGAAGCTGGCGCTGCGGGCCATCAGCCGCAACATGCTGCGCTCCTTCCTGACCGTGCTCGGCGTCGTCATCGGCGTTGCCGCCGTCATCGCGCTGGTGACGATCGGCAACGGCACCACCGCGCAGGTCTCGACCGAGCTGTCGCGGCTCGGCACCAACATGCTGTTCGTCCGTCCCGGCCAGTTCGGCCCAGGCCGGGCGAGCTCCGAGGCCAAGCGCTTCAGCATCAAGGACGTCGCGGCGATCCGCGACCAGATCGGCGGCCTGAGGGCCGTGGCGCCGCTCAACCAGTCGACGGCGACGGTGATTTTTGGCGGCCAGAACCATTCGACCAGCGTGTCGGGCACCACCAACGACTATTTCGTCGCCCAGGACTGGAACCTGGCCCTCGGCCGCAATTTCTCACCCGCCGAGGAGCGCGGCCAGGCGCGCTGCATCATCGGCGAGACGGTGCGCTCGCAGCTTTTCGGCAGCGCCGACCCCACAGGCCAGCAGATCCGCGTCGGCAAGGTCTCATGCCCCGTGATCGGGGTGCTTGCCAAGCGCGGCCAGTCCGGCATGGGCAACGACCAGGACGATGTCGTCATCATGCCGGTCAAGGTGTTCCAGCGGCGCATCAGCGGCAGCTCCAACGTGCCGCAGATCATCATCTCGGCGCGCGACGGCGTCTCCACGGCCAAAGTGCAGTCCGACGTCGAAAATCTCCTGCGCGAGCGCCGCAAGATCGTGCCCGGCCGCCAGGACGATTTCAACGTCAACGACATGACGCAGATCGCCGAGGCGATGACCGGCACGACGACGCTGCTGACCGGCCTGCTCGGCGCCGTCGCCGCCATCAGCCTGCTCGTCGGCGGCATCGGCATCATGAACATCATGCTGGTCTCCGTCACCGAGCGCACCCGCGAGATCGGCATTCGCCTGGCGATCGGCGCGCTCGAAAACCAGGTGCTCACCCAGTTCCTGGTCGAGGCCGTGGCGCTGTCGCTGTTCGGCGGCATCACCGGCATCGTGCTGGGGCTCAGCCTCGGCTTCGGCGCCGTGACGCTGCTGAAAGTACCCTTCGTCTTCAGCCCCCTCATGGTCGCCGTCGCCTTCCTGTTCTCCGCGGCAATCGGCATGATCTTCGGCTATTTCCCGGCGAGAAGGGCAGCGCAGTTGAACCCGATCGAGGCGCTGCGGCACGAATAAATGCGTTGTGGGATGATGTGTCTCCACGCTAACGGAGGGTGGGGGAGGCGCTGGTATCGCAACACCATTCACCGAACTTCGCAGGCTCGCTATGTTATCTATCTGTCTCTATTCTGATATATCAGTCTGACTTGCCATCGGTCTTCGAGCGTGCGACTATGTGATATATCAGTAGGGCAACGGAACCAGGCATGCAGACTTCACAAAGCCATCTTGCCTATCTCGCGCTGGAGCATCTGATCGTGACGCTGGCGTTGAAGCCCGGCGCGCTTGTCACCGAAAAGCAGCTGATCGATATGGCGGGCCACGGGCGCACGCCGGTGCGTGAGGCCATCCAGAAGCTCGCCTGGCAGGGGCTGATCCTGGTGAAGCCGCGCGTCGGGCTGCAGGTCGCCAAGATCGCGACTGAGGATCATCGCAATGTCATGCAGGTGCGCCGCGAGCTGGAGCCGATCGCAGCAGGCTTGGCCGCCGAACATGCGAGCGACGAACAGCGCGCGCGTCTCGTCGACTGTGCCCGCGCCATGGACGAATGCACTGTGACGGGTGATCTCGCCGGATTTTTTGCCGCTGACAAGGCCTTCGACGAAATTCTCGAGGATGCCTGCCCAAACGGCTTCATCATGGCGGCGCTCGGCCCGGTACAGACGCATTCGCGCCGCCTCTGGTATTCCACCGCAAGCCCGGAGCGCATGGATCGCGCCATCGCGCTGCATGTCGCCGTCATCCAGGCCATCCATCAGGGCCGGCCGGACGAGGCGCGCGCCACCATGGCGACGCTGATCAATTATCTCAGCCAGGAATAGAAACGGCCCCGTTTCCGGAGCCGTTGTCAGATCGGATTGTCGGGAAAATTTTCAGCCGACGAAAGCGCGCTCGATGACGAACTCGGCGGGCTTGCTGTTGGCGCCTTCATTGAGGCCGGCCTTTTCGAGCAGTTCCTTGGTATCCTTCAGCATCGCCGAGGAGCCACAGATCATGCCGCGGTCAATCGCCGGGTCGAGCGGCGGTACGCCGAGATCGGAAAACAGCTTGCCGGAGGAGATCAGGTCGGTGATGCGGCCGCGATATTCGAAATCCTCGCGCGTGACGGTCGCATAGTGGCGCAGCTTGTCGCCGACGACTTCCTTCAGCAATTCGTCATTCTGGATTTCGTGCACGAGGTCGAAGCCGTATTTCAGCTCGGCGACATCGCGGGTCGTATGGGTGAGGATGACTTCCTCGAACTTCTCATAGGTCTCAGGATCGCGGATCAGGCTGGCGAATGGCGCAACACCCGTTCCCGTCGAGAACATGTAGAGACGACGGCCGGGCGTCAGCGCGTCGAGCACCAGCGTGCCGGTCGGCTTCTTGCGCATCAGCACCTGGTCACCCGGCTTGATCGCCTGCAGATGCGAGGTCAGCGGGCCGTCCGGCACCTTGATCGAGAAGAATTCAAGCTCTTCGGCCCAAGCTGGGCTGGCGATCGAATAGGCGCGGAAGACCGGCTTGCCCTCGACCATCAGGCCGATCATCGCGAACTCGCCGGAACGGAAACGGAAGCCCTGCGGCCGGGTCATCGTGAAGCGGAAGAGCCGGTCGGTGTAATGCGTCACAGCGAGCACCGTCTCGGCGTAAACGCCGGCGGGGATGGACGGGGCGAAGTCTTCGGTCTTTGCAGGCGCGTTCATTGCGGTAGAGGATCCCGTTTCGTCGGATGAACTGTCGGATGCGAGGCTGATATTACATATCGGGCCGGAATTAAAGGCATTCCATTCCATGCAGCGCCCATCAGAGGAAATATGCATGTCATTGTCAGGATTCAATGGCCACTAGGGGGCAAGCAGGGGGCGGGCGGGGAAAGTCGTATTTCCTGCTGGCGAAGCCCGGCAAAGGATGCATATTAGAGCGGCGCGCCGAAATGGATGCCGGTTTTCGGCAAAAACGGTGCGACAACAAAGACCTACGGCGTCGGAACCCTCAGCAACAGGTCCGGCAATGGTGGCGAAATAAAAAAGATGCTTGCCGGGGCGAGCGCGATAGGGCGGTCGGGGGAATATGAAGATTTTCAACTACAAGCGTGTTCCTTACGCGGAGATGCGCGCCTTTTCCGTCCATATCCTGACGGCATCCGGCTCCTTCCTTGCCTTTCTCGGCGTCGTTGCCGCTGCCGAGCATCGCTTCATCGACATGTTCTGGTGGCTGGGTCTCGCCCTTCTCGTCGACGGCATAGACGGGCCGATAGCCCGCAAGGTGCGCGTCAAGGAAGTGCTGCCCAACTGGTCGGGCGATACGCTCGACAATATCATCGATTACGTCACCTATGTGCTTCTGCCGGCCTTCGCGCTCTATCAGAGCGGCATGATCGGCGAGCCCTGGTCCTTCGTCGCCGCCGGCATGATCGTCGTCTCCAGCGCCATCTACTATGCCGATATGGGCATGAAGACGGATGAGTATTTCTTCTCCGGCTTCCCGGTCGTCTGGAACATGATCGTTTTCACGCTGTTCGTCATCGATGCCAGCGCGACGACCGCGCTTGCCGTCGTCATTATCTCGGTGGTGCTGACCTTCCTGCCGATCAATTTCCTGCATCCGGTCCGCGTCAAAAGGCTGCGCCCGCTCAATCTCGGCGTCTTTTTCCTGTGGTCGGCACTCGGCATTTTTTCGCTGCTGATGCATTTCGACACGCCCGAATGGGCACTCATTCTCTTTATCGTGACCGGGCTCTATCTTTACGTCATCGGTGCGGTGCTGCAATTCTTCCCCGCCCTTGGACGCGAAGCTTAGGATAGGCAGATGACCAAAACGCAGGCTGTTTCATTCTCGAGGACGGGCGGGCCCGAGGTTTTCGACTATATCGAGATCGATCTCCCGCCGCCCTCGGCGGGCGAAGTGCAGATCAAGCAGGCGGCGGTCGGCCTCAATTTCATCGACGTCTATTTCCGCAACGGCAGCTACAAGGTGCCGCATCTGCCCTTCGTCACCGGCAAGGAGGGCGCCGGCACCGTGACATCGGTCGGTCCCGGCGTCGAGGATTTCAA
Organism: Rhizobium sp. BK591; assembly: GCF_014195045.1. Taxonomy (NCBI): domain Bacteria; kingdom Pseudomonadati; phylum Pseudomonadota; class Alphaproteobacteria; order Hyphomicrobiales; family Rhizobiaceae; genus Rhizobium; species Rhizobium sp. BK591. Next base: position 890,331 of record NZ_JACIAZ010000003.1, read on the forward strand.
GGTTGGCGACCGCGTCGCCTATGCCAGCGCCGATGGCGCCTACAGCGCTGAGCGCAATATCGAAACGCGCCATCTGGTGCATGTGCCTGACGGCATTGCGCTCGAAACGGCGGCGGCGATGATGCTGAAGGGCATGACCGCCGAATATCTGTTGAACCGCACCTTCAAGGTCGGGCCGGAGACCGTCGTGCTGTTCCATGCCGCTGCCGGCGGCGTCGGCCTGATCGCCGGCCAATGGGCAAAGGCGCTCGGCGCCACCGTCATCGGCACGGCGGGCTCCGAAGACAAGATCGAGCTGGCGCTTGCCCATGGCTACGACCATGTGATCAACTATAAGAGCGACAATTTCGTCGACCGTGTCCGCGAAATCACCAGCGGCAAGGGCGTCGATGTCGTCTACGATTCGATCGGCCGTGATACTTTTCCACAGTCGCTTGACTGCCTGAAGCCGCGCGGTCTCTTTGCCTCCTTCGGCCAATCCTCCGGTCCGATCGAGAGTTTCACCCTGGCCATGCTGGCGCAGAGGGGTTCGCTCTTTGCGACGCGGCCGACGCTCTTCACCTATATCGCCGCGCGCCGGGAACTGATCGACAGCGCCAAAGCGCTATTTGATATTGTGCAAAGCAACAAAGTGCGTATCAATATCAATCAAACTTATCCGCTGCGTGAGGTTGGGCGGGCTCACGCGGATCTGGAAACAAGAAAAACAACAGGAACGACGCTGCTGATTCCATGAGATCCGAACGGACCGGTTGGCAGAAGAAATGAGGGGAACGTGTCGCCATTGAATGTGCCGGATTCCGGTGCGTTATTATCGGTCCAGAAGCTGACGAAGTTCTTCGGAAGCTTTGCCGCCTGCAATGAAATCGATCTCGATATCGCGCCGGGCGAAATTCACGCGCTTCTCGGCGAAAATGGTGCAGGCAAATCCACTCTGGTGAAGATGCTGTTCGGCGTTCTCGAGCCGACGGGCGGGCATATCCTGTGGCAGGGCCAGCCGGTTGCGATCACCTCGCCGGGCGAAGCCCGCAAGCTCGGCATCGGCATGGTCTTCCAGCATTTTTCGCTGTTCGAGGCGCTGACGGTTGCCGAAAACATCGCGCTGTCGCTCGATGACGCCATCCCGATCGACCGGATCGCCGAGGAGGCGAGGGCGCTGTCGGTCGCCTACGGCCTGCCGCTCGATCCGCATGCCCATGTCGCCGATCTCTCGGTCGGCGAGCGCCAGCGCATCGAGATTGTCCGCGCGCTGCTGCAGAACCCGAAGCTGATCATCCTCGACGAGCCGACCTCGGTGCTGACGCCGCAGGAGGCCGACAAGCTGTTCGAGACGCTGTTCAAGCTGCGTGCCGAAGGGCGTTCTGTTCTTTATATCAGCCATCGCCTGGAAGAGGTGCAGCGCATCTGCGATCGCGCCACTGTGCTGCGCCATGGCCGCGTGACCGGCGCCTGCGATCCCAGGCAGGAAACGCCGGCATCGCTCGCCCGCATGATGGTCGGCAGCGAAGTGGCGACGGTGACCCACCCGGAACGCAGCGACAAAGGCGAGATACAGCTTGCCGTCGCCAATCTTTCCGTCTCCGCCCGCACCCCCTTCGCCATGCCGCTGCGCGATGTGTCTATGGCGGTGCGCTCGGGTGAAATTCTCGCCATTGCCGGTGTCGCCGGCAACGGCCAGAGCGAACTCTTCGATGCGTTGTCCGGTGAATATCCGGTCGCCTCGGCAGAGGCGATCGTCATCCGCAAAAAGCACGTGGGCAATCAGGGCATTACCGCCCGCCGTCTTCTCGGCGCCGGCTTCGTACCGGAGGAGCGTCACGGCCATGCCGCCGTCTCCGCCATGAAACTCTCGGATAATCTCGTCCTTGCCCGCAGCCAGTCTGACCGCAAGGCGTTTCTGGGCCTGCTCGGCATCATCCGCCACGCTGCGGTGAAATCTGCCGCACGGCGCATTTCCGAGGCCATGGATGTCCGCAAGAGCGGCGATGATCCTGCCGCCGGCTCCTTATCAGGCGGCAATCTGCAGAAATTCATCGTCGGCCGCGAGCTAGACCGCCAGCCGGCGGTCCTCGTCGTCAACCAGCCGACCTGGGGCGTCGATGCCGGGGCGGCAAGCCGCATCCGCCAGGCCCTGGTCGATCTGGCACGGAGCGGTTCGGCCGTCGTCGTCATCAGCCAGGATCTTGACGAAATTTTCGAAGTGGCGACCGATATCGCCGTCATCTCCGAGGGCCGTCTTTCCCGCCCGTTCCCAGCGGGCGAACTGACGCGGGAAAAGATCGGCCTGCTGATGGGCGGCCTGCACGAGAGCAGCTCTGTACCCGAGGCGCCCCATGCGCATTGAACTTGAAAAACGCCCCGACGTCTCGAAGCTCTACGCTTTCGTCTCGCCGCTCCTGGCCCTTGTCCTGACGCTGGCCTTTGGCGCCATCATGTTCGCCATGCTCGGCAAGGACCCGGTCGAGGCCCTCGACGCCTTCTTCATCGAGCCGCTGCTCGAGGTCTGGTCGCTGCACGAATTGGCGATCAAGGCCGCTCCGCTGATCCTGATCGCCGTCGGCCTTGCCGTCTGCTACCGCTCGAACAATTGGAATATCGGCGCCGAAGGCCAGTTCACCATCGGCGCCATCACCGGTTCCTATCTGCCGATCGTCTTCTACGACTGGCATTCGCCGCTGGTGCTGCCGCTGATGCTGATCCTTGGCGCACTCGGCGGTGCGCTCTTCGCTGCCATTCCGGCGCTGCTGAAGGCGCATTTCAACACCAATGAGATCCTGACATCGCTGATGCTGGTCTATATCGCCCAGCTCTTCCTCGACTGGCTGATCCGCGGCGCCTGGCGCGATCCGAAGGGCTTCAATTTTCCGGTCTCGCGTGATTTCGCACCGGAAGCGGTGCTGCCGGCGATCTGGGAAGAATCTGGCCGCGCCCATTGGGCCTTCATCTTCGCCATCATTGCGGCGATCGGCGTCTGGTTCATGCTGCGCTATACGCTGAAAGGTTTCGAAATCGTCGTGCTCGGCCAATCCGAGCGGGCAGGGCGCTTTGCCGGCTTTTCGTCGAAGAAGATGATCTGGTTCAGCTTTCTCTTTTCGGGCGCGCTGGCCGGCCTTGCCGGCATCAGTGAGGTCTCAGGCTCGATCGGCCATCTGCAGCCGGCGATCTCGCCGGGCTACGGCTTCACCGCCATCATCGTCGCCTTCCTCGGCCGCCTTAATCCGCTCGGCATCATCGCATCCGGCCTGGTGCTGGCGCTGACCTATCTCGGCGGCGAGGCAGCACAGCTTTCGCTCGGCGTTTCCGACAAGGTCACCCGCGTCTTCCAGGGTCTGCTGCTGTTCTTCGTGCTCTCCTGCGATACGCTGATCTATTACAAAATCCGCATTGTCTGGTCGCGGTTAAGGGGTGGGGCGGCATGAGCATCTTCGAAGCCATTCTGCTGACCGTCATCACCGCCTCGACGCCGCTCGTCATCGCGGCACTCGGCGAACTCGTGACCGAGCGCTCCGGCGTTCTCAATCTCGGTGTCGAGGGCATGATGATCATGGGCGCGGTTGCCGCATTTGCCGGTGCGCAGAACTCGGGCTCGCCCTATATCGGCATTGTCTGCGGCATTGCGGCGGGTGCGCTGTTTTCTCTCCTGTTCGCCTTCCTGACGCTGACGCTGGTGGCAAACCAGGTGGCGACCGGGCTGGCGCTCACCCTACTCGGCCTCGGCGCATCCGGCATGTTCGGCGAAGCCTATGTCAGCGTGCCCGGCATCCGGCTTGGAGAGATCGTCATTCCCGTCCTGTCGGATATTCCGGTCGTCGGCCACGTTCTCTTCAGCCAGGATCTGATCTTCTACCTGTCGATCGCGCTTGTGGTTGGCGTCAGCTGGTTCCTGTTTCGCAGCCGGACCGGGCTGAAGCTCAGGGCGATCGGCGACAATCACGGTTCGGCCCATGCGCTCGGCATTCACGTCATCCGCACGCGCTACCTGGCGGTGATGTTCGGGGGCGCCTGCGCCGGTCTTGCCGGCGCGCAGCTTTCGCTGGTTTACACACCGCAATGGGCGGAGAACATGTCGGCCGGCCGCGGCTGGATCACTCTGGCGCTGGTGGTCTTCGCCTCTTGGCGGCCATGGCGGGTCTTTGCCGGCGGCTATCTCTTCGGCGCGGTCACCATCCTGCAGCTTCACGCGCAGGCCTTCGGTCTCGGCATTCCCTCGCAATTCCTCTCGATGCTGCCCTATGCCGCGACTATTGTGGTTCTCATCATCATTTCCCATAATCGGCGTACGACGTTGATCAACACGCCCGCGTCGCTCGGAAAAGCCTTCGTACCGGAGCGATAAAGCAACAACACAAGACGGGTTTCCGGAATAACTTCAAACCAACAGGGGTCACCATGAAGAAGTTCGCATTCGCCCTTGCCGCCTCGGCTGCCGCCGTGATTGGCATCTCTTCCGCCGCTCAGGCCGCTGACAAGACGAAGATCTGCTTCGTCTATGTCGGTTCGCATACCGACGGCGGTTATTCGCAGGCCCACGATCTCGGCCGTCAGCAGGTCCAGGCCGAGTTCGGCGACAAGATCGAAACGCCTTACCTCGAAAACGTGCCGGAAGGCCCGGATGCCGAGCGCGCCATCGAGCGCCTTGCCCGTTCCGGCTGCAAGCTGATCTTCACGACGTCCTTCGGCTTCATGGATGCGACGGTCAAGGTCGCCGCCAAGTTCCCTGACGTCAAGTTCGAGCACGGCACCGGCTACAAGTCCGGCCCGAATCTGGCGACCTACAACTCGCGTTTCTATGAGGGCCGCTACATTCTCGGCCAGATCGCCGCGAAGACCTCAAAGAATCACGGGGCGGCCTACATCGCCTCCTTCCCGATTCCTGAAGTCGTGATGGGCATCAACTCCTTCGAGCAAGGCGCCAAGTCGATCGATCCGAGCTTCAAGCTGAAGGTCATCTGGGTCAACACCTGGTTCGACCCCGGCAAGGAAGCCGATGCCGCCAAGGCGATGATCGACCAGGGCGTCGACGTTCTGACCCAGCACACTGATACGACTGCGCCGATGCAGGTTGCCGAAGAGCGCGGCATCCACGCCTTCGGTCAGGCGTCGGACATGATCGCAGCAGGCCCGAAGGCGCAGCTGACGGCGATCGTCGATACCTGGGGTACCTATTACTCCAAGCGCGTTCACGCGCTTCTGGACGGCACCTGGAAGTCCGAGCAGAGCTGGGATGGCCTGAAGGACGGCATCCTGAAGATGGCGCCGTACACGAACATGCCTGACGACGTGAAGAAGATGGCCGAGGAGACCGAAGCCAAAATCAAGTCCGGCGAACTGCATCCCTTCACTGGCCCGATCAACAAGCAGGACGGCACACCTTGGCTGAAGGCCGGCGAAAAGGCCGACGACGGTACGCTGCTCGGCATGAACTTCTACGTCGAAGGCGTCGACGACAAGCTGCCCGCGCAATAAGCCGCATTCAATTCGCAGTTGCGAAGGGCGCCCCTGTGGGCGCTCTTTTTTTGCTGCAGCGCATCCCAAGATTCCGATTTACAAAAGTAATACTATATGATTTTTTGACCCTGCGCCGCGAGATGCGGCATTGGGAGGAAATCATGAAATTGAAGACTGCACTTTTGAGTGCCACGATTCTGGCTGCCTGCATGTTCGGTTCGGCTTCGGCCGCCGGCCTCACTGTCGGCTTCTCGCAGATCGGCTCGGAATCGGGCTGGCGTGCGGCTGAAACGACCGTGACCAAGGAGCAGGCCAAGAAGCGCGGCATCGATCTGAAATTTGCCGATGCGCAGCAGAAGCAGGAAAACCAGATCAAGGCTCTGCGTTCCTTCATTGCTCAGGGCGTCGATGCCATTCTCATTGCTCCGGTCGTCGAAACCGGCTGGGACGACGTTCTCAAGGAAGCCAAGGAAGCCAAGATTCCGGTCATCCTTCTCGACCGTACCATCAAGGCTCCCGACGATCTGTACCTGACGGCGGTTACGTCGGATCTGGTTCATGAAGGCAAGGTTGCAGGCGACTTCCTGGTCAAGACCGTCGGCGACAAGAAGTGCAACGTCGTCGAGCTGCAGGGCACCACCGGTTCGTCGCCGGCCATCGCCCGCAAGAAGGGCTTCGAAGAGGCTCTTGCCGGCCACGACAACCTGAAGATCGTTCGTAGCCAGACCGGTGACTTCACCCGCACCAAGGGCAAGGAAGTCATGGAAAGCTTCCTGAAGGCCGAGAATGGCGGCAAGGATATCTGCGCTCTCTACGCCCATAACGACGATATGGCGGTCGGCGCCATCCAGGCGATCAAGGAAGCTGGCCTGAAGCCCGGCAAGGATATCCTCGTCGTCTCCATCGACGCCGTGCCTGACATTTTCAAGGCCATGTCGGAAGGTGAGGCCAATGCCACGGTCGAGCTGACGCCGAATATGGCAGGTCCGGCCTTCGATGCGCTCGATGCCTACCTGAAGGACAAGAAGGCTCCGGCGAAATGGATCCAGACCGAGTCCAAGCTCTACACGCCTGCCGACGACCCGATGAAGGTCTATGAGGAGAAGAAGGGTCAGGGCTACTGATTGAACCTGGAACCGCACCGGCCCATCATGGACCGGTGCGGAACTGCCGGTGCCGGCCGGGCATCATGCCCGGTTTTGGCACAGGCGTAAGGCGCAATATCAGGAAACAGCAGCCCTCATGGTTCACAATTTCGAGAATATTCTCGCAGCCTCCGGCATATCGAAATTCTTCCCCGGCGCCGTCGCACTGGATAAGGTGGATTTCACGCTGCGCCGTGGCGAGGTTCATGCATTGCTCGGCGAAAACGGCGCCGGCAAATCGACGCTGATCAAGTGCATCACCGGCGCCTACCATCGTGACGAAGGCAGCCTGATGCTGGACGGCCAGGAAATCAATCCGGCCAATACGCTCGCCGCCCAGAAGCTCGGCATCGGCACGGTCTACCAGGAGGTCAATCTCCTTTCCAATCTGAGCGTCGCTGAAAATCTCTTTCTCGGACGCCAGCCGAGGCGTTTCGGCATGACCGACGTCAGGGCGATGAACCGCAAGGCGCGCGATCTGCTTGCCGGCTATGGCATCGATATCGACGTCACCGCCGAACTCAGCCGTTTCTCCGTCGCCGTCCAGCAAGTGGTTGCCATCGCCCGTGCCGTTGATCTCTCAGGCAAGGTACTGATCCTCGATGAGCCGACGGCAAGCCTCGACAATCAGGAGGTGGCGCTGCTCTTCCGCATCATCGAGGACCTGAAGCAGCGTGGGCTGGGCATCGTCTTTATCACCCATTTTCTCGAGCAGGTCTATGCGATCAGCGACCGGATCACCGTGCTGCGCAACGGCAAGCTCGTCGGCACCCGTGACGCTGCCGATCTGCCGCGCCAGGGCCTGATCGCCATGATGCTCGGCCGCGAACTGGCGCATGTCGAGGAGGCGGTGAAGGAACGCAGCCACGCGGCAGGCGAAGTCCGATACCGTTTTTCAGGCTACGGCAAACGCGGCAAAGTCAAACCCTTCGACCTTGAGGTGCGGGCCGGAGAGGTGGTCGGCATTGCCGGGCTGCTCGGCTCCGGCCGGACCGAAACCGCCGAACTCCTGTTCGGCATCGAACACGCCGACAGCGGCAGCGCCACGATCGACGGCCAGCCTGTGACGCTTTCGAGCCCGCGCGCCGCAATCGAAAAGGACTTTGGCTTCTGCCCCGAGGACCGCAAGACCGATGGCATCATCGGCGACCTGTCGATCAGGGAAAACATCGCGCTTGCGCTGCAGGCCCGCCGCGGCTGGACCCGGCCGCTCTCGCGCGCCGAACAGAACGCGCTCGCCGACCGCTACATCAAGGCGCTCGATATCCGCACCACCGATCGCGAAAAGCCGATTCGCCTGCTTTCCGGCGGCAATCAGCAGAAGGCGATCCTCGCCCGCTGGTTGGCGACCAATCCGAAGTTTCTGATCCTCGACGAGCCGACCCGCGGCATCGATGTCGGCGCCCATGCCGAGATCATCAAGCTGATCGAAGAGCTCTGTGCCGGCGGCATGTCGCTGATCGTGATTTCCTCGGAACTTGAAGAGCTTGTCGCCTATAGTTCACGTGTCATCGTCCTTCGCGACCGGCAGCATATCGCCGAATTGACAGGCGAACGTATCACGGCCGCCGGCATCGTCGAAGCCATTGCCGCCGCCGAACATAAGATGGAGGAGGCATGAGGTCCTCGCTGAAGGCGCTGGCCTATCGCCTGGCGCCGCAATTGATTGCGCTTGTTGTCATTCTTTTGTTGAATTTCATCACGTCGCCGCAGTTTTTTAATGTCGTGGTTCAAAATGACCGGCTGTATGGCAGCCTGATCGATGTGCTCAACCGCGGCGCGCCGGTGGCGCTGCTGGCGATCGGCATGACGCTGGTGATTGCCACCAAGGGCATCGACCTTTCCGTCGGTGCGGTCATCGCGATCTGCGGCGCTGTCGCCGCATCGTCGATTGTGTCTGGAAATTCAGTTGCTTATACCGTTATCCTAACGCTTTTTATTGGGCTTGCCTGCGGCGTCTGGAACGGTTTTCTGGTGGCTGTCCTCAACATCCAGCCGATCATTGCGACGCTGGTGCTGATGGTGGCCGGCCGCGGCATCGCCCAGCTCATCACCGAAGGCGCCATCCTGACCTTCAACGATGACGGGCTGACCTTCTTCGGCAGCGGTTCGCTGCTGCTTCTGCCGATGCCTGTCGTCACCTGGATTCTCGTCGGCCTGCTCGTCATTTTGCTTGTCCGCCGCACGGCGCTCGGCATGCTGATCGAGGCCGTCGGAATCAATCGCCGCGCCAGCACGCTCTCCGGCATTCAGACGCCGGTACTGCTGATGGCTGTCTATATGCTGAGCGGCCTCTGTGCCTCGATTGCAGGCGTCATCGTCGCCGCCGACATCAAGGGCGCCGATGCCAATAATGCCGGCCTCTGGCTGGAACTCGACGCCATCCTCGCCGTCGTCGTCGGCGGCAATTCTCTGCTCGGCGGCCGTTTCAGCATTCTCGGATCGCTGATCGGCGCGATGATCATCCAGGCGGTGAATACAGGCATCCTGTCTTCCGGCTTCCCGCCCGAATTCAACCTGATCATCAAGGCCGTCATCATTATCGTCATCCTCGTCATCCAGTCGCCGGCGGTGCAATCGCTCGCTATCTTTGCCAGCCGCCGGCAGGGCGGAAGGGAGCAGTCGAAATGAACTCCAAATACCTGCCGCTGCTTGCGACCATCGTCATCTTCGTGCTCGCCTATGCCGGCTGCACGCTGCAATATCCGAACATGCTGTCGACGCGCGTCATCGGCAATCTCCTGACCGACAATGCCTTTCTCGGCATCGCCGCCGTCGGCATGACCTTTGTCATCATCTCCGGCGGCATCGATCTGTCGATCGGTTCGGTCATCGCCTTCACCGGCGTCTTTCTTGCGGTGATCCTGCAGAACACCTCGATCCATCCGCTGCTCGCCTTCGCCCTCGTGCTCGTCATCACCACTGCCTTTGGCGGTATCATGGGCGCGATCATCCACTATCTCGACATGCCGGCCTTCATCGTTACGCTCGCTGGTATGTTCCTGGCGCGCGGCATGGCCTTCGTGCTGTCGATCGACAGCATCCCGATCGATAACGAATATTATTCGACGCTGACGAGCCTCTATTACCGTCTACCCGGCGGCGGCCGGCTGACGCTGATCGGCGGCATCATGCTTCTGGTCTTTGCCGTCGGCATCTTCATCGCCCAGCGCACCCGCTTCGGCACCAATGTCTATGCCCTCGGCGGCGGTCCGCAGACGGCGCGGCTGATGGGCGTGCCGGTCGGCCGTACGACGATCCAGATCTATGCGCTGTCGGGTTTTCTTGCGGGTCTATCCGGAATCGTTTTTTCGCTATACACCTCTGCTGGATATTCCCTTGCAGCCGTCGGCGTCGAGCTCGATGCGATCGCGGCAGTCGTCATTGGAGGGACGCTGCTGACCGGGGGAGCGGGATTCGTGGCGGGAACCTTGATTGGTATCCTGATCCAGGGGCTCATTCAGACCTACATCACCTTCGACGGCACGCTGTCGAGCTGGTGGACCAAGATCCTGATCGGCCTCCTGCTGTTTGCATTCATTCTGATGCAGAAGGCTATCCTGTTCCTTTCCAGTCTGAACAAGAGGTATGCCTGAGGGGGAGACGGATCGCTTGCGCAACAAATTGGACGAGACACGGAAGACCGGACGCAGAACCCGGACGAGCCATGCGCAGGTGGTCGATGAGCTCGGCAAGGCGATCGTTGCCGGCACCTATCCTGTCGGCTCGATCCTGCCGGGCGATACGGAACTGGCGCAACGCTTCAAAGTGTCCCGCACCGTGTTGCGCGAGACGATGAAGACGCTCGCCGCCAAGGGCATGGTCGTCGCCAAGGCGCGGGTCGGCACACGTGTGACCGAGAAGAACCTCTGGAACATGTTCGACAGCGAGATCATCGCCTGGCACTTCGACAACGGCGTGACGGAAGAATTCCTGCTGCAGCTTTACGATATCCGCCTCGCTGTCGAACCCTTCGCCGCCAGTCTCGTCGCCGAACGGGCGAATGCCGAGGATATCGAGACGCTGCGGGGGCTGGCGCTCGATATGGCGGCAAGCGGCCATACGGCCGACAGCCTGGCGCTCGCCGACCTTCGTTTCCACCTGGCGATCGCCGAAGCCTCGCACAATCCCTTCATGCGCACCTTGGGCAGCCTCATCGAAGCGGCCCTCGTCGGCATGTTCCGGATGAGCACACCGCCAACCGAAAACGGCTTCGCCAATATCGCCGACACCCATATGCGCATCGTCGATGCGATCGTTTCCGGCGATAGCGCTGCCGCGCGCCGCGCAATGGAGGACGTCATCCTGGACGGCCGCCATCATGTGCACGAGGCCTTCGCGGCTCGCGGTTCTGAGGCTGTGACAGGGCCGATTTCGGCGGCAATTTCACCTTTGTGAAGGTTCTGCCTATCGACAGCGCCAGGCGTTTCTTCAGACGCGCAAGGCACGCTGCGGCACTCTGAACTGCTGTGCAATTTTATCCTCAAATCGATTCCGATTTCAGGAATTATGCAGTAAGAGGCAACAAAGCCGCCTCATGGCGCGGATTCGCGGAGCACATCATGGAACGCACTTGTCTTGCCGTCATCCTTGCCGCCGGTGACAGCACGCGGATGAAATCCTCGAAATCGAAGGTGCTGCATCCCGTCGCCGGACGGCCGATGATCGCCCATGTGGTCGATGCGGTCGCCTCCGCCGGCATCTCATCCGTGGCGCTTGTCGTCGGCCGCGATGCCGAGGAGGTGGCAAAGGCTGGAAGCGTTGCCGGCGTCGGCATCCAATCCTATCTGCAGAAGGAACGCCTCGGCACCGGCCACGCGGTGCTGGCGGCGCGCGAAGCGATCGCCAAGGGCTATGACGATATCCTCGTCACCTATGGCGACGTGCCGCTCCAGACCGACGGGCCGCTGAAGGCCGCCCGCCAGGGCCTGGCCGACGGCAGCGACGTCGTCGTCATCGGCTTCCACACCGACCGCCCGACCGGCTATGGCCGCCTGCTCGTCAAGGATGGCGAACTCATCGCCATCCGCGAGGAAAAGGATGCGACCGATGCCGAGCGCACCGTCACCTGGTGCAACAGCGGGCTGATGGCGATCAACGGCCGCAAGGCGCTCGACCTTCTCTCGCGCATCGGCAATGCCAATGCCAAGGGCGAATTCTACCTGACCGATCTCGTCGAGATCGCCAGATCACTCGGCGGACGCGTCACCGCGGTCGATGCCCCCGAGATCGAGATGACCGGCTGCAACACCCGTGCCGAACTCGCCGTTATCGAGCGCTTCTGGCAGGAGCGCCGCCGCCACGAGATGATGCTTTCAGGCGTCACCATGATCGCCCCGGAAACCGTCTTTCTCGCCTACGATACCGTCATCGGCCAGGATGCGCTGATCGAGCCGAATGTTGTCTTCGGTCCCGGCGCGGTGATCGACAGCGGCGCCGTCATTCATGCCTTCTCGCATATCGAAGGCGCCCATGTCAGCCAGGGCGCGACGGTCGGCCCCTTCGCCCGGCTGCGGCCGGGTGCCGACCTCGCCAGCGGCGCCAAGGTCGGCAATTTCTGCGAGGTCAAGAACGGCCGGCTCGGTGAGGGCGCCAAGGTCAATCATCTCACCTATATCGGCGATGCCGTCATCGGCGCCGGCAGCAATATCGGCGCCGGCACGATCACCTGCAACTATGACGGCGTCAACAAGAGCGAGACGGTGATCGGCGAAAACGCTTTCATCGGGTCCAACTCGTCGCTGGTCGCGCCGGTGACGATCGGCGACGGCGCCTATGTCGGCTCCGGCAGCGTCATCACCGTCGACGTGCCGGCCGATGCGCTGGCGCTAGGCCGTGCCCGGCAGGAGATCAAACCCGGCCGCGCGACGCTGTTGCGCGAACGGGCGCTCGCCATCAAGGCGGCGAAGAAGGCGAAGGGCTGACCGGCCTTGCGTAACCGGCGGAAATTCAAAGTGACCGCCGAGGTGATTGAGAAATAAGCAGGAATCGTTAGGACTGGCCTCGTCATCGAAGCCTTTATGGGGATACTATATGTGCGGCATTGTGGGGATCGTCGGAAATCAGCCTGTTGCCGGGCGCCTGGTCGATGCGCTGAAGCGTCTCGAATATCGCGGCTATGATTCCGCCGGCGTCGCCACCATTCATGACGGCGTGATGGATCGCCGCCGCGCCGAGGGCAAGCTGTTCAATCTGGAAAAGCGCCTCGACACCGAACCACTGCCCGGCACGGTCGGAATCGCCCATACACGCTGGGCGACCCACGGCGTTCCCAATGAGACCAATGCCCATCCGCATTTCGTCGAGGGAGTGGCCGTTGTCCATAACGGCATCATCGAGAATTTTTCCGAGCTTCGCGACGAGTTGACGGAAGAGGGTTCGGTCTTCGAAACCCAGACCGACACGGAGGTTGTCGCTCATCTGATGGCGAAATATCTGCGCGAAGGCCTGGAGCCGCGCGCCGCCATGCTGAAGATGCTGAACCGGGTGACCGGCGCCTATGCGCTGGCCGTCATGCTGAAGGCCGATCCCGGCACGATCATGGCCGCCCGTTCCGGCCCGCCGCTTGCCGTCGGCTACGGCCGTGGCGAGATGTTCCTCGGCTCGGATGCGATCGCGCTGTCGCCCTTCACCAACGAGATCAGCTATCTCGTCGACGGCGATTGCGCCGTCCTCACCCACGACGGCGTGTCGGTGCTGGATTTCGCCGGCAAGCCGGTCAAGCGCGCCCGCCAGATCTCGCAGGCGACCGCCTATGTCGTCGACAAGGGCAACCATCGCCATTTCATGGAAAAGGAAATTTACGAGCAGCCGGAGGTGATTTCCCACGCGCTCAGCCACTATGTCGATTTCGCCGCAAACACCATCGGCGCCAATGCCGCGGCGATCGACTTCAAGGCGGCGACCGGCCTGGCGATCTCGGCTTGCGGCACTGCCTATCTCGCCGGTCTCGTCGGCAAATACTGGTTCGAGCGTTATGCCCGCCTGCCTGTTGAAATCGACGTCGCCTCCGAATTCCGCTACCGCGAAATGCCGCTGTCGCCGTCGCAGGCGGCACTCTTCATCTCGCAATCAGGCGAGACCGCCGACACACTGGCATCGCTGCGCTATTGCCGGGACAACGGGCTGAAGATCGGCGCCGTCGTCAATGTCCGCGAATCGACGATCGCGCGCGAATCCGACGCCGTCTTCCCGATCATGGCCGGCCCCGAAATCGGCGTCGCCTCCACCAAGGCCTTCACTTGCCAGCTTGCCGTGCTGGCGTCGCTGGCGATTGGCGCCGGCAAGGCGCGCGGCACGGTGACTGCGGAGGAGGAGAGGGCGCTGGTGCGCCATCTCGCCGAAATGCCGCGCATCATGAGCCGGGTGCTGAACCTGATCCAGCCGCAGATGGAAAGCCTGTCGCGCGAACTGTCGAAGTGCAAGGACGTACTTTATCTCGGCCGCGGGACCAGCTTCCCGCTCGCCATGGAAGGCGCGCTGAAGCTCAAGGAAATCTCCTATATCCATGCCGAAGGTTATGCCGCCGGTGAGTTGAAGCATGGACCGATCGCGTTGATCGATGAGAACATGCCTGTCATCGTCATCGCCCCCTATGACCGTTTCTTCGAAAAGACCGTCTCGAACATGCAGGAGGTCGCAGCCCGCGGCGGCCGCATTATCTTCATCACGGACGAGGCCGGTGCTAGCGCCTCGAAACTGCCGACCATGGCAACGATCACCCTGCCTGTGGTCGATGAAATCATCGCGCCGATGATCTTCTCGTTGCCGATCCAGCTGCTCGCCTATCACACCGCCGTCTTCATGGGCACCGATGTCGACCAGCCGCGCAACCTGGCGAAATCCGTGACCGTGGAATAAGCCTGCAACGCCGGAATCGTCGCGCCGAAACATATTGTGCGACGTCCCGAATTCTGGCAATTTTGGTGTGCGGACAAGGGGGAAGGGCCGGCGTTCCGGCCTGTCCACGACTGAGATGGAGTTCATCAGGAAACGATGACCGACAACACCCCCAGAATGCCGGTCGCGACCCGGCTGAGGAATAATTTTCTCGCAGGGCTGATCATCTGCGCCCCGATCGCGATCACTATCTGGCTGACCTGGACATTCATCCACTGGTCGGACAGCTGGGTCAGGCCCTATATTCCGGCGCGCTGGAATCCGGAAAGTTATCTCAATTTCGCCATTCCCGGTTTCGGCCTGCTGATCGCTGTCGTGCTGATCACCGTCGTCGGCTTTCTCGGCAAGAACCTGATTGGCCAGAGTATCGTCCGCTTCGGCGAATCGATCGTCCAGCGCATGCCGCTGGTGCGCACAATCTACAGAAGCGTGAAGCAGATTTTCGAAACCGTGCTGAAGGAGCAGGCGAACTCTTTCAAGAAGGTCGGCCTCATCGAATATCCGGGTCCAGGCCTCTGGGCGCTGATCTTCATCGCCACCGACGCCAAGGGCGAAATCGCTTCGAAGTTCGATGCCATGGGCCAGGATATGGTCGCCGTCTTCCTGCCGCCGACGCCGGTGCCGACGGCCGGCTTCCTCATCTTCGTGCCGCGCGAGAAGATCGTCATGCTCGATATGTCGCCGGAAGACGCCGCCAAGTTCCTGATTTCAGGCGGGCTTGTGGCGCCCGAACACAAGCCGGCCGATCCGAAGCAGAAGCATTTGCCGCGGCCAAAGCCGGTGGCGGTTTCCAAGGCGGATTGATGCCTGTCGCCCAACGCTGCGGCGTCGCGTTTCAACCCGCTCTCAAAAACCGGATCGCCTCGTCACGGCGGAAAAGATAGAGCAGGGTGCGGATCGCCTGTCCTCTTTCACCGGTCAGCTCCGGATCGCGCTCGATCAGATAGGCGGCATCCTTGCGGGCGATTTCCAGCAGGTCGGCATGCGCCTCGAGGCTGGCGATGCGGAAACCCGGCGTGCCGGATTGTCTTGTGCCGAGCAATTCGCCTTCGCCGCGCAGCTTCAGGTCCTCCTCGGCGATGCGGAAACCGTCTTCCGTCTCGCGCATGATCGAGAGCCTGGCATGACCGGTCTCGCCGAGCGGCCCCTTATAGAGCAGAATGCAGGTCGAGGCCTCGTCGCCGCGCCCGACCCGGCCGCGCAGCTGGTGCAATTGCGCCAGGCCGAAGCGTTCGGCATGTTCGATCACCATGATCGTCGCATCCGGCACGTCGACGCCGACCTCGACGACGGTCGTGGCGACGAGCAGCCGGGTCTCGCCGTTCTTGAACGCCATCATCGCCGCATCCTTCTCCGGTCCGCTCATCCGGCCATGGATGAGGCCGATATCGGGGCCGAGCGCGGCGGTGAGCGTCGCATGCCGCTCCTCGGCCGACATCAGGTCGAGCTCTTCGGACTCCTCGACCAGCGGGCAGATCCAATAGGCCTTCTTGCCCTCGGCGATCGCGCTTTGCAGCCGCCCGACGATTTCGCCGGTTCGTTCCATCGGCACGGTGATCGTCTGGATCGGCTTGCGGCCGGCCGGTTTTTCGGTGAGCTTGGAGACGTCCATATCGCCGAAGGCGGCAAGCACCAGGGTGCGCGGGATCGGCGTTGCCGTCATGACAAGCATATGCGGCGAGATGCCCTTGGCCGTCAGCCGCAGCCGCTGATGCACGCCGAAACGGTGTTGCTCGTCGACGACGGCAAGCATCAGATTGGCGTAGGTGACGCTGTCCTGGAACAGCGCATGCGTGCCGATGACGATCTGTGCAGCACCCGAGGCGATGCGCTCCTGGATCTCCTCCCGTTCGCGTCCCTTGGTGCGCCCGGTCAGCACCTCGATGCCAAGCCCGGCGGAGGCGGCGAATTTCGAGATCGTCGCATGATGCTGCCGCGCCAGGATTTCGGTCGGCGCCATCAGCACGGCCTGGCCGCCGCTCTCGATTACCGCCGCCATCGCCATCAGCGCCACCAGCGTCTTGCCGGAGCCGACATCACCCTGCAGCAGCCGCAACATGCGCTCGTTGCCGGCCATATCTTTCAAAACCTCGGCGATCGCCTCGTTCTGGCTTGTCGTGAGTGAGAAGGGCAAGGATTTCAGGATCTCGCTGCTGACGGCACCCGTCGCATGCACCGGCTGGCCCGCCACCTTGCGCAGCCTCTGCCGCACCAGGCTCAGCGACAGCTGGCCGGCGAGGAACTCGTCATAGGCAAGTCGCCGCCGGGCAGGGGCCTGCGGGTCGATATCGGTGGGGTCGCGCGGCTCGTGCAGCATGTGGAAGCTGTCGCGGATCGACGGCAGGCCCTGCTTCTGTGTCAGCGAGAGATCGATCCATTCCGGCAGCTCGGGAAAGCGCGGCAGGCCGGCGTCGATGATCTTGCGCAGCGTCTTCGGCGAGAGCCCCGCCGTCAGCGGATAGATCGGCTCGACCAGCGGCAGGCTCTCCGCTTCCTCGGCCCTGACGATATAATCGGGATGCACCATCGAGGCGCGGCCGTTGAACCAGTCGATCTTGCCGCTGACCGTCACCTCGGCATCGATCGGCAGCTGCTTTTCCAGCCATGCCGCCTGTCCGCGGAAGAAGACCAGCGTCAGCTCGCCGGTTTCGTCATGCAGGAAGACGCGGTAAGGGATATTGCTTTTGCCGCGCGGCGGTACCTGGTGCCGGTCGACGCGCGCCGTGATCGTCACGATCGCCCCCTGCGGCGCGCGCGCGATTCCCGGCTGGTTGCGCCGGTCGATCAGCGAAAAGGGTGCGTGGAAGAGGAGGTCGATGACCCGGCAATCCTCCAGCGTCTCGCGCCCGAGCAGCTTCACCAGCAGCTCGGCGATCTTCGGACCGACGCCCGGAAGGCCCGAAATGGGGGAAAACAGAGGATCGAGAATGGCGGGGCGCATGCGGCCAAAATGCGATGAACAATGCGGCCTTGGCAAGGCTGACAAGCCGCTTTCCAGGGTCTATAGAGGCGCATCAACAGGAAGGTAATGCCATGACAGGTGTCACGCTCACGAGTGCCGGTCTCGACCCGCGCCGCCGCAGGATCCTTTTCCGCTGCTGGCATCGCGGCATCCGCGAGATGGATCTGGTTTTTGGCCAGTTCGCCGAAGCCGAGGTCGCCACGCTGTCGGAAGCCGAACTCGACGAGTTCGAGACGATCATGGCCGAAGAGGACAATGATCTCGTTCGCTGGATCATGGGAACATGGCCGGTGCCCGAGCGTTTCCAGACACCGATGTTTGCCCGCATCGCCGCCTACAAGCCCGATTTCGACAAGCCCCTCAGGACGCCGGAATGATCCCTGGTTTCGATGCGAAGAAGCTTGCGGCCATTGCCGAGCCGCTGACGATCGGCAATGTGCCGGCAGGTCTGGAGACGCTGCTGCTCGCCGAGCTCGCTCGAACGGGAGAGCCGGTCGCCTATGTCATGTCGGATGGCCACCGCATGGCCGATCTCGAACAGATGCTCGGTTTCGTCGCCCCCGACATTCCGGTTCTCACCCTGCCGGCCTGGGACTGTCTGCCCTATGACCGCGTCTCGCCGAGCGCCGACACGTCGGCCCGCCGGCTAGCCGCACTTGGCGGCCTGATTGCCCATCGCAAGAAGCCGCATGCCGCAATCGTGCTCGTCACCGCCAATGCCATGCTGCAGAAGGTGGCGCCGCAGGATGTCATCGAGAGCCTCAGCTTTTCGGCCCGTCCCGGCAACCAGCTGCGCATGGACGATCTCGCCGGCCGCCTGGAGCGCAACGGCTTTGAACGCGTCGCGACCGTTCGCGAGGTCGGCGAATATGCCGTGCGGGGCGGCATTCTCGATGTCTTCGTGCCGGGTTCGGAAGAGCCGGTCCGCCTGGATTTCTTCGGCGACACGCTGGAATCGATCCGCAGCTTCGATCCGGCCAGCCAGCGCACGATCGGGCAGGTGCGCTCCCTCGATCTCAATCCGATGAGCGAGGTGACGCTGACGCCGGATACGATCAGTCGCTTCCGCAAGAATTACCTTTCGGCTTTCGGCGCCACCACCCGCGACGACGCGCTCTATCTCGCCGTGTCCGAAGGCCGCCGTTACCCCGGCATGGAGCATTGGCTGCCGCTCTTCTACGAGAAGCTCGATACCGTCTTCGATTATCTCAGCGGCTTCCGTATCGTCATCGACCACACGGTGCGCGAGGCGGCGGAGGAGCGCTCCAAGCTCGTTTTCGACTATTACGATGCCCGCCTGAATTCCGGCCAGCCGGCCAAGGGCCAGGTGAACCAGGGCACGCCGTACAAGCCGGTGACGCCGGGCCAGCTCTATCTCGACAGCAAGCTTTTCGTCAAAACCCTCGACGCGCTCGGCGCAATCCGCATCAGCCCCTTCAACGAGCATGAGGGCGAGGCGAGGCGGGTCGTCAATGTCGATGCCCGCCAGGGCCAGCGTTGGGCCCGTTCGAACGCCGAGGGCGGCGGCGATGCCGAACGCATCAACATCTTCGACGTCGTCGTCAAGCATATTGCCGATCGGCGTGCCGCCGGCGCGAAAGTGCTGGTCACCGCCTGGACCGAAGGTTCGCTGGAACGCCTGCTGCAGGTGCTGAACGAACATGGCCTGGAAAAGGTCAAGCCGGTCGAGGCGCTGAAGGATGTCGGTTCGCTGGCGAGAGGCGAGGCGGCCGCGGCCGTGCTCAGCCTCGAATCCGGCTTCGAGGCCGGCGACCTCGTCGTCATCGGCGAGCAGGATATATTGGGCGACCGCATGGTGCGCCGCTCCAAACGCCGCAAACGCGCCGCCGATTTCATCTCCGAGGTCGCGGGCCTCGATGAGGGCTCGATCGTCGTCCATGCCGAACACGGCATCGGCCGCTTCGTCGGGCTGCGGACCATCGAGGCGGCCGGTGCGCCGCATGCCTGCCTCGAGTTGCAATATGCCGACGAGGCCAAGCTCTTCCTGCCGGTCGAAAACATCGACCTGCTCTCGCGCTACGGCGGCGAGGGCACCGACGCCCAGCTCGACAAGCTCGGCGGCGGCGCTTGGCAGATGCGCAAGGCCAAGCTGAAGAAGCGCCTGCTCGACATGGCCGATGCACTGATCCGCATCGCCGCCGAGCGCCTGACGCGCCACGCGCCGATGCTGACGACGCCGGACGGCCTCTACGACGAATTCGCCGCGCGCTTCCCCTATGACGAGACCGAGGACCAGGATAACGCCATCGAGGCGGTGCGCTCCGATCTCGGTGCCGGCCGGCCGATGGACCGCCTCGTCTGCGGCGACGTCGGCTTCGGCAAGACCGAAGTGGCGCTGCGCGCCGCCTTCGTCGCAGCGATGAATGGCGTCCAGGTCGCCGTCGTCGTGCCGACGACATTGCTCGCCCGCCAGCACTTCAAGACCTTTTCCGAACGTTTCCGTGGCCTGCCGGTGCGTGTCCAGCAGGCCTCGCGCCTCGTCGGGGCCAAGGAGCTGGCGCTGACCAAGAAGGAAGTCGCGGACGGCAAGACCGATATCGTCGTCGGCACCCATGCGCTGCTTGGCGCCGGCATCAAATTCGCCAATCTCGGCCTGCTCGTCATCGACGAAGAGCAGCATTTCGGCGTCAAGCACAAGGAGCGGCTGAAGGAGCTGAAGAGCGACGTGCACGTGCTGACGCTGTCTGCAACCCCGATCCCGCGCACGCTGCAGCTTGCCATGACCGGCGTGCGCGAATTGTCGCTGATCACCACGCCCCCGGTCGACCGCATGGCGGTGCGCACCTTCATCTCGCCGTTCGACAGCCTTGTCATCCGCGAGACGCTGATGCGCGAGCATTATCGCGGCGGCCAGAGCTTCTATGTCTGCCCCAGGCTTGCCGACCTCGAGGATATCAGTGCCTTCCTGCAGTCGGATGTGCCGGAGCTGAAGGTGGCGATCGCCCATGGCCAGATGCCGGCCGGCGAACTCGAAGATATCATGAACGCCTTCTATGAAGGCCGCTACGACGTGCTGTTGTCGACCACCATCGTCGAATCCGGCCTCGACGTGCCCACAGCCAACACGCTGATCGTTCACCGCGCCGATATGTTCGGCTTAGCCCAGCTCTATCAGCTGCGGGGCCGCGTCGGCCGCTCGAAGGTGCGCGCCTTTGCGCTCTTCACCCTGCCGGTCAATAAGGTGCTGACGGCAACCGCCGAGCGCCGCCTCAAGGTGCTGCAATCGCTGGATACGCTCGGCGCCGGCTTCCAGCTGGCGAGCCACGACCTAGACATCCGCGGCGCCGGCAACCTGCTTGGCGAGGAGCAGTCCGGTCATATCAAGGAGGTCGGTTTCGAGCTCTATCAGCAGATGCTGGAAGAGGCGGTCGCCGAGGTCAAGGGCGTCGACGAGATCCACGACACCGGTTGGTCGCCGCAGATCTCCGTCGGCACGACGGTGATGATCCCGGAAAATTACGTGCCGGACCTGCATCTGCGCATGGCGCTCTACCGGCGTCTCGGCGAAGTCACCGAACTCAAGGAGATCGATGGCTTCGGCGCCGAGATGATCGACCGCTTCGGCCCGATGCCGATCGAAGTCCAGCATCTCTTGAAGATCGTCTACATCAAATCGCTCTGCCGTACCGCCAATGTCGAAAAGCTCGATGCCGGCCCGAAAGGCGTCGTCGTGCAGTTCCGCAACAAGGAATTCCCCAATCCGGCAAACCTCGTCGGTTATATCGGCAAGCAGGGCACGATGGCGAAGATCCGCCCCGATCACAGCCTGTTCCTGACCCGCGACCTGCCGACCCCGGAAAAACGCCTGCAAGGCGCCGCGGTGATCATGACGCAACTGGCCGAGATGGCGAAGTAGGCAGAGGGAGACGAAGATGGCGACATATGGCGCGACGATCGTGTGGCAGCGGAACGGCGAGACTTTCACCGACAACCGCTACAGCCGCGCCCACTGCTGGACTTTCGACGGCGGCATTGAGGTGAGGGCGTCTTCTTCCTCGCATGTTGTCCCACTGCCCTATTCGGCCGAGGACGCGGTGGATCCGGAGGAGGCTTTCGTCGCTTCGCTCTCCAGCTGCCACATGCTCTGGTTCCTGTCGATCGCCGCCAAGCAGCGCTTTTGCGTCGACAGCTACACCGATGCCGCCGAGGGCATCATGGAGAAGAATGCCGAAGGTCGTCTTGCCATGACCGTGGTGACGTTGAAACCGCATGTCGTCTTTAGCGGCGAAAAGCAGCCTTCCCTAAGTGAACTCGAAGCCCTCCATCATCGCGCCCACGACGAATGTTTCATCGCCAATTCGGTGAAAACAGAGGTGCGCTGCGTTCCTGTTCTGGGTTGAGTTAAAGCCGAGGCTTCAGTCGCCCGGTGGTTCCGACCAGCCGATCAGCTTTGCCCATTCATTGGCGCCGTCCATGATGATGTCGAACACCGGGTCCTTGATGTCGTAGTAGAAATCGACATCCTCGGGAAAACGGTGGGCGAGCCGCTGCTTGATCAGCGCGTAAGCGTTCGCTGCTACCGGATGGGCGCGCAGGAGGTCTCGGCAGAGCAGGGAGTAGCGCTGATTGAAACGGCCTCTTTGCCGGACATGCAGATTGGCGGCGCGTCCTCTGCTGCGATAGAAGGCCTTGCGCAATTCGCCTTCCGCCAGTTCAAGTCCCGGAGGGCAGTGATCGATGGTGATTGGCCGACGCTCGAAACCGGCCTGTTCGAATGCGTCGGCATCGACATCGGCCAGATCGTTCACGGTCAGTTGGAGATCGATGATATCCTTGGCGGGAAGGCCGGCAACGGCTGTCGAGCCGATGTGATGCAGATAGGCTCCGGCCGGTGCTGCGCCCATGATGGCGTGCTTCAGCGCTGCGAAATCCTCGACCCAGCTTTGTCGCGGCTCTTCGATCTCGATTCGCATCGATAGCCTCAGTTCAGCCCCGATCGCGCCTCGGCCTTCGCCTTGGCGATGTCGCGCAGCGCGTTCGCCAGCACGTCGGGCGTCTGCGCGCCGCTGACGGCATATTGCTGGTCGAAAATGAAGAACGGCACGCCGTTGACGCCCATTTCCTGCGCCGCTTTGATCTCGGCGACGATCAGGTCGCGATCGGCGTCGGAGGCGAGCAACGAGGCGATGACCGAGCGGTCGAGGCCGGCCTTTTCGGCGATATCGAGCAACACGGCGTGGTCGCCGACATTGCGGCCTTCCTCGAAATTCGCCTTGAACAGCGCGCCAACGACCTTGTCCTGCTTCTCGCGGCCTTCGATCATCGCCCAATGGATCAGCCGATGCGCATCGAGCGTGTTCGGGCCGATCTTGATCGCCTCGAAATCGAAGGCGATGCCGACCTCGCGGCCGTAATCGGTGAGCATCTTGTGCGCCTGTGCCACGCGCTCCTCGCCGCCGAGCTTCTCCGCCAGCGCCTTCTTCTGGTCGACGCCTTCCTTGGGATAGTCGGGGTTGAGCCGGTACGGCCGCCAGTTGATGTCGACGCCGATCTCGTCCTGCACCTCGGCGATGGCGAGCTCCAGCCGCGCCTTGCCGAGATAGCACCAGGGGCAGACGACATCCGAGACGACGTCGATGGTGATACGCTCCATGATGATTTTCCTTATTCTCATGCGTCTCCCAAGGGCGACATTTGGCTGGCGGTTCGGCTGATTCTTACTGCACGCTCGTATCCCACCATACCGGCAGCTGGTAGCCGTAGAGCGGCACGCTGTCGGGATGGCCGATGCGCTTGCTGCGGGCCACCCATTGCTGGTCGATGTGGTAGAGCGGCAGCACATAGTGGCCGGAAAGCAGCAGCCGGTCGTAGGAGCGCACCGCCGCGGTGAAATCCTCAGCCGAGCGCGCCCGAAGCAGATGGTCGATCAGCGTATCGATATCGGGGTCTGCGACACCGGCGAAACTGTCGGTGCCTTCGCGGGTTTTGGCGGCTGAAGACCAGCGGCCGAGCTGCTCATTTCCGGGTGACAACGAAGACGTATAGGACTTGATGATCATGTCATAGTCGAAGCTGTTCGTCCGGCTCTGATACTGCGAATCGTCGACGGTGCGGATCGAAGCGGCGATGCCGATCGTCTGCAGCGAACGCTGATAGGCGACGGCAAGCTTCTCCTGGTCGGCATTCTGCGTCATGATCTCGAAAGCGAGCTGGCGGCCGGAGGCATCGAGCATCTTGCCGCCCTGGATCGTATATCCGCCCTGTTTCAGCAGTTCGACGGCCTGCTTCAGCACATTGCGGTCGCGGCCGGAGCCGTCGGTCACCGGCAGCTTGTAGGTGCCGTCGAGAATCTCCGGCGCGATCTTGTCCTTGATCGGCCCGAGCAGGGCAAGCTCGGCCGCATTGGCGGGAACCCCGAAACTCGACAGTTCGGAATTCTGCCAGAAGCTCTGCGTGCGCTTGTAGGCGCCGGAATAGAGGTTTTTGTTCGCCCATTCGAAATCGAACACCAGCGACAGGCCTTCGCGCACCTTGAGATCGGCAAAGATCGGCCGGCGCGTGTTGAACACGAAGCCGAGCATGCCGCTCGGCAGTTTCGGCGTGAATGTGTCCTTGACCACGGCCCCCGAGGTGACGGCGGGGAAATTATAGGCATTGGCCCAATGGCCGGGATTGCCGTCGGGATAGATGTCGACATCGCCCTTCTTGAAGGCCTCGAACAGCGTCGTGTCCTGCAGGAAATACTGGACGGTGATCTGGTCGTAATTGTCGGTGCCGACTTTGGCGGGAATGTCCTTGCCCCAGTAATTCGGATCGCGCTCGTAGGTGATGCTCTCGCCGGGCTTCACCGTCTTTACCTTGTAGGGACCGGAGCCGACCGGCGGCGTCAAGGACGAACGGTCGAAGGTTTCAGGATCGATCGCATGTTTCGGCAGCACCGGGAAAAGACCGAAGATCAGCGGCGTTTCGCGATCGGCCTTGTCGTTGAAGGTGAAGCGCACGCTGTGTTCGCCGACCTTCTCCATCTTGGCGACGACGTTGAGGCGGTTGGCGAAGGGCACGCGGCCCTTGTCGCGCATCAGTTCGAAGGTGAACATCACGTCTTCGGGCGTTACCGGCTGGCCATCGGCCCATTTCGCCTTCGGATTGAGGTTGAACTGAACGAAGCTTCTGTCGTCGTCCCATTCGACTGTCTCGGCAAGCAGCCCATAGAGCGTGAACGGCTCGTCCCTGGAGCGCTGCATCAGCGATTCGTAGACGAGATTGCCATATTCCGGATCCCACATGCCGCGCGCCGTCGTGCGCATGCTCTTCAGGATGAAGGGGTTGAGGCTGTCGAAGGTGCCGACGACGCCATAGGTGATCTTGCCGCCTTTTTTTACGTCGGGATTGACGTAAGGGAAGTGTTTGTAGTCCGCCGGCAAAGCCGGCTCACCGTGCATCGCGATGCCGTGCAGCGGCTCGGCGGCGACAGCGCCGCACAGCAGCGAGAGGACGAGGGGGACGATAATCCGGAGCATTCGGCAATCCTTGATCCGTGAAAAACGGGGCATGATTCACGCGGGAGATTATCATGGGGTCGAGTGATTCCAACACGCAGCGGCGTTTTCTTTGACGTGGCTGCGAAATTGCCTCTCAAATTGCCAAAGAAATGCTGGATATCTTGAACGCTGCGATGTAACAGGTGAACCCGAAGTTTCGGGGTCATGCATTTGCCTTATTTTTTTAAGAGGTGGAGTGCCGAACGACCCGATGGTTGGGGCGGCAAAGACGCTGCCCCGAACGGATATCAGGAGACGGAATTCGTTATGATGTTCAAGTCTGAAAAGAAAATGCGGGCAGCACTGTCCGTTCTGGCAGTGATGTTCGGTGCCGCTTCGGCTCCGGTCTCCTCCTTTGCCCAGGATGCGGCCGCACCGGCGCCTGCCGATGCGCAGGCCTCCGGTGCGCCGAAGCTCGGCTGGTACAAGACCTGCAGCAAGCAGGAAGACAACGACATCTGCGTTGTCCAGAACCTGATCCTCGCCAATGGCGGCCAGCTCGTCACGGCCGTCGGCCTGATCTCGGTTTCCGGCAAGATCAACCGCAAGCTCCTGCAGGTCTCGGTTCCCACCGCACGCCTGATTCCTCCGGGCATCATCATGCAGATCGACGGCGGCAAGGGCCAGAAGCTCGACTACGCTGTCTGCCTGCCGGATAAGTGCACCGCCGAAATCCCGCTGACCGACGCGATGATCGCCAGCCTCAAGAAGGGCAGCGACGTGATCTTCACCTCGATCAACTTCCGCCGCGCCCCGAACCCGATCAAGATTTCGCTTGAAGGCTTCACCGGCGCTTATGACGGCGAACCCGTTTCGGAATCCAAGCTCGCTGAAAGCCAGCGCAGCCTGCAGGACAGCATGCAGAAGAAGGCCGAGGAAGCTCGCAAGAAGCTGGAAGACGCCCAGAAGGCAGCCAAGGCGCAGTAATCCTGCCATCATCTTTGAACAGAAACCCGGCTTCGCGCCGGGTTTTTTGTTGCGCCACGAAAAAGGCCTCGCCGGGAGTGTGCGAGGCCTTGTTTCCTGCGGTCGGTCAGCCTGATTTAGTGGGCGAAGCTCATCTTGGGTTTGAACTGCCCTGACGGGGCCTGATCGAAAATCTGGTAGATCTGTGGGTTGCGAAGCGGCGCGCCGCTTTCGTCATTCATCAGGTTCTGCTCGGAGACATAAGCGACATATTCGCTTTCATCATTTTCGGCGAGCAGGTGATAGAAGGGTTGGTCCCTGCTCGGGCGCACCTCGGCCGGAATGGAATTCCACCATTCCTCCGTATTCGCGAACTCCGGATCAACGTCGAAGATGACGCCGCGAAACGGAAAAACCTTGTGCCGAACCACTTCGCCAATGCTGAACTTTGCTACTCTTTCTTTCATGGTACGACTTCCTTTCATCACCGAATTTGGTGATTGGTGTCGCGCAAATCAAGATTTGTGCGCGAGTTCGTCACATGAACGTCATATCCTCCTACTGCATAATTCCTTAGATCGGAATCGATTTAAGGACAAAATTATGCAGCACTCCAAGTGCTACAGCGTCTTTTGCGCGTCTCAAAGCCGCGCGGCGCTGTGGTGGCGTCCATGACCTGGGAGGTGAAAGCCCCGGCGAACCGGGACTTTCGGTCTTCGCAGCCGATCAGGCTGAATAGTACATGTCGTATTCGACCGGATGCGGCGTCATTTCGAAACGCATCACCTCGGCCATCTTCAGTTCGATGAAGGCATCGATCTGGTCGTCGTCGAAAACGCCGCCGGCTGTCAGGAACTTGCGGTCCTTGTCCAGGCTTTCGAGCGCTTCGCGCAGTGAACCGCAGACGGTCGGGATCTTCTTCAATTCCTTCGGCGGCAGGTCGTAGAGATCCTTGTCCATGGCCTTGCCGGGATGGATCTTGTTCTTGATGCCGTCGAGGCCGGCCATCAGCATAGCGGCGAAGGCGAGATAGGGGTTGGCGGTCGGATCCGGGAAACGGACTTCGACGCGCTTGGCCTTCGGGTTGGAGCCGAACGGAATGCGGCAGGAGGCCGAGCGGTTGCGGGCCGAATAGGCGAGCAGCACCGGTGCTTCGTAACCCGGGACGAGACGCTTGTAGGAGTTCGTCGACGGGTTGGTGAAAGCGTTGATCGCCTTGGCATGCTTGATGATGCCACCGATGTAGAACAGGCAACTCTCGGAGAGGCCTGCATATTCGTCGCCGGCAAAGGTCGGCTTGCCACCCTTCCAGATCGACTGGTGCACGTGCATGCCCGAGCCGTTGTCGCCGAAGATCGGCTTCGGCATGAAGGTCGCCGTCTTGCCGTAGGCATTGGCCACCTGATGCACGACATATTTGTAGATCTGCATCTTGTCGGCGTTGCGCACCAGCGTATCGAACTTGATGCCGAGTTCGTGCTGGGCGGCAGCGACTTCATGGTGATGCTTTTCGACGACGACGCCCATCTCGGAGAGCACCGTCAGCATTTCCGAACGCATGTCCTGGGCGCTGTCGACCGGAGGAACCGGGAAATAGCCGCCCTTGACGCGCGGGCGATGGCCGAGGTTGCCGGTTTCGTAATCGGTGTCGTCGTTCGACGGCAGTTCGGTCGAATCGAGCTTGAAGCCGGTATTGTAGGGATCGGCCTTGTACTTGACGTCGTCGAAGACGAAGAACTCGGCTTCCGGGCCGACGAAGATCGTGTCGCCGATGCCGGATGCCTTGAGGTAGGCTTCGGCCTTCTTGGCGGTGCCGCGCGGATCGCGGTTATAGGCCTCGCCGGAAACCGGATCGAGGATATCGCACATGATGACCATGGTCGACTGAGCGAAGAACGGGTCCATATGCACCGTCTCGGTATCGGGCATCAGCACCATGTCGGACTCGTTGATGGCCTTCCAGCCGCCGATCGAGGAGCCGTCGAACATCACGCCGTCGGCGAACATGTCCTCGTCGACGCAGACGACGTCCATCGTCACATGCTGCAGCTTGCCCTTCGGGTCGGTGAAACGCAGATCGACGAACTTGACGTCGTTTTCCTTGATCTGCTTCAGAATTTCGCTTGCGGTCGCCATTAATTAGTTTCCTCCGATTTGCGATGACGGTGTAGGTCGGCGGTGACGGTAACGGACTTTGCGCAATTGGCAAAGTGGTCAGATGGCATCGATGCCGGTCTCGCCGGTACGGATGCGGATAACCTCTTCGACGTTGGAGACGAAGATCTTTCCGTCGCCGATGCGGCCGGTCTGCGCCGCCTTGCGGATCGCGTCGATGACGGCCTCCGCGTTCTCGTCGGCCAGCACGACCTCGACTTTTACCTTCGGCAGGAAATCGACGACGTATTCGGCTCCGCGGTAGAGTTCCGTGTGGCCCTTCTGACGGCCGAAACCCTTGGCTTCCGTGACTGTGATACCCTGCAGGCCGACTTCCTGAAGGGCTTCCTTCACTTCGTCCAGCTTGAAAGGCTTAATGATCGCTTCGATCTTTTTCATGAGAAAATGTCTCTCCGCTTCTCCCGTTATGGCAGGAATTTTCCCGCTCGCCGGATATGATGCAGATATCGTGCCAGTTTGAAATCCATCTTATCGAAAAAAGGCGTCGATTTTGTCGAAACAGCCGCGTTTGCGGGGAATTTCATGTCGTTTTGGTGACGGAACAGGTGAAAAAACATTGTCTCTGATCAAAAACACATCCGAAACCGAAAAAGCCAGGTATTTTCGCAACTGCGAATACACGAATCTGGAAGATTAAAATATAAGCAAATGCCTAAAATGCGTCCTTCGCTTTGATGTTTCAGGCGGTTGTTTTTTAGGCGTTTTTCGATTGAATAGGGTGATGAGTAAAGATCTGTCCCAGCTCCTCCTGACGCCTGCCGAAATGGCTGCCGTCGATGCCGCCGCTGCCGCCTCCGGCATCGATTCCTTCGGCCTGATGGAGAAGGCGGGTGCCGCGGTTGCAGCTGCCGCGCTGCGACGTCATCCCGACGCTTTTCGTTTCGTCGTGCTTTGCGGTCCCGGCAACAATGGCGGCGACGCCTATGTCGCGGCACGACATCTGCAGCAAAGCGGAGCGGCGGTGGCGCTGTTCCATCTGGGTGATCCCGCGAAGCTGAAGGGCGATGCCGCCCGTGCCCGAGCCGGCTGCGCGCTTAAGGGACTGGAACTCGGCATCTACCAACCCGAAACCGGCGATGTCGTTATCGACGGTCTGTTTGGGGCGGGGCTCGGCCGCGAGGTCCCGGTCGAAGTGCGCGCGCTGATCGGACGCGTCACCGCGGCCGGTCGTCCGGTGCTCGCCATCGATCTGCCCTCCGGCCTCGATGGCCGCACCGGCAAGGTGCTGGGGGCTGCCTTCCAGGCCTGCAGCACCGTCACCTTCATGACGCGTAAGCCCGGCCATCTGCTGATGCCGGGCCGGGAGCTTTGTAATGAATTGGAGGTTTTCGATATCGGCATTCCGACCCGCATCATCCGCGCTGAGGCTGCCGGTCTTATCGCCGAGAACACGCCCGATGCCTGGAAGGGTCTGCTGCCGGCCGAGCAGCTCGAAACCCACAAATACAAGCGCGGTCATCTGGTCGTGTTCTCGGGCGAGGCGGACAAGACGGGTGCTGCGCGCATGTCGGCGACCGCGGGCCTGAAGGCCGGCGCCGGCCTGGTGACGATCGCCGCTCCCCGCGCGGCGATCTCCGCCAATGCGGCGCATCTCACCGCCGTCATGCTGCATGCCATCGACGACGAGGTCGACCTCGGCGGCTGGCTCACCGACAAGCGGCTGCAGACTTTCGTTCTCGGCCCCGGGTTTGGCATCGGCGCCAGGGCGCGCGGCTTCGTCTCCGCTCTTGCCGATCGCCATCTGGTACTCGATGCCGACGGCATTTCCTCGTTCAAGGACGATCCGCAACAATTGTTTGATCTTTTCCGCGGTGAGCCGCGTCTGGTGCTGACGCCGCACGAGGGTGAATTCGCGCGGCTCTTTCCCGATATCGGCAGCGATGATGCGCTCGGCAAGGTGGACAAGGCTGTCGCTGCTGCCCGCCGCGCCAATGCAGCGATCGTTTACAAGGGGGCCGATACTGTCATCGCCGCGCCGGATGGACGTGCGCTCATCAATACCAATGCCCCGGTCTGGCTTGCCACCGCCGGTTCCGGCGATGTGCTCGCCGGCATCATCGGCGGATTGCTCGCCCAGGGCTTGCCGACCTTCGAGGCCGCGGCGGCCGGCGTCTGGCTGCATGGCGAGGCCGGCCAACGCGCCGGCAAGGGGTTGACGGCGGAGGAGCTTGCCGCCCACGTCTTGCCGCTTTAGCCCGCACGATGCTTCAGCTTCGGGCCGCGATGCGTTAGCTTCGGGCCGCCGGTGCTTTGAGCCCCGGGCCAAGTCTCACCAAGCTTATTTCGCCAGCGCTTGCTGCAGGGCGATCGCTCCGTGTGGCGCATTGACTTTGCCCTCATGGATCATGAAGGCGAAGACGTCGCGCGGCTCGGTCTTCACTTTGCGATCGGCATCGATCAGCGGCAGGTCATCGGGGATCTTGCCTTCGGCCCAGGTCTCCAGTCGCTTTGCCCAGGCCTTCAGCTCCTTGTCCGGATAGCAGGTGGCAATGTCGTCCGATCCCTTCTGCAGCCTGGCATAGACGAAATCCGCCGTGACGTCGGCGATCATCGGATATTCGAAATGTTCGGCACAAACAGGCGCCACCCCATATTTCGCCAGCAGGCCCACGAATTCCGGCACCTTGAAGGAATCGTGCCGCACCTCGACCACGTGGCGCAGCGCCAGCCCGTCCTGTTTTGCCGGCAGCAGCTTCAGGAAGGCCTCGAAATCTTCCGGATCGAACTTCTTCGTCGGTGCAAATTGCCAGAGCAGCGGCCCAAGATGATCGCCGAGTTCGCTGATACCCGATGTCAGGAACCGCTCCATCGATTCACCGGCTTCGGCAAGCACCCGCCGATTGGTGACGAAACGCGTCGCCTTCAGCGAAAAGATGAAGCCATCGGGCACGTCTGCCGCCCATTTGGCGAAGACTGCAGGCTTCTGGGTGCTGTAATAGGTGCCGTTGACCTCGATGACCTTCAGCTGGCGGCTGGCATAATTCAGCTCGTCTTTCTGTTTCAGGTCATCAGGAAAGAAATGCCCGCGCCAGGGCTCGAAGGTCCAGCCGCCGATGCCGGTGCGGATAGTGCCGGATTTCGTCATGTCGTCCTCCCCGTTGGCAGCCGCTCAGGCCGCATCGATTTCTTTCGTCATGTCGACGAGCGTCCATCCTGGCCGATAAGGGCTCGGCCGACGACCCGTTTCCTGAAAACCGAAGGCGCGATAGAGCGCGATGTTCCGCTCCATCCGCGCATTCGTGTAGAGCCGGATTTCCGGCACTGCCCATTCCCGCGCCTTGCCCTCCAGCCAGCGCAGCATCGCCAACCGTGCCCGCCGCCCTGAAAGGCCGGCGAGACCGCGATGCTGAACAGCATGAGGTGATCGGAATGCTGCTCGACCACCACCAGGCCGGCCGTTTCGTCGCCGACCTCGCGCAGCCAGACCTCGCCGCGTTCGATGCGCGGCGCGTAATCCTCCGTCACCGGGATCGGCGCAGCGCCGAAGAGTTCGGTATAGGGCCGATAGGCGGCAGCTGTCAGCGTCGCGATCATTTCCAGATCATCGGGCGACGCTGGCCTCATCGTCATTCCGCCGCAACCGCCTTCTTCGCCGGCCGCCGTTCCAGCAATTCCTTCAGGAAGTGTCCGGTATAGGAGCGCTTTTCCTTGACGATCGCTTCCGGCGTGCCGGTCGCGACGATCTCGCCGCCGCCATCGCCGCCTTCGGGGCCGAAATCGAGCACCCAGTCGGCGGTCTTGATGACTTCGAGATTGTGCTCGATCACCACCACCGAATTGCCCTGGTTGACCAGTTCGTGCAGCATTTCGAGCAGCTTGGCCACGTCGTGGAAATGCAGGCCGGTCGTCGGCTCGTCGAGAATGTAGAGCGTGCGTCCCGTCGAGCGTTTCGACAGCTCCTTGGCAAGCTTGACACGCTGCGCCTCGCCGCCCGAGAGCGTATTGGCCTGCTGGCCGACCTTGATGTAACCGAGGCCGACATCCTTCAGCGATTGCAGCTTGTCGCGCACGGCGGGCACCGCCGCGAAGAAATCGACGCCTTCCTCCACCGTCATGTCGAGCACGTCGGCGATCGACTTGTGCTTGAAGGTGACGTCGAGCGTCTCTCTGTTGTAACGCTTGCCATGGCAGACGTCGCAGGTGACGTAGACATCGGGCAGGAAGTGCATCTCGATCTTGATGACGCCGTCGCCCTGGCAGGCCTCGCAGCGTCCGCCCTTGACGTTGAAGGAGAAGCGGCCCGGCTGGTAGCCGCGGGCCTTTGCCTCCGGCAGGCCGGCGAACCAGTCGCGGATCGGCGTGAAGGCGCCGGTATAGGTCGCCGGGTTCGAGCGCGGCGTGCGGCCGATCGGCGACTGGTCGATGTCGATCACCTTGTCGATATGCTCGAAACCGTCGATGCGATCGTGATCGGCCGGGTTTTCACGTGCGCCCATGACGCGGCGCGCTGCCGACTTATAGAGCGTTTCGATCAGGAAGGTGGACTTGCCGCCGCCGGAAACACCGGTCACCGCCGTGAACACCCCGAGCGGGATCGATGCCGTGACGTTCTTCAGATTGTTGCCGCGCGCGCCGACCACCTTGATCTCGCGGCCCTTTTTCGGCTTGCGGCGTTCATCGGGAACGGGAACGCCGAGTTCGCCCGAGAGATATTTGCCGGTCAGCGAGTTCGGACTGTCCATGATGTCCTGCGGTGTGCCATGGGCGATGACCTGGCCGCCGTGAATGCCGGCAGCCGGGCCGATGTCGACCACGTCGTCGGCCGTCAGGATCGCATCCTCGTCATGTTCGACGACGATGACGGTGTTGCCGATGTCGCGCAGGTGCTTCAGCGTGTCGAGCAGCCGGGCATTGTCTCGCTGATGCAGGCCGATCGACGGCTCGTCGAGCACGTAGAGCACGCCTGTCAGCCCTGAGCCGATCTGCGAGGCAAGCCGGATGCGTTGGCTCTCGCCGCCCGACAGCGTGCCGGAATTGCGCGACAGGCTGAGATATTCCAGGCCGACATCGTTGAGGAAGCGCAGGCGGTCGCGGATTTCCTTGAGGATGCGCACGGCGATCTCGTTCTGCTTGGCATTGAAGCTTGCCGGCAGCGCCTCGAACCAGTCGCGGGCGACGCGGATCGACATCCCGGTCACTTCGCCGATATGCAGCGTGTCGATCTTCACCGCCAAGGCCTCAGGCTTCAGGCGGAATCCGTTGCAGGAAGGGCATGGGGCGGCCGACATGAAGCGCTCGATATCCTCGCGCGCCCAGGCGGAATCGGTCTCCTTCCAGCGGCGCTCGAGATTGGTGATGATGCCCTCGAAATTCTTCTGCGTCGTGTAGGAACGGGCGCCATCGGCATAATGGAATTCGATCTTGTCGTTGGTGCCGTTGAGGATAACGTCCTTGGCCTCGTCGGAAAGCTCGTTCCAGCGGGTGCCGAGCTTGAAGCCGTAATGTTTGCCGAGCGCTTCCAGCGTCTGATTGTAATAGGGCGAGGTCGACTTCGCCCAGGGCGCGATCGCCCCGTCGCGCAGCGTCCGTTCGGGTTCGGGCACGATCAGGTCCGGATCGATTTTCTGCTGGGCGCCGAGGCCGTCGCAGGTCGGGCAGGCGCCGAAGGGATTGTTGAAGGAAAACAGCCGCGGCTCGATCTCGGGAATGGTGAAGCCCGAGACAGGGCAGGCGAACTTCTCCGAAAACAGCACGCGTTCATGCGTCTCGTTCAGCGACTTGTTGGCCGAGCCGCCGGCCGACGTCTCTTCCGGCGGCAGCGGCTTGTCGGCGAATTCGGCGACCGCCAGCCCGTCGGCAAGCTTCAGGCAGGTCTCCAGGCTGTCCGCCAGACGCGCCGAGACATCCGAGCGCACGACGATGCGGTCGACCACCACGTCGATGTCATGCTTGTATTTCTTGTCGAGCACCGGCGCCTCGGCGATCTCGTAGAACTGGCCGTCGACCTTGACGCGCTGGAAGCCCTTCTTCATCAGCTCCGCCAGTTCCTTCTTGTATTCGCCCTTGCGTCCGCGCACGAGCGGCGCAAGAATATAAAGACGGGTGCCCTCGCCGAAATCGAGGATGCGGTCGACCATCTGGCTGACGGTCTGGCTCTCGATCGGCAGGCCGGTCGCCGGCGAATAGGGAACGCCGACGCGGGCAAAGAGCAGGCGCATATAGTCGTAGATCTCGGTGACGGTGCCGACCGTCGAGCGCGGATTGCGCGAGGTGGTCTTCTGCTCGATCGAGATCGCCGGCGACAGCCCGTCGATCTGGTCGACGTCGGGCTTCTGCATCATTTCGAGGAACTGCCGGGCATAGGCCGACAGGCTCTCGACATAACGCCGCTGGCCTTCGGCGTAGATCGTGTCGAAGGCGAGCGAGGATTTGCCGGACCCCGAAAGCCCGGTCATGACGATCAGCTTGTTACGCGGCAGATCGAGATCGATGCTCTTGAGATTATGCTCGCGCGCGCCGCGGATGGAGATCGTCTTCAGTTCGCTCATCGTCTCTGCTTTGGTTTTCTGGATAACAGCCCTTATTTAGTGATGCCGACGGGCGAGTCGAGGCTGAATATCCGGGAAGGCTCAAGGTTTTCGATTCTGTTGACAGGATCATACGGATAAACTAGAACAAATAAAGAACAAAATTCCTGATGAATGCATGCGGCTTTCTGATGGATAAACATGTGGATTAAATGCCGCCCATGCGCATCGGCGGTCCGTGATGGTTTAAGGTGCGCCGATCGATTAAACGCCGCCGGGCAGGGCGGCAGGCAGGGTGAGAAGTATGGCTGGTAGCGTGAATAAGGTAATTCTGGTTGGAAACGTGGGTGCAGACCCCGAAATCCGCCGCACTCAGGATGGCCGGCCGATCGCCAATCTTCGTATCGCGACCTCGGAGACCTGGCGCGACCGCAATTCCGGCGAGCGCCGTGAAAAGACCGAATGGCATACTGTCGTCGTCTTCAACGAAGGCCTCTGCAAGGTTGTCGAACAATATGTGAAGAAGGGCGCCAAGCTTTATATCGAAGGCCAGCTGCAGACCCGCAAGTGGCAGGACCAGCAGGGCCAGGACCGCTACAGCACCGAAGTGGTGCTGCAGGGCTTCAATTCGACGCTGACGATGCTCGATGGCCGCGGTGAAGGCGGCGGTGCCAGCTCCGGTTTCGGCGGCGGCCGCGGCAGCAGCGGCGGCAATGATTATGGCGACGACTACGGCGCGCCGGCTCCCTCTTCATCCCCGAGCCGCGGCGGCGCTGGCGGCGGCAATTTCTCGCGGGATCTCGACGACGATATCCCGTTCTAAAGTGAGGTACGCCGACCTCGGAGAATCACGGGAAGAGCATGCTGGAATTGTCCGGCCTCTTTGCCCTCGGGCTCGGTTCGGCGGGTCGCCAAATGGTCTTATGCGTGATTTTCTTGGTTCCAGATGGTCGCCGACTTAAAAGCGCTGTGATCAGTCAGAACTGGTGTCGGGAATAGACGGAATCACTGTATCCGGGGTAGTGATCTTTTCAGGCTTTCGGGGGATTCGCTGATGGGGTCGTTTTCTATTTGGCATTGGTTAATCGTTTTTCTATTTTTTGGATTGCCAATTTGGTTTGCTGTTCGATCAGCTAAGAGAACAACTGACCCAGTCAACGGTCCATCGGGTTTCGGCGGGTGGCTTCTGCTTTTAGCAATAGCAGAGGTCATGGGGCTACTTAAGACACTAGCTTCTGTTGCGAGCTCGATGGAAACTTACGCTAAATATAGTGCTGTCGAAGGAGGTGAATTGGTGGCTGTTGGCGAGGCGGCCTTAAGTTTTGCCCTTGTGATACTTCAGGTGGTGGTAATCTGGTTTATGTTTAAGAAGGACAGAATGTTTCCAAGGCTGTTTTTCTATCAATGGATAGCCATCCCAGTCGCCTTCGTGCTCGATCTTGCACTTGTTTCCTCTGTGCTGGGGGTCAGTGTTAATCAACTTCTGAAAGCCGAGGTTGTTGGACCGAGCGTAGCTGCGTTCATCGTCACCGGTTTGTGGGTGTGGTACGTGTCCAAATCCGTAAGGGTTCGGAACACGTTTAGCCACCAAGCCCGCGTTCAGCACGAGATATTCTCGTAGAAGGCGACGATTTGATCCGTTGTCTCTCCTTCAGTTTACACTCCATGTTCTGTTTTTCCGTTCCGACCGGTGGTCCCACGGGTGGCGGTGCTTCGGAGCATGATGTCCCAAAGACGGCGTCAGTGCTCTCTGTGATTTTTTACCGCTCAATGCGGCGTCGCGCTGATCAGATTGAGCGCCGATTTCGCGCCATCGACGACGAACTGGGCGGCGAGGGCGGCGAGGATGACGCCGAGAAGCCGTGTCAGGATCGCCCGGCCGGTGACGCCGAGGAAACGGTCCAGCCGTTCGGCGACGAGCAGCATGAGGAAGGTCAGCAGCAGATTGGCAGCAAGAACGCCGATCAGTTGCGCTTTTCCGACGGAGGTGGCGAGCGTTCCAGCAAGCAGGATCGTCGCCGAGATCGCGCCCGGGCCGGCAATCAGCGGCAAGGCGAGGGGAAAGACGGCGATATTTTCGATATGATCCTTGGTGATCGCCACCTCGGTGGCCTTCTCCTTG
Source organism: Rhizobium sp. BK591 (assembly GCF_014195045.1). Lineage (NCBI taxonomy): Bacteria > Pseudomonadati > Pseudomonadota > Alphaproteobacteria > Hyphomicrobiales > Rhizobiaceae > Rhizobium > Rhizobium sp. BK591. Next base: position 926,957 of record NZ_JACIAZ010000003.1, read on the forward strand.
CGGTCCTGGCGCTTCTCGAACACCATCTCGAAGGCGATCCAGAACAAGAGCAGCCCGCCGGCGATGCGGAAGGCGCCGATCGAAATCCCCAGCACGCTGAGCACGCCGGCGCCGAACAGCGCGAAGACGGCGAGAATGATGAAGGCGATGGTCGAGCCACGCAGCGCTACCTGTGTGCGCTCACTGCGGCTCATGCCTGTCGTCAGGCCTAGAAAGATCGGTGCGAGACCGGGCGGATCGATGGTGACGAGCAGCGTCGTGAAGGCGTTGATCAATTGGTCGGCGCTTGCCATCGTCTCTCCGGAACCCCATATAGTCACTTGGTTTTTATGATTGTGAAGCGGGGATTCCGATTTGGCAAATTTCCCGCGGCGGCCGGGGGCGGATTTGTCCGGTCCGGCCGCGCAACTTATGTGTTTTACCCTCTTTAAGCCGCAAAAGCCTGTTCAAAACGCGCTGTGAAAATTGGCGTGGGAACAGGCTTTCCGCTATAAATCTTCAAGTGATTCTAGAAGAGATCGTGATCTGTTTTGACTGAGCAAACACCCCCCGGCGGCGGGAAGCTCCCGCCAGGCATCGAGCCCATCTCCATCATGGAGGAAATGCAGCGGTCGTATCTCGATTACGCCATGAGCGTCATCGTCAGCCGCGCGCTGCCCGACGTGCGCGACGGCCTGAAGCCCGTGCACCGGCGCATCCTCTACGGCATGTCCGAGCTCGGCATCGACTGGAACAAGAAATACGTCAAATGCGCCCGCGTCACCGGTGACGTGATGGGTAAATACCATCCGCACGGCAATACTGCGATCTATGATGCGCTCGCCCGCATGGCGCAGCCCTGGTCGCTGCGTCTGCCGCTGATCGACGGCCAGGGCAATTTCGGCTCGGTCGATGGCGATCCGCCGGCGGCTGAACGTTACACCGAATGCCGCCTCGAAAAGGCTGCCCATTCGCTGCTCGACGATCTCGACAAGGAAACCGTCGACTTCCGCGACAACTACGACGGCACGCTCTCCGAGCCGGTCGTGGTGCCCGCCAAGTTTCCCAACCTGCTCGTTAACGGCGCCGGTGGCATCGCTGTCGGCATGGCGACGAACATCCCGCCGCACAATCTCTCTGAAGTCATCGACGGCTGCATCGCGCTGATCGACGACCCGGCAATCGAGCTGCCGGAACTGATGCAGATCATCCCTGGCCCCGACTTCCCGACGGGTGCGAAGATCCTCGGCCGTGCCGGCATCCGCTCGGCTTACGAGACCGGCCGCGGCTCCGTCATCATGCGCGGCGTCGCCGCCATCGAGCCGATGCGCGGCGACCGCGAGCAGATCATCATCACCGAGATTCCCTATCAGGTGAACAAGGCGACGATGATCGAGAAGATGGCCGAACTGGTGCGCGACAAGCGCATCGAAGGCATCTCCGATCTGCGCGACGAATCCGACCGCCAGGGTTATCGCGTCGTCGTCGAGCTGAAGCGCGACGCCAATGCCGAGGTCATCCTCAACCAGCTCTATCGTTACACGCCGCTGCAGACGTCCTTCGGCTGCAACATGGTGGCGCTGAACGGCGGCAAGCCCGAGCAGCTGACGCTGCTCGATATGCTGCGCGCTTTCGTCTCCTTCCGCGAAGAAGTCGTTAGCCGGAGAACGAAATTTCTGCTGCGCAAGGCGCGCGACCGCGCCCATGTGTTGGTCGGTCTCGCCATTGCCGTCGCCAATATCGACGAGGTCATCCGCGTCATCCGCCAGGCGCCCGATCCGCAGTCGGCCCGCGAAGAGCTGATGACCCGCCGCTGGCCGGCGGCAGATGTCGAAAGCCTGATCCGTCTGATCGACGATCCACGCCATCGCATCAACGACGACCTGACCTACAATCTCTCCGAGGAACAGGCCCGCGCCATCCTCGAACTGCGCCTTGCCCGCCTGACGGCCCTCGGCCGCGACGAAATCGGCGACGAACTCAACAAGATCGGCGACGAAATCAAGGATTACCTCGATATTCTTTCTTCGCGCGTCCGCATCCAGACCATCGTCAAGGATGAACTCACCGCCGTCCGCGACGAGTTCGGCACGCCGCGCCGCACCGAGATCGTCGATGGCGGCCTCGAAATGGACGACGAGGATCTGATCGCCCGCGAAGACATGGTCGTCACCGTCTCCCATCTCGGTTACATCAAGCGCGTGCCGCTGACCACCTACCGCGCCCAGCGCCGCGGCGGCAAGGGCCGCTCCGGCATGACCACCCGCGACGAGGATTTCGTTAGCCGGCTGTTCGTAGTCAATACCCATACGCCGGTCCTGTTCTTCTCTTCGCGTGGCATCGTCTACAAGGAAAAGGTCTGGCGCCTGCCGATCGGCACGCCGACCTCGCGCGGCAAGGCGCTGATCAACATGCTGCCGCTCGCCCCCGGCGAGCGTATCACCACCATCCTGCCCTTGCCCGAGGACGAGACGAGCTGGGACAATCTCGACGTCATGTTCTCGACGACGCGCGGCACGGTTCGCCGCAACAAGCTGTCGGACTTCGTCCAGGTCAACCGCAACGGCAAGATCGCCATGAAGCTCGAGGAGGAGGGCGACGAAATCCTCTCCGTCGAGACCTGCACGGATCAGGATGACGTGCTGCTGACGACGGCGCTCGGTCAGTGCATCCGCTTCTCCGTCGACGACGTCCGCGTCTTTGCCGGCCGCAACTCGATAGGTGTGCGCGGCATCAATCTCGGCGATGGCGACCGCATCATCTCGATGACGATCGTCGGTCATGTCGATGCCGAGCCGTGGGAGCGTGCTGCCTATCTCAAGCGTTCCGCGACCGAACGTCGGGCGACGGGCGTGGATGAAGAGGATATTGCGCTGGTTGGCGAAGAAGTCACCGAAGAGGGGCAGCTTTCCGACGAGCGTTATGAAGAGCTGAAGGCACGCGAGCAGTTCGTGTTGACGGTCTCGGAAAAAGGCTTCGGCAAGCGTTCGTCCTCCTATGATTTCCGCATCTCCGGCCGCGGCGGCAAGGGCATCCGCGCCACCGATACGTCGAAAACCGGCGAGATCGGCGAACAGGTCGCGGCCTTCCCTGTTGATGACGGCGACCAGATCATGCTGGTCTCCGATCGTGGCCAACTGATCCGCGTGCCGGTCGGCGGCATCCGCATCGCCAGCCGCGCCACCAAGGGCGTCACCATCTTCTCCACCGCCAAGGACGAGAAGGTTGTTTCGGTCGAGCGCATCAGCGAGCCGGAGGAAGACGAGACGGAGGAGGCTGTCGAGGTCGCCGAAGGCGCCCCTGCGACCGATGAAGGCGCCACCGATCAAGGCCCGGTTGCCGATGGCGATCCGGCCGGGCCTGCCGCGGAATGATCACATGAAGGGGGCGGCTTCGAGCCGCCCATTTCTTTTCAAGCGCCCATTTCTTTTCAAGTCCGGGGATGGTTCAGATCATACCCAAAGAAAAAGCCGGATGCTGGGTGCATCCGGCTTTGAATGGCCCTGGCGACGGAAGGGTGCCGCTCGAGGGTGGGAAGTGGGTGGTCAGAGAGGAAGGTCAGAATGCTCTATGTTTTTCGTTCAGAGCTTTCACCTCTTCGCCTTCACGCCGAAGCGCTGAGATCGTCGAGGCCACGGACACGATGAACATCACGCTGATGAGGGCGGTGAGCACTGTCAAGATCGTGAACATAGGCATTCCTTTCCTGGGGAGTTGCGTTCTCGCCCCTCAGTACTGGCCCAGCACGGCCGTCCGGGCCGAAGCATAGGGACCATAAACCTTGGACGTATCGACCTTCTGATCATAGAGAGCGACGGTTGCGGTCAGCATGCCCGTGACCATTACCATCCAGAGCAGGTTAATCATCGTAATCTTACCGGGCATCTTTAGTCCTTCCTGCCGCGCTGATCGCATCTATGGGGTCGGTTGAATGAACGCATCCGTTTGAAAATGGTTCCGCGGATGTTGAGGGGGTGTTTACCAATGGCGATCTGAAGCCTCCTTGAATGTCTCGTTCATCTGGCGTTCAGATTCGAAGCCCGTTTTCGCGCAGCCGGCCCTGGGCGCGCACGATCGCCGCATGTTCGGCAAGCTCCGGCCGCACCCAGCTCACCTCATATCGATCGGCGAAATAGCCATAGGCCATCTCGGCGGCGAGGGAGGAAACGACGGCAAGTGCAACAAGCACGATCAGCATGGACTTGGTCTTTCAGGGAGCGCCGGATGCCGGAATGGCATCGGCTGAATTTGATGATCCGAGTAAAGCAGATCCTGTCTGAAACGGCCTTGAACGGACCATTCATCCGCCGTTCAACCGCCTGCCAATTCAAAATGATAGAACGTCCTTGGCGTGTCCGGATGGACGTGCGGCACTCTCGCCGGACCTGCCCAAATCACTTGCGGCAGAGCGGCATCCGTGACAAAAGGCGTCAAATCAACGGTCTGGTCACATGACGACAGCTTTCTATCCTGGGTCTTTCGACCCGATCACCAATGGGCATGTGGATGTTCTGGTCCAGGCGCTGAACGTCGCCGAAAAGGTGATCGTCGCGATCGGCATCCATCCCGGCAAGGCGCCGCTCTTCTCCTTCGAAGAGAGAGCTGAGCTGATCCGCCGTTCGCTGGCTGAAGCGCTGCCCGGCAAGACCGGTGACATCACCGTCGTCGCCTTCGACAATCTGGTCGTCGATGCCGCCCGCACCCATGAAGCAACACTGTTGATCCGCGGTCTTCGCGACGGCACCGACCTTGATTACGAAATGCAGATGGCCGGAATGAATCGGACGATGGCGCCCGATATCCAGACCATCTTTTTGCCGGCGGGCACGGCCTCGCGGCCCATAACCGCCACATTGGTCCGCCAGATCGCCGCCATGGGCGGCGATGTCAGCGCTTTCGTGCCGGCCGCCGTCTTGCAAGCCCTCACATCCAAGCGCCCAAACTAGTAAGAACAAAGACTAGCAAGCGCAAAGACCAGGCGGAACCCGCCGCAATGGAGCTCATATGAAACTCTTTTATCTCGCATTTGCCGGCGTGCTGTATCTCGCCTCCTTCGCCGGAGATGCCTTCGCCCAGTCGGCCGATCACTATCTCACCATCCAGCTGAAGAACGGCCCCGTCGTCATTCAGTTGATGCCTGAGGTGGCGCCGAAGCATGTCGCCCAGATCGAAGCACTGGCAAAGAAGGGCGAATACGACAACGTCGCATTCCACCGCGTGATCGACGGTTTCATGGCTCAGACCGGCGACGTCAAATACGGCAATATGGAAAAGGGCTTCGATGCGAGCCTCGCCGGCACCGGCTCTTCCGATCTGCCTGACATTCCGGCTGAATTCTCCAAGACCCCGTTCGTGCGCGGCACGGTCGGCATGGCCCGTTCGCAGGATCCGAATTCCGCCAATTCGCAGTTCTTCATCATGTTCGCCGACGGTTCCTTCCTGAACGGCCAGTACACCGTCGTCGGCAAGGTCGTTTCCGGTATGGAGAATGTCGACAAGATCAAGCGCGGCGAAGGCCAGAACGGCGAAGTCAAAAGTCCCGACCGGATGATCAAGGTCACCCTGGGCAAGAAGTAAGTTACGAGAGAAACAAGAGGAGAAGGCAATGGCCGAGATCAAGGATCCCGAAAACACCATCATTCTGGAAACCACCAAGGGCAAGGTTGTCATTCAGCTTTTGCCGCAGGTCGCCCCGGAACATGTCGCCCGCATCAAGGAACTCGCCCGCGAGAAGGCCTATGACGGCGTCGTCTTTCACCGCGTCATCCAGGATTTCATGGCCCAGACGGGCGATGTCGAATTCGGCAAGAAGGGCTCGGAAACCTTCAACCCCAGCCGCGCCGGCATGGGCGGCTCCTCCAAGCCGGATCTGAAGGCAGAATTCTCGGCAACCACCCATACGCGCGGTACCTGCTCGATGGCCCGTTCGCAGAACCCGAACTCGGCCAACTCTCAGTTCTTCATCTGCTTTACCGACGCGCCGTGGCTGAACAAGCAGTATTCCGTCTGGGGCCAGGTCATCGAAGGCATGGACAACGTCGACAAGATCAAGCGCGGCGAGCCGGTTTCCGATCCGGACTCGATCGTCTCCATGCGGGTTGCCGCCGACGTCTGATTGTGATTTCTGCTGAAACCCGCCCTTGCGCGAAAGCGTGGGGCGGGTTTCGCTTTGCCTGAAAGTGCCCTGATGCGCGTAGACCTTTTCGATTTCGACCTGCCTGATGAACGCATCGCGTTGCGGCCCGCCGAGCCGCGCGACAGCGCGCGGCTGCTCGTCGTCGATCCGAATGTGGAAACCATCCGGGATTATCGCGTCGGCGATCTGCCGTCTTTTCTGCGGCCCGGTGACGCGCTCGTCTTCAACGACACCAAGGTTATTCCGGCCCAGCTCGAGGGCATTCGCCATCGAGAGGGTGCTGGCGGCCAGCAGGTGTCGGCGACGCTGCACATGCGTATCGGCGCCAACAAATGGAAGGCTTTCGCCAAGCCCGGCAAGCGCATCAAGGAAGGCGACCGCATCGCCTTCGGCCATAGCGGCGAAAGCTGCATGATCGGCTCGCTTGACGCGACGGTGGAAGAAAAGGGCGAGGCCGGCGAAGTGACACTGGCCTTCGATCTCTCAGGCCCCGCACTGGACGAAGCGATTGCCAGCGTCGGTCACATACCGCTGCCGCCCTATATCGCCGCCAAGCGGCCGGAGGATGAACGCGATCGCGCCGACTATCAGACCATCTATGCGCGGGAGGAGGGCGCTGTCGCAGCCCCCACGGCCGGCCTGCATTTTACACCCGCTTTGTTCGAGGCGCTCGACAAGGCCGGTGTCGAACGCCATTTCGTGACGCTGCATGTCGGGGCCGGCACCTTCCTGCCCGTCAAGGCCGATGATACCGCCGATCACAAAATGCATCTCGAAAGCGGTTATGTCGGCGCCGAAACCGCCGCCCGGCTGAACGCCGTAAAGCAAAGAGGGGGACGCATCATTTGCGTCGGCACCACCTCACTGCGGCTGATCGAGAGCGCGACGCAAGACAGTGGCGAAATTCGCGCCTGGAGCGGCGCCACCGGCATTTTCATCACGCCGGGTTACCGCTTCAAGGCCGTCGACATGCTGATGACCAATTTCCACCTGCCGCGTTCGACGCTCTTCATGCTGGTCTCGGCCTTTTCAGGCCTCGACACTATGCGCGCCGCCTATGACCACGCCATCCAGACGGGCTACCGCTTCTATTCCTATGGCGATGCCAGCCTTCTCTTCCGGAAAGATTAGATGACCGACCGCTTCCAATTCACGCTTGACAAGACCGATGCCGGCGCCCGCCTCGGCAAGATCTCCATGCCGCGCGGCGAGATCCGCACGCCGGCCTTCATGCCGGTCGGCACCGTCGGTACGGTCAAAGCCATGTATCTCGACCAGGTGCGGGAGACCGGCGCTGACATCATCCTCGGCAATACCTATCACCTGATGCTGCGCCCGACGGCCGAGCGCGTCGCCCGCCTTGGCGGCCTGCATAAGCTCATCCGTTGGGAACATCCGATCCTGACGGACTCCGGCGGGTTCCAGGTCATGTCGCTGTCCGGCCTGCGCAAGCTCGACGAGCAGGGCGTCACCTTCAAATCGCATGTCGACGGCAGCCTGCACCACATGTCGCCGGAGCGCTCCATAGAAATCCAGGGGCTGCTCGGCTCCGACATCCAGATGCAGCTCGATGAATGCGTGGCGCTGCCGGCCGAGGCGAAAGAGATTGAGCGCGCCATGGAAATGTCGCTGCGCTGGGCCGAACGCTGCCGGGTGGCCTTCGGCGAGCAGCCCGGCAAGGCGATGTTCGGCATCGTCCAGGGCGGCGACATCCCGGCGCTGCGTATCCGTTCGGCCGAGGCGTTGAGCCAGCTCGACCTCAAGGGCTATGCGATCGGCGGCCTCGCCGTCGGCGAGCCGCAGGATGTCATGCTGCAGATGCTGGAAACGACACTGCCGGTCCTTCCTCTGGAAAAGCCGCGTTACCTCATGGGTGTCGGCACGCCGGATGATATTCTGAAATCGGTTGCGCGCGGCATCGACATGTTCGACTGCGTCATGCCCACTCGCTCCGGCCGCCATGGCCTGGCCTTTACCCGCCGCGGCAAGGTCAACATCCGCAATGCCCGCCATGCCGAGGATATGCGCCCGCTCGACGAACAGTCGAATTGTCCGGCCTCACGCGATTATTCGCGTGCCTATCTGCACCATCTCGTCCGCTCCAACGAGGCGCTCGGCGGCATGCTGCTCTCCTGGAACAACCTCGCCTATTACCAGGAACTGATGCAGGGCATCCGCAAGGCGATCGCCGAAGGCCGCTTCGCCGATTTCATGGCGGAAACGCAGGAGGAATGGGCAAGAGGCGATCTCCAGCCCGTGTGATCCCGATCAAACCTGTTTGATCTCGATCGAACCTGTTTGATCCAATCCAAGGAGGTTGGATCGATCGGGATCAAATACCCTTGCTGTCCGCATCTGGGATGATCTGCACGCCGTTGATCCGGTAGCTGCCATCCGGCTGGCGGGTGATCTGGTAGATCGCCGTCCAGTCTTTGCCATCGCGGCCTGAAATCAGTACTTCGTGATAGATCAGCGCGCCGTTGTCGATCGAGCGGCTGCGGCCGAAGGCGTAGTTGCCGGGATGATAGACCGGCTCGTAGCTCTTCTTTACCATGGCGAAGAACAGGTTCTTGTCGGGATACATCGCCCTGATGCCGGGAGCGGCGAAGGAATAGGCGGTCTCGGCATCGTCCTTGAGGAAGGCCTTGATCTGTTCCTCGATCATCGTCCGCGTCGTGTCGATCGGGTCTTCGGCGCGGGCCGAGACGATGGAGAGGAGGGACGCGGCACACAGAATAAGAACTGCGAAGAAGGCGCGCATGGGTTGATCTCCAGCTCTATCGGAGAATAATCCCCGATAGAGCTGAAGTGTAGGCGATTTCCAAAGCAATGCCAGCAAAAGTGCGCAGCGGTTTGCGTCCGGAATTGCGTAAAACAAAAAATGAGAGCGGTTCTGTGCTTCCATGAAAACTGAACCGGCCTACCGCAAGCAAAACAGACTTTACGACCAGCGCCGGAAGAGGGCGCTGGCGTTCACTCCACCGAAGCCGAAACCATTGGTGATGGCATAGTCCATGGTGAGCGGCCGCGCCGTCTTGCCGACGATATCGATGCCGTCGGCGGCCGGATCAGCCTCATCCAGGTTGCGGGTCGGCGGCGCGATCTGGTCGCGCAGCGCCAGGATGGTGAAGATCGCCTCCAGCCCGCCGGCAGCCCCGAGCAGGTGGCCGGTCGCCGATTTCGTCGCGCTGACGGCAATGCCGCCATTGCGGCCGAAGACCGTGCCGATCGCTGCGATCTCGCCCCTGTCACCGACGGGTGTCGAGGTCGCATGCGCGTTCAGGTGTTTGACGTCGGAAGCGGAAATCTTCGCTTGGCAGAGCGCCGCCTCCATCGCCCGTCGCGCACCGTCGCCGTCTTCAGGGCCTGAGGTCATATGGTAGGCGTCCGCCGCCGTGCCGTAGCCGACGAGTTCGGCGAGCGGTGTGGCGCCGCGGGCAAGTGCGTGCTCCAACGTTTCGATGACCAGAATGCCGGCGCCTTCGCCCATGATGAAACCGTCTCGCGCCGTGTCGAAGGGCCGCGACGCCAGCTCCGGCGTTTCGTTGAAGCCGGTGGAAAGGGCGCGTGCGGCGGCAAAGCCGCCGAGGCTCACCTTGTCGATACAGGCCTCGGCGCCACCGCAAATCGCCACATCCGCCTCGCCGGAGCGGATCAGCCGCGCCGCATCGCCGATTGCCTGGACGCTGGCGGCGCACGCCGTCACCGGAGCGCCGAGCGGCCCCTTGAAGCCGTAGCGGATGCTGACCTGGCCGGCGGCGAGGTTGACGAGAAAGGAGGGCACGGTGAAGGGCGACAGGCGTCGGACGCCGCGCGTCTCGCCGATCCGTACTGCTTCGGCGATCGCCGGAAAGCCGCCGACGCCCGACGCGATGATGGTCGCGGTGCGTTCACGCTCGCCTTCGTCGGTCGGCATCCAGCCGGCCTGCTTGACCGCTTCCTCCGTCGCCGCCATGGCGAAATGGATGAAGCGGTCCATCTTCTTCTGGTCCTTGGGCGTGATGTATCGGTCGGGATCGAAGCCGGCTTGCGCATCCTCGGTTATGCCGGGAACGATACCGCCGACCTTGGCCGCTAGCTCGCCGACGATGTCTTCCGCCAATACCCGCAGCCCCGAACCTCCGTCGAGAAGGCGCTTCCAGGCGGGCTCGATGCCGGTGCCGAGTGGCGAGACAAGTCCCATGCCGGTGACAACGATGCGGTCCATTCTGTTCTCCTTCTATGCGTCGATGCCGAGATACCAGGCGCGCATGCGGGCGATCCGCGCGTGCACCTCGTCATCGGCGGCGGGGCCTGCAAGCAGGCTGGTGTTTTCGGGTGTCACCTGTTCGCCGGTGCGCGCGTCGACCAGCACGGTCTCGCGCTCTTTGCCGGACGCGGCATCGCCCAAGAGAAAGGCGAGGTCCCCTTCCGGAATATGCCGGCTTCCCCAGGAAAACAGCGTCATCAGGACGGGAAAGAAATCGCGGCCCTTTTCCGTCAGCCGATATTCGTAGCGGGCAGGGCGCTGCTGGTAGAGCCGCCGTTCAAACAGGTCCTGATCCGTCAGGTGTTTCAGCCGCCGCGCCAGGATGTTCGGCGCCACGCCGAGGCTCTTCTGGAATTCGTCGAAGCGCGACAGTCCTTGGAAGGCGTCGCGCAGGATCAAGATGCTCCACCAGTCACCGACGCTGTCGAGCGCGCGTGCCGCCGGGCATTTGAAATCGCTGAAGCTTGTTCGCTGCATGGCGATGTCACTACATTAGTGACTATCATAATGCAAGTTACTATCGGGACTCGCGCTCGAAAATCCGGGCGAGCACGATGCCGGTGACGAGCATACCGACTGCCACGAAGATCGTATCGCCTGGCGAGCCGATATAAAGCGGCCCGATATTGGCAAAGAGCAGGAAGGCGATGAGGAAATTGACCCAGCCCCAGACGACATTGGCTGTCGGCGAACCGAGCTTTGCGAATGGAGTGCGGAAGGGCCGGCCGCTGACGCCGTTGACGAAATGCGGGATGCCATTGGTCAGAAAGGCCGCGGCGATGAAATGGGCGATATAGGCGATCCAGGGCAAAGGCTTCTCCGGTGCTGCGAGTGGCATTGACGGAGGAATGTGGCCGGGAATGTTATGCCGGCAAGAGGAGGCTAAGCATGTCGCACAAAAGCGTGCAGCGGTTTTTGCGGCAACGACATGCGTAAAAACCAAGAGCTAAAGCGCGAGGCGCGACGTTGAAAGATCGCGACGCGCTTTAGAAACATAAGTGGTGCTGCAGCCCGCCGCCGAATAGCGACGGACCTGGCCGGGTCAGATCAGCATGAAATCCTTGAATTGAAGCGCCGGGGAATTGTCGAGATCGGCCACATGGATTGCCGCACCCGCGGCACTTCCATCCGCATCAAAGGATAGAATGCCGCTGGTCTGGTCGTAGATCAGTCTATCGTCAGCTTCGAGTGCTTTGGTGCCGACGACGAAATTCTCATCCGAAAATCTCGATAGGCTGAGTGCGGCGAAAATCGAATGGTCGAGTAGCAGCTTGTCGCCGGCCGCCGAGGAGAAATCCCGGATCTTGTCGATGCTCACATTGTCGGGCTTAACGTCGAAAACGAAGGAATCGGCCCCTCCGCCGCCGGTCAGAATGTCTGCGCCGGCTTTGCCGATCAGCTTGTCGTTGCCGAGTCCGCCGCTCATCTGGTCGGCCCCCTTGCCGCCGTTGAGACTGTTGCTGCCGTCGTTGCCGGTCAGCACGTTGGACGTGTTGTTGCCCGTCGCGCTGAGATTGGCCGTTCCGGTCAAGGCAAGGTTTTCGATCGTTCCCGATGTATGCGCCTGATCGACCAGGCTGAAGGAGATTGCCGACCGGACGCTGTCCTTGCCGGATCCACTGGCTTCATCGGCAAAGTCGCCTTTATTGTCGATCACATAGGTGTCGTTGCCGCCGTGCCCCGACATGCGGTCGGCACCAGTGCTTCCGTCAAGAATATTGTTGCCGGAATTGCCGGTGAGAACATTCGCCAGGCCATTCCCGGTGCCGTTCAGATTGGCGGTGCCGGTCAGTGTCAGATTCTCGATGTTTCCGATGGTATGCGCCGTATCCTTGAGGCTGAAGCTGATCGACGACATGACGGTATCCGTCCCGCCGCCCCGGCTTTCGTCGACGATTTGAGCAGAGTTGCTGACGGTGAATATGTCGTTGCCGGTGCCGCCATAGATATGGTTGGGTGCCGGCGGCGTGCTGGTGGTGCCGCCTTCGATGTCGATGATTACGGGATGATCGACGACATTAACCGTCAGGGACGAGACGTTGCTGAGGCTTTTGATCGCCGTCGTCCCGGTCAGCGGGTCGAAGACCTTCACGGAGCCGAAGGCGGCGCCGAGATTGACTTTGACGGCTGTATTTGCAGCCTGAATGGCCGTATCGGTGGACTGGTTCCAGATATCGGGCTCGTTCCAGAGGATGATCTGATAGCTTCCGTCCGATTTTTCCGTGAGCAGGCTGCGGGCCGAGGACGGCAGGCCGTCGATCGAATAGTTGAGCGCTCCGGCGCTGAAGTTCGCCTTCTGAGCGCCGTCATCCGCAAGGATTTCGGTCAGATTGTGGATCGCCGTCGCAGCCGGCTTGGCCGAATAGTCGAGATGAAAGAGGCCGAAATGCTTTTCCTGATTGGTGCCCTGCGGATCGGTATAGGCGTCCAGCAATTCGTAGATGAACGTGTTTTTCGATCCGAGTGCCGCGCCGTCCATCAGCGTATTGAGCAGGAGCTTTGCCTGCGTCGCTTCGTTGACGCCTTCCCAGCCGCCATTGGTGTCGGCGGTCAGCGACGTATGGTAACCGGTCTCGGTGATCGCAAGCGGCTTGCCCGGATCGGCAGCGCGCTGAACGCCGGATTCTCGGGAAAGCCATGAATATGGCTGGTCGCCATCCTTCGCATAGGTGTGGATCGTCGTGTAGTCGGACGCGGAAGCGACCGTATATCCGGTAAAGCTGAGGACCGGGATGTCCTTCAGCAACGGATCGGCGTTGACGGCGGCAGACAGGTCCCTCTGATAGGCGACCGCTGCGGCCTGGCCGCTCAGGCCGTGATAGCTGACCGGCCAGTTATTGACTTCGTTCGGGCCTTCGATGCCGACGACCGATCCGGGATGGGCCTGCACGAAATCATGCAGCCGCTGGACCACGGTGGCGGGGTCGACTTCCCGCTGCGCGCTGAAGACGAATTGCACGCCGGCCTTGGCCGCGTCGCCGAGATGCGTTTGGCCGTTGGGATCGGAAGCGGAGTTGGGGGCGTGATCGCGGACTGTATCAAGGCCAAGATAGTCGAGTGCTTTAACAACTTCTCCGACATTGGAATATTTTCCGTCGGTGTAGTCGATATGCGTATCAATTCCAAAGGAGCGAATAATATCGTTTATTCTAACGGCTTGAGCCATAAGTTATTCTCCCGGTTTACGAGGGAATTGGCGATGGGAATGAATCCCCATTTGTTGAAACCAATTCGATTTAATACACGAGGAGGGTCGTGCGGCGATGACTCGTTATCCATGATATATTGTCCCGAATGTGGCTCGCTTCGGATTGTATTTATTATGAAATCTGCGCTTGCATTTTTTCGTCCGGCCGGTTGATCATGCCCGAGTGGGACGGCCCATAGGCAGAGTCCGGTGAAATCCGACATGGTTTTGGAGGATCCGATGACCGTCGATGTTCAATTCCGGTTTCGCAGCGGCTTGCCATCGATGGCGTTCGGCGATGTCCGTCTCTGCGGCAGTTGGGACGAGCAAGGCCGCGTCTCGCATGAGTGGACATCTGTTTCGATGCGGCCTTCCCGTGATGAGGATGGTTATGATGTCTTCGTCGCCGATGTATCGTTTCGTGACGCCGGGATCGGCACGCATTTCCGCTGGGGGGTCGAGCTGGATCGGCCTGATGCTTCCGGCCTATGGGCGATCGCCGCCGAATTGGACGACGAGGTCTCGACGCGTCGCGAACGCTCCTTCGACCTCCACCCGGACCTGGCGCCGCAGACCTATTATCTGACGTGGATCGGCCGTCTGGGGGCGAATCGAATTGAGCGGCGCAACAGTGCCGACGGCATTCGCTTCGCGGTCTGGGCGCCGAACGCCAGGGCGGTTTCGCTTGTCCTGGCCGATCCGGCCATCGGCTACATCGCCGACGACGGCACCGGTGCAGTCGCAACCATCGCGATGCGCAAGACCGTCGACGGCTTCTGGACCGTCGAAACCGGCGATGATGACGGCCTTGCCGATTTCGACGGCATGGTCGGCACCCCCTATATGTACCGCATCACGAAGGATGACGGATCGCTCGTCTACCGCACGGATATCTGGTCGCTCATGCAGATCGGCGCGGGGGACTTCGATCCGGATGGGGCGGTCTATCACGGATCGCCGGCGTCATTGGACGGACCGCAGAGCTGTTCGGTCGTCTGCGACCCGAAGCGGGTGGTACTGCCATCGGGAGAGGAGCTTACCGCCGAGGCCTTCTGGGCCGACGAATTCGCCGGCGGCCAAAAGATTCCCGATCGGCTCGAGGATCTGGTGATCTATGAACTGCATGTCGGCGCCCTCGGTTTCGGCAAGCCCGCGCCCGGTACGCTCGATGATGCCGTCGCCTTCGTCGAACATCTCGCAGCGCTCGGCGTCAACGCGGTGGAACTGCTGCCGATTGCGGAATTCGAGACCCGGGCCAACTGGGGCTACGGCACCTCGCATTTCTTTGCCGCCGATCAAGGGGCCGGCGGCACCGACCGGCTGAAGATGTTCATCAAGACCTGCCACCAGCGCGGCATCGCCGTCATCCTCGATGTCTGTTACAACCACTTCGATCCGGATGGCGAGCGGGCGCAATGGGCCTATGATTCCAACGATCACACCCGCAATATCTACTATTGGTACGAGGGACGGCCCGGCGATTACGCCGATCCCACGGGCGGCTACATCGACAACATCTCGACGGGATGGGCGCCGCGCTTCCATGAGGAAGCCGTGCGCCAGCTTTTCATCTCCAGCGCCGCCTTTTTCGTCTCCGTCTGCCATATCGATGGTTTCCGGCTCGATCAGACGAGTTCGATCCATCAATATCCGGTTCTGCATGCCGATGGCCGGCGCGCCGATCGGGCCGCCGCCTTCGGCGCCAAATTCCTGAAGCAATGGACCCGCACGATGCGGCTCATCAAGCCGCAGCTTTTCCTGACGGCCGAGGATTATTCGGACTGGTCGGCGATGACCGAGCCAAGCCTGACCGGCGACGGGCTCGGCTTCGATGCGACCTGGTATGGTGACTTTCATCACAATCTCGTCGAATATCACGGCGGTGCGCAGGCGCAGCTGTTGAAGAATGCCGGCTTCGGGGACCAGCGGGCGCTGACCATGTCGTCTCTTGCCGGCGCTTTGCAGACAAGCGCGCACTCCAAGGTAGTCTATAACCAGTCGCACGACGATTGCGGCAATCGTGAAGGATCGGCGCGAACCGCTGTGATCGCGGTCAATTTCGCGCCTGTTGTCGGTGAGACCAGGACGTGGGCGGAGGCGAGATCGAGGTTCGCGGCGGCGATGACGCTGCTATCGCCGGGGACGCCGATGTTTTTCATGGGCGAGGAAATCGGTGCCCTGAAGCCCTATCGCTACAATGATTTCCTCGCCAACCGGGAGAATATTCTCGGCGCAGCCGATGGCCACGGGGCAGGGATGATCAGCTGCTATCGCGATCTGATAGCGCTCAGTGTCGGAGAGGCAGCCATTCGCTCGCGCAACATCGCCATTCCCCTGGTTCACGACGAAAATCGGGTGATCGCCTTTCATCGCTGGAACGACGGCGAGGATTTCCTCGTCGTGGGCTCGCTGAACGATGCTCCCTTCGAACACGGCTACCGGTTGCACAGCGACCGCTTGGGAGATGACCTCTGGGAGGAGGTCTTCAACAGCGATTCTCGCAGATATGGCGGCTGGAACGTCGGCAACGGCGGCGGAAGGCTCCGAGCCACGGCGGGAGTGCTCGATCCCGTGCTGCCGGCGTCAGGCGTTCTGGTCTTTCGCAGGCTGTGACAAGTGCACGCCGGCAACGGTCAAGCAAAGCCGAGCGGCAGATTTTCCAGTTTCCTGTCATTGCCGTAGTCGCGCTCATGCGGCGAGCGACGACGGCCGTCGCGGCGAACGGAAAGATCGATCCGGTTTTCGGCGAAGATCCCATCGGGCCAGGTGCCGGTGTCATGGCAATCGGCGTCGATTTTGGGGGCAAGGATTTTCAGGATCATTGGGGTTCCTCCACGGCGCAGCATCAACACTCGGAAAGGCCGCTTCGTTCCATTTATAAAACCCGAATTATTAATAAATTAACCATAATCGCCAGGCGAGAACCAGTCATCGCCTGACGTTGACCTGACGTTGAAATGATTGGCCCATGGAACTCCGGATGTTGATCGCCGTTGATGTCAATGAACACAGGAGGTTCCGATGCAGTTGATCGATACGCGAGTGACACAGGCCGGCGACATCTTCACCGTCGAATTCTTGGGCGAAGGCGGAGAATCGATTTCCGTCAAAATCGACAACTCCCATGGCGAGCTTGATGATGCGACGGCGGTCGACCACGCCAAGGTCATGATGGTTCAGCTGACCAGCTTTGCCGGCGGCGAGCCGGACGGCAGCATCAACCGTTACGATGCCTTGAGCAACGGCAATTTTGACGAAGGCAGCAAGGGTCTGATCGGCCAGCCGAGCGCGCGTTCGGCTGGGGACAGCGAGACGCTGGAGGAGGAGTTGAACGAGGGCCTTGAAGACAGCTTCCCTGCAAGCGACCCTGTCTCGGCAACGGTATCGTCCATCCCAGCCAACGCACCACGGCATTGATTTCACCGCAATCTCAATCCCAAATGCTGGCCAAGGCTGCCCCGGTTCCTGCGGGCAGCTTTTTCTTGCATGACAAATTGATGTCAAAACTGAAAAACAGCTGAAAACAGCAGATGTCTGATTGACATGGGAGCCTTCTAGAGAGGGCCCGAGAAGGAAGCGCGGGTGACGCGCTTCCGACGTCTCGGAGATGCGCCCATGAAGATGATTCAGACATGAAAATCATTCAGATCACCGACACCCATTTCAGTCCCGACAAGCCGCATTTCAACGGCAACTGGGCGCCGCTTCTGAGCTGGATCGAAGAGACCGGCGCCGACCTGATCGTCCATACCGGCGATCTCACCGTCGACGGCGCCGACAAGGACGCCGACATCACCTTCTCGATGGACCTGATGCGCCAGGTGTCGATCCCGATGCTGATCGTCCCCGGTAATCACGATGTCGGCCATCTCCAAGGATCGGACCAGCCGGTCAATGCCGAGCGGCTCGCCCGCTGGCGCAGCCTTGCTGGCCCCGACCGTTGGCTGGAGGATACGGCCGGCTGGCGCCTCATCGGCTTGAACGCGCTGCTTCTCGGCCATGAGGATGACGAGGAGGAGGCCCAGTTCGAATGGCTCGATCAGGCGCTTTCCGACAGGGCAGGGCGGCGCGTGGCGCTGTTTGCACACAAGCCGCTGTTCGTCGATGCGCCCGACGAGGGCGATACCGGCTATTGGAGCGTTCGCCCGGTCCAGCGCCGGCGGCTCTATGATCTCATCGCTTCCCATGACGTGGCACTGTTTGCGAGCGGCCATCTCCACTGGGCTTGGCAGGGGCGCTTTAACAACACCCAGCTGACATGGGGTCCATCGGCCGCCTTCATCATCGACAAGATGGAGCGGGAGATGCCGGGTGAACGTCTGATCGGCGCCGTCATCCATGAGTTCGATACTTCAGTCGAAAGCACGATTGTCGCCGTTCCCGGCATGACCGCCCATGTGCTCGACGACGTCGTTCATGAGGTCTATCCCCAGGCGGTCAAGCAGCGGGAACCGGTCGAATGAGCGCGCTCTCGCTTCGCGGCATCACCAAGGCTTTCGCCGGCAACCAGATCCTCGATGGCGTCAGCCTGGATATTGCGGCCGGCGAATTCATCGCGCTAGTCGGCCCCTCCGGCTGCGGCAAGAGCACGCTGCTGCGCGTTCTGGCTGGCCTCGACCATGCCGACCGCGGCGAGATCCTGATCGGCGGGCGCGACATGTCCGGCGTCGCAGCCGCCGACCGCAACATCGCCATGGTCTTTCAGTCCTACGCGCTCTATCCGCATCTGACGGCGTCTGAGAATATCGCCGTGCCTCTGGCGATGCGCCGGCTGTCGAGGATGCAGCGGCTGCCCTTCATCGGCTCGCTGATGCCCGGCCAGCGCGCCACCCGCGTGAAGATCGCCCGCGACGTCAGGGAGATGGCGACGTCGCTGAAGATCGACCACCTTCTCGACCGCAAGCCCGGCCAGATGTCCGGCGGCCAGCGTCAGCGCGTGGCGCTTGCCCGCGCCATGGTGCGCCAGCCGAACATCTTCCTGATGGACGAGCCGCTGTCCAACCTCGACGCCAATCTGCGCGTCCACGCCCGCGGCGAGATCGTCGACCTGCATCGCCGAGCCGGCGTGCCGACGCTCTATGTCACCCACGATCAGGCGGAAGCGCTGTCGATGGCCGACCGTGTCGCTGTGATGATGGGCGGAAAATTGCTGCAGATAGCAAGCCCCGAAGTCATCTACGACGATCCCGCCCATATCGAAGTCGCCCGCTTCATCGGCCAGCCGCGCATCAATCTGCTGCCGGCCTTTGCCGAAGGCGGCGTCATTCTCTGCGGCGGCCTGCGGCTTATGCTCGACAATGCGCCGGACAGGAAGATGCCGGTCACGATCGCCATTCGCCCCGAATTCGTCTTTCTGTCCAGGAGCCGGCATGATGGACTTGCCGCCCGGATCGAACGCGTCGAATTCCTGGGCTCCGAAGTCATCCTCCATTGCCGGCTCGAAGCGATCAGCGAGACCATCATCGCCAAGGTTCAACCGTCCGAAGCCGCAGGCCTTGCCGCCGGTGATGCCGTCGGGCTGCGGCTCTCGCCCGGCCGGACGCTGATCTTTGCCGAGGATGGCAGCCGGCTGGCCGGCAGCGTTGCCACGGGTGATGCCGGGCTCACCGCAGGTGATGCCGGGCTCGGCTCTGCCGATGCCGGGCTCGGCTCCGCCGATGCCGGGCTGATGGCGGGCCACTCTCAATGGGAGAGGGCGCATGGCTAGCGTCGTCTCGATGGCTGCGCCACATGATTCCGCCGCTGCGCATCGGCGCAGCGAGGCCCAGATCGCCTGGATGCTGGTGCTGCCGGCGATGATCCTGCTGTTCCTCTTCGTGCTCTTGCCGGTTGCATCTGTGATCGTGCTCGGCTTCACCGATTTCGAACTCGGCTTCGGCAAGTTCCGTTTCGTCGGCTTCGAGAATTATGCGCACCTGATCACCGACCGCACCTTTCGCAAGTCGCTGTGGAATACGACGGTCTATACGGCGATCGTCGCCCCCGTCTCGATCCTTCTCGGCCTCGGCATTGCCATGCTGATCGAGAGCGAAACCGCGGCGCGCAGCTTCTTCCGCACCGCCTATTTCCTGCCGGTCGCCTCGCTGATCGTCGCCATGGCGACCGTCTGGCAATATATGTTCCACCCCACAATCGGCCCGATCAATGCGCTGCTGGCCCTTGTCGGGCTTCCCGGTCCGAACTGGTTGGGCAGCTCCGGCACCGTGCTTTACAGCCTCTCGATCATCGGCGTCTGGCAATCGGCCGGCTTCAACATGGTGCTGTTCCTGGCCGGACTGACGGCGATCCCGCGTGAGCTTTACGCCGCCGCCGAAGTGGATGGCGCCAGATCCTCCTTCGACCGCTTCCTGCTGGTGACCTGGCCGATGCTCGGGCCGACGACGCTCTTCGTCATCACCATCAGCATCACCAATGCGGTCAAGGTCTTTGAGACGGTCAAGACCCTGACCGACGGCGGCCCCAACAAGGCGTCGGAAGTGCTGCTCTTTACCATCTACCAGGAAGGCTTCGTCTATCTGCGCGTTGGGTATGCCTCGGCGATGACGGTGGTCTTCCTGCTGATCCTGGTGGTGCTGATGTTCCTGCAGTATCGCGTCCTCGATCGCCGGGTGCATTACACATGATGACCAGCGCTTTTTCCCTCGGCAGGATCATCCGCCTGACCCTGCTCTCACTGGGCGCGATCGTCTTTCTGTCGCCCTACGCCTTCATGATCTCGACGGCTGGCAAGGCACAGAGCGATATCTTCACCTCGTCGCTATCGCTCATCCCGGCGCATCTCACCTATGTCGAGAATTTTGCCAAGGCCTTGAGCCGGGTGCCGATGGCGCGGCTCTTGTGGAACGGCGTCGTCGTCTGCGGGCTGATCTTCTTCTTCCAGGTGCTGGTGGCGATCCCCTGCGCCTACGCCATGGCGAAGCTGCGCTTTGGTGCCGCCCGCGCCATGATGGTGCTGGTCATGCTCGGCCTGCTGGTGCCGATCCATGCGACCGCGCTGCCGCTCTATGTCGCCTTCGACCGCGCTTCGCTGCTCAACAGCTATGCCGCCCTGGTCGCGCCCTTCACCATTTCGGTCTTCGCGATCTTCATGTTCCTGCAGTTCTTCCGCGCCATGCCGGATGATCTCATCCATGCCGCCCGTCTCGACGGCATGTCGGAAATCGGGATCGTTGCCCGCGTCATCGTGCCGAATGCCTGGCCGGCGGTCACCGCCTTTGCCATCTTCTCGGTCGTTGCCCATTGGAACGATCTCTACTGGCCGCTGATCGTCATCAGCAAGCAGGACTACGCCACGCCGCCGCTGGGCCTGATGTATTTCCGCGCCGCAGAGGCCGGCGACGACTACGGCGCACTGATGGCGGCGACCCTCATGATTACCCTTCCCCTCGTCGCCGCCTTCCTGCTTGCGCAGAAGCGTTTCGTCGAGGGCATCACCATGACCGGACTCAAAGGCTGACCGGTTTCAACCCAGGAGAACGAGCGATGAAACATATCACCCAGATTCTCGCCGCAGCGGCCGTATCCTTGGCAATCGCGCTTCCCGCGCATGCCGAGACGACGCTGACGGTTCACTACCCGATGCCGGGCTTCTTCAAGGACGTGATGGACACGATCTCGAAGAAATTCATGGTAGAAAACCCCGATATCAAGATCCAGTTCGCCAGCCCCTCGGCCACCTATGAAGAAGGCATCCAGACGATCCTTCGTCAGGTCGGCACCAGCGAAATGCCCGATATCACCTTCATCGGCCTCAACCGCCTGCGCATGCTTGACGAACGCGACGTCGCCGTCGACCTCGGTCCGCTCGTCAAGAAGGACGGCAACATGGCCGAGCAAGGCTTCTCCGACACGATCCTCAAGCTCGCCCAAGTCAAGGGCAAGCAGGTGGGGCTGGCTTTCGCGACCTCCAACCCGATCATGTATTACAACGCCGATCTCGTGAAGGCGGCTGGCGGTAACCCCGACAATCCGCCGAAGACCTGGGATGAGGTCATCGCGCTCGGCGGCAAGATCAAGGCGCTCGGCAACGGTGTCGACGGCATCGATTTCCGCTGGCAGGGCGACGACTGGATGTTTTCGGCTCTCCTCTTCGGCGCCGGCGGCAAGATGCTGAGCGATGACGAAAGCAAGGTTGCCTTCAACGGTCCGGAAGGTCAGAAGGCCGTCGAAGTCCTGCATCGCTTGGTCACCGAGGGCGGCATGCCTGTCTTCACCAAGCCCGCAGGCGAACAGGCTTTCGCAGCCGGCAAGGTCGGTTTCGAATTCCAGACGACGGGCGCGCTGCGCAACACGATCAAGAATGTCGGCAACAAGTTCGATCTGCGCACTGCCAGGATCCCGCTGATCGATTCGGTGAACGGCCGCCTGCCGACGGGCGGCAACGCCGTCGTCATCCTGACGCATGACGCCGCCAAGCAGGATGCTGCCTGGAAGTTCGCTAAATTCGCCGCCGGCCCCTACGGTGCTTCCGTCGTCGTGCCTGGCACCGGTTATGTTCCGAACAATGAGCTTGCCGCGAAGTCACCCGAATATCTCGGCGATTTCTACAAGCAGAACCCGCTGTTCCAGGCCGGCCTCAGCCAGATGCCGGTGATGATCCCCTGGTATGCCTTCCCCGGCTCGAACGGCGTCAAGGTCACGCAGACGATCGTCGACAACCTGTCGCGCATCGTCGACCAGTCGGCCGAGCCGAAGGAAGCGCTCGACGACGCGGCCGCTGACGTCGAGGACATGCTGCCGCGCAGCTGATCTCCTATCTCACCAGGCATAGGGCAGGGGTCGCCATGCCGAGCGCGTGGCGGCCTCTTCTTTTCCCTAGCTTCTCAGATGGCGCGCACCGTGCCGCCGCGGCGTAGCGTATAGGCGACGTCGAGATGACGGGCAGGGGCGGCATTCTCCGCCATGTCGAGGAGCAGCGAGGCGGCCGTCGCCCCCATGCTGGCATCCGGCATTTCGATCGTCGTCAGCGGCGGATCGATCAGCCGGCCGATGGCGATGCCGTCGAAGCCGGCGACCGAAACATCGCCCGGCACCGAGAGCCCTTCGCGCTTCAGCGCGCCGATGACGCCGAGCGCCAGAAGATCGTTCGAGGCGATGATCGCCGTCGGCGCAAGCGAGTTCATCGGCATGCCGAGATCGAGCTGGTCAAAACCGTTGACGAAGGGGATCTGCATCACATCGAGCGCTGTCAGCCCGCTCTCGGCCATGGCGTCGAGATAACCCCGGTAGCGAAGATGTGCGCGGTCGGAGGCAGCGAAATTGCCGGAAAGAAACAGAATGCGGCGATGACCCATGCCGATCAGGAACGCCGTGATCTCGCGGCCGGCGCCGCGATTGTCGGCGGTGACAGCCGCCGGAAATTGCGCCGTCGGCAGGTTGTTGAGCAGCACGGTCGGCGGCAGCCTGGCAAGCAGCGCCTGGCTGGTCGAGGGATCGCAGACGGTGAGGATCAGCCCGGTCGGCCGGTCGTTCAGGAGGGCTGCCACGGCATCGGCCTCGCGCGCCGGATCGTAATTCGACTGGGCGATCAAGACGCCGTGGCCGGCCACCAGCATGCGGTTCTGGATGCTCGACAACGACGAGGCAAAGACCGGATTGGTGATGCTCGGGATCAGCACGCCGACCACGGGCCTGCGGCCAAGCCTGCCGGCGGAGTGATAACCGAGTTCGGCGGCCGCACGGCGCACTTTGCGCACCATCAGGTCGCTCGCCGGTCCGTTGCGGTTGAGAACACGGCTTGCGGTCGCCAGCGAGCAGCCTGCCCGGAATGCGACCTGCTCCAACGTCGCCATGAAAGCGCCTCCTGGTAACCTCATCAAGGCGCAATCCTTTAAGTGGGTTCAATGACATTGGTCTGACGCTCGGCCGGAATTGTCTCCTTCTTATCCATTCGCGCACATGGACGTTGATGCGAAATGCAACCTGTGGAATAGTCGAATCGACGCTATCTACCCTTTTCCTGCTCATCACCTGGACAAGAATGTCTCACAAACAAATGGAATGCTCCACGGCGCGGTGGTTTCTCGCGGCGGTCTGCCTTGCTGCAAACTTCGCGTTGCCAGCCTATGCGGACACCCCATCCGAGCCTTGGCCGCAAACGCAAAGCGACCTGCAAGCCGAGACTGGCGTGCATTTCGGCACGCTCGCCAACGGCATGCGTTGCGATCATGCGCAACGTCACGCCGCCCGGACAGGCCGCGATCCGCTTTCGCATCGGCGCCGGCTCGCTCGAGGAAAACGACAACCAGCAGGGTCTGGCGCATTTTCTCGAGCACATGGCCTTCAAGGGTTCGACGCATGTCGCCGAAGGCGAGATGATCCGTATCTTGCAGCGCAAGGGCCTGGCCTTTGGACCGGACACCAACGCCCATACCTCTTATGACGAGACTGTCTATGCGCTCGATTTGCCCGAGGTCGATGCGGACACAGTTTCGACGGGCCTGATGCTGATGCGGGAAACGGCGAGCGAGCTGACCCTCGATGCCGGAGCTTTCGATCGCGAACGCGGCGTCATCCTGTCGGAAGAGCGGCTGCGCGATACACCGCAGTCTCGCGCAGCGCTCGGAATCATGAATTCGTTGCTCGCCGGCCAGCGCGCGACCATGCGCGTGCCGATCGGCAAAGCCGACATCATCAGCAATGCGCCGGTAGACCTCGTCCGTGATTATTACCGGGCCAACTACCGACCCGATCGGGCAACGTTGATCGTAGTGGGCGATATCGACCCGGCCGCCATGGAAACCGAAATCCGGCAGCGCTTCGGCGACTGGAAGGCCGTGGGGCCGGCGCCGGCAAAACCGGATCTTGGCACACTGGCGGCGAAAGGCGAAAGTGCCGAG
Source organism: Rhizobium sp. BK591 (assembly GCF_014195045.1). Taxonomy (NCBI): domain Bacteria; kingdom Pseudomonadati; phylum Pseudomonadota; class Alphaproteobacteria; order Hyphomicrobiales; family Rhizobiaceae; genus Rhizobium; species Rhizobium sp. BK591. The sequence continues at coordinate 951,346 of NZ_JACIAZ010000003.1, forward strand.
GTGATCACTGTTCCCGGCGGCATGACGAGCATACAGGTCGCCTGGACGCGTCCCTATGACGCCGCGCCTGATACCTCTGCCAGGCGCCGCGCCGAGCTTATTGAAGATCTCGGGCTCCTGGTGCTCAAACGGCGGGTGAGCGCTATCGCCAGCAAGGCGGATGCCCCTTTCATCAGCGCGGGCGTCGGCTCCCAGGATCTCCTCGATTCCGCGCATGTCGTCCTGGTCTCGGCAAATTCCGAGGCGGACAAATGGCAGGCAGCGCTCACGGCCATCGACCAGGAACAGCGTCGTATCCAAAAATTCGGCGTTGAAAAGGCGGAGATCGATCGCGAAATCCGCGAATATCGCTTGGCCCTGCAAGCCGCCGCGGACGGAGCCGCGACGCGCGCGACCACCGACATCGCCTCGGCGCTGGCTGGCAGCGTCGACGACGATCAAGTCTTCACCTCGCCTGCCCAAGACCTCTCGCTGTTCGAGACGATAACGAAGGGCGTCACGATGGCCGAGGTCAATCAAGCCCTTCAGCGTGCTTTCTCCGGCAACGGTCCGCAGGTCGTGCTGCAGACGCCCCAATCACCGCAGGGCGGAGCCGACACGGTTCGGCAAGTCTATGACGCGTCAAATGCCATTGCCGTCTCGGCGCCATCCGGTGCTGCTGACGTCGCCTGGCCCTACACCCATTTCGGCGAGCCGGGCGCAGTGGTCGAACGCCGCGCAGTCGAAGACCTCGGCTTGACCATGGTGCGCTTTTCCAACGGCGTGCGGCTGACCGTTAAGCCGACCAAGCTGCGTGCCAACGAAGTGCTGGTGCGCGAAGATATCGGCCGCGGTCGGCTGGATTTGCCGCGCGACCGTTCCCTCGCGACCTGGGCATCTCCGGCCGTCGTGCTGTCCGGCGTGAAGGCCATGGATTAGGAGGATATACAGAAAGCGCTGACCGCCAACATCGTCGGCGTCGACTTCTCGGTCGGCGACAGCTCCTTCAGGTTCGACGGTCGTACACGGACTGAAGATCTTGCGACGCAGCTGCAGCTGATGACCGCCTACACCTCCGATCCAGCCTACCGTCCCGAGGCGTTCAAGCGTGTGCAGCAGGCCTATTTGAGTGGCCTCAATCAGTATGACGCGTCGCCCGGCGGCGTTGTCAGCCGCGATTTCGCAGGTCTCGTGCATTCCGGCGATCCGCGCTGGACCTTCCCCGACCGCGCGCAATTGTCCGCCGCCAAGCCGGACGATTTCGAGGCGCTGTTCCGGCCGATGGTTTCCAATGGCCCGATCGACATCACCATCGTCGGCGACGTAACGGTGGACGACGCAATCGGGCTGACGGCTGAAACCTTTGGCGCTTTGCCGCCGCGCCCGGAGACGGCGTCGAGCACCGATCGGGACGAGGTGCGTTTTCCGGCGACGACCGTAAAGCCCGTTTTGCAGGCCCATAGCGGCAGGGCAGACAATGCCGCCGCCGTCGTTGGAGCTCCCATCGGCGATCTGCTCTCCGATCTGCCGCGCTCCTTCACCGCCAATGTCGCCGTGCAGATTTTCCAGAACAGGCTGATCGACCAGTTTCGCATTGCAGAAGGCGCAAGCTATGCCGTGCAGGGCGACGTCGACCTGTCAAGGGAAGTCCCTGGCTATGGCTACGCCTATTTCTACGTCGAGACAGGCCCGGAAAAGGTCGCGCGCTTTTACGCCCTTGTCGACGAGATCGCCAATGATCTCAGATCGCAGGAGGTCTCCCCGGACGAGCTTGCGCGCGCCCGGGAACCCATCATTGAGACATTGAAGCATCAGCAGCAGAGCAATGAATATTGGCTCTCATATCTGCACCATGCTCAGACGGATTCGCGTCGTTTAGACCGGATACGCGATAGTCTCGGCGGCTACGACAAGGTCACCGCCGGCGATATCCGCGCATTTTCCACGGCCTATTTCGGCCCGGAAAAGTTCTGGAAATTCGAAGTGCTGCCGGCGGCGGTACGATAGGAAGGGAACACCGCTCAGGAACGGCGTTTGACCACGCGCATGTTCATCTCCGAGCGAAGAGTAAAACCCTGCGTTTTGTAGAGGGAAATGGCCGAGATATTCGCCGCATAGGCATGCAGATAGGCCGTGTCGCCGCTGGATGCGATTTCGCCGGCAACGAAACGGAAAAGCAGGGTGCCGAAACCGCGCCCCTGGAAATCGGGATGGGTGCAAAGCCCGCTGAGCTCGATGAAGCCGGTCTGCCGCATTCGCTGACCGGCCATGGCCACCAGGCGGCCTTCGCTTCTGATCCCCCAGAAGCTGCCGAGGCTCTGGGCCCGCAGGGTGAACGGCCCGGGTTTGGTCAATGTCGCCAAGGCCAGCATGTCGGCGGCGTCCGCCTCCGTCAGCGGCTCGATGCGAGAATCCGAAATTCGCCCTTGAGGCCGCTCGGCAACCATCTGCACCACCGATGCCTCGGCGACGACGGCTAGCCCCGCTGGGATGACGATCGGTCCGGCTTCAACGAGGATCATGCTCTCCTCCGACGCCGGCAGCGCCTCCAGCGCGTCGAGGCTCTCCGGCCTGTCGTCGGCAGACGCCGCGAAGGGGACGATCGACGGCGGGTATCGCCGCGCATTTTCATTGCCTTCCGCAAGATGGGAGTGCGCGCTCTCCAGCGCGCTCCAGATTGGACGGTCGAGAACATGTTTCATCGTGTTTTCTCCTTGGCGGGGCTCCGCTGTGCCAGCGGCGCCTCTGCAAGCCCGTCCTCGATGGCGGCGAGCTGTTCGAGAATCGGCCCGTCGAGATCGCCGCAGAGATCGGCGACGGCTGCCGCGACACGCGGCCAGACCGATATCTTCGAATAGTCGATGAGTTCCTGGCCCTTGTCGGTCAGCGAGACCAATCGGCGGCGCTGATCATCCGGCGCCGGCTGCATGTCGACGAAACCGAGTTCGAGAAGCTGGCCGGTGGTCCTCGTGGCGCCCGGCTGGGTAATGCCCACTGCCTGCGCCAGCTCGCCGACCGTCAGCGGGCCGGCCCGGTCGATCGCCGCCAGGAATGGGTATTGGCCCGCCTGGATGCCAAGGCCGATCTCGTCGATGATCTGCTGCGTATCTGCCTGCAACCTCTCGCCGATGCGCCTCAGACGGCTGCCCATGCACAGAAACCCGAGCGTTCGGACCACATCCTCGACCATGCCATTCCCCCATTTGTATCGATGGTTATATAACGTGTTATATATTTGCTCAACCTGCTAAATTGAGTGCAGGTGATCCATCGCAAAACCGGGCTGCTTGTGAGACGCCAAGCCCGCATTTGTGTCAAACCCAGTGGCTCGCTCAGCCCCGTCGCCTTTCCGCGATCAGAAGCACCGCCAATATGCAGCTGAGCAGGGCGAGGGACGATGGCAGCCCCTGATGGCCAATCCGTTGCATCGCCAGTCCTGTCGCGGGCGAGCCCACGATGCCGCCGATGCCCCATACCAAGGCGAAGGCGGCGTTACCGGCGATCAAGGCCTGGCCGGTGAAACGCTCGCCGAGCTGGATCAGCGACAGGGTATAGATCCCGAACGAGACGCCGCCCCAGGTGAAAACCAGCGGCCAGATGAGCCACGCATCGAAGACGAGCGGCAGCAAGAGGCAACTGGCCAGGCAAGTCAGGACGCAAAGCAACATGGTCCGTGTCGACCCGAACCGCTCGGCCACGCGCCCGAGCAGGATCTGCAGCGCGGCATTGCCTGCGATGAAGCAGGTGATCAGCGAAGCGATACGCTCCTCGCCGCTGCCCAGGGCGGCGCCATAGACCGCAAACAGCGAAAGCAGGATCTGCTCAAAGGCGGCGGCCGCGAAAACCGCAAACAACAGCAGCGGCGCCAGTGCGAAGAAGCCGCCGACGGATGTTGCCTTGCCTTCCTCAGGCGTGGCGGGCAGGCGCGGGGCGACCGCAAGCACGATCAGGCCGCAGAGGAGGAAGGCGGCGATGCCGATCATGAAGGGCGGCCAACCCTCAGTGCCGGCGAGGCCGAGCGACAGCGGGCCAATGGCGAAGCCACCCGAAACGATCGATGAATAGAGGCCCATGATGCGGCCTCGGCGTGGTGCTGGCGTGATGGAGATCAGCCAGGTTTCGCTGATCACGTAGAGCGGATTGGCGAAGAAGCCGAGCAGGAAGCGCAGCGGTATCCAGGCCCAGACGTCCTGTTTCCAGGCGATCGCGATCAGCGTGAGGGCGGCGAGGATCGAACACAGGATCGCCAGCCGCGCTCCGCCCACGCGCCGCGAAAGCGCCGGAATGAAGGGGGCCGACACAATGAAACCCAGCGGCGTCATCGCCGCCGACAGGCCAATCAGCCCGGATGTCGTTCCCTGTCGCTCCAGGATAAAACTGAGCAGCGGATAGGTCAGTCCCTGGGCCACGGCGAACACCGTGACGGTGGCGATAATGCCCGTCATCGCCGCCCATGGAATGCGGTCCGCGTGCGGTGATGTGATGCTTTCGGCAGTCATGCAGATTATCCTCGTCAGACCATAGGCTTTGAGGCTCCGGGAGCCTCGACGTCAAAGAGGATGAATTCTGCAGGACAGAGGGGAGCGTCGTACTTAAGTTTTTCCAAAAAGTTCTCAAAAACGTCCAAAGGGATTAAACAGGTCAGCGCCCAATTTCATCCCAACCGTAAACCCTCGGCACGACAGTTTCAGCCAGACATCATCAGGACCATCAGGAAATGACAGCTCCGCTTTCCTTTCTCGGCCTTCCCGATCGCCTCCCCAATGGACGTTTGCCCCGTGCGGTGATCTTTGCAGCCGCCCATGGCAGCACCTATCCCGGCAAGAACAGCAGCGGCTACGCCCTGGCCGCTGGTGCCATCCGCGCGGCGAGCCAGGACGATGCACCACTCCTTGAGCACTGGGATTTCGATCTCGGCGGCCCGCTGTTCGACGGCGGGCCGGTCTCATGCATCGATGCCGGCGACATCCAGACCATCCTGCATGACAATCCCGGCAACCGGGGCCGCATCGAGGCGAAGACGCGCGAGGTGCTGGCTTTGCAGGCGGTACCGATCCTGCTCGGTGGCGACTGTTCCGTGACCATTCCCTTCCTTGCCGGCTTTGCCGATCAAGGGCCTGTCTGGGTCCTGCAGATCGATGCCCATATCGACTGGCGCGACGAAGTGCATGGTGAACGCTACGGCTATTCAAGTCCGATGCGTCGGGCAAGCGAGATGCCGCATGTCGCCGGCATGGTGCAGGTCGGCCTGCGCAGCGTCGGCAGTGCGCGCCTCGCCGACATCGAGGCGGCGCAGCGCTATGGCAGCCGCTTCGTGACCGCCCGCGAGATCCACGCTCGAGGCGTCGAGGCCGCTCTTCAGTATATTCCGGAAGGAGCCCGGGTCGTCGTCACCCTCGATTGTGACAGCATCGATCCCAGTATCATGCCGGGCGTGGCGGCGCGTACCCCTGGCGGCCTCACTTACACCGAGGTGATCGATCTGATTGCCGGCCTCGGCAAGCGGGCTGAGATTGCGGGATTCGACCTTGTCGAACTCTATCCTCCCGCAGACGTTGACGGTCTGTCAGCCCTGACCGCCGCGCGCCTTCTGGTCAATGTCATCGGCGCCATCGTCCGGCAGGCTTGAAATCCAGCTTCCTCTGGCAGCAGGCCGTGCATTCGTTGCGTTTTGGATTCCAGGCAACCTTGCCCAGACGTCGCTCAGTCCCGGCCGGCGCTCGCGTCCTTGATGCCATGGTGGCTTAAGCGGACGAATAGTTCCATCCAAGCGTTAATGTCTCTAGGATGCGCCCCATGGGATCGCGCTTTGCCTTTGGTCCGTTCGTGCTTGATCCGGGGGCGGGAACGCTCCTTCGGAACGACGATCCCGTTGCCGTTGGCCATCGCGGGGTAAAGCTGCTTGAAGCACTTGTCAGGCGGCCCGGCGAAATCTTGGGGAAGGCCGAATTGATGGATGCGGCGTGGCCGGGCAGGGCGGTCGAGGAAGGCAATCTCACTGTCCAGATCGCGCAGTTGCGCAAGCTGCTCGGCCCGGCCGCCGATGGCGGTGAATGGATCGCCACGGTGCCGCGCGTCGGCTACCGCTTTGCAGGCGCCATCAATCATCTCGGCGGCGTGAAGCGAACACCTCTGCCGCTGCCCGACAAGCCATCGATCGCTGTGCTGCCCTTCGTCAATATCAGCAACGATCCCGAGCAGGAATCCTTTGCGGATGGGCTGACCGAGGACCTGATCACTGATCTCTCCAGGATGCCGGGCCTGTTCGTCATCGCCCGCAACTCGGCCTTTTCCTATAAGGGAAGGGCGATGGACGTGCGCGCCATCGCCGAGGAACTCGGGGTGCGCTACCTGCTGGAGGGGAGCGCAAGACGCGCCGCAGGGCAGGTGCGGATCAACGCTCAGTTGGTCGACGCGGTCAGTGGCGATCATCTATGGGCGGAACGCTTCGACCGCAGCCTGGACGATATCTTTGCCGTTCAGGACGAGGTCACCGGCAAGATCGTCGAGGCGCTGCTCGGCCGTCTGCGCGCGCCGCCGCCGCGCAACCGACCGAAGAACCTCGAGGCTTACGATCTCTGTGTGCGGGCGCGCAGGCTGATGGATGATTCACCGCAGACGGCGCGGGAAGCGCATCTGATGCTGATGCGTGCGATCTCGCTCGATCCGGACTATGCCGAGGCCTATCGCTGGCTCGCCATCAACCACTGGATGGGAGAGGTCCACAGCGGCGGACCAACGCAACCGACCCGCAGCCTTGCCTTGGAACTGGCACGCAAGGCTGTCGCAATCGACCCCAACGATGCCGGCTGTCGTTGGATCCTGGCCTACCTGTTGGCCTATGAGCGCAGCTTCGACGAGGCGGATGCGGAATTCGCCAAGGCGATCGAGCTCGATCCCAACGAGGCCGACACCTTTGCGGCGCTGTCCGACATCGCGGTTCTCGCCGGGCGGATCGGGGAGGGGCGTGAGCACATCGCCAAGGCCTTTCGGCTGAACCCGTTTCCGGCAAGCTGGTATTATCTGACGCTCGGCCAGGCGCAATATGCCGCCGGTGAGTACGAATCTGCCGTCGAGACGCTGCGCCGGGACGAGACCTATCGGACGAGCTCACGCCGTTTCCTGGCGGCAAGCCTTGCCCAGCTCGGCCGGCTCGACGAAGCGCGCGCCGAGGTCGAACTGTTCCTCGTCGCCAACCCGCATTTTTCAACCCGCCACTGGGCGGCGACCGAGCCCTTCCGCGACGCTCGTACGCTTGCGCATTTCATCGACGGCTATCGCAAGGCCGGTCTTCCGGAGTGACGCCGCGTGACTCAAACACGGCCGGCCAGCCATGCGAATATTCGCGTGGTCTCCTCGGATATGATAGGATCGAGATGCATTGACCACGGGAGGGGTAAATGCACCGGATCCTTCTGCTTTTGATCCTTTGCACGCAGTCCGCGTCGATATCGGCGGCGTCCGAATTTGCGATCTTCCATACAGCTTCGTTCGGCAGCAGCCGGTCGGTCAGCCTCAGTCTGGCAGAGGGCAGGCCCGCCCGCGATCCCACCTTCGATTTCGACGTCGTCATTGCGCTTTTGGAGTTCGACGGCGGCGGGACAGTGCTCTATCGGGACGGAGGAAGACACCAGGCGAGCGTGCGCTGCGTTTCGCCCGCCACGGTCCGGATCAATTCCGCCGACTATGCGGTCGACGTGTCGGCGCGGCCGGGGGCCGACTGGAAGCACGATCTCTGGGCGGCGCTCTGCAACAGTCCGGTTTCCTGAGCGGTCGTACGACATGGCTTGGCCGATCGAGTGCGTCAGCCCTTCCGGGGGCGGACCTCCATGAACACGTATGGCGCGGCGGTCCCCGAGGGGATCGCATAGACGTCGAAGGACGCCTGCTGGTCGTCGCCCATTCCCAACGAACCAGGAGGCATGCCGGGCACGGCCAGCCCACGGACCGGCGGCCGTTCCCGCAGCAGACGCTGGACGGCTTCGAGCGGAACGTGTCCTTCGAGGTAGTATTCCTCGACGACGGCAGTGTGGCATCCCTCCAGGTCGACAGGTACGCCCAGCCGCGCCTTGACCGCGGCAAGATCGTCGGTGTCGCGGGCGTCGACCGAAAATCCTGCGGCCGCCATCGCCTTCGACCATTCATGACAGCAGCCGCAGTTCGGATCCTTGTAGACGGTCATCTTCGCCGGCGCGACGGCGAAGGCCCTTCCGCCACAGAACGCCAGGGCTGATGCCGCCCACGCGATGAAAATTCTCCTGTGCATCGTTTCCACTCCTCGATGTCCTGCCGCCCGGATCGAGGCCGGGCGGCAGGAGTCCCCTACTTTACTTCGATGACGGTCAGCTTGCCATTCACGCGTTCGGCAACGAACTCGATGTTCGAACCTTCCTTCAGCTTTTCGAGCAGCGCCGGGTCCTCGACCCGGAAGACCATCGTCATCGCCGGCATGTCGAGGCCCTTCAGGTCCTCATGCTTGATGGTGACTTTCTTCGCCTTGGTGTCGACCTTGTTGACGACGCCCTTGGTGAATTCCTGGGCGAACGCACCGAAGGCTGCACTGGCCGAAAGCAGGGCGGCAACGCCGATTTTGATCATAACAGTTTTCATGGTTATGGCTCCTTTTGCAGATTACTTGCCAGCGACGGTGACGTCGCCGTGCATACCGGCTTCGTAGTGGCCGGGGATCAGGCAGGCGAACTTGAATTCGCCGTCGGTGGTGAACTTCCAGACGATCTCGCCGGACTGGCCGGCTGGAAGACGAATCGAGTTCGGATCGTCATGCTCCATCTCCGGGAACTTCTCCATGACGGCCTTGTGCTCGAGAATCTTGTCTTCCTGATCGAGCACAAACTCGTGGTCGACGGTTCCGGCATTCTTGATCGCGATCTTGACCGTCTGTCCCTTGCGGACATTGAAGACGGCCGGAGTAAACAGCATCTTCCCGTCCTCGGTTTCCTTCATCGTGACGCGGATCGTCTGCGTCGCTTTCGCCTTGTCGCCAGGCTCGCCGATGGCCATCTTGTCGCCATGGCCGCCGGCGTGATTGCCGGACGCGAGCGCCGGGGTTGTCAGGGCGACGAGCGCCAGTGCCAATACGTAGTTCTTCATGCGTAGATCCTTTCTTGACGTGGGAGATTGGGCCTCAGCCTTTTGTCGGCTTCGGCGTGATTTGCGTCTTTGCGTCTTTGGCCTTGGTCGCGTCCGGCAGCTCGCCGGTCCACTCCCAGGCCTGCGCTCCCGGCGGGTTTTCGTACCAGCCGGGATCGGAGTAGTCGTCCGCCGAGATGCCTTCGCGAACCTTCACGACCGAGAACATGCCGCCCATCTCGATGGGGCCGTGTGGCCCCCAGCCGGTCATCATCGGAACGGTGTTCTCGGGAATTGGCATTTCCATTTCGCCCATATCGGCCATGCCCTTGGTACCCATGGGCATGTAGTCCGGCTGCAGCTTCCTGATCTTCTCGGCGACCTTCGACTTGTCTGCACCGATGAAAGTCGGGATGTCATGACCCATGGCGTTCATCGTGTGATGGGACTTGTGGCAGTGGATCGCCCAGTCGCCGAGGTACTTGGCATCGAACTCGTAGGCGCGCATCGCGCCGACCGGAATGTCGATGCTGACCTCCGGCCACCGCGCCTCCGGCCGGACCCAGCCGCCGTCGGTGCATGTCACCTCGAAATCGTAGCCATGCATATGGATTGGATGGTTCGTCATCGTCAGGTTGCCGACACGCACCCGCACCCTGTCGTTCTTGGAAACGACGAGGGGGCTGATGTCCGGAAACACGCGGCTGTTCCAGCACCACATGTTGAAGTCGGTCATCTCCATGATCCGCGGCACGTAGGAGCCGGGATCGATGTCGTAGGCGTTGAGCAGGAAGACGAAGTCGCGATCGACGCGCATGAACTTCGGATCCTTCGGATGGATGACGAAGAAGCCCATCATGCCCATGGCCATCTGGACCATCTCGTCGGAATGCGGGTGGTACATGAAGGTCCCGGACTTCACGAGATCGAACTCGTAGACGTAGGTTTTGCCGACCGGGATGTGCGGTTGCGTCAGGCCACCGACGCCGTCCATGCCCGACGGCAGGATCATGCCGTGCCAGTGGATCGTCGTGTGCTCCGGCAGCTTGTTGGTGACGAAGATACGGACGCGGTCGCCTTCCACCGCCTCGATCGTCGGCCCCGGAGACTGGCCGTTATAGCCCCAAAGATAGGCTGTCATGCCGTCGGCCATCTCGCGCTCGACCGGCTCGGCGACGAGGTGGAACTCCTTGACGCCGTTATTCATCCGGTGGGGCAGGGTCCAGCCGTTGAGGGTGACGACCGGCTGGTAGTCCGGACCCGAGGTCGGGTGGAGCGGCGGCTGCATGTCCGCCGATTCCATTGTCGGAGCGTCGGGCAGACCCATCGCCGATGTCTTCGTCCAGGCTCCCGCCGCCAGTATGGCCGCGCTTGCACCGAACAGTTGTCGTCTGTTGAACATGGTAATTTCCTTTCTCAATGGCCGCCGCCACCGCCGCTCCCGGAAGCAGCGGCGACCTCGGTCTCTGCCGAGGCGTTCGTCGCGCCGCCGCCGTAGATGGCAGGCGCGAGATTGGCTTCGGCCAGCCAGAAGTCTCGCTTCGCGTTGACGGAGAGCAGGATGGAGTTGATCTTGTCGCGGGTGTCGGTCAGCAGCTCGAACGTGTTGGTGATCATGCCGTTGTAGGTCAGCAGGGATTCCTCCTCGACCTTGGCGCGCAGCGGCACGACGTTGTTGCGGTAGTGCCGGGCGATGTCGTAGTTCGAGCGGTAGGCCTCGTAGGCGGAGCGCGCTTCCGAGCGCACGTTGACCGCTTTCTCCGCCAGTAAGTTCGCCGCCCGCATGTATGCCACCTCGGCCTTGCGCATCCGGGCCTTGCCCGTGTCGAAGATCGGGATTGCGAACTCCAGTTCGACCTGGGCGGTCGTCCTTGTCTTCTTCTCGTCGTCCTCGATTTCCCGTTCCGTTTCGAAGCCGGTCAGGATCTCGAGGTCGGTGACGTAGCGCGTCGCTTCGGTCAGGCCATAGGACCTGGCTGTGGCTTCGAGTTCGAGCTTCGCGACCTGGAGGTCTATCCGGTTTCGGAGTGCTTCGGCTTCGATGGTGTCGCGTTTTGCGACGGACTTGGGCAGCGGCGGCAGGCTGTTCGGAACCTGATAGTCCAGCTCGGAGCCCCAGAGGCCCATCAGTCGCGTCAGCTCCTCCTTGGCGAGGCGGGCCGCCAGGCGGGCCTTCGCCGTTTCTCCGGCGATTTCGGCGACGAACACATGTTCACGTGCCTGGGCGCCCTTGGTCATCGCACCGGTCTCGCCCAGCTTCGCCGCGAGCTCCGAAGCGGCATCGGCCGTCGCCTGGGCGCGCTGGAGCTGCCCGACGTTCTCCCAGGCCGCGACTGCACCGATCCAGGCACGCCGTGTGTCGGCGGCAACCTGGAGCGTTCTCACGGCCGCGGTCAACTGCGCCTGCCGGAAGCGTGTGTCGGCGATCGCCACGTCCCTGCTCTTCGTCGCGAGCGCCAGGATGTTCGTTGTGATCATCCCCTCGATCGTCTTGAACGCTTGAAGTTCCGGAGTTCCGATCCCTGTGGTACCGAAGGAGACTGTCGGGTTGATGAACATCGTCGACTGCCAGGCGTCAGCCGCACGGTCGCCAAGATCGGCATAGGCGGCCTGGAGGCCTTTGTTGTTGAGCAGGGCGATCTGGACGGCCGTCTCGACGTCGAGAGGTTTCGTTCGAGCAAGCAGGCTTTTGACCTGCGCCCCCGCAGAACGGGCCTGGTTCTGGTTCTGGATCCAGACGGTCTCTTTCGCCTCGACACTGGCGGTCTTGTTGGCGACGGAAATGAAGCCCGCCTCATTGCGGGAATAGTCGTCGCCCGTGACGCAACCGCTTAGCGCCAGCGGGAATGCCAGCGCCATGATTATTCTTCTAGGCCCGATCATGAGGCATCTCCATTTGCTGGAGACTGCAGATCGTTCTGTCTGCGCCAAGGCTTGGGGTCGACGGGCTGCCTGGCTTCATAGCCCGAGATCGGCGACCGGTATGTGATGGCGCGCGCGGACGGCTGTTCGACGGCGGCGGAGGATGCCACCACGTCGGGAGGAAGCGTGGATGCGCAGCCGCCGACAAGAAGCGGCAGCCCCACCACGAAAAGCGAGGGTTTCATTATGAAGTTTCCGAACAAGAGATAACCTGTGGGCGCTCGCCTAAAAGGCACGCGACCGACGGGACCCGATCAAGCGGGTGTGTCTCTATTCAGATATTCGGGGGACGGTGGAGGGGCGGCAGTTCGCCAATGGTCGTCCGGTCGTCAACGAACTGCCGGATCGAGGTCACGACGGGTCCGCCGACGTCGGGGCCATCACAAATGATGCCAAGCCCGCCACAGAAGTCCTTGCAGCATTCCTGCTTGACGAGCTTCGACGGGCCATCGCCATCATGAGATACGTCGCCATGCGCGTGGCCATGACGGGCGGCCTCCGTCATGTCGTGGCCTTCATGGGGCGACGTCACGTCGGACACAACGGCTTTGAGATCGGGGAAGGAGGAGCCGTGCATCGCTGCGTTAGCGTTCGACAACGAGTACCCCGCCAGTGATACGACGATCACCAGCCGTATCATCACGAGCAGCTTGCTCATTGCGATTCGGTACATCTTGCCCATTCCCAACGGCCTACATGCAATGCAGCCGGATTTCAATTAAGACCTCTGTGTCACGGATGTTCGAGTCCTTTATGTGGCGCGAACATCACGTTATGCACAAGCTAGAGCTTCCTTTGGCGCTATAATGCTACACGATCCTGGTTTTCGTCGCCAAGGCGGGCCGCTATGTCCTGCTGACGCTCGCCACGTTACAGATTTTTGACTGACCGCTTCCGGCGCGGCAGCAGTATCCGGTCGACCGTATCGTCACGGACGACGAGCGTATGCCAGATCGCCGCGGCGAGATGCAGCGCGACCATCGCCAGGATGATCCTCGACCCGACAACGTGGTACGGCGCGATCGCGAACCAGACGTAGCTCGCGACCAATCCCATGCAGGCCTGTCCAATGATGGCGGCGTAGAAGGCGTGATGAAGCGCCGTGGCGGCTCGTCCGCTCCATGTGCCGGGCGCGCCGATCTCTGGCGGCTGAAGGATACGAAGAACCAGCCGTGCGCCCATCAGCAGTCCGATCGCCATTCCTGCATAGTTATGGAGCTGGTGCTGAACGACGTCCCAATAAGCCGGCGCCATCCCCATGTGGACGGCATGGTGGGTTCTCTCGATGCTGCCACCCGTCAGATACTGCACCGGCACCATGAGGGCGACCAGCCAGTGAAGCCCTATCTGGGCCAGTGAATAGCCACCTTTCATCGATCCTCTCCTGCCGAGGGGCGCAGACTAATCGGCGGCGGTTAACGCTTCCTGATCGGCTTGGAGCATCGCGAGATGCGGCGTATCGGGGAGGGCGCCCGCCCTTTTATTGCCCCGATGAGAACGGATATCGGTAGTCGCAAGCGGCACGATCTCGGATTCGGAAAGCAGCCTTATGAGACGAACCATTTTTGCGAACATGTTCGGTTTGCTCTTCGTCGTGGGTGTGATGCCGATCACGGCAGTCTCGTCGCCGGCGACCGAGGATGTCGTAGCGCTTCGGCAGGCCGACATGAAGGCCATGGCCGCGGCGGTTAAGACCATCTCCGGCATGTTCAAGGATCCGGCGAGCTACACGGCTAACGAGTTCAGCTGGGCTGCCGATACAATCCGCGACAGGTCGGGTGTCGTTCTCTCCGGACACTTCATGTCCGAGGCCGTCAGTCCACAGTCGAAGGCCAGGCCGAACATCCCCGCGGAGCGCGAGCGGTTCGACCGGATCGCGAACGACCTGCGCGACTACGCGGTCGCGCTGGACGCCGCCGCCCGGAGTAACCCGGGATCGATGTCTGCCAGCATGCGCATGAAGCCCGGCGAGGCCATGGGCGGCGGACCGCTCGGCACTCACGTCCGCAACGAGCAGGATCTCCTGGCAATGCCGGCGGAACACGCGTTCCACCTCATGCTCCAGACCTGCACGACCTGCCACGCCAAATTCAGGGCGGAATGACGGCGAGCACGCGGGTTTGGAATGGCCCGCCTTGCTCCGGCGTTCAACCGGTCAAGAACGGCCTCTTTTGCTTCAAACAGCCATGTTCGACGCTGCCGACATCACTTCGCGAGGGGCAGGGCCGCCGAACATATGACGACCATCCTCCTCGACTTCGGTGAAGCACCAGCGCACGACGCCATCCCGATCGAGCAGGAATTCACCGACAAGCTGGCCGTGGCCGGTGGCGATCATCTGCTTGTCATCTTCGGTGAATTCGTAACCATCGGCCTTGTCGAGAAATTCCACGGCTGCCATCAGGTCCATGGGCGCTGGAAGCTCGTCCGGCATGTCGATGCGCATCGACGTCACCGCATTCATGCTGATTTTATGCGGCCAGTCATTCTCGTCTTCGGTAAATTGAAGGTTCGGCAGGCCGAAGGCCTTGTGCGATACCCGCTCCGGGTCCGAGGCCGCCAGCAGATTGGGAAGCGGATGGTAGCGAAAATAGAGGCGGGCGCGGTCGATCGGTGTGTTGACGACGGTCAGGCTGTCGATGCCCTTCTCCAGCAAGGCATCGGTGAGTTCGGCCATGGCGGCGATCTGGCGGCGGCAGAAGGGGCAATGCAATCCGCGGAACAACCCGACGAGCACCGGCTTCTGGCCGCGAAAATCGTCGATGGCAACTTTCCCCTGGCGGGTGATGGCATCCAGCACCACGTTCGGCGCGCGATCTCCCGGCTGCAATGGCCTTGCGGCGTGGTTCTCCTGCATGTTTCGTTCCTCCCTTTATGTTTTTGAATCGACTTGCCAAATCGATCTCCGGCGATCACTGCAACGAGGACGGGTCAGTCGAGAAACGGCAAGACGACGAGCGTGCCTGGATCGAGGTTGTGGCGGATGCACACATCCTGTGCCAGCGTGAAATACCGTTCTGCCGCGTCCATGTCGTCATGCTCGAGGCTGAGTGTCGCCAAGCCATCATAGCACGGAAAGAGCAGTTGCGGTTCATCAATTTCCTTCGCAACCTCAAGGGCTTCCTCGTAATACTTACGAGCTAGCTTCGGCTGCCCGTGGCATTGATGAATCTGGCCGAGCACGATCAGCGGCACGGAGAGATGGTCGCGCTGATCGAGCGCCCGGTCGATTTCGACTGATTTCTCCGCCGCCGGTACGCCCTCGGCGGCGCACCGATCGGTAAAGGTGCAGCAGGCAACGGCGAGATTGGCGAGAAGACGCGCCTGGAAGCCGAGATCGCCAATACGGGTCGCGACCTCCAGTCCTCGCCGGCAGATCTTGATGGCGCTGGCCGGATCGACGATCGTGTAGAGAACGCCAAGATTGGAATAGGCGCGGCAGGCGGCACTTTGCAGATCGGCCTTTTCGGCGACGGAGAGACTGCGCTCCACTTCCTGCACGGCCTCGCGGCTACGTCCGAGTCGCGCAAGGGCTGCACCCTTGGTATTCAGCGCCTCTGCCATCGCCCGCGCCGTCTCCCGTCCGGCCTCGGTCGTGCCGTCGATCGGCAGCGTTTGCAGGCATTGCAGCGCCTGCGTCGCCCACTCGGCAGCGGCAGCCTGATCGCCCATGCGGAAGGCGAGATGGCCGCGCTCTTGCAGGACATGCGCACGTTCGACCGGCGCATCCACGGTTGCGATCGTCGCTTCAGCTTCGGCGCAATGGATCTCCGCCTGATCGCGGCGACCGGCATCGAGATGCAAACGGCCGATCTTGCGCAATATCCTCGCCGCGGCAATCGGATTGTCTTTGGCGCGGTGGATCGCAAGCGCTCGCTGATAATGGGCCAAGGCGGCGTCGCGCAGGCCGGCAGGACCGCAGAGATCGGCAAGACGCTCCAGCAGTGCCAGTTGCTCCGGTGTCACTTCCGCCTCGTTGGCAAAGGCCGCAAGCGCCTGCCGATAGAGACGCATGGCGTCATCATTGGCGTAGGTCTTGCGCGCCAGATCGCCTGCCGCCATCAGATAGCTGGCGCCCTTGGACTTTTCGGTGGTCAGGCTGAAATGATGGCCAAGTTGCGCCAGATGCTCGGGCCGGTCGGGCGCTGCGCCATACTGACGTTCCAGAGCCCGGCCGATCCGTTGATGAAGCTCCACCCGCCGCTGCAGCAGGAGATTATGGTAGATGACATCGTGCATCAGCGTCTGGCTGAAGCGATAGCCCGGCGATACCACGGCATCGGACCCGCGCAATTCCTCGATGATATTGGCATCGCAGAGGTAATCCAAGGCAGCGTCGATGCCGGCCGGGTCGGTGGCGACGGTGCGGAGCAGGGCGGTATCGAACTTCGGGCCGACCACCGCCGCCTCCTGCGCCAGCCGCCTGATCTCCTGCGGCAGCCGATCGACGCGGGCAAGCAGCAGGGCCTGCAGATTGACCGGGATATCGACATCGGTGTCTTCGGCGGCGACATGCCAGTGCTGGCCGTCGCCATGCTGACCATCATCGTGCAACGTGCCCATGTCGATCAGTCCGCGCAGGATTTCTTCGATGAAAAGCGGATTGCCGCCGGCGCGATCGAGGATGCGCTTGCGCACCGTCACCGGCAACTTGCTATGGCCCTCGCCAAAAAAGGCAGCAAGCAGCTTCTGCCCGTCGGCTGCAAAGAGTGGCTCAAGACGTTGCACGGTGACGCTGACACGATTGGAGTTCAGCGGGTCGGTCTGCGATGTCGGCCGGTAGATCACAAGCAGCATCAGCCGGCTGCGCTCCAGCCGATCCATCATGAAGCGCAGCACCTCAAGCGAGGCGGCGTCCGCCCAATGCAGATCCTCGATGACGAGCAGCAGGGGGCCTTGTCCCAACCGCCGCTCGAAGACGGTGCGGACGGCATAGAAAATCTGCCGCCGCAACTGCTCCGGCTCAATGTGGCGCAACGCGCCATCGGGATCTCCGAGACCAAGGACATGCAAAAAGAGCGGCAAAAGTGCCTCCACGTCCTCCGGCGTCAGATCGAGCGCGGCGAACCCCGTTGCCAGCAATTGCCGCGTCCTGGCAAGATCATCCCGCTCGCCGATGCCGTAGGCGCTGCGCACCACGGCGGCGAGCGTCCCATAGGATTGTTCGCCGAGGGGAGAGCAGGTCGCTTTGCGGATGGCAAGGCCCTGAAAACGGGCAGTATTGCTAGCGATTGCGACGAACTCGTTGACCAGCCGCGACTTGCCGATACCCGCTTCGCCAATCAGGCGGACAAGCTGTGCCGCGCCGCCGCAGGCGAGGTCGAGGCATGTCAGCAAGCCCGACAACTCCCTGTCCCGTCCGATCATTGGCGCCCGCAGGCCGAAACTTTCAAGTCCACGCGCCGTATGCGGCGCTTCCGACAGCCCGGTCAGCCGATGGACCTGCACGTTTCCGCTTTTGCCTCGCAAGGTCTGAGCCCCGAGACTGTCGAAGGCGAAGGCATGGCGGGTGAGGCGGTAGGTCAGCGGCCCAACGAGGATCTCGTTTTCGCCGGCCATGGACTGCAGGCGTTGCGCGGTATTCACCGTATCGCCGGTCACCGAATAGGATTTCGTACTGACTGCACCGAAGCCGCCGGTGACAACAGGGCCGCTATTGATGCCGATATGCAGACGCAACGGCACGCCGGCGCGTGCGTGCCAGCGCTCGCCGACCTCCGTGGCGCGCTTGATCATATTGAGTGCGGCGTTAAGCGCCCGAACCGGATCGTCTTCATGGGCGACCGGCGCGCCGAACAGCGCCAGGAGCGCATCACCGACGAACTTGTCGACAAAGCCGCCATAAGCCTCGACCGCCTGTGCCATCTCTTCGAACAATTCGTTCTGCAGCACCCGCATGACTTCGGGATCGATCTGCTCGCTCAGCGTCGTGAAGCCGCAGAGATCGGCAAAGAGCACGGTCACCGGCCGCCGGTCGGCATCGCTGTCCGGCTTAGGCGTCGTTATCGCTTCGATGTTGGGCTTCGATGCAGGTTGGACTTTGCCTGATATCGATGCGCCGCATTGCGGGCAGAAGGCAAAATCGGGCTGACAGGCATAGCCGCAGGCGGCGCAGGTGACAGGCTGCCTTGCGCCGCATCGCGGACAGAAAGCAAAACCGCTCTGAATATCGAAACCGCAGCCCGCGCACTCCATCGGACGCATCTCGCGAAAACCCGATGCGTTGCGGCTCTTTCAGCCGCAACCAGCGGACAGGGACAAGCATGAACCTGCTGCCCCAGGCCTGCAAGTGAAGACTTTGGCAGGCGTTCGATGACCGAGCACCTGCCCAGCGGTGATAGGCGAGGGCGACGTCCCGATATCAGATGGTGCCGGGCCGCCCGGAGGTGGTTGATTGGCTCGCGGATGACAAAAACGCCTCTTCGGCGGTGGGCACTTTCCCCTCTGGGGTCAGATCGTCGACAGCCTTGGGAAGGTCGCGGCTCAGCCGGCCCAGAATCTCCTCATGAGAAAGGCCGGTATTGGCGGCGATCTCGTTGAGAACATCAGGCCCGAGTGCTTCCGCCAGCTGCCCATCATTGATGTCGGCATTCTGACCGGGCTGTACCCAAGACTCGATCTTGTCGCCGTGACCGTTCTGCTGAAATGTCTTCAGAAGATCGCCCAGCCCGCCGCTGACAATGCCGCCTGAGGTCAGCCCGCCGAGGAGGCCGCCGAGACCGCCGGAGCCGCCCAGTCCGCCGAGGATGCCCCCAAGCCCGCCCGGCTGCTGGTTCCCCGCGCCAGCCTGCTGAGGGTTCTGGATGCCCCGCAGGAGTTCCCCGATCTTGTCTCTGTTCTGGTAGCCGGCAACGGCAAGAACGGCGAGAAGCGCCTTCAATTGACCGCTCATCATGATGAATCCTCCTATGGTGCTCCAAGGTGCAGACGGCCCAATGCAGGTCGCCGCATGGGCAGCAATGTCCTGAGCGCCCAAAGGTTCCGCGCCGCCGCGCAAACAAGGCTGCACCGGGCGGATTCGTTCCGCAATCACAAAGGCCGACCGACTTTACAGCTCACGCCGCTACTCAGATTTCCGGGCAGCCTCGCTGGTTTGCAAAGACAATTCGCTCCGGTCCGCGGCGCGTCATGCCCTGGACGACGATGCTGCGGGCAGATATGCGGACGATCTGCGCCCTGCGAAGTCCTTCGCTGCGGGCGATGTCGAGAGCATCGTCCGGATCACAACCGCGCCGTCCGCGGTCGCGGCGGTCATAACGGTCATAATCACGATCACGGTCATAAACGCCGACGCCACCAGGGCCGAGCCGCAACTCCAAGTCCTGCGCGGCAACGATCGTCGGCGAGATGGTCAGCCCAGTTATGGCGGCCAAGCCAACCAGGACGAATTGAAGAGATTTCCGCATGAGTTCCTCCCATGGTCTTGTGCTTATCGTAATGACAACCTCGCCATACGAATTTTGTTCCTCATGACAAGCGGAGACGGCGCAGCGCCGGTCTGCCGGAGTCGCATTCGATGGACGTTTTGTGGAGCGCAACATCCAACAGAACCTCATCCTGGTGCCCCGAAGGGCCTCGAAGGAGGGGGCGGGTGCTCAGGCCAATCGATGTCGCATCTCTAACTGGCCCAATGTCAAAGCTGATTAGAGGCGCGACGTTGCCAGCCATTTAGAGATGCGACACTCAGCATTGCCGCTGGCGCTGACGGCAGCCCCCGATCCGACCG